>NZ_CP067420.1:4560067-5250135 GCF_016653635.2 Skermanella sp. TT6
GGCATGCCGTCCACGATGAACCAGGGATCCACCGCGATGCAGTGGCCGCCGACGCCCGGGCCGGGCTGGAGGATCTTGACGCGGGGGTGGCGGTTGGACAGCTCGATCACCCGCCAGACGTCCAGGCCCATGCCGTCGCAGATCATCGACAGCTCGTTGGCGAAGGCGATGTTGACGTCGCGGTAGGCGTTCTCGGTCAGCTTGACCAGCTCGGCGGTGTTGGCGTCGGTCAGCAGGCAGGCGCCCTTGACGAAGATCCGGTAGAGCTGGTCGGCTCGGGCGGCGCAGGCGGGGGTCAGGCCGCCGATGATGCGGTCGTTCTCGACCAGTTCCAGCACCATGCGGCCGGGCAGGATGCGCTCCGGGCAATAGGCGATGCGGATGTCGGAGCGTTCGCCCGCCGCGTGGGGGAAGGTCAGGTCCGGCCGCAGCTCGGCGAGCTGGCGCGACAGGCGCGCCGAGGTGCCGACCGGCGAGGTGGATTCCAGCACGATCAGGTTGCCGGCTTCCAGCACCGGGGCGATCGACCGGGCCGCCGCGTCGATGTAGCCAAGGTCGGGGCGCTTGTCGTCGGCCAAAGGCGTCGGCACCGCGATGATGAAGGCCTCCGCCGGCTCCGGCGTCACGACGGCGCGCAGCTTGCCGGTCATGACGGCGGCGCGGACCAGCATGTCCAGGTCGGGTTCGCTGAAATGCACCTTGCCCTGGGTGATCATGGAGACGGCGTGCTCATTGACGTCGACGCCGATCACCTCGACCCCGCGGCTGGCGAGCGTGGCGGCGGTGGGCAAGCCGATATAGCCGAGGCCGATGATCGCAACGCGGGAGAACTTATGCTGCACGGGTCAGCTCCTTGAGGATGCGCTCGGCGGCAAGGCCGTCGCCGTAGGGATTGTGGGCCCGCCGGGCCTCGGCATAGGCCCGCTCGTCGTCGAGCAGGCGTGAGGCGGCGCCGACGATACGGTCGATGTCGGTTCCGACCAGCCGGACCGTGCCGGCCTCGACCGCTTCCGGCCGCTCGGTCACGTCGCGCATCACCAGCACCGGCTTGCCCAGGGAGGGCGCCTCCTCCTGGAGGCCGCCGCTGTCGGTCACGATCAGCGTCGAGCGTTCCATCAGGTGGACGAAGGGAAGGTAGTCCTGGGGCTCGATCAGGTGGACCCCCGGACGGTCGCCCAGCAGCCGCATCACCGGCTCGCGGACGTTGGGGTTGAGATGGACCGGATAGACCACATCCGTGTCGCCCCGGTCGGCAAGCCGTGCCAGGGCGTGGCAGATCCGCTCGAAGCCGCCGCCGAAGCTCTCGCGCCGGTGCGCGGTGACCAGGATCACCCGCTTGCCCCCGGACAGGAAGGGAAAGCGCGCGTCCATCTCGCGCGTGAGATCGGCATCGCCGCGCAGGCGCCCGACGGTGTGAAGCAGCGCGTCGATCACCGTGTTTCCGGTGACCAGGATGCGGCGGTTCCCCAGCCCCTCGCGCAGCAGGTTGTCGCGGGAGCTGGCCGTGGGCGCGAACAGCAGGTCGGCCATGCTGTCGATGACCTTGCGGTTCATCTCCTCCGGCCAGGGCTGTCGGAGATCGCCGGTGCGAAGCCCCGCCTCCACATGGGCCACGGGGATGCGGGCGTAGAAGGCGGCCAGCGTCGCGGCCATCGCGGTGGTGGTGTCGCCGTGGACCAGCACCCGGTCGGGCCTGACCTCCTCCAGCAGGCGGGACAGGCCGGTCAGCACCGCCGTGGTGATGTCGGCCAGGGTCTGGCCGGGCTTCATGATGTCGAGGTCGTGGTCCGGCACGATCCGGAACAGGGCCAGCACCTGGTCGAGCATGCTCCGGTGCTGCCCGGTGACGCAGACCAGGCTGTGGACATCGGGAGCCCCGTCGAGCGCGCTGATGACCGGGGCCATCTTGATCGCTTCAGGGCGCGTGCCGATGACCGAGAGTATTTTCCGCATCCGTCCTGACCGCTGGCGGGCGGCCGGAGCAGTGCCCCGGCCTGTAGCTTCAGTCAGGAAAATTGCTCGACGGCGGTCGTCGCGGTCAATGCCGCCTAAGGTCGTTTCCCGAAGGAACCCAGACGAGAACGGGTTACCACCGCACCGGGCTCAGGAATTGAAAATATTTGCTCTGCATTTTACTTATTTCACTTGCCCGGAGAAAGTCCGGATATCAGGACTATTCAGTCCACCGGGTGAGCGGGACGGCGGGTCGTCGGCCAGGGCTCGCCGATATCCTGGAGCCGGCAGACCCAGCCGGCGGCTTCCAGCTTAATGCAGGCGCCGCCGGAGAAATGCAGGGCGACGCCGCTGTCCATGCCTTCCAGCGCCAGCAGGGCCAGCATCTGGCGGCGCTCGTGCAGGTCGATGCCCTTGGTCTTCACCGCGGTCACGCCGTCGAAACAGATGCCGCAGTTGGTCCGCTCGAACGGGACCGTGATGTCGTCGCCGTCGTCGCCGTCATAGCTGGCGTCCACCGGGATGTCGGCCTGGCCGGACGCAGGGGCCTCGACCGCGCTCTCCCACTTGAAGCGGTTGGCGACCATGACGAAGCGGCTCTCTTCCGGAAGGAAGCACATTTCGCCGATCGGCACGATGGCGTCCTGGAGTATTCCGGAAATGACCTGGAGGTCTTCCTGATCCTCCGCTCGAAGCTTCATCGGGGCAGTCATGGGTGTGGTCTCGTCTGCAGGGGGGTACTGAGTCCCCCCGCATATAGGCAGGGATCAGCCCGCCTTCACCCTCTCGATATCAGCGCCGCAGGCCGACAGCTTCTCCTCCAGCCGTTCATAGCCGCGGTCCAGGTGGTAGACCCGGTTGACCTCGGTCTCGCCGTCGGCGGCGAGGCCGGCCAGGACCAGCGAGACGGACGCGCGCAGGTCGGTCGCCATGACCGGCGCGCCGGTCAGCCGCGGCACGCCGCGGATCAGGGCGGAGGCGCCGTGGACGGTGATCTTGGCGCCCATGCGCGCCAGCTCCGGCGCGTGCATGAAGCGGTTCTCGAAGATCGTCTCGGTGATCATGGCGGCGCCGTCGGCGACGCACATCAGGGCCATCATCTGGGCCTGGAGGTCGGTCGGGAAGCCGGGAAACGGCTCGGTCATGACGTCGACGCCGGTCATGACGCCGTTGGCCCGCGCCACGCGGAAGCCGCGCTCCGTCTCGGTGAAGGAGATGCCGGCGCCGCCCAGCACCTTGGTCACGGACTGGAGATGCTCCAGCCGGCCGTTGATCAGCTCCAGGTCGCCGCCGGTGATCGCGGCGGCCATGGCGTAGGTGCCGGTCTCGATCCGGTCGGGGACGATGGTGTGGTAGGCGCCGTGCAGCCGGTCCTTGCCCTGGATGCGCAGCGTGTCGGTGCCCAGCCCCTCGATCTCGGCGCCCATGGCGATCAGGCAGCGGGCGAGGTCGGTCACCTCCGGCTCGCGGGCGGCGTTGACCAGCACGGTCTCGCCCTTGGCGAGCGAGGCGGCCATCAGAAGGTTCTCGGTCGCCCCGACCGATACCGTGGGGAAGACGATCCGGGCGCCGTGCAGGCCGTTGGGGGCGGAGGCCAGGATGTAGCCGCCCTCCAGCTCGATCTGGGCGCCCATCTCGACGAGGCCCTTGATATGCAGGTCGACCGGCCGGGCACCGATCGCGCAGCCGCCGGGCAGCGACACCTTGGCGACGCCGCAGCGGGCGACCAGCGGCCCCAGCACCAGCACGCTGGCGCGCATCTTGCGGACCAGGTCATAGGGGGCCGTGGTGCTGGTGATCTCCCGCGTGGTCAGCTCGATCACGCGGCCGGCGGCGCCGTCCTGGGGAGCGGAGCCGTCCATGCCGAAGACGACGCCGTGCTGGGCCAGCAGGTTCGCCAGGGTGGTGATATCGGCCAGGTGGGGAAGCTGGGCGAGCGTGAGGGTCTCGTCGGTCAGAAGGCTGGCCGTCATCAGGGGCAGCGCCGCGTTCTTCGCGCCGCCGACCGCCAGGCTGCCGCGCAACGGCCGGCCGCCGCGAATCCGGATCTTGTCCATGGGTATTCAATTCACCTTGGTGGGGGCGGCGACTATCTAGGACGGCTATAGTTAATGGACCGTTGATCACAGCGACGGCCCATATGCCACGCTGCCGCGTCGCCTCCCGGATCCGGATATCGGTCGTGACCGACATCGGCGACGGTCTCGCGAAAGGCTGGCTCCGAAAGGCTGGGCATGCCCGCGCTTCTACCCGACGCCGGGGCGAAGCTCAAGGGTCGCCGTCCCCTTCCCGCTCCGGAGGGGCCGGGACCGGAGCGGCCGGAACGCCGGACTGGCGCCGCTCGCGCGCCTGCTCCTTGCGCTTGCGCAGGTTCTCCCGGAGGGCGGCGGCCTGCCGCTCCTGCCGGGTTGGTTGGGACGCGCCGGGACGCGTCGAGGGGGGCTGATCATCGGTCATCTCGGCCGCGATCATAGGACGGAAGGATCAGGAACGGCCAGCGTCGTCGAGCGGCGCGCAGGCGTCGGAAACGCCGCGCAGGCTGCCGCAGGCATCCACGCCGCCCATGGGGGTGAAGCGCATCACCACCCTGGCCTCGCTCTCCCGGCGCGACGGACGCGCGGAGAGCCGCGGAGCGTCGTCGTCCTCCTCGTCGATGCCGGCGACGTCGTAGCCGGCGGGCTGGATGACGGGAGCCTGGATGACGGGGGCCTGGATAACCGGGGCTTGCGCGACCGCCGCGCGGACGGTCTCGACGCGCACCGGCTCCGGAGCGGCCGCGACCTGGACGGCCTCGCGCACCGGCTGCGCCGGCTTGGCCGAGGGAACGGGCTTCGGACGGTCGGCGGCGGCGACCAGGACCGCCGGCACGCCGTCGGTGCCGCGCGGCGCGGTCCGACCGACCACCGGGGCCAGGGCCGCCATGTATTGGCGCGTCTCGCGCGGCAGCCGCTGGCGGCCGGCCTGGACCGCGGTGTAGCAGGCGGGTCCGCAATTGTAGGCGGCCAGGAAGCCGGGGCTGCCGAACTGATCGTACATCTCGCGGATATAGGCGGTGCCGGCCATGATGTTGTCGCGCGGATCGGTCGGGGACGGGCCCAGGCCATGGCGCTCGCTCAGCTCCGCATAGGTCGCCGGCATGACCTGCATCAGGCCGATGGCGCCGGCCGGACTGGTGATGGGCCGGCCGTTGACGGTGGCGCGCCCGCCGCTCTCGCGGTGCATGACCGCCCTGATCCACTGTTCCGGAACGTCGAACCGCTCGGCCGCCTCGGCGATCAGGTCGCGCCAGGGATCCTTGGGATCGGGCGGCAGGACCGGCGCCGGGGCGAGCGCCGCGACCTGGATCGGCTCCAGCGCCGCCGGCCCGGAAACCCCGGTCTGGCCGGTGCTCGCGCAACCCGAGACAAGCCCTCCCAAAAGGAGTACCATGGACGCCTTAACCCCAAAATTCGAGCAGACCTGCCGGCGTCCCTGGTTACGCTTGTCAGTCATGGGGTTGCGCCTCTTTCTTAAGGTTTCGTTTGAAGCTTGTCACCCCTGGCTTACTGATACAGCAGCAACACTGTCAAGCGACAAACACCCCGAAATTGCCGCAGCTATGCCTTTCTTCAGACAGATTCCGGGCTGCGGGACTGGTCATTCGATGGTCCGGTCCAAAATGCCGCAGAGAACAAAAATAGAAGATCGCAGGGACGGCGGCGTTTCGACTTTCCGATTCGCAAGCTGACCGGAGCCTTTCGCCGCCGCCGGGAGCACTGTTCCCGGGTGCCCGCGTTAATACTTCAGCCGAGCCCGAGGACGTCTCGCATGGAATAGAGGCCGGGCGGCTGGCCATGGGCCCAGAGCGCCGCGCGGACGGCCCCGACCGCGTAGATCCGGCGGTCGTTGGCCCGGTGGCCGAGCTCGATCCGCTCCCCCTCCCCCGCGAAGACGACGCTGTGGTCGCCGACCACGTCGCCCCCGCGCATCACGGCGAAGCCGATGTCGCCGCGGCGCCGCTCGCCGGTGTGGCCGTCGCGCACGCGCGCCGAGACCGCGTCCAGGTCGACGCCCCGCCCCGCCGCGGCGGCCCGTCCCAGGCCCAGCGAAGTGCCCGACGGCGCATCCACCTTGTGGCGGTGGTGCATCTCCAGGATCTCGATGTCGAAGTCCGGCCCCAGCGTCCGCGCCACCTGCTCGACCAGCACCATCAGCAGGTTGACGCCCAGGCTCATGTTGGGCGCATGGACGATCCTGGTGTGCTGCGCGGCCTTGCGCAGCGCCTCGGTCTGGGCGGGATTGAGGCCGGTGGTGCCGACGACATGGACCGTCTTGGCCTGGGCCGCCAGGGCGGCGTGCCGCTCGGTCGCCTCCGGGCTGGTGAAGTCGATCACCGCGTCGGCATCGGCGAAGAGCTGGACGGGATCGTCGGTCGCCGGCATGCCGATGGGATCGAGTCCCGCCAGCGTTCCGATGTCCTTACCGATCGCATCGCTTCCCGGCCGGTCGGTCCCGCCGGCAAGGCTGCATCCGTCCGTCGCCAGGATCCGGCGCACCAGCATCTGGCCCATGCGCCCGGAACAGCCAACCACACCGATCTTCATCACCCTGCACTCCCTGCTGGATTTCCCTGTGTGGGCGGAGCTTTAGCACGATCCGGCGTTGCGGACAGCCCGTGAAGGAGGCTGATTTTAAATCATGGAAAGCGAAGCTTTGGCCTTGCGGAGGCCGGATCGCTATGGCATATACCCCGCCACCGCAGACGGCGCTGCTGTAGCTCAGTGGTAGAGCACTCCCTTGGTAAGGGAGAGGTCGACAGTTCAATCCTGTCCAGCAGCACCATCCTGGATCGCAGCAGGTTGGATCTGGCCAAGGCTTGCGGAGCTTCCTCTTGACTCCCCCATCGCAGCTTTCCTGTGCCTCGCCTCTTGGAGCGCGGCGTTCAGTCATGACTTGCGTCGTGGGTCGAGCGACGCCGTAAACCCGATTGCCGCAGTCGCCTCGCAGGACATGACCATGCCGGCAGGATCACCGGCCCAACAGGGGCACTCGCGCCAAATGGCGCTCGATGTTTTCCCGCGCCTGCGCGTTGTATCCGAAATCGGTCCTGCTTTTCTGCCAAGCATCCAGGATAGCGGTCCGGGCTTGGTCCACCCAACCGGCCATGAGGCCTTCCTCGATGCCGGCTTTCCGAGCCATGCGCCGGAATGATTCCCCGGTCACGTCCTCCCATCGTTTCGATCCCCCGAGATTCAGCGCCAGCGTGTCATCCGGGTGATACTGGATGGTGGAGACCAGATCATAGGCGGGAGAAAGCGCTGCATTGAGGCCATCTGGATAGATCAGACTCCAGTTCTTATGGTGCATATCGCTGCCGTCGGTGGCGCCGAGCGTGAGCCGGCCGACGGGCAGGTCGTCGAGCAGAACGCTGAGAACCCTGGCCATTCACACGTCCTCGTCTTCGACCACAAGCGCCGCGATGGAGGGCCGGTCACTCTCGTCCCAGCGCGCATGCCGGGCGAAGAAGCGCTCGCAATGATGCCGCAGGAAGTGGGCCCTCAGTCTCAGGAAGCCGTCGATGTCTCCGGTGTACAAAGCCTGTGCGGCAGCTTCGGGAATGCCGTGGGAAGCCAGCAGCTCCGGGTCCCGCACCCCGACCAATCGCCGGCGGAGCCCCGGGCGGCGGGGATGGATCAGACGGTTGGCGGTGGATCGCAGGGCATCGTTCGGTGTGTCATGCCTGTCGATGATGAAAGGCATTCGAAATTCCTGCTCCTCCCCCTCGGCGGCTTGGTCGATCTCGATGAGTTCACCGCTGTCCAGGTTCCGAGGTCTCAGGTCGAGCATGGCCAGAGCCAGCAGCTTGCTGGTGGCGAAACGAAAATTGAAGCCCTCATCGATCTTCGGCAAGGCCCCGGGGCGGCTCACGACCATCTCCAGCAGCCTCTGCACGGAAACCTCTTCGCTTCCTTCGACGATGCGATCCAAGGTGGCTCGTGTGGAGACGGTATCGCCGCGATGGGCGCCGGTCAGAGCCCCGCGCCACACCCAGCGCTCCAACAGTTGCCGGGAACGGGCTCCGGGATCGGGATAGAGATGGAAAAATTTGCCCAGCGACACGAAGGGTTGCTTGTAGGGCAAAAGATCGTAGCGCGGAATCCGACATCGTCCTTCAGAAACTGGATAACCCGCCGGGCAGCTTCCGCCGTCTTACGATAGGCGCGTTCCGCGTCAGCATCGTCCAGGCGGAGCGGCCCCTCGCCCTTGCGCTCGGTAAAATCCCTGCCTTGCAGTGCCCGCAACAGCCGATACAGCAGCTTTTCCTCGATGGAGCCGAAGCCCATGAATGCCAATTCGGCAACGATCTGGCGCAGGGAAGCGGGCCGGCCTTGGCCGCGCGCTCCGTTCAAAGCATCGAATACCTGTTCTTGCCCGAGCGGGTGGCCACTGGAGTTGGTGCGTCCGAAGATCTCGCGCAGGATATGCTCCCGCTGAGTGCGGACCAGATAGGCCGGGATTTCATATTCGCGAATGCGCTTGCCCACGGTAAACGCCCGCTCCCGCCGCTCGGGCCGATCGGCCGCATGCTTGAAGACCCACCGCATCAGCCGTTCCGACTCCAGCACCTCGGTCATCGGCAGGTAACGGGAGGGATCGACGGCACGATCCTTGGGTGGAGCTTTGAACTCCGCCTTGTCGAGGTCGAAATACAGGGCGAATTCGTCTCGGTCCGGCTCCGGTGCCAGCAGCACCCGCGTCAGGGACATCAACCGCTGCTGTCCGTCCACCACCCAAAGTGAGCTGGATCCCGGAAATGAGACAGGTGGGTATGTGAGAGTCCTGCTCCCATATGCGGCTTAGAAACAGGAGCAGTCAGTGAAGCAGTCTCGGCAGAAACACAGCGCGACGTTCAAGGCGAAGGTAGCCTTGGCGGCGATCAAGGGTGACCGGACGGTCGGCGAACTGGCCGGCGAGTATGGTGTCCATCCCAGCCAGATCCATGCCTGGAAGAAGGCGCTGCTCGACGGCGCGGCCGGCGTGTTCGAGAGCGGCAGCGACCGCGACGATGAGATCAGCGAAACCCAGGTCGGCGAACTCTACCGCCAGATCGGCCAACTGAAGGTCGAGAACGATTTTTTGGCCAGGAGGCTCGGCAAGTAGACCGGGCCGAGCGTCGCGCGATGATCGACCGCGCGCATCCCACCTTGACTGTGCGCCGCCAATGTCAGTTGCTGGACGTCAGCCGGGCGTCGGTTTATCGCCGCCCGGCTCCGGTCAGCGCCGACGATTTCCGGCTGATGGAGCTGATCGACCGCCAGTACCTGGCGCGGCCCTTCTACGGCTCGCGTCGCATGGCGGCGTGGCTGGCCACCCAGGGCTTCCCCATCAACCGCAAGCGGGTTCAGCGCCTGATGCGGTTCATGGGACTGGTCGCCATCTACCAGCGCCCCAACACCAGCAAGGCGGCGTCCCAGCACGCCAAGTATCCCTACCTGCTCGGCGGCCTGATCATCGACCGGGCCAACCAGGTGTGGTGCAGCGACGTGACCTACATCCCGATGGCCAAGGGCTTCATCTACCTGGTGGCGATCATGGACTGGCACTCGCGGGCCGTGTTGGCCTGGAGGATTTCGAACACGCTGCATGCCGACTTCTGCGTCGATGCCCTGGAAGAAGCGCTGCGGCGGTTCGGACGACCGGAAATCTTCAATACCGATCAGGGCAGTCAATTCACCAGTACCGACTTCACCGGCGCGCTGAAGGCCCACGCCATCAAGATCAGCATGGACGGCAAGGGCCGGTGCATGGACAACATCTTCATCGAGCGCCTTTGGAGAAGCTTGAAATATGAGGACGTGTACTTGCACGCCTACGCCTCGGTCGCCGATGCCAGGGTGGGCATTGGCGCCTGGCTGAACTTTTACAACGAGGAGCGCCTGCATCAGGCGCATGGCTACCGGACACCCCGGCAGATCTACGAAATGCAATGCCCGTGGACATCGGGACGATCGGCTGCGCCGAACGGTTCCGCTCCCCTGGTTTGCCGAGCAGGCTCGACAAACCAGGAGATGCTCACCTTCGCCCCCATGCCCACCGGCATCAGCAACAAGGATCTGGAAATTGGAAGTATAGCAGCTACCCTGCAACTCGCGCCGACACCGATGCCCGGCATCAACACGGCGCAATGATCCCGCGGGACTCTCGCTTAACCCGCCACCTCGATTGTCTCACCAGCAGGGTCCACCTCACCTTGGCATGGTTCGCCCGATTCCGGCGGATCTCCGTCCGCTACGAACGCCGGATGGATATCTTTGCCGCCTTCAATCACCTCGCCGCAGCCCTCATCACCTTCCGCTTCGTCGAACGATGGTTATGTTAGGCACCCTTAATGCCGAGACTGACGATCGCCAGGGTTGCATCATCCCCTGTCTTTATGCTTATAACGTTCCGCATGTTCTTATTGAGCGCGCTTTTATATGTCTGGGGGTGCAGGGACCTCGACCAGCCGACCAAGGTGCCGACTGCGGGCGCCAGCCGACCGCTAGCGCGATGATAGAGGCTCTCGGCCGCGCCATCGGTCATCAAGGCGAAGGCCACCGCTTTGCTCTGCCCCTTATAGGCACGAAATCGCGTCGAGGCTCCAGCGTCGGTGAGGAAGTACGTGGAATTCCCGAACTCACCGTTTTCAGGACGACTCAGAACCTGCAACTGTCCGTCCATCTCTGCTGCGATCACACCATCGCCGATATGGAAAGCAGCCCATCCGAAATCGTCCTCGCACTTCATCACGAGAACCGCCATTAGCGTGCAAGCCAAGTCGCGGACCTCACAGCCGATCTCACAGGCCTTAGCCGTCAGTGCTTCTTGAATCTGGTTCAAAACGGCTTTTGGTTCATCGAGCGCGAAGACGTTCGACTTCAAAGTCGCCAAAACATGAGTTGCGGCAGAAACAGCGACACTTGCGCCGATCTCGGCATGTCTGGCACTTCCGGCACCGTCGGCGACGGCCGCAATGACTCCGGACCGACCTAGCCGATGTAGGAGAGCGGCGTCCTGACAAGGAGTACCGGACGCCTCGTGTTGGCGCCCGGTTACGGAAGCAAAGGCGCTGCGGATAATTAAACGAGGCATATCAGAGCTCAGCCCAACCCTTGATGCCTTCCACATCGAGCTTCACCGCCTCGCCAGGGGTAGACCTGGAGGTGGCCGCCACACTACTCGAGAGCCATTTGAAGAACTCCGCGAAACACAGGCCTTGCAACCGTAAGGGCGGCCGGGTCGGACTGAAGAGTTCCAGCGTCTGCATGTCCGCCTTTGATCCAACTCCGATCGGAAAAATGATGAGCTTCTTTTGCCTCACCATATCTGAAACCTTCCTGCCAGCCCCGTGGTGCGTTTGGTCCGTAGGGGCACCGTCGGTCATCAGGACGAGCCAGGGTTGATAGTAGTCTACGCCCGTTTCCTTGTATTGCTTCTTCCGGCGCTCCAAGATGTCGAGCGCCAGTTCGACTCCGCTGCCAATTGACGTGCCGCCGCCGCCGTGGATAGACACCATCGGTGCACCACGTTCCACCGACCCGAAATCAGTATCTATCCGCGATACGTCTGAAAACGTGACGATCGCGATGTCGGCCGCATATCGGGCCATTTCGTCCTTCGAGATATCTTCGTAGAATGCCTGTACGCCGATGTTCAGTGCCTCGATTGGAGTCTGCCTGTCACCGTAGTGCGTTTCTTCCATAGACGGGCTGGCGTCCAGGACCAAGCAGATGGGAACGCGGGCCGTCGGGTTCTCGATTAGCTCGTGATGGCTCAGAACAAGATCGGTGCTTGCCATGGATGTTTATCCTAAGATTTTGCGGAGCAGAGTGAGCAGAATACCGTCGGCTCTCGAGCTGCTGTAAGGCTGAGTGACGGTCGGTCTGCTCGAATATCGTGGTGGCGAGGACTTTGTCAGTGGCACGGGGTGCGCAAGCCCGGAGTTCCTATTGCCAGCGTACCTCGTTGTTGACGAGGGACTTGGCCCTAAATCGCTGACGCCCAACTGCTCCTGTAGCTTGGCAGCCTTTCGGCAATCCGGGCAGCGTTTTGGCGGATTGGCGTACCGCTCCAGCACTGAACGGCGGATCTCGAAGGCCTTACCGCAGGACTGGCAAATGAACCCGACCATCTCCTCCTGCCGGATGTTGAATCGGTCTTGAACCTCGGCCGAGAGCCGCTTGCCGCGATCCGGGAAAATGTCATTGCCCTGCTCGAGGTCCATGAAGCCGTTCTCGATCGAATGCTCGTACATGCGCAGGACCTCAATCCACTCCGACGGCGAGCGAAGTTTATCCTCGGTGAATGCCTCAGAGAACGCCACTTTCACGCGGCGGGACAGGTGACTCCAGATGAAGCGCCAAGGGCCATCCGGCATACCATTGGCATTTTTGTCGCCAACGGGATAAGGAAAATTCTTCGGGCCTATAACCCAGAATCAGCATGGGTAGGGGTTCAGCCCTGAGATTTGACGGCTGTTCCAGCCGTGCCATAGTGTCGCCAGCATAAGGGGCGACAATGAAACTGACCGACTTCCAAATGGTATTCCCGGATGATGAGGCATGCTTGGCATTCCTCGAAGAAACCGTCTGGCCGAAGGGCAGGTTCTGCCCGGAGTGCGGCTGCGTCGATACCATAGCGATGAAAGGGAAGGCCGCCGAGCGGCGGCTCTATCATTGCCGGGGATGCCGAGGTCAGTTCACCGCGACGAGCCAGACTTGGCTTCACAGCCGGAAGCTTCCGCTGGTCAAGTACTTCGAGATCATCTACTACGACGCCAATTCGAGCTTCGGTATGGCGTCCACCCGGATCGCCGAATGGACCGGCGTCAGCCAGAAATCCGTGTGGAAGATCCTCACGGCGTTCCGCCAACTCCAGGGTTTCTGGCTCAGTGTGCGAGAGAAACTCTCCAATGTCGTGGAACTCGACGGCAAGTACGTCGGCGGCAAGCCCCGTAAGACCAAGGACCAGGATGGGAAACCGGTGAAGCACAAGCGGGGCAAGGGTACGAAGAAGCAGCCGGTCTTCATCGCGGTGGAGCGGGACGGCGAGGCACGGGCAACCGTGGTGCCCGACGATACCCATGACACCATCCAGGCCATCGTCGCCGCTCAGATCGACGCCTCGGCCCACCTGATGTCGGACGAGGATCAGGTCTACGCGAAGATCGGCAAGTCCTTCGCCGCCCACTCGTCGGTCTGCCACGGTGCATCGGAGTTCGCCCGCGACGACGTGCATAACAACACCGCCGAGTGCTTCAATTCGTGGATTGAACACATGCGTGATGTGCATTTCTTCGTGTCGAAGCAGCACATGCAGCGGTACGTCAACGACGTGATGACCCGGTGGAACCTTCGGGTCACCGTGGAGAAGCAGGTCACCCGCAAGGGCGAGCGGGTCCGCAAGGTCACCAGGGAGAGGATGCCCCTGCTGGACAAACTCCGCGTCATCTTCGGCCATGCCGTGGGATGCAACGTGCGACGTGACCGCAAGACTGGTGGCGTTGCCATCATCTGATCAAGAAAATAACACCGGACTAAATAGCTCGTCAACAATAGAGACGAGCCATGACAATAGATATCCATCACGGTGATTGCCTGTAAGTCATAAAGACTATTCCCGATAATTCCATAGACAGCATTGTTACTGATCCGCCCTATGGCTTGTCCTTCATGGGGAAGAAATGGGACTACGATGTCCCCTCGGTGGCGATCTGGCAGGAATGTCTGCGGGTACTGAAGCCGGGCGGACACCTGCTGTCGTTCTCCGGCACCCGCACTTACCACCGGCTGGTCGTTAACGTCGAAGATGCTGGTTTCGATATTCGAGATCAGATCGGCTGGCTGTATGGAAGCGGGTTTCCCAAGTCACACAACTTAAAGGACGAATGGGCGGGTTGGGGAACGGCCTTGAAACCCGCGTGGGAACCCTGCGTCCTGGCCCGCAAACCCTTTGGCGGGACGGTCGCCAAAAATGTGGCGACACATGGAACTGGAGCGATAAACATAGATGAATGCCGTGTGCCGACAGAGGACAACACGACACGCTTCTGTAATGCGGGTACTGGAAATCACAAAAACTGGCGTACAGGTAATCATGCCGGAGTGCACGGTGGTCATGCTTCCGGTCGCTGGCCTGCCAACGTTATCCATGATGGCAGTGATGAAGTCCTGGGGGCGTTCTCTGTCTTCGGCGACCAAAGCGGCACGCCCGCCCGCTTCTTTTACAACGCCAAGGCATCGAAGCAGGATCGGGCCGGATCGGAGCACCCCACGGTCAAGCCGGTCGCCCTGATGCAGTATTTGGTCAAATTGGTGACACCCGTGGGCGGGACGGTTCTCGACCCCTTCGCAGGCAGCGGCACCACCGGAGAGGCTGCGGTGGAAGCGGGCATGAACGTCATTCTGATCGAGCGTGAAGCCGAGTACGTCGAGGACATCAGTCGTCGGTTGATGTCGTCCGTCGCCGATTGACATAACGAGTCGCATGGCCGCTCACTGCGGCCATGCGACTTTGCCGTATCTATGCTGATTCTGGGTTATAGGCCCGAAATTCTTCTTGCGGATATTCTCCCCAGGCTCTCCGCCGCCAGTATGGGAATAGGGCGGTTTACCGGGAACGAGAATCATGAAGAGCATCACGGCCAGCGCGAACCGGTCGTCATCGAAGTCGCGCAGGTAGGAACTGAAGTCCTTCCCGTGGTGCTGGGGGCGCGTGAAATTCACCATGCCGACCGGGCACGGGTAGTCCGCCACCTGAGCAGAGTCGAGATCTACGAAGGTCACCCGCCCATCTGGGGTCACCAGGATGTTATTAGGATTTATGTCTCCCAAGATTACGTTCTGGCGGTGCAGACCGTCGACAATCTCCGCAACCCTGACGGCAAGCCGTACCAAATCGATCCGCTTCCAATTTGGAAGCTTTTTCAGCAGCAGCGGTTTCTTGAAAACCGACGTGTCAAGAGGAAAGCCCTCCGCCTGTGGCATTAAATAACCGACTGGCTCCTGCTTAACATTGTAGAGCAAAGACTCGGGCCAGCAGACTCCTTTGATACCAACACTATTGCAAGTCATCAGCTTTATCTTAGCAAAATTCAGCACGCTCAACCTATTGGCCTTGTATATCTTTGCGACCTTACCCAGGCCCGCTAGGTAGACTATTCCTTCGCCACCGCTGGCAAGTTCCTTGCCCAAAGTGACCGGGTCACCGGCTTCGGTCCGCACTTGGTCACCGACTCTGGGGATGGAGGAGACAGTCACCGTTCCTTTGGATGCGGCGACTTTTCCGCTCGGAGGCGGAAATCCCGCTTTGGCCTGCGGTGCGGTACTCGGACTTGGACCTATCCCGGTGGGTGCAGCGCCTGGGCGCCGCCCCGAAGCAGTGGTCTTCGCCCGCGTGCCCCGGGGCGCAATCCACGCTTCAATGCCAGCGCTGCTGATGCGGGCAACCGTCAGGTCGTAACGCGACGCAATCGCATCCGAATCGCGAACCTGCGTCAGGAGTTGCGCAAGACCGCTATCCTGGGTGATGACCAGCATATCAAACTTGGTGCGGTACCGAGTGACAACGCTGGCGATCACAGCATCGGCGAAGGGATCACCAGCATCACCGAAGACATCCGCGCAACCGCTGGCGCGCATCTCGTCCACTAGCCTCCTACCCCGCTTCGCCGATGCGGCCCGAGCAGGATCAGAGGATAAGGAGGAGAGCTTGACGAGTTCGGCATAGACCCTCTCCGGAACGACAAGCCGTCGGCCGGATCGCTTGAGCTCGGGCCAGAGAACTACTTCGACCCACGCCCTACCGGTCTGGTCCATGAGCGTGCAGGTGTCGATCAGAATGCGGTGCTTCGGAGTGAACCAAGCCAGATCGAGACTCATGACGGGACCACCGGAAAACTCATGTTGCACCACCTCACATGCAGAGTCTGTCCAAAAATTTATTAGTGTGCTAACGAAATAAAGGCTCCAACTTCTGAAAATCAATACACCGCCGCACCATTCTTTCTGGCATTCATGGCAACAATAATCAAGTATATAAACAGTTCACGCAAGAAATTTCGTTATCGAACGAAAATATGAGAATGGACATGAATGTAAGTTCAAGGGAGCTTGGCAATGCTGGGGCAGGATGCTTTCGGCGCGATCCAAGAGATCGCCCGGATCCTCAGTGCCGATCCGCGGACCGACTGGTACAAGGTGGACGGCGAGGCCTTGCGCTGGCATCTGGCCGACATGAACGAGGTCATCTTGAACGCGAGGGCGAAGCTGCTACGAGGTTTCCGGCGAGGAACGCATCCTGGAAGCGATCCGCCGGATGGTCCCCGCCCACGGCCGCGAGATCGACGGCATGGATGGCTGGACAGTCCGCGCGGACCCGTCGGAAACCGGCGTGGTCCTGACCGCGACCGCCGTCGATCTCGGGCAGGCCGCGAAAATCCGCGCACTCGGCTTCATTGCCCAGGGCAGCCATCAAGCGCATCACCTCGCGATGGCGTGCCGGGGGGACTCCCCACCCGCCGCCAGAGGAGCAACATCTACGATAACTTACGGGTTCGTGCGCGACAACGCGGAAAGGAGAGCGTTCGTGCGCAAGCCTGCTTAAGTGGCGGACGGGGTGGGATTCGAACCCACGGTACCCTTGCAGGTACGCCGCATTTCGAGTGCGGTGCCTTCAACCACTCGACCACCCGTCCGACGCAGCAGCCTCACCCACCGTTCGGCGGCGAAGCGGCGCGGAAACTAGCGTATGGAGCCGCCGTCCGCAAGGCCATCTTTCAAGTCCGGATCGTGATAAGTTCAGCCTGGACCATCGTGTCGCGACACGGGTTCGTCGGTTGCTCTTCCCTCATGATCTTCCGACAGCCCGTCCCGGCGCGACAGGCGCCTCATGCGTTCGACACCGTCCTTCACCAAGGCGTCCCAGTTGTCCTCGATGAACTTGATGGCGGCATCGTCATCGAATTCCTTCGCCGGGCTTTTCATGCGGAGATCGGACGGCCTGATGGTACCCAACAGCACGGATAGATCCCCGGCTGCACGATCTTCAGACATCTGGTTCATTCCCTGGGGTCCGGCCTGGGGGTCCAATTCGATGCCGAACCGGTCAGCCTCCTCGACGGCGGCGAAAGCATCATACCCCGATCTTCCGGATGGCGGAACGGACATCCCGGCATCTCTTCCATAAACCTCGGGACACGGCTCGATATGCGCCTGTCAGCGGATGGGTTCCGGACTCCCGATCCGATCCCGGGGACCGGACCATCCGACGCCGCTTCCGCCGGCGCCGCCCCCGCGGAATCCGCAATCCCCCTGTTGACTCTCCGCCGCCGATGAGTATATTCGCCGCTCCTTACCAGCGGGCTCAAATCTCGGACGAGGTTTGTCGTGCCCGTAGTTTGTATTCAGATACGGCAGTGGCAAACATGTTCGCAGTGATCCGCACCGGCGGCAAGCAGTACAAAGTCGCCAACGGCGACGTGATCAAGGTCGAGAAACTGGCCGGCGAGGCTGGCGCTTCCATCAACTTCGACGAAGTCCTGATGGTCAGCGATGCCGGCAACACGACGGTCGGCACCCCCCTGGTCGCAGGGGCTGCGGTCACCGCCGAAGTCATCGCCCAGGATCGTGGTCCGAAGATCATCGTCTTCAAGAAGAAGCGTCGCCAGAACTACCGGCGCAAGAACGGGCACCGTCAGGACCTGACCGTGCTGCGCATCACCGGGATCAGCGCGTAACCTCGCGCTCGACACCCCCGATCGGTACGATCCTGGCCCATAGGAGTTCAGAGCAATGGCACATAAAAAGGCAGGCGGTAGCTCCCGCAACGGTCGCGACAGCGCCGGCCGTCGTCTCGGCGTCAAGAAGTACGGCGGGGAAAGCGTTCTCGCCGGCAACATCATCGTGCGCCAGCGCGGCACCCAGTTCCACCCCGGCGCCAACGTGGGCGTCGGCAAGGACCATACCCTGTTCGCCCTGGTCGAGGGGCAGGTCAGCTTCCGCAAGTCGATCGCCGGCCGGACCTTCGTCTCGGTGAATGAGAACGCGAAAGCCGAGGAAGTGCCGGCGGCCGCCGAATAACGGCGCCCCAGCATCCTGAGGTCAGGAAATGGATAATCGGGGGGTCGGTTCAGCCGTCCCCCCGATTTTCGTTTGGGCTCCCCTACCCTCGCCGCCCTCCGCTCCCTACCTCCCGCAGACAATCTTTCCTGCTGACATTTGTTGACATCCGAGCCATGAAATTCCTCGACCAAGCCAAGGTATACCTGAAGAGCGGTGACGGCGGGCCCGGCATCGTCGCCTTCCGGCGCGAGAAGTTCATCGAGTTCGGCGGGCCGGACGGCGGCGACGGCGGCAAGGGCGGCGACGTGGTCATCGAGGCGGTCGAAGGCCTCAACACCCTGATCGACTACCGCTACCAGCAGCATTTCAAGGCGCCGCGCGGCGGCCACGGCATGGGCCGCGACCGGTCCGGCGCCAAGGGCGAGGACATCGTGCTGCGCGTCCCCGTCGGGACCCAGGTGCTCGACGACGACCAGGAGACCGTCCTGGCAGACATGGTCGAGGTCGGGCAGCGGGTCGTGCTGCTGCGCGGCGGCGACGGCGGGTTCGGCAACGCCCACTACAAGTCCTCGACCAACCGCGCGCCGCGCCAGAGCCACCCCGGCTGGCCGGGCGAGGAGCGCTGGGTCTGGCTGCGGCTGAAGCTGATCGCCGACGCCGGCCTCGTGGGCCTGCCCAACGCCGGCAAATCGACCTTCCTGGCCGCCTCGTCGCGCGCCAGGCCCAAGATCGCCGACTATCCCTTCACCACGCTCCAGCCCAACCTCGGCGTCGTCTATGTCGGCGAGGAGGAGTTCGTGCTGGCCGATATCCCCGGCCTGATCGAGGGCGCCCACGAGGGCTCCGGCCTGGGCGACCGCTTCCTCGGCCATGTGGAGCGCACCCGCGTGCTGCTCCACCTGATCGACGGCACCCAGGAGGACGTGGCCGAGGCCTACGCGGTGATCCGCGGCGAGCTGGAGGCCTATGGCCACGGCCTCGCCGAGAAGCAGGAGATCGTCGGCCTCAACAAGTGCGACAGCCTCGACGACGAGGAGATCGCGGAGAAGAAGGCGATCCTCGAGGAGGCCGCCGGAGCCCCGGTGATGGTGCTGTCCGGCGCCACCGGCATCGGCGTGCAGCCCGTCCTGTTCGAACTGCTCCGCCGGATCAAGGACGCGCGCGAGGAGGAGGCCGAGGAGGCAGCCCCCGGCCGCCGCCATCCGGTTCCGCTCCACCACGGCGAGCGCACCCTGGCTGAGCCCGGCCGGGAACTGGGCGGCGAGGCCCGCGGGGAAGACGACCACGACCTGGACGACGAAGACGATCATGCCGACTGACCTGGCCGCCGCCGACGCCACCACCGCCGCCGCAGAAGAGAGCTCCACCGGCAGCGTCCCCACCCTGCGCGACGCGCGGCGGCTGATCGTCAAGATCGGGTCCGCCCTGCTGGTGGACGAGACCACCGGCAAGGTCCGGCGCGACTGGCTGGACGCCATGGCCGACGACGTCGCCGCCTGCCGGGCGCGCGGCCAGGAGGTCATCATCGTCTCGTCCGGCGCCATCGCCGTCGGGCGCGAGCATCTGGGCCTGATCGGCCGGCCCCTGCGGCTGGAGGAGAAGCAGGCCGCCGCGGCGACCGGGCAGATCCGGCTGGCTCATGCCTACCAGGAGACGCTGGCCCGCCACGAGGTCACCGTCGCGCAGATCCTGCTGACCCTGGACGACACCGAGGAGCGGCGCCGCCACCTCAATGCCCGCAACACCATCGACACCCTGCTGAAGCTGGGCGCGGTGCCGGTGATCAACGAGAACGACACGGTCGCCACGTCGGAGATCCGGTTCGGCGACAACGACCGGCTGGCCGCCCGCGTCGCCCAGATGGTCAGCGCCGACACGCTGGTGCTGCTGTCCGACATCGACGGGCTCTACACCGCCGACCCGCGCCGCGACCCCACGGCCACCCTGATCCCCGAGGTCCGGGAGCTGACGCCCGAGATCGAGGGCATGGCCGGCGAGCCGCCGCCCGGCTACAGCTCCGGCGGCATGGTCACCAAGATCGCCGCCGCCCGGATCGCGCTGGCGGCGGGCTGCCGCATGGTGATCGCCAAGGGCAAGCGGATGAACGCGCTGTCGGCCCTGGACGCGCCGGCCGCCGGGGGCGGCGCCCCCTGCACTTGGTTCCTGCCCGGGGCCGAACCCAGGACCGCCCGCAAGCGCTGGATCGCCGGCCACCTCAACGCCCGCGGCACGCTGGTGGTGGATGCCGGCGCCGCCGCCGCGCTCGCCCGCGGCAGCAGCCTGCTGCCGGCCGGGGTCGTCTCGGTCGACGGCGATTTCCAGCGCGGCGACGCGGTGGTGGTCCGGGCCGCGGACGGGCGCGAGCTGGCGCGCGGGCTGACCGCCTACGCGGCCGACGACGCCCGCCTGATCATGGGCCACCACAGCCAGGACACCGCCGAGATCCTGGGCTACCAGGGCCGCACGGAAATGATCCACCGCGACGACCTGGTGCTTTCCTGACACGCCTTCCCGCGCACAATCCGGAACTTCCGATGATAAGAGCCGTCCTCTGGGACATCGACGGCACGTTGCTGGACAGCGAGCCCCATCACTTCAAGTCGTTCGTGGCGGTCTGCGAGAGCCACGGCCAGACCCTGGCGAAAGCCGACTACGACCGCCTGCTGGGCCGCTCCATGGCGGAGGTCTACGCCCTGCTGAACGCCGTCCAGCCGCTGCCGCTTGACCTGCCGGAATTCGCCGCCGCCTGCTCCGACCATTACGTCACCCACGTGGCCGACGTGCCGCCGCGCCCCGGCGCGCTGGAGAAGGTCGCCGACCTGGCGGGCTCGGGCATCGCCCAGGCCTGCGTGTCGAACAGCGCCCGGCGCGTCGTCGAGGCGAACATGGCCGTCATCGCCATGCCCGAGGCGCTGGGCTTCGCCCTGTCGCGCGACGACGTGACCCGGGGCAAGCCCGACCCGGAGCCGTACCTGCGCGCCGCCGAGCGTCTGGGCGTGCCGCCGGACGCCTGCGTCGCGGTGGAGGACAGCCCGATCGGCGCCCGCGCCGCCAAGGCGGCCGGCATGGTCACCATCGCCTGGCCGCAGCACCGGACGCTGGAATTCGACGCGGTCGACCGGATCGTCGGGCGACTGGACGAGATCGACTGGACAGCCCTTCTCCGGGACCGGAAAATCACCTAAAGTCCCGCCCCCAACGAACCGAGACCGGGAGTAAGCCGCCGTGACCGCCGTCAAGCACACCGTTGACCCCTTGCAGGGGGAGATGCAGCAGTTGGGCCGCGCCGCGCGCGCCGCGGCGGCGGTGCTTGCCCTGGCCCCGACCGAGCGGAAGGACGCGGCGCTGCGCGCGGCCGCCGCCGCGATCCGGGAACGGTCCGCCGCGATCCTGGAGGCCAACGCCCGCGACGTCGCCGACGCCGGGGCGCGCGACATGGCCGCCTCCCTGATCGACCGGCTGAAGCTGGACGGGGCAAGGGTGGAGGGCATCGCCAAGGGCCTGGAGGACGTGGCCGCCTTGCCCGATCCGATCGGCACCGTCATGGCGGAGTGGGACCGGCCGAACGGTCTGAGGATCGCCCGCGTCCGGGTGCCGCTGGGCGTCATCGGCATCGTCTACGAGAGCCGCCCCAACGTCACCGCCGACGCCGGCGGGCTGTGCCTGAAGTCGGGCAACGCCTGCATCCTGCGCGGCGGCTCCGACAGCTTCGAATCCTCGCGGGCCATCATCGCCTGCATGCGCGACGGCCTGCGCGTCGCCGGCCTGCCCGAGGACGCGATCCAGCTGGTGCCGACCACCGACCGCGCCGCCGTCGGCATAATGCTGACCATGGTGGACGACATCGACGTGATCATCCCGCGCGGCGGCAAGTCGCTGATCCAGCGGGTCGCGGCGGAAAGCCGGATCCCCGTGATCAAGCATCTGGACGGCATCTGCCACGTCTATGTGGATGCCGCCGCCGATCCGGCGAAGGCGCGCGACATCGTGCTGAACGCCAAGATGCGCCGCACTTCCGTCTGCGGGGCGGCCGAGACGCTTCTGGTGGACCGTTCCGTTTCCGAAACCGTCCTGCCCGCCGTCCTGGACGCCCTGATCGCCGCCGGATGCGAGGTGCGCGGCGACGAGGCGACCCGGAGGATCGACGGCCGCGCGGTCCCGGCGACGGCCGCCGACTGGGACACGGAATATCTGGACGCGATCATCTCGGTCCGGGTGGTGGACGGCGTCGACGCCGCGATCGAGCATGTCAACCGCCACGGCTCCCACCATACCGACAGCATCGTAACCGAGGACGCGGCGGCGGCCGAGAAGTTCCTCAGCCAGGTGGACAGCGCCATCGTGCTGCTGAACGCCTCGACCCAGTTCGCCGACGGCGGCGAGTTCGGCATGGGGGCGGAGATCGGCATCTCCACCGGCAAGCTCCACGCCCGCGGCCCGGTCGGCGCCGAACAGCTGACCAGCTACAAGTACCAGGTCCGCGGCACCGGGCAGGTCCGCCCATGATCGGGAGCATGACCGGTACTGCGGCCGAGGGGAGCCGGGACCCGGCGTGACGAGGGTGACACTCTACGGCGGCCGGACCTGGGCCGGCCGCCGGGTCGGGCTGCTCGGCGGGTCGTTCAACCCGGCCCACGAGGGGCATCGCCACATCAGCCTGCTGGCGCTCAAGCTGCTCGACCTGGACTATGTCTGGTGGCTGGTCAGCCCGCAGAACCCGCTGAAATCGACCCGCGACATGGCGTCGCTGGAAGAGCGACTGGCCGGCGGCCGGCTGGTCGCCCGGCACCCGCGGATCGTCGTCACCGACGTGGAGTGCGCGCTGGAAACCCGCTTCACGGCGGAGACACTGGCCGGACTGCACCGGTACTTCCCGCGGACCCGCTTCGTCTGGCTGATGGGCGCCGACAACCTGACCCAGATCCCCCGCTGGCAGAACTGGACGCGAATCTTTAACGGGACACCCGTTGCAGTCTTCAGTCGCCCTCCATATTCTTTAAGTGCGTTGCACGGCCAGGCCGCGCAACGCTACAGGTGTCGCCGGGTCGGCCAGGCCCGGGCCCGGGGGCTCGCGGACATGCGGCCGCCGGCCTGGGTGTTTTTCCAGAACCCGTTGCATCCGGCATCGGCGACGGAAATCCGGAAGCGCCGCGCGCAGGCCGCGGCGGTCGCTTCCGGCGGTCAACCCGTTCAATAGAGGTGAAAGCCATAGCTACGTTCATGCAACAGACCCCTGAAAACGGGTCGAACTCCCAACAGCTCCCCCCTATGGAACCCTCCCATATGGACCTGCCCAGGCAGCTCAGCGAGCTGGTCGTCAAGTCCCTGGACGACGACAAGGCCGAGGACATCGTCGTGATCGACCTCGCCGGCAAAACCACCATCGCGGACTACATGGTCGTGGCATCGGGCCGCTCGACGCGGCAGGTCGGCGCCATGGCCGAGCATCTGCGCGAGAAGCTGAAGGTCGCCGGGGCCGCCGCCGTCGAGATCGAGGGCCTGCCGCAGGCGGACTGGGTCCTGATCGATGCCGGCGACGTCATCGTCCACCTGTTCCGGCCCGAGGTCCGCAGCTTCTACAACATCGAGAAGATGTGGGGCATCGAGCCGCCGGCGGCTCGGCAGGACATGCTGTACGCCTGACCGGCAGGCTTGGACGGATCGGTCCGGTACGGCACTGAGAAGGTAGGCCCATGAAGATCTGGCTCGCCGCCGTCGGGCGGGCGCGGGCCGGGGCGGCGCGCGACCTGTACGAGGAGTACGCCCGGCGGATGACCTGGCCGCTCGTCCTCAAGGAGGTCGAGTCGAAGAAGCGCGTGCCGCCCGACGAGCTGAAGCGCCTGGAAGCCGACCTGCTGCTGTCGGCCGTCCCCAATGCTGCCACGATCGTGGCGCTTGATGAGCGCGGCGCCGCCCTGTCGAGCGAGCGCTTCGCCGAGAAGCTGGGCGGCTGGCGGGACACGGGCGTCGGCGACGTCGCCTTCCTGATCGGCGGGGCGGACGGTCATGGCGAGGCGGTGGCGAAGCGGGCGGACCTGATGCTGGCGCTGGGTCCCATGACCTGGCCCCACCTGATGGTGCGCGCCATGCTGGCGGAGCAGCTTTACAGGGCGCAACAGATTCTGGCGGGACACCCTTATCATCGTGCATAAACTGTCCGTTGGGTCCGGCCTGTTCCACGGCTGCCGAAACGGATCCTTTACCAAACTGGGATAGTGCTATGTCCGCCATGACCGATATCAAACGCCCCCGCCCCGTCGTCCTTTGCGTTCTCGATGGCTGGGGCTATCGCGAGGATCCGGCGGACAACGCCGTGGCGCAGGCCCATACCCCCGTGTTCGACCGGCTTTGGCAGTCCTGTCCCCGCGCGTTCCTCCATGCGTCGGAGGAGGATGTCGGCCTTCCCAGGGGCCAGATCGGCAACTCCGAGGTCGGCCACATGAATCTCGGCGCCGGCCGGGTCGTGTTCCAGGACCTGCCGATGATCGACAAGGCGATCGCCGAGGGCGAGCTGGAGCATAACCCCGCGCTGAACGGCCTGATCGACGCGCTGAAGGCCTCCGGCGGCTCCTGCCACCTGATGGGCCTGCTGTCCCCCGGCGGCGTCCACAGCCACCAGTCCCATTTCACCGCCCTGTGCAAGGCGCTCAGCGCCGCCGGCGTGCCGGTCGTGATCCACGGCTTCCTGGACGGCCGCGACGTGCCGCCGCGCAGCGCCCGCGAGCAGGTCGGCGAGTTCCTGAAGTCGATCGAGGGCGTGCCCGGCATCCGCTTCGGCACCATCGACGGCCGCTACTACGCCATGGACCGGGACAAGCGCTGGGAACGGGTGGAGCGGGCCTACAACGCGATGGTCGCCGCCCAGGGCCTGGAGGCGCCGGACCCGCTGGCCGCCATCGACGCCGCCTACGCGGCGGACACCGGCGACGAGTTCGTCCTGCCCACGGTGATCGACGGCTATACCGGCATGAAGGACGGCGACGGCGTCCTGATGGTCAATTTCCGCGCCGACCGCGCGCGGGAGATCCTGACCGCCCTGCTCGATCCCGCCTTCAAGGGCTTCGACCGGCGCAACCCGATCCGGTTCGCCGCCGCCGCCGGCATGGTCGAGTATTCGGCCGAGCTGAACGAGCAGCTGAGCGCGATCTTCCCGCCGAAGGAACTGACCAACGTGCTGGGCAAGGTCGTGTCCGACGCCGGCCTGACCCAGCTCCGCATGGCCGAGACCGAGAAGTACCCGCACGTGACCTTCTTCTTCAACGGCGGGGAGGAGAGGGTCTATCCGGGCGAGGAGCGCATCATGGTGCCCTCCCCCAAGGTCGCGACATACGACCTCCAGCCCGAGATGTCGGCGCCCGAACTGGCGGACAAGGCGGTCGAGGCGGTCGGTTCCGGCAGGTTCGACATGCTGGTGATCAACTTCGCCAACCCCGACATGGTCGGCCATTCCGGCATCCTGGAAGCCGCGGTCAAGGCGGTCGAGGCGGTGGACGCCTGCCTGGGCCGCCTGGTCGACGCCGTCACCGCGCAGGGCGGGACCCTGCTGGTCACCGCCGATCACGGCAACTGCGAGATGATGCGCGACCCGGTCACCGGCGGCCCGCACACCGCCCACACGCTCAACCTGGTGCCGCTGATGCTGGTCAACGGGCCGGCCGACGCGGTGGGCCTGGGCGACGGTAAGCTGGCCGACATCGCGCCGACCATGCTCGACCTGATGAAGCTGCCGCAGCCGGCGGAGATGACCGGCCGGTCGCTGATTCGCCGCGCCTCAAGCGGCGCGGCGGAGTAGCAGGATGCGGAGGGCGGCATTGGCGGCGGCTGCCCTCCTCGGCGCCGCGGGCGGCTTCGGCGGTTTCTCCGGGGGCGGGCCTGCCGGAAAACCGGCCTGGGCGCAGGCCGACCCCCGCGCGTCCCAGCGCGCCCTGACCGAAATCGAGCGCCAGATCGAGGCGGGCCGGCAGCGGGACGCGGCGCTCGCCCGCTCGGGCGAGGCGCTGGAGCGGGAACTGGAAGGGCTCCGCACCCGCCTGGTCCAGACCGCCGACGAGGCCGCGAAACTCGAAACCGAGCTGACCGGGCTGGAGGAGACGCTCCGCGCCCTGGAGGCGGAGGAGTCGGCCCAGGCCGGCAAGCTCGACGCCGACAGGGCCAGCATCGCCGAACTGCTCGGCGGATTGCAGCGGCTGTCCCGGATCCCGCCCGAAGCCATGATCGCCCGCCCGGAATCGCCGGTCGACACCCTGCGCAGCGCTCTGCTGCTGCGCTCGGCCGTGCCGATCCTGCGGGAGCGCGCGGAGGCGCTGGCCGTGTCCCTCCAGCGGCTGGCCGACCTGCGCGCCGACCTGTCGGGCCGGCGCGCCCAGGCGCAGGGCGCCCGCACCGCGCTGGCGGCCCGCCAGGACGAGATCGCCAGGCTGGTCGAGCGCCGGCAGGAGCTTCAGCAACAGACCGAGGAGGAACGCCGCCAGGTCTCGGACCGGATGGCCCGGCTCGGCAACGAGGCGCAGGACCTGCGCGGCCTGATCGAGCGGCTGGAACGCGAGGCGGAGCAGCGCCGGCGCGAGGAGCAGCGCCGCAAGGCCGAGGCGCTCGCCCGGGCCAAGGCCGAACGGGAGAAGGCGGAGCGCGAGCAGGCCGCCCGCGCGGCCGCCGCCGCCGCGGAGCGGGAGCGCGAGATCGCCGCCTCCATCACGCCGCCCACCGCGCCTGATCGCCCGGACGGCGGGCCGGGAGAGGGGGCATCGCGCCTGCCGGTCGCCGGCCAGGTGACCACCCGCTACGGCGAGGCGGACAAGTTCGGCGTGACCAGCCGCGGGCTGACGGTCTCGGCCCGGCCGGGCGCCCAGGTGGTGGCCCCCTCGTCCGGGTCGATCATGTTCGCCGGGCCGTTCCGCGGCTACGGCCTCATCTTGATCGTTGAACATCCGAATGGATATCATAGTCTTATCGCAGGACTGGGCCGTATCGACACCAAAGTCGGCCAGCGCGTCCTGGCGGGCGAACCCCTGGGCGTGATGGGTAGCCCGGCGGACGGCAATCCCGATCTCTACTTCGAGCTGCGACGGAACGGTCAGCCCATCAACCCGCAGCGCGGCCTCCCCGCTTCCGATGGGAAAGGACAAGGTTAGATGATGAAAACGATCAGTGCTGCCGCCCTGGCGGGCGTACTATTCCTGGCGCCGGCTTGCGCGATCGCCGAGACCAACACCTCGGAAACCTACAGGCAGCTCAACCTCTTCGGCGACGTGTTCGAGCGCGTCCGGTCGGAGTATGTCGAGCAGGTCACCGACGAGCAACTGATCGAAACGGCCATCAACGGCATGCTGACCTCGCTGGACCCGCATTCCAGCTACCTGAACCGCAAGAGCTTCCAGGACATGCAGGTGCAGACCCGGGGCGAGTTCGGCGGTCTCGGCATCGAGGTCACGATGGAGAACGGCCTGATCAAGGTCGTCTCGCCGATCGACGAGACGCCGGCCTTCCGCGCCGGCATCCAGCCCGGCGACCTGATCACCCACCTGGACGGCGAGGCGATCTCCGGCATGAGCCTGGCCGACGCGGTCGAGAAGATGCGCGGCCCCGTGGGCAGCGACATCAAGGTGACGATCCGGCGGGGCGAGGGCTCCGAGCCGTTCGACGTCAGCATCACCCGCGACACCATCAAGATCCAGTCCGTCCGCTACCGGGAGGAGGGCGACGTCGGCTATATCCGGATCACCACCTTCAACGAGCAGACCCAGATGGGCCTGGAGCGGGCGGTCGAGCGGCTGGAGAAGGACCTGGGCAACAAGCTGACCGGCTACGTGATCGACCTGCGGAACAATCCGGGCGGACTGCTCGACCAGGCGATCTCGGTGTCCGACAGCTTCCTGGACAAGGGCGAGATCGTCTCGACCCGGGGCCGAAAGCCGGAGGACGGCCAGCGCTACAATTCCAAGGCGGGAGACCTCGCCAAGGGCAAGCCCATCGTGGTGCTGATCAACGGCGGCTCGGCCTCCGCGTCGGAGATCGTCGCCGGCGCGCTTCAGGACCACCGCCGGGCGATCGTGCTGGGCACCCAGTCCTTCGGCAAGGGCTCGGTCCAGACCATCATCCCCCTGCCCGGCCACGGCGCCATGCGCCTGACCACCGCGCGCTACTACACGCCGTCGGGCCGCTCGATCCAGGCGCTCGGCATCAGCCCGGACATCGAGGTCCAGCCGGCGCGCGTCGAGGAGATCCAGCAGGGACTGCGCCGCCGCGAGGCGGACCTGCGCGGCGCTCTCCGCAACGACACCGTGAACGGCGGCCAGCAGGGGCAGCCGGCCCCCCAGGCGGCCCCGCCCGCCCAGGCTCCCGCTCCGGCCAACCCCGCTCCGGCCACCCCCGCTCCGGGGCCCGGCGCCCAGGGTACGCCCCAGGGCGAGGACGCCGATGCGGCGGCGGCGGCAGCCAACGACCAGTTCGACTACCAGCTCGCCCGGGCGCTCGACCTGATCCGCGGCGTGTCGCTGTTCAACACCCGCGCCGTGAACTGAGGACCGCGCACCCCCGATGGCAACCGCCGCCAAACAGGCTCCGAAGGCGAAAGCCCCCAAGGTCAAGGTCGCCATCGACATCGCCGCCATCCGCCGCGCCGTAGCCCAGGCTTTCGCCAGGCTGAAGCCGCGGCGGCGGAAGGCGGCCGGGCCGGTGGTCGACGGCGAGCGGACGCTGTCGACCGAGATCGACACCGGCGTCGAGCGCAACCTGGTCACCCGGCGCATCCGGACGGTGGCCCTGGCGGCGAAGGCGACGGCCAGGTCGCGCAACGGCCGGCGGGCCGCGGGGGCGCTCGCGGTCCTGCTTCCCGTCCTGCTGGTAGGATGGACGGCGGCCTGGCTGGTCGGCGGGGCCGAGGAGACTGAACGCGAACTGGCGGCTGCGGTCCCCCGGATCGTCGTCCCCGTCCTGGCCCCGGACAGCGGCGGCGTGATCCAGGCCGAGCCGGCCAAGGCGGCGCCGGCCGCCGTCAACTCGCCCTACGATCCGGTCCCGATGGTGCCGGCCCCGGCGGCCGGCCTGATCGAGGACTCCCCGCGCGGCCCGCTGCCCCGGATCGCATCCGACGGCAGGACGCCGTGGCAGACCTATGCCCGCCCCTTCTTCCACGACGACAAGCGCCCGCGCATAGCCCTGGTGGTCGGCCCCCTGGGGATCTCGTCCGGCGCGACGCTCCGGGCGATCGAGGGGTTGCCGGGGGCCGTCACCCTGGCCTTCGCGAGCGGCGCCGGCCAGCTCGGCACCTGGGTGGACCAGGCGCGCCGGCTGGGGCACGAGGTGATGCTCGACCTGCCGGCCGAGCCGGCCGACTTCCCGCGCAACGATCCGGGCCCCGGCGCGCTGCTGGTCTCCCTCGACGGCGACCGCAACCAGCAGAGGCTGCTGGGATCGCTCGGGCGGGTCTCCGGGTATGTCGGAGTCCTGTCCCTGTCGGGTAACCGCTTCACCGGGGCCCCCGACAGTGTCCGCCCGATGCTGGCCGAGGTGAACCGGCGCGGACTGATGTTCCTGGACGCCCGGCCGGGCGCCCGCAGCATCGCCGCGCGGGAGGCGACCCGGATCGGCCTGCCCCGCGCCATCGCCGACACGCTGATCGACGAGGTGCCTTCGAGACCCGCGATCGAGGCCCGCATGCGCCTGCTTGAGGAGGCGGCCCGGCTGGACGGCGCCGCGGTCGGGATCGCCCAGCCATACCCGGTGACGCTGGACCAGCTCAGCGACTGGATCAAGACGCTGGAAGGGAAAGGCATCGTGCTGGCCCCCATCACGGCGCTCGTCAACAAGCAGGCCGACCGGTAAACCGTCCGGCAGGAAGAAGCCCCCATGAGCAAATCGGACAAACTGCCCTACCGGCCCTGCGTCGGCATCATGCTGGTCAACCCCGGCGGCAAGGTCTTCGTCGGCCGGCGGATCGACACGCCCGACGCCTGGCAGATGCCCCAGGGCGGCATCGATGCCGGCGAGACCCCGCGCGAGGCAGCACTCCGCGAGCTGGTCGAGGAGATCGGCACCGGGGCGGCCGAGGTGGTCGCCGAGACGGAGGGCTGGCTGCGCTACGACCTGCCGCCCCACCTGATCGGCAAGGTCTGGAAGGGCAAGTACCGCGGGCAGGAGCAGAAATGGATCCTGGCCCGCTTCACCGGAACCGACGGCGACATCGACCTGGTCACCGACCACCCGGAGTTCGACGCCTGGCAATGGATAGAGCCGGACCGGCTCGCCGACCTGATCGTCCCGTTCAAGCGGCCGATCTACGAGGCGGTGGTGGCGGAGTTCCGGACCCTGCTCACGCCTCCGCCGGGCTGACCACGCGCGATTCCAGGCGTTCGGGCGGGAAATACAGGGTGATCGTGGTGCCGCAGCCGGGAACGCTGTCCATGCGCAGCCTGCCGCCATGCAACTCGACCAGCCGCCGGGTAAGGGGCAGCCCCAGCCCCGTCCCCTTCTGGCGGCGGTTCATGGCGTTGTCGATCTGGCTGAACGGCTCCATCGCCCTGACCTGCTCGTCGGGACTCATCCCGATGCCGGTATCCGAGACGGCGACCGCCAGCCCGCCCTCCTCCGTCAGGGCGGCGGAAACCGTCACGCCGCCGCCGGCCGGCGTGAACTTGACCGCGTTGGAAACCAGGTTCAGGACCATCTGGCGAAGCTTGCGCTCGTCCCCCCACAGCGGCGGCAGCGGTGCCGGGACCTCCGCCCGGAGGGTGACGCCGCCGCGCTGCGCCAGCTCGGCGACGATCCTGACGCTGGAGCCGACGATCGACCGCACGTCGATCTTTCCCTCGCTCAGCTCCAGCCGGTTCGCCTCGGCCTTGGACAGGTCGAGCAGGTCGTTGATCAGGTCGAGCAGATGGTGGCCGCTGACGCGGATATCCGCCGCGTATTCCGCGTAACGCTCGTTGCCGAGGGGACCGAAGACCTCCGATTCGATCAGCTCGGCGAACCCGATCACCGCGTTGAGCGGCGTGCGCAGCTCGTGGCTCATGTTGGCCAGGAAGCTGCTCTTGGCGGAGTTGGCCGCCTCGGCCGCCCTGCGGGCCTCCTCCAGCTCGCGGTTCTTGGCCCGGGCCTGCTCGACCGACCTGCCCATCAGCGCCAGCGCCGTCGCGATCCCGCGATACTCGCCCCGTTCCGTGATGATGAAGCCGCTGACCAGCGCCTCCGGCTTGGCGTGGGCGATGCGCTGGCTGACCTCGTCCAGGCTGAGGTCGGCGTCGACGACCAGCGGCAGGCGGTCCATGAGGAGGGAAATCGGCCGGCGCTCGTACAGGTCGCGCAGCAGCGGCTTGGCGAAGGTCGCGTAAAGGTCCGGCCGGGCGATCATCCCGACCACGGCGCCGCGGTTGACCACCGCCAGCGCCGGCCATTCCGGATGGTCGGCGAAGATGTCGTAGACCCGCGTGCAATGCACGTGCGGGTCGATCGACGGCAACGGGATGATCAGGTCCCCGACCCTGAAGCCGCCTTCCCCGGGCGTCGTCCTGTTCGGTCCTGGCAAGCGGTAGCTGCGCTGCACGGGCGCACATGCAGACATGACGTCCTGCCTCGAAATTCCGGGGAGCGGCTATCCGCAATATAGCGGACATGCGTGACGGATTTTTGACGCTCCGGTTTCACTCCCCGCAAAGTCTCCGAGGCCGGCCCGCTATTCGGAGGTGACGGTCACCTCGACCTCCATGCCCAGGAAATCCTCCGCCTCGCCGAACCAGTCGCCGCCGAGGGGAACCGCCTGCGCCGGGTCCCGGGTGACCGCGACCCGAATGAGGCCGGCGCCGCCGACGATGCCGTTGGTCGGGTCGAACTCGACCCATCCCGCACCCGGCAGGTAGATCTGGACCCAGGCATGGGTCGCGCCGCCGCCGACCCGGCTTTCGGGATCGCCGTCGACCGCGGGGTCGTAGAGATAGCCCGAGACGAAGCGGGCGGCGAAGCCCAGCGTGCGCGCCGCCTCCATCATCAGGAGCGCGAAGTCGCGGCAGGTGCCGGACCGGCTCCCCAGGGTCTCCGCCGGGCTCTGGGTCCCGACGGCGACCCGCGCCTTGTAGGTGAAGCTCTCCTTGATGGTGCGGGTCATCGCGACCAGCATCTCCTGGGTCTCGGTCGGGCCGTCGGTCCGGATGAACTGCTTGGCCCACTCGTCGACCAGATGGTCGGGATCTGGAAAATGGCGCTCCGTCGTGCGCCCGAGATCCGGGATCTCTTCGGCCGAGTAGGAGAAGGGATAGGTCTTCGCGTAGTCCTCGATCGGGAAGTCGGGATCGGACAGGCCGAAATGATCCAGCCGGATGGAGCTCTCGAACCGCAGTTCGGCCGCCGTCTGGTCGAACGAGGCGATGGCGATCGAGTTGCCGAAGACGTCGTGCATCCACCGGATGTCGGTCGGCGGCGGGCTGATCGCCATCCTGGTTTCGAGCAGCCGCATGTCGTGGCTGTCGCGCGGTCTGAACATCAGGCGGTGCTCCCCGAAGCTCACCGGCGTCGAGTAGCGGTACACGGTCACGTGCCTTACGTTCAGGATGGTCATCGTCGTCACCTTTGCCGACACCCGGAGGGGCGCGGGCGCGGCATCAACGCGACGACCGGCCAAAGGTTCCCTCCCGCCCGACGCCGATGGGACAAGCCGGAATCGGGAAAGGCCGCGCCGGTGCCGGCGCGGCCTTGGATGACCCGTTGCCGTCGATCCGGCGCGGCGGCGGACCCGCTGCCGCGCCTGCGATCTCAGGCGGCCTTGGAGACCGTCAGCGCCTTCAGCTCGGCGACGCTTTCCTGGGTGCGGGAGCTGATGACCGAATAGGCTTCCCGGCCGCCCTTGGCGGCGATCTCCGACAGTTCGCGGACCTGGGCGCTGACCTTGTCGGCCGTGGTCTTCGCGAGTTCCGCCTGCATGTTCAGGGTGGCCGGCAGATCCTTGACCGCCAGGACGGCCTTGGCGCTCTCCGCGGAGTCCTTCAGGTTCGCCTCGGCGATCTCGACCTGGCGCTTGATCAGGGTCTGGGCCGTATCGGCGAAAATCCTGCCGACCTTGACCATGGCTTCGAAATTGCGGTTCTGCGCGTCGATCAGCGCCTTGACGTCGAGATTCGGAACCTGGCCATTGAACAGCTTGCCGAAGTCGAAATTGTTCTGGGACATCTGTTGGAACTCCGATAGTTTCATTCTTGTTGCACTGCAGCAAACTGATGCGGTCTTTATAAATGTCCCTTCGATGCTTTGCCAACACGGAATCGCGCTCCGGGAGCACCAAACCGCGCAGGCAGACAATTTGCCGCAGGCAGGCTCGTGAAAGGTAGGAAAACCGGGTATTCCGAGCCGACCGGACAACCGAAACCAACCCGAACGGCACGCTGGCCGCGCCTGTTACTTCAGCTTCACTTCCGACAGACCGACTTGTTTGTACCCTCGACCGGGCGAAATCAGTTCTCCACCCCTTTCGGATGAGGGTTATTTTTACAATGTGTGTTATCGATACAACATCTCTGCTTGCTGACGGAACGGCTGCCGCTGTAGAAGGAGAAAACAGGCCAGGGAGCGGACCATGCCTTTTCTCCGGTTAGCGAAGTCGGGAGTTGCAGGGGTTCTTTTCACGCTGACGGCCCTGTCCCTGTCCGGACCCGCCCTGGCCGGCTACGTGAACTGCGTACAGTTCGTCCGGCAAGCGGGCGCGATCGAACTCTCGGGCAATGCCTGGATGTGGTGGCCCCACGCCAAGGGACGCTACGAAACGGGGCAGCATCCCCGTCGCGACGCCGTGATGGTCTTCCAGCGGACCACGGCGATGCCGTCCGGCCACGTGGCCCTGGTCAGGCATGTCCTGGATTCGCGCACGATCGTGATCGAACATGCCAACTGGGCGCCGCGCGGCGGGGCCAAGGGCCGGATCTCGCGGGATCTGGTCCGGGACGTTTCCCCCGGCAACGACTGGACCTCGGTCCAGGTCCTGTACCGGCCGACGGGGAGCTTCGGCAAGACGTACCCCGCAAACGGCTTCATCCACCCCAATCCGCCAGCCTCCTTCGCCAGTCCGATCATCGAGCCCTGAACCCTTGGGGTAGCCCATCTGTGTCATTTTTGGGTAATTTGCTTCTTCATATAACTTTCTGCGTTGTCATACGATCGTCTGCATAGTACCAAAGCCATATCATCTTTCGCCCAAGGCATATGTGGCTAACAGAGTGGTGGTGGTGTCGATGCAAGCGACGAATATGGACACGGCATTGATCTGCCGTAACGTGACGGTCTCAGGACGCCGGACCAGCATTCGGATGGAGCAGGTGATGTGGACCTCGCTTACCGATATTTGCCGGCGCGAGGAGCGGTCCATCAACGAGATCATCTCGATGATCGACGAGAAGCGGGCCGACACCAATCTCACGGCCGCGATCCGGGTTTTCCTGATCTGCTACTTCCGGGATGCCTCGGCCTTCCAGAACATGCGCTTCTCCGGCATGGCGGAGGAGTCGGACTTCGACGTGAACGCGGATCCCGCGCCGGACGAGGAACTCCGGTGCGGCGCCCTGGTGAACGCGGCGCTCGATGTCGTCGGCGCCCGGCGTGCGGCGGCAAGCGACGGCAACTGACCGTCGGGATCGATACCCCGCAGGCCGGCAACCGCCGCGCGGGCGGGGGCCGGCCTGCCATCCGGATCGACGTCCTGCGCTCCTGTCACCAGTGGAACCGCGGGATGGCGCCCTGGGGAGTATGGCCGCTCGCGGCGGCGGCGGCGGCCAGCCTGGCCGGATCGGGGTGCTCGCCCCAGGCGGTGGCCAGTTCCTCCAGGTGGATGCCGCTGGTCACCAGAAGGGCGTCGATCCCGGCGGCATTGGCCCCCGCCACGTCGGTCCGGAAGCTGTCGCCGACCGCCGCGATCCTTGCCCGGTCCTGGATGCCGAGCAGATCGAAGCAGCGCCGGTAGACCGGGGCGTGCGGCTTCCCGTGATAGCGCACGGAACCGCCCAGCTCCTCGTAGCGCTGGGCCAACATGCCGGCGCAGATCGCCATCTTGGTGCCGACCACCACGACGAGGTCGGGATTGGCGCAAACCATCGGCAGTGCGTGCGCGGCGCAGGATTTCAGGATCGCCTCGTAGTCGGCGATCGTCTCGTCGAAGCTGTCGATGCCGGTATTGACGACGAAATCCGCCCGCGCCGGATCGTCGACCATCTCGATCGGGAGTCCCTCGAACACGTCGGCGTCGCGCGGGGGTCCGATATGGAGACAGCGGCTCCCGAGCGCCGCGTGCCACTCGTCCGGCGGATCGGCCAGGGCGTCGTGCGTGGCCTCCCCCGAGGTCATCAGGTGGTCGTAATGGTCCGGCGTGATGCCCATGCCGGCCAGCTTCTCCGCGACGCCGGCGCAGCGGCGCGGCGCGTTGGACAGCAGGCAGACCCGCTTGCCCCGGGTCCTCAGCCGGTCCAGGCAGTCGATCACGCCCGGATAGGCCTCGACCCCGTTGTGCAGGACTCCCCAGAGATCGAGGATGTAGCCGTCATAGCGGTCCGCGAGCGCGGCGATCCCGGAATGGAGCGGGACCGCCGCGGGAGTGTCTTCGGAATGCATGTCGCCCTTCAAGCTGCGGGAGAAACGGGTGAAGCCCGCCGGTGGTCGGCCCCGACGGCGTCCTTCAGGGAAGGAAACCCGTCGGCGCGCGAAAGGGCAGCAAGGTCGCGGTTGATCTCGCCCACGAGACGCGGCCCCCGGTAGACCAGGGCGGTGTAGAGCTGGACCAGCGAGGCGCCGGCGCGGATCTTGGCATAGGCGTCGCGGCCGGATTCGATGCCGCCGCATCCCACCAGCGGAAGCCTGCCTCCGGTCAGGCGGTACATGTCGGCCAGCACGGCGGTGGATGCCGCCATCAGGGGAGCCCCGCTCAGCCCGCCGGTCTCCGCCGCGATCGCCGGAGGCAGCCCGGGTGGGCGGGAAACCGTCGTGTTGGAGACGATCAGCCCGTCGATGCCGCTGGCCAGCGCCACCTCCGCGATGTCGCCCTTGTCCTCGTCGGTCAGGTCCGGCGCGATCTTCAGCAGCAGCGGCGGCACCTTGCCGGCGGCGGCCGACTCGGCACGGGCGGCCAGCGACCGGTCGAGCAGTTCGGCCAGAGGTCCGCGGCCCTGGAGCATGCGGAGGCCGGGCGTGTTGGGCGACGAGACGTTGATCACCAGGTAATCGGCGAGCCGGGCCAGCCGGCGGATGCCGATGGCGTAGTCGGCCGCGGCGTCCGCCGTCTCCTTGTTCTTGCCGACATTGGCCCCGACCAGCCCCGGCCGGCCCGACCGGCCCTCCAGGCGGGCCGCGACGACATCCAGCCCGTCATTGTTGAAGCCGTAGCGGTTGATCATCGCCCGCTGCTCCGGCAGGCGGAACACGCGCGGACGCGGGTTGCCGGGCTGCGGGCGGGGCGTCACGCTGCCCACCTCGACGTAGCCGAAACCCTGGGCCAGCATGGCGTCCGGGACTTCCGCGTTCTTGTCGAACCCGGCGGCGAGGCCGACCGGATTGGCGAAATCCAGCCCCCACACGCGGCAGGCCAGGGCCGGATCGGCGGCGGCGCGGCTGGCCGGCACCAAGCCGGTCTTCAGGGCCGAGACCGTGAGGCCGTGGGCGGTTTCCGGATCGAGCCGGCGGAGCAGCGGCCCCGCTACGGGAAAGAGGTCGATCAATTTCCGTCATTACTCCGGGTATCGTCGGCGACGGTCTGCGGAAACCGGTGCCGACCGTCGGGACCCAGCGGCAGGGGGTCGACCGCGACGACCGCCCCGACCGGCAGGGCGCCGTAGAGATGGGGGAAGAGTTGCCCGCCGCGCGACGGCTCCCATTTCAGGGCGGGTCCCAGCCGGTCGGCGCGCACGGTCAGCAGGACAAGGCCGGCCTGCCCCTTCCGGTGCTTCGCGGCGCTCTCGACGATCTGGGCGGCGGTGGAGAAATGGATGAAGCCGTCGGCGGCGTCCTGGGACGAGCCGGGATAGCTTCCGGCGCGCTCGGCTGCCGACCATTCCTCTGCCCGGCACATGTGGTAGATGACGGTGTCGCTGGTCATGGCCGGGACACTAGCCCAAACGCGCCGCGGTGCAAAGGCCGGGCGGCTTTCGCGGAATAACCCCATTCATTTTGCAGAATGCGAGACGCGACGCGCGGCCCCTTCGGCAATTTGCAAAGCCGGACCGGTTGCTAATCTGTCGCTAACCATGGCGGAAGGATGGATTCCACCGCCCCCGAGCTCATCCTGTGCGCTAAGCCCATGTTCCGCCATGCCTTTTGTTTCGTACCCGAGGCAAGGATCGGACTCCCTGGTGATTGGCACCGATCTTGCCTTTACAGGTCCACCACCAGGAGGAAAACATGGATACGCGACTGCATTATCAAATCGACGAGAAGCGGCCTTCCAGCAACGCGATGAACTATGCGCTGAACGTGGTCGAGACCATGGGCGACACCGGCCTGGTCAGCGTCCCGATCAAGCCGACCACCGCGATGCTGACCGCCGGCGCGCGCTCGGGCCATGTCAGCGTCGAGACCGCCTGGAAGATCTACCAGGCGATGATCAACGAGGAAGGCTGACGGCCCGCGCGGGCCGGACGCCCCGGAACCCGACGGCGCGGCGGCATGATGCCGCCGCGGCCGCCGCGCTTCAGGACGTCCCCTTTCCGACCCGGCGCGCCAGGAAAGCGAACGGCCCGGACTCCGGCCCGTCGCCCGCCGCGACCCGCTTGTCGTCGGACCTCTTGTAGACATAGATGCCCAGGACGCTGAGGCCGACGGTCCAGATCGTGCCGAGCGAGGTCATCGCCGTGATGACCATGTTCGCCTGTCCCGGGTCGGTCACGATCACCCAGGCGATGGCGAGCATCTGGGCGAGCCAGGTCAGCGCCATGATGTAGCCGAAGGTCGGTCGCATCCGGCGGACATAGGCGTCCTCCGACGCGACTTCCGCCCGCAGGCTCCGGTTCACCTCGGTCAGCGCGACACGCCGGTCGCCCGATTCCAGCTCGGCCATCCGCTCCACGTGGCGGTTCGCCTCGGCGACCGACGCGGCCGGGATGCTGCCGTCGCCCACCGCGGCGTCCACCGCCCGGACCGCCTGCGCGGCCTGGGCCGCCACGGGACCGTCGATCTTCTCCAGCCCGGCCCCGACCGCCTTCAGGAGCAGCGGAAGCCCGAGCTGGGCCAGCGCCAGCGGGATCATGACGGCACCCCGGGGCCGGCCGCGTAGAACAGGCGGTCGCCGATCTCCGCGGTCGGCGCCAGCCGAGCCGCCCAGTCCGGCAGGACGCCGCCATCGTGGTACAGGGTGGCGCCCCCGGTCGGGTCGTCCAGCAGGCCGGCCGCCGCCCGCCGGGCGATCCGCAGGCAGGTCGCGAACAGCAGGGCGTCCGACGACGCCCGGCCGCTCCCCGCCGGACCGGATGGCTGGACGGCCGAAAGCCGGAACCGGGCCGGATTGTCGGCGCTCCAGCAGGGAAACCGCCGGCAGATGTCCGAGATGGCGGCGCCGGGCTCCAGGGCCGCCCGGTTCATCACGACCGCGGCCACCGCCTCGATGCCCCGCAGCGTCTCGGTCCGCGCCTCTCCCCACAGGGTGCGGGCGAAGGTGTCGACGGTGCCGTCGTCCGGCCCGCCCGCGGCGGGCCGCACGGAAGCGGCGGCGGGCGCCGGGACCGGCACCAGCCTCCGCCGGGTCATCGCCGCTCTCCCGACCGCTCGGCCTGGATCAGGGCGGCCCCGTCCAGCTTCGCGTCGATGCGCAGCAGATGGTCGGTCAGCCGGCGCTCGACGTCCTTCAGGTAGCCGACGGACACGTAGGTCTTGGCGACCTCCAGCTTGTAGGCCGACAGGCTCTCCCGCATCTGGGACAGCGCCGTCTCGGACAGGCGGTGGACACGGTCGAGCGCCTCCTCCGACTCCTGGCGGACATGCCAGATCAGCCAGAACAAGGCGGCCAGCATCGGCAGCTCGACGACGGTGATCCACCAGGAGAGATTGATCCCGGAAGCTTCAGGCATTTGCTTTTCTCCTGATCAGGACGGAAAAAGGCCGCCCCGAATGGGCGGCCCGGTCATTCCCGCTGGCGGGAAGGTCACACTTTGAAGTCGGTCACGGCCCGGCCCGGCGGGCCGCCGCGCCAGTCGGCGCTCCGGCCGGGCCTGCCGACCGAGCCGAAACGGACCGGCTCGTTCGACAGGCAGCCGGCGACGGCGTCCAGGCCGTCGTCATGGCCCTTGTGCCGGCCGCCGGGGCGCCACTCGCGCATTTCCCGCACGAAGGGCGTGTCCCAGACGCTGCGGTGGGCATGCAGCGCGCCGGCGGCCAGCACGGCGTCGAACGCCTCCAGGATGCGGCGGTCCTTCGGCACGCTGGAGGTCTTCTCCACGACCGAGGCCCCGACCCCGCACCGGGCCAGCTCCCGCCGAAGGATGCCGGGCAGGAACTTGCCCACGCCGTTGGTCTCCAGCATGACCGACGGCAGGTGGAGGTCGCGCAGGAACTCCGCCACCTGCCGGCACTGCTGCGCCGCCTCGTGGTCGTCGCCGTCCGGCACGGCCGTCAGGTAGCGGATCCGATGCAGCCAGTAGCCGCCGTCGACGTCGGAGAAGACGGCGGCCAGGACGCTGCCGTCCCCCGCCCTGCCCTCCCGCGCGGCGCCCTCCGGCGCCCCGTAGGCCGGGTCCCACCAGCAGCTGGCGGAAACCATCCGCCGGTCGCCCAGCATCAGCACCGGGACGCCGCGGGCCTCGCGGTAGTCCAGCTCGGCCTCGTAGGGCAGCAGGCGGTCCGGGTCGAGCCGCCCGTCGGCGATGCTGACCGGCTTCAGCATCATCTGGCTCTCGAACTTGTTCGGCCCGGTCGCCCGGCGGATGCGCTCGATCGCCGCGTCCGGGAAGCGCGTCGGCCAGGCGCTCCTGCCCTCGGCGTCCCGGATCGGGATCAGCAGCCGCTGGAACCCGTCGAGGAAGGGAACGGCCTCGCCGATCTCGGCGCGCGGCTCGTCGGCATAGATGGTGTAGTAGCTGTGCGGCGTGCCGACATAGAGCTGCATGCCGCCGGGCACCAGGATATAGTCGATCTCGCTCAGCCGCTCGCGCAGGTCCTCCCGTTTCGGCGCGGTGTCGCAGGTGCGCGGGACCTCCACGTCGTCGCAGATCACGACGTCGGCCCGGCTGCCGGTCAGGTTCGCCCCGATCCCGCGGGCCAGCATGCTGGGATCGCGCAGTTCCATCGGCCGCCGGACGGTGAACTGGTCGCTGGCCCACTGGTCGGCCCGGTCGGGCTTGAGGCCCTGGGTCTGGGGGTGGCGCTCGACGATCCGCTTGACGGTGCGGACCATCTTCTTGGCCAGCGCCAGGTCGGCCGCCAGCACCATGATCCTCAGGGAAGGATCGGTCTTCAGCAGCCAGGCCGCGAACAGCCCGACCACCGTGGATTTCCCGCTGTTGCGGAACGCCATCAGCAGGAGCCGGCGGTCCCCCCCGTACCAGCCCGTGGTCAGCCATTCGGCGATGCGCATGTGGTGGTCGGGCGACGGCAGGTCCTGGAACGTGTTCCACACGATCAGGAAATCCCTGAAACTCTCGAACCTCTCCACCGCCGTTCAGTCCCCGTCCGGGGCGTCCGTCCCGTCCAGCTCGGCGATCGTGCGCGCCGCCCGGGCATAGACCTCGGCGAACGGATCGCCCGGGGCCCTATCGTCCGGGGCGGCGCCGTCCGGCCCCGACTTCGGCAGCGTCGCCGTGACCAGCCGGTGGAGCTGGAACAGGGCCGCCAGGTGGCCGACCGCGGCCTTGCAGGCGCCCTGGAGGGCGGTGAACTCCTTCGGATCGTCGGGCGGCGGGACTTCGCAGATCTTCCCGTAGGCTGCGACGGCCCGCTTCACCGCCGGCGGCAGGACCACCGCCAGCAGGGCGGTCCGCATATCCTGTCCTTCATCGAGCATCGGTTTCCAGGTCCTTTCATGGGTTGCGCGCCAGGATGTGCCAGGCGGCGCCGTTGGACATCGCGGTCACCGCATGTCCCCTCTCGACGAGGACGATGGCCTCGCCGTCGGGTCCGCCGCCGCCGGCCTGGGTGACCGTCACGGCATGGCCGCCGACGTCGGATTTCTTGATCGTCACGGTGCGCCCCACCGCCAGGGTGGAGGACGGGGCCGGCAGCCGGACCTCGGTCGGACCGCCAAAGGCGCTGACCAGGTAGAAGCTGCGCGCCAGGTCCGGCTCGAACAGGCTGCCGCCCTCGAAGAAGCCGGCGTTGCCCGGCACCGCGTGGGCCGCCGTGATCCACCAGGCCGCTCCGTTGGAGACGACGGTGACGAAGTCGTACCGGCTGCCGAGCGGGAACGGCCTGCCGTCCGGCCCCGATCCGGTGGCGTCGGTGACCGTCACGGCATTGCCGCTCACGTCCATCTTCTTGACCGTCAGCGACCGTCCCTCGGCATCCAGGGGCGCCGGCAGGCGGAACTCGACGGCGCCGTTGAAGGCGCTGACCAGGTGGACCGAGCGCGTCATGTCGGGCAGCACCAGCCCGCCCGCGGCCGGGTCGACGAAGCGGGTCTCGTACCGCATGGCCTCCACCGTCAGGTCGGTGACCTGGCTCTTCTTGAACCGGTTCTTGGCGGGATATCCCGCGTTGTAGGCCGTGAACTCGCCGCCCGACTGGTCCCAGATCGCCGGCCCGCCGCTCGCCGAGAACAGGTTGGTGATCGAGGTCTCCTTCGAGCCCGCCTCCAGGTACACGTTGGGGACGCCGCCGACCGACTCGGTATAGAGGTTGACCAGCAGGTTCTTGTCGGTGTCCGGCCCGATCCGGAAGCAGGAATGGGCCGTGGTCGACAGGTTCGCCTCGCAATCGACGAAGGCGTTGTTGTAGCGGCCGTGCTGGACATAGAAGCCCGACCCGGTGCTGGGCACCGCCAGCGAATAGACGCGGACGCAGTGGAACTTGTTGGCGTTCGGCGTGTCGCCCTCCCCCGTGCGGACAAGGTGGACGCCGTGCAGGAGATGGCGGACCACCAGCACCCGCGCGAAATTGTTCCAGTAGCAGGGCCGGTCCGGGCTGTCGCCGCCGTCCAGCACGATGCCGGTCTGCGTATCCCATACCGTCACGTCATGCACCGCGTTCTGGACGCACGGCCCGTCGCGCCCCGTCAGCTTGATGCCGACGCTGCCCTGCTCGATCCGCAGATGGTGGAGCGCGGCGTAGCTGTCGGGCAGCAGCACGACCGGAAAGCCCTCTCCGCCGGCGCGCAGGATCGAGCCGGCGCCCGACCCGTGCAGCGTCTGCCCGTATCCCACCGGCAGCGTCCCGGTCACCCGGTAGATGCCCGGCGGCACGAAGACGGACGTGGCCGCGGTCAGCGCGGCCTGGATCGCCAGGGTGTCGTCGGCGATGCCGTCGCCCACGGCGCCGAAGTCGCGCACCGACGCCACGTCGGCCAGCTTGTCGCGGATCGAGCGCCGCACCGCGCCGGCTCCCGGCGCCACGTAGCTGCTCAGCGCGTCGGCGTCCACCGCCGGCGTCACCGTCGGGTTGCCGCCGCCGTCGAACGCCAGCAGCCGGTTCGCCCGCGCCGCCCGTCCGGGCAGCAGCGACGAGGCCGGCAGGTCGGTCGCGGCATAGCGCAGCGTCAGCAGCGCGTCGTCGGCGAGCTGCTGGACGCAGGCCGTCAGGTAGTCGAACTCGTCGTTGAGCGACCGGGCCGGCAGCGCGCCGCTCTCCAGGAAGTCGGTCACCCGCTCGTAGGGCAGCCGGCGCAGCAGCGTGACCTGGACGCCCTCGGCCGGCGGCGCGTCGAAGGTGACGGTGCCGCCCGACGTGGCGCCGCTTCCGGTCACCGTGAAGCCGCCGGTCTGGAGGGCGGCGTCGAGATGGACCTCCAGGTCCTCCGACGCGAAGATCGGGAACGGATAGGCGAAGGCCCGCTGGGTCCCGTCGGCGATATAGTGCCGGCGCGGGGGGACCGCGCCGATCTTGATGTGTCCTGTCATGACATGTCCATTCCCCGTGCAGCTCGATGCAGGGCGGAGGTGATGCGGGCCGACGATCGTAGGTTGCGCCCCTGGCGCAACGCATCGGATCAGCTGTCTCGGGCGGATCGACCTGATCGGGTACGGCTCTAATAGGCGTTGCCGAACAGTTCGAGCCGCTGGCGCTCGGCCAGCTGCGACTGGTCCAGCAGGTTGCGCCGGCGGGTGTCTTCGGCCTCCCGGGACAGCGCCTGCCCGCGCAGCCGCTCGATCGCCTGGGCGCTCCGGCTGTCCGCGTCGGTCCGGCTGACCAGCCCGAGCAGCACCGCCTCGCCCGACCCGTCGGAGGTGCCGCCGCCCCGCGTCCCCAGGCTTGTCCGGGTGCGCCCGACCGCCCGGCGGAGGGCCTCGCGGCGGGCGGCCTCGTCGGCGGCGGCACTGGCCTGGATCTGGGCGCGGCGGGTCTCGATGTCCGCCCGCTGCGCCTCGGCCGCCGCCTCCTGGTCCTGGAGGAGCTTCCGGGTCTGGAGGGCGTGGGTCTCGCGCAGCACCTCGTCCGCGTGGCGCTTCCGGTCGGCCAGCTCCCGCTGGCGGTTCGCCTCCTTCTGCTTCTCGAACTCCAGTTCCTCGGCTCTCCGCCGGGCCTCGGCCTCCGCCGCCTTGCGGGCGTCCGACGCGCTGGAGAAGCCGCTGACCACCCGCTGCGCGCTGGAGATCACGGGCAGGGCCTGCAAGGCCACGTTGGCAATGCCACCCATCAGTCGTTCACCTTCAATTCCATGGTTACGGAGAGCAGCGTGAAAGGCAGGGGAGCGTCCTGCTCGATCCGCCACAGCGGTCTGGTCTGGTCCCGCGCCCACCCGAGGGAGCGCAGCCGGCGGTCGCCGCTGACCCGCTGCGGGGCCGTGTCGCCCAGCGCCCGGTCGCCCAGGCGGCGCAGCGGGAAATCGGTCAGGCCGGCGCCCACGTCGGCCCGCAGCGCCGCGGTGTCCTCCAGCTGGAAGACCACCTCGATCAGCCGCAGCGCCGGCCCGCGGCCGCCGCCCGTGGACAGCGGACTGGGCGGCAGCGGCTCGACCACATGGGTGAAGGGAAGCCCCGCCTCCACCGTGCGGGCCGGCGGATCCAGGGTTATGGCGCCGCCGGACACCGTCGCGTCCGGCCGCAGCACGCCGTCGGCCACCACCGCGACGGCCCGTCCCTCCAGGTGGTCGAGCCCCGACCACACGGCGGCCGGTTCGTCGCTCTCGCCGTACAGGCCGGCATCCAGGTGGAGCGCGTCGTCCAGCCGCTCGATGTTCCAGCGGGTCGAGAAGCCTTCCGGCCGCTGGACCAGCAGATGGACGTCGTCGCCGACCACCGCGACCGAATGGATCGTCCCGCCGGTGTCGATCCGGGTCCAGGCGGTGACCTGCTCGGCGCGGAACAGGGTCAGCGCGCCCAGCGTGCCGTCGGCCATGACGATCAGCATCAGCCGGCGGCCCTGGTCGTAGTCCTGGTCCACCGGGCGGACCACGAGGTGCCGGGCCAGCAGCGCCAGGTCGGTCGCCTGGTAGGCCTGCTCGCTGTCGGCGAACAGGAACTCCCGGATCTCCCGGCCGTTGCGCGACACGAACAGGGTCGCCCCGTCCACGTCGCGCGGCGCCACCGACCGGTCGGTCGGCGAGCCGATGCGGGTCTGGCGATTGAGCTGGATGGCCTGGGGCGTCAGCGGCTCTCCCGTGACCATCCATTCCGCCCCCGAGGTGAAGACCTGGAGGTGCCGGCCCGAGAACACCGCCCGGATCGCGTTGATCTGGTCGGACAGGATGCCGAACTCGATCGCCTCGTCATCCTGCCCGGTGCCTAGGTCGAAGTTCCAGATGTCGGCGGAGCGGGACAGCCACAGCCGGTTCGGCAGCTCGCGCGAGCCGCCGATCACCAGCCGGTCCTGGTGGAACGCGGCCGAGACCGGATAGCCCCGCAAGGGCGAGAAGGCCTGCTCGTCCCAGACCGCCGTGGCCGCGGTCCCGGTCAGCGCCTCGGCCGCCAGGACCCGCACCTGCGTCCCCGACAGGACGTCCAGGACGGTGACCTGGCGGCCCGCCACCCGCAGCCTGACGCCGGCGTGCCCCGGCTGGAAAACGGCGGCCGAGGCGGTCAGGACGACCGTCCCGGTGGTCCCGTCCGCCGTCAGGGTCACGCCGGCCGGCGCGAAGCGGTACCAGGGCTGGCAGATCGCGTTCCCTTCCGCCAGGAATTGCCACTCCTCCAGCGACCAGGCGGACTCCCCCGTGCGCTTCAGCTTGCGCGGGGCGACGTCGGGATGGCAGACCAGCAGGGTGTCGCCGCTCTGGGTCCAGGTGATCTGGCCCAGCTGCGGCGCCGTCCAGGGCGCATCGACGGTCGCGACGACGGCGTCGCCGTGATGGACGTCGATGCGGTATTCCGAGAAGGCCAGCAGGTATGTCTGCTCGGTGCTGAACTCGAACGCGACCAGCCGCCCCGGCCCCCGCGCCGCGGCCGAGAAGGCCATGCCCGGCCGCCGGGTGATCCCGCCGGTCGGGTGGATCAGCAGGTTGCGCAGGGTCAGCGCCCCGTTGTCGTAGGCCCGGAGGTCGCCGCGCCCCAGCAGCAGGCGGGAGATCTCGCCGCCGGTGAAGTTGGTCTTCAGGATCCGGACCCGGGTCATCGGCCGCGCGCCTCGACCAGGGTGAAGTCCTCGAAGCCCGGCTGGCTGTCCTGCTGCACGTCGATCAGCCGGGCGCGCCGGAACTCAGCCTCGGCCAGCCGGGCCAGCGCCTCCGCCCGGCTGGTGTTCTCGGTCAGCGGCAGGCAGAACTCCGCCGCCAGCCGGGCGATCAGCGCCTGGTCGAAGAAGGGCGGGAACGCCGCCTCCGCCGGGCGGCTGACATAGGTCAGGGTGACCTGGTCGGCATCGGACTGGAGCGTGGTGCCGACGATCCGGTAGCCGATGCCCCGGCCCCGGCCGGGCACTCCGGCGGACAGCGCCCGCAGGAAGTCGACCGGCAGGGCATGGGCGAAGCCGTGGTCGCCGAGCGGCGCCTCGGCCAGCCGGGCCAGGGTCGCCTGGACCGTCGCGAAGCTCCAGGCGTTGGCCGAGAGCAGCGCGTCGCGGGTCGAGCCGTAGAGCGCGTCCGCGACCTCCGCCTCGGCGGTGCCGTCGGTGAAACCGGTGATGGAGGCTGCCCCGATCTTGATCAGGGCCCTGCTGCACAGACCGATCGGGGTCAGCGCCATGGGGGTTCTCCTCTGGCAGGGGGGACTTGGCTGGGAGGGCGGGATCAGTCGCTGTTGGAGGCGCCGACCTGGGTCAGGTTGGCGACGTCGACGGTGCCGCCGCTGTTGGAGGCGACCAGCAGGATGCCGGCCTGGGGCGTTCCGTCGGCGTCCAGGTTGGCCATGATCATGTCGCCGACCCGCAGCATGTCGGAGGCGGCGTTGAAATAGCCGGCGGTATCGACCTCGGCCGCGAGGTCGCCGGTCACGTAGTGCCAGAGGGTGAAGCCGTTGGCATATGCCAGGACGCTCAGGTCCTTGGTCTTGAAGGCCATCTTCGGAACTCCTGGGGATGAGGGATCGATCAGTTCTCGAGGCAGCGCAGGGTGACGACGCCCGATGTGTCGATCAGGCAGGCGCCCTGGCTCATCATGTTGTTGACGAAGTGCGAGGCGCGGTCGCCGTGCCAGGTCACGTCGGTGGTGACGTCGGCGCCGGCCGCGTGCCCGACCGCCGTCTTGTGGTACCAGTGGCAGAGCCGCACGTTGCCGTTCAGCGTCAGGCCCGAATGGGGGATCCACAGGGTGCCCAGCCAGCGCTTGGCCTGGGTGCCGCGCCACGGCAGCTCGTCCGGCCCGACATAGTCGGACTTGGCGAACTCCTCGATCCCCAGCAGCTGGCTCCACTGCTTCCAGCCGACCACCGCGTAGCGCTGGCCGTCGTCGGGAACGTCGGCCTGGCCCAGCGTCTCGAACGCGGCCAGCACCTTGGCCTTGGTCAGGCCGTCGGTGGCGAGGCCGGCATAGCTGACCGAGGTGTCCAGCTGGGCGATGATCAGGTCGTCGGTCTTGCGCCCCAGCGCATAGGCGCCGGCATTGGTGATGACCGAGCGCTCGTCGATGTTGGTCTTCAGCTCGTCCAGCTTGTCGACCCAGTCGCCGGCGTAATAGTCGGTCAGGATGCACTCGACCGGCGCGTGGTCGATGTTCATCACCGGGACCGTGCCGTGGCGCGCCTTGGGCGAGGCGACGCCCTTGCCGACCTTCTGGAAGATCGTCGAGGCGCCGCGGACGTCGCCCTTGCTGCGCACGGTGTTGCGCAGCTTGGAGCCCATCCGCTGGAAACTCTCGTGGACCTCGCGCTCGAACTGCTTGACGAAGGCCCTGTCGATGGTGCTGGACATGGATGCACGATCCTTTCTGGAAGGCCCGCCGTGGCGCGGGCAAAGAAAAAGGCCGGACCGCGGGGCGCGGTCCGGCCTGGTGGACGGAGTTCTGGTGTTGACGGGGAGAGTTTTAGGTTTTTATTCCTTTTCGGTCAAGCCCTTTTTCACCGCTCCGCGAATTTTCCCCGAAAGTCCGGGTCAGGCGGCGAGCTGGTCATGGTCGACGATGTCCCACTCGTCCGTCTTGGTCCGGCGGGCGGCATCCTTGAGCCGGACCCGCTCCAGGACGAGGCGAGGAGTTGGCTGGCCATCGGCCGGCTGGCCGATCTCCATCCGCTTGAAATGGTCGGGTTCTACCTGAATGGCCGGGACTTGCTTGCCGTTCATCCGGCACGCCTTGCGCAGGAACCGGATTTCATTCCCGGTCAACCGCACGGGAAGAAACGAGCATTTATGTCAACGGAAAGGCTTGGGACCGGGGGAGGACTTCGGAACATTCCTGATTTTTTGATCTCCCCTCAAACCTGTCGATCCGATCGAGACAGCTGATCCGATGCGTTGCGCCATGGGCGCAACCTACGATCATCAGCCCACATCACCTCCGTCCTGCATCGAGCCGTAGGTTGCGCCCATGGCGCAACACGGTGCGGCGAGCGGTTCAACCTGATCGGGCACATCTCTATTCCCCGAAGGTCGGGCTCAGGCGGCCCGGAACGGCATGACCTCCGCCGCGATCCTGGCGCCGGCTTCGCGGCGGGCCGTCTCCAGGTCGTACCGCGCCTGAAGATTGATCCACATCTGCGCCGACGTGCCGAAATACCGGCCGAGCCTGAGCGCGGTATCGCCGGTGATGCCGCGCCGGCCCGCGACGATGGCGTGGATCCGCGTCGCCGGCACCCCCACGTCCCTCGCGAGCCTGTAAGCCGAAATGCGGAGCGGCCCGAGAAACTCCTCGGAAAGGATCTCCCCGGGATGAACGGGGGGAAGCATCTCGCCGGTTGCCACGTCGGCAAAGTCGATGCGCCCCGCGTCGATATCCTCACGTGCGATGGCCATGCGGTCCTCCCGTCACTCTCCGGTTCAAGGGTAATCGACGCTCCCGACCTCGGTAACCGGAGCTGTACCCGATCAGGTCGATCCGCCCGAGACGGCCGATCCGATGTGTTGCGCCATGAGCGCAACACAGCCGCGAGGACCGGAGCGGTTCAACCTGATCGGGTTCCGCTCTACTCGCGGTCGGGATACATCCGGCGGAAGCCTTCCGTCACCTTGGCGAGCAGGGCCGGGTCGCGGTCGCGCCAGTAGCGCGGGTCGCGCATCATCTTGTGAAGGTCGGCCTCGCTCCCCGCCGGCTGGGCCTCGGCCGCCGCACGGAGCGCCGCCGGCTCCGACGCGGTCATCATGCGGTGAAGGGCGATCACCCCGTCATAGCTGGTGGTCAGTCCGTCCAGCGCCGACGCCGGCAGGTTCTTCTTCGCCCAGGCCAGGAGCTGGCGGGAGACCTCGCGCCAGGCCTCCTCGCCGCCGAAATGGCTGACCAGCCGCATCACCTCGCGCTCCGCCTCGAACTCGAAGGCGATCTGCCGGATCATCGGCACCAGCCGCTCGGCCGCCAAGTCGTACAGCAGCTGGGCCTGTTCGGGCGTGAAGCCGGCGGTATGGAGCCGCCGGTTCAGGTCCGGGTCGGACTCGAACAGCCCGTGGTCGCATTGGATGCAGTAGCCGTCCGGCGCGTCCGGCACCCCCAGCATCCGCATCAGCGCGGCGCGGTCGGGAGCGCCGGCGCCGGGGGAAGCCGGATCCGGAGCCGCGGGGTCGATCAGCAGGGATTCGCTCATAAGTCACACTCCTCAGGATTGAACGAAGGGAAGGAAGAAGGGAATTCACCCCGCCGGCGCCGTCCGGACCAGCTCCCCCGGAACGCCGAACGAACGGCCGAGCCAGCGGGCAGCGGCGGCATGGTCGACCGCCGCCTCGGCGTCCTTGCCGAGGCTGGCGGCCACCTCCAGCCAGCGCAAGGTCGCCTGGACGTCGCGCTGGGCCTGCGCCTGAGCCAGCGGCGAGCGGTACTGGAGCTCGACCGTCCTGCCGTCCACGGCGACGTCGGGGATCTCGCCGCGCCGGCGCAGGATGGCGACGGCCCGCATCATCAGCGGCGTCAGCAGCTCGGACTGGAGCCTGCCATAGGTTGCCCCCAGCAGGCGCGACATCTCGGCCGACCGCTCCAGCACCTCGGTCGCGGTCATCCGGCCGTCCGACACCTGCCCCAGCCGATCCACCAGCAGGGCGTGGCGGATGCGCCGCCGCAGGTCGTCGAGCACCAGCTGCGATACGTCGAACCGGCCGGGCGCCGCCAGCGGCGTCAACCCCGCCGACCCGACGGCCTTGGGGATGATGGTGCCGGGCACCAGCCGGATCGTGCCGGGGTTCAGTACCCCGTCGTCGTCGGCCTGCCAGATGCCGGTGACCGCGATCGAGGCGTTCTTCAGCACCAGCTCGACCACCTTGTTGGCGGTCTTGATGTCGGGCAGCGCCTTCATCACCGGCGACCGGCCATAGGTCTCGCCCGGCGCCTTCAGCCAGCGGAAATTGATGAAGGGCGAGCGGGCGAACCGCCCTTCGGCCAGGACGGCCGCCTCCGCCAGCCCGCTGTCCAGGATCACGCTGTAGCGGTAGGCCGGGCCGTCCTTCAGGACCGCCTCGACCACCGCGAAGCGGGCCTGGGGATCGCGGGCGGCCTCCCGCTCCAGCGCGTCCGGGACGGCGGCGTCGGGGAACCGCAGCCGGAGCTGCGCCAGGGTCAGCTCGCTGCGCCGGAAGGTGCCGTCCAGCCGTCCGTCGGCGCCCTCCTCCAGCACGACCTCGGCCAGCGGCACCGCGGTGAAGCGGAAGCCGGAGTAATCGCCTGGCGCCGCCTCCTCGAACAGCAGGCAGGCGGTCCCGGCGGTCACCAGGTCCAGGTAGCATTGATGCATCTCGACCGCGAAGTTCGACCGATCGAAGTGCGATTGCAGCGTGATCGCCGCCTTCTCCAGCACGGGGGCGGCGGCGTCCCGCTTGGCGTCGTCCAGGTCCGGCCCGGGCGCCAGGCCGAACCAGCGGGACCAGGGCGGCGTCAGCTGGGCCAGCAGGCTGGCGGCGAGCTGTTCGACCGCGTCGGCCGCGGTGCCGTCGAACAGCCGGTCGGACTTGCGCTCGCCCGGGCTCCCCGCCGGGCCGAACCCGCCGCCGTGGGGCAGCGCATGGTCGTAGCATTCCTGCCAGTGGGCTTCCCAGACGCTCCGCCTGGACTTGGCCGCGCCGAAGCGCTGGAGCAGCGCCGGTGCATCCATCGCCTATTCCCCCAGCAGGCGCTTGCGCGCCGGCGCGGCGCCGGTTCCGGTCTGCTGGAGGACGCCGCGCCACGAGGTCAGCACCGTGCCGGTCAGGCTGCGGTCGCGCCGGGCCAGCGCCTTCTCCGCGGCGGCCAGCGCGTCGGCCTGCTCCTGCGTGGGCACGGGCGCGACCGGCGCGGGAGCCGGCGCCACGGGCTCGGCCGGCGCCGGCTTGGTGGAGGGCTCCTCCTCGGCCGGCACCGTCGGGGCGGGCTCGGGCTTGGAAACGGCGGGAGTCGGAACCGGGGCAGGCGTCGGGGCCGGCGCGGTCTGCACCGGACTTACGGGTTCCGCCGGTGCCGGGATCGCCGGGGTCACGACCACCGGCGCCTTGGGAGGTGAGAACATCTTGGCCATGGGGACAGGCTCCTTCGGATTTCGAATGGATTGTTCAGGAAAAGGCCGGCGAACCGGCACCCGCGGCCCCGCACGGCACCGGCGCCGCCGGGTCGAGCAGCCGCCGGTAAAGCTGCCAGGGGGTCAGCACCCAGCGGTCGTGCAGCCCCAGCACCCGCTTGGCCGCTTCCACGCAGGTGAACGGCCCCCAGGGCGCGGGACGGTTCAGGTCGCGCCGGACCGGGGCCGCCACCACGGCATGGCCGCGCTCGGCGAACCAGCCGACCAGGTCGAAGCCGGCGGCGACCGGCTGGACCGCGATCTCCAGGTGCGGCGACAGCGGGTCCACCGTGATCCAGTGGGTGCCGTCGTTCAGCGCCACGAAGCAGTGGCGGAAGCCCGGCCGCAGCAGCCGGAGCCACCACAGGTCGGCATCCCCGCAGAACACCACCCAGGCCCGCGGCTCGGCGCGGGGCGGGGCGGCGGGCGACACGGTGCCGCTCATCCCGCTAGCCGGGCGCCGGCGACGATGCCCTTCTCGCGCAGGATGGGGTCCAGGAAGTCCAGCGCCTCCCGCCACAGGCCGGACGCCCGCGCCTCCAGCCGGCGGTCCGGATCGGGCGCCATCAGCCGGCGGCCGTAATGGACCAGCACGTGCAGGTGGTCGCGGATCAGCTTGCGCTGGCGGTACAGCCGATCGACCACGCGGATCATGTCGAGCGGTTCGCAGGGGCGCGGCACCATGCCGCGGCCGGCGACGATGCGGGCTCCGGACGCGCGGGCCTCCTGCGCCTGGACGAACCAGAACCAGGCTTCCTCGACGTTGTCGAAGGGCACCGCGAAAGCGTCGGGATCCGCGGCCGGGCGCGGGGAACCGGAGATCCCGCCAGGGGACGGCGGGCGATGCCGGAGGGGAGACGTGGAAGGGTGGCCGGGCAAGGCGGCACCTCCTGTGCGGACTGGATTTCGGGAACGGGCGTCTTCCGGCGGGAAGAACCCCCTTGATGTTCCCCTTATGTTCCGCTTTAATTCCTACGTCAAGCTTTTTGTGAAAACGTTCCTAGGGACATGAGGACCGGAATATGTGAAATTGTTCCCATGCTTAAACACGCAGACATATGGCAGGCGATTGATCGCCTCGCAGCCCAGAACGGGCTGTCGGCCTCCGGCCTCGCGCGGCGGGCCGGGCTGGACCCGACGACGTTCAACAAGAGCAAGCGGACCACGACCGAGGGGAAGCTGCGCTGGCCGTCGACCGAAAGCATCTCCAAGGTGCTGGAGGCGACCGCCAGCTCGTTCAGCGATTTCGTCAGCCTGGTCGACAACGAGCAGATCACCGGCGCCACCCAGCGCATCCCGGTGATCGGCTATGCCCAGGCGGGGGCCCAAGGCTTCTTCGACGACGCGGGCTATCCCGTCGGCAGCGGCTGGGACGAGCTTCAGTTCCCGCATGTCGGCGATCCCCAGGCCTATGCGCTGGAGATCACCGGCGACAGCATGGAGCCGGTCTACCGCGACGGCGACATCATCATCGTCTCGCCCTCGGCCAGCCTGCGGCGCGGCGACCGCGTCGTGGTCAAGACCACCGGCGGCGAGGTGATGGCCAAGCAGCTGCTGCGCTCCACCGCCAACCGGATCGAGCTCCAGTCGATCAACCCGGCCCACCCCCTGCGCACGCTCAGCCCGACCGAGATCACCTGGATGGCGCGGATCGTCTGGGCGAGCCAGTAGGCCGCGGGACGGCCGAGTAGGATTGGAATAAATTCCTTTGACCGCACCGTGGGTTTGTGGTCACATTGCCCCATGACGGACGATTCGCACCCCCACGCCGCCGATCCGGCGACTCTCCTGGCCAGCCTGTACCGGGATTTCACCGGCCCGCCGCCGCGCGCGGCCGTGTCGGCGGCGCTGCTCGGCGGCCGCGAGCCGCGCGACGCCGGGCGGATCGCGGCGACTCGACGCCTCGCCTCCCGCCTCGCCGCCGATGCCCGGTTGGGGATCGCCCGCCGCCGGGCCGCCTACGGGCGCGCTCCCCGGCTCGATCCCGCAAACGATCCATGGCTCGCCCGCCTCGTCGCCGACCTGGCGCTCCACCGGGCGACCGCCGTGGCCGGCCTCATGCCGGCTCACTCCATGCCGAGCGCCATCTTGTAGAGCTCGATCAGCTCCTCCTCCTCCTGGCGCTCCTCCTTGGCCTTCTTGCGAAGCCGGATGATCGTCCGGATGATCTTCACGTCGAAGCCGGTGCCCTTGGCCTCGAGATAGACATCCTTGATGTCGTCCGAGATGCCCTTCTTCTCTTCCTCGAGTCGCTCGATGCGCTCCACGAACGAGCGCAGGCGATCGGCGGCGATGCCGCCGACGTCGTTCGCCGGCCCGGCATCGGCCCGCGCCGCAACTGAAGTGTCCGTCATGAATTCCTCGTCACCAGAAACGACTTGTCGGAGGCACCATAGCCAATCCGACCGCCAAGGGCACCCCCGGCGACGCCCCGCCCCAACTTTTCGATAGTGCCGCAGGTCGGACTTCGCCCGCCAGGGCGAACTCCGACGCCCCGCATCGACGCTCCGGCCCCCTCCGTCGGCGTCGGCCTTCGGCCGAGGCCGACCTACGGAAAGCCGAACAGAAGCGCTGCCCTACGGCCCGGCCGGGTCACCGCCCCTCAGTGGTCCGAACGGGCCTGCGCCGCAGCGAAGGCCTGCTGCTGCTCGGCGGAAGCCTCCGCCTGATGCTTGCTCTTCCACTCCTCGTAAGGCATGCCGTAGATGATCTCCCGCGCCTCGTCGTAGCTCATCTCCAGCCCCTTGCCCTCGGCGGCCGCCCGGTACCATTTCGACAGGCAGTTCCGGCAGAACCCCGTCAGGTTCATCATGTCGATGTTCTGCACGTCGGTGCGGTTGCGCAGGTGCTCGACCAGCTGCCGGAAGGCCGCGGCCTCAAGCTCGGTGCGCGTGCGTTCGTCCAGTTCGGTCATCGTCGTCCACTCCCCAAAGCGCTTCCGACCAAGCGGAAGCCGTCGGCCTGACATGGCATCGCCCGGCGCCGGGTGCAACCGCCTCGTCGCCCACGGTCCGGCTCGGGCAATCCCTCGTCGCCGCCCCCTTCAGCCCCCCGCCGCCGGCTCCAGCCCGTGCAGGGTCTCGCCGATCAGCCAGTCCACCACCAGCTTCAGCGCGTCCTCCGCCGTGGCGCCGGCCGCCAGCGCCTCCTGGTAGACGGCGACCTGCCGGTGGGCGCTGGTGCCCCGGGCCACGATGCCCCGGGCGTTCTCGATCGCCTCGACGCAGCCCAGCGCCTCGGCGTCCTCGCGCAGCAGGCCGATCAGCTCCTCCAGCAGCTCGCCATAGGGGACGATGCCGCCCCGGCCGAAATCGATCAGGCCGGCATCGAAGCCGTAGCGCTGCGCCCGCCAGCGGTTCTCCTCCAGCAGCAGGTTGCGGTAGCGCCGCCACGCGACGTTGCCCCGGCGCAGCCGCCACAGCATGCGCAGCAGGCAGACATAGAAGGCGGCGACGGTCAGCGTGTCGTCCAGCCGGGTGCAGATGTCGCTGATCCGCATCTCCAGCGTCGGGAACCGGCCCGACGGGCGGATGTCCCACCACAGCTTGGTCGCGTCCTCGATCACCCCGGCATCGACCAGCGCGCCGACCTGCTGCTGGAACTCGCCGAAGCTCTGGTATTCCTCCGGCATGCCCGTGCGGGGCAGCTCGTTCCAGACCGCCAGCCGATAGCTCTTCAGCCCGCTGTCCTGCCCCTGCCAGAAGGGCGAGGAGGTGGACAGCGCCAGCAGATGGGGCAGGAAGTAGCGCACCTGGTTCATCAGGTCGATGCGCAGGTTCTCGTCCTCGATCCCGGCATGGACATGCATGCCGCAGATCATCAGCCGCCGGGCCGGCGCCCCGATGTCGCGGGCCAGCATGTTGTAGCGGTCGCGGTTGGTGTGCTTCTGCGGCAGCCAGACCGCGAACGGGTGGGTCGAGGCCGCGATCGGCGCCAGCCCGTAGCGGTCCGCCACGTCGGCGACCGAACGGCGCAGCCGGGCCAGTTCGGTCCGCGCCTCCGACAGGTCGGCGCAGACGCGGGTGCCGATCTCGATCTGGCAGCGCAGGAACTCGGGATGGACCTGCTCGGGCGCCACGGCGGCGCACGCCTCCAGCATGTCCTCGGGCGGGTCGGGCACGATATCGCGGGTCTGCCGGTCTACCAGCAGGTATTCCTCTTCGATGCCGAGCGTGAAGCTGGGGGCCGGTGCAGCCATGATCCTCAGAAGTGCTGGATGCGATACAAATTAGGGTCGGCCAGGACCTCGTCCAGGGCCTCGCCCAGGATGCCGGCCCACTCGGCGGCACCATGGCGGGTGTCGATCAGGTCCTGGCGGATCTCCACCAGCAGATGGGGCAGCCCCGGCGCCACCGCATGGCGGTCGATGGTCGATCCCTCCGTGCCCTTGCCGGTATAGGGCTCGTTGTCGCCCACCACCAGGCGGGCGTCGGCCCGGAGCCGTTCCATCGCCGGCACCGGCATGCGGGGATCGCGGTCCCACAGGATGCCGATATGCCAGGGCCGCTCGATACCGTTCATCACGGGGGTGAAGCTGTGGATCGACACGACCGCCGGAACCTGCCCGCGTTCGCGCAGCCGGTCGATCTCGGCGTCCACGGTGGAGTGATAGGGCCAGAACAGCCCGTCCACCCGCTGCGCCGCCTCCGCCGGGTCCAGCGCCCGGTTGCCCGGCACCACCACGCCGTCGCTGATCACCGGGATCGAGGTCGGGTCGTCCAGGTCGCGGTTGAGGTCGATGATCAGGCGGGAATAGCCGGACAGCACGGCCGCCGCGTCCCAGCGCTCCACCAGCGCCCGGGTCACGTCGGCGGCGCCGATGTCGTACGCGATGTGCCGGGACAGCGCCGTCTCGTCCAGCCCCAGCGTCCCCAGCGACGCGGGCATGGCGTTGGAGGCGTGGTCGCACAGCAGCAGGACCGGCGCGCGGCCTTCGCGGTTCAGGACCGTCACCGGCGGAGGGTCGCCGGGTCCGAGCAGCGGCGGCATCGCCGCGGGCTTGGGAGCCGTGGAGGAAGCAGACATGACCCTCACTATACCCGAAACGACGCGCGGCGAAATGCCCCGCGACACCGAAACCGGGGAGCATGGCCGCCCTGACGAAATCCTCCCTTGCCACGGCGCCCCCGCCGGGTGTCCATGCGCATCCCGCCCGTCTCTTCGGACCCGCTTCCCCCGGAACCCTCCCGATGCCCAGCACCCCTCCGGCCACGTCCCGGGCCACGCCCCAAGGCCTCTCCCCCGCCGCCCTCGCGGCGGACCGAGCCGCGCGCATCGCGCTGGCCGCGCTGCTGGTCGGCGCGCTGGGCATCGCCCTGTCGCCGATCTTCGTCCGGCTGAGCGAGATCGGGCCGACCGCGACGGCGTTCTGGCGCATCGGCTTCGCGATGCCGGTGCTGCTGGTCTGGCTGGCCCTGGAAGGCCGCGGCACGGCGGCGCCCCGGCGTCCCTCGACCCGGCGGGACTATCTGCGGCTGACCTGGGCCGGCCTGTTCTTCGCGGGGGACTTGGCGGTCTGGCACTGGTCGATCCAGTTCACCTCGGTCGCCAACTCGACCCTGCTCGCCAACTTCGCGCCGATCTTCGTCACGCTGGTGTCCTGGGCGGTGTTCAAGGAACGCTTCTCGCGGACCTTCATCGCCGGGCTGGCGCTGGCGATCGGCGGCGCCGTCGTGCTGATGGGCGAAAGCCTGAACCTCAGCCTCAGCCACCTGTTCGGCGACGCGCTGGGCGTCGTCACGGCCATGTTCTACGCGGGCTACATCCTGTCGGTCGGCCGGCTCCGGGCGGAGTTCTCGACCGCCACCATCATGACCTGGACCGGGCTGGTCACCGGCCTGACCCTGATGCCCCTGGCCCTGCTGTCGGGCGAAAGCCTGGTCGCCCCCAGCCTCTACGGCTGGCTGGTGCTGGCAGGACTCGGCGTGATCAGCCATGCCGGCGGGCAGAGCCTGATCGCCTACGCCCTGGCCCACCTGCCGCCGGCCTTCTCCTCGGTCAGCCTGCTCCTGCAACCCGCCGCCGCCGGCGTGTTCGCCTGGATCCTGCTGGACGAACCGCTGAGCGCCTGGCAGGCCGCCGGCGCCGCCATCGTCCTGGCCGGCATCTTCATCGCCCGCCGCGGCAGCCGGTAGGGGGCTGGAGCCGCACCGTGTTGCGCCCATGGCGCAACGCATCGGATCAGCCGCCTCGGGCGGATCCACCTAATTGGGTACGGCTCTACAGCAATTCCTCGACCGCCACGGCGATCCGGTCCTCGACGATGACGATCTGTCCTTTGGCGACCGGCCGGTCGTTGACCAGGATATCGACCTGCTCGTCTACCCGGCGATCCAGTTCGAGAACCGCACCCCGGCCGATCCGCAGCAGGTCCGAGATCGACATGTCGATACCGCCGAGCACGACCGAAATGCGCAACCTGACCTCGCCCAGCGCCGCGAGATCCAGTTTCGGACCGGCCGCGGCCGGTCCCGGTTCCACCTCGCCCATCCGGGACCGGCCCAAGTTTTCGGCCATGCTCTGACCCTCTCCAGCGAAGGAAACCCGATCCACTTCCAGTGTCCGGAGATCGCGGCGTCCGCCGATACGGCCGACGGCGACGGTGACGCCGCCGGACTCAGCCCGGATCAGGCCCCGCAGAGGTACCAGGCTGCCGCGCTTCCAGGCCGCCACGTCGGCCAGTTTCGACGTCACGCCGTCGGCAAAGACTCGCAGCCGGGCATCGGCCTTCAGCAGGTGATCCCGCATGGCTTTCGCCCAGTATGGATCGTCGCCGAACTTGTCGCCCTCGAACGGGCGGGAAAGTCGGGCACGGACAGGCTCCAGCGCCGCGCACGGCAACACCAGGTCGAAGCCGCCAGTGCCCTGCCCGAGACGGAAATCGATCACGATGGCCGTATTGGCCGGCCGGTCGATGGTGACGAACTGAGGTACGTCCAGCAACTCTTCCAGCTCGAAGCGGCCAGGCGCGATCGGCTCCATCGCGGTTTCCAGTCCGGCGAGCAGAGTTTCGCAGAAGATCGCGAAGGCTGCGCGCTCCAGTTCCGTGGAAGCTCCGACCGGATCGAGCCTCGGCGGATCCGGATCGCCGAGCATCAGGTCGGCGATCTGGCCGACCGTCGCCGGATCTGCGGTCAGCATCCCGTAATGGTCCCAATCGACGCAGCGGAAGACCCCGAAAATGCGCCGTTTCCGGTCCGGGCCATGCAGATAATCGCCGGACCGTACCGCCCGAATCGCTTGCAGCGACAGGACGGACCGCAGGCCGCACAGGTCCGCCAGGCTGGCCTGGAACAGTCGAACAAACCGGTCCAGAGCCACCTCCAACATGGGAAGCCGGCCGACCGATACGGTGCTGTTGTTGACCAGGGCCTGAATGCCGCGCGTCACGGCAGGACCGGGCTGGTCGTCGGCAAGATCGGCTTCCGCTTCCGCTTCCGACTCCTCGGCGCCGGTCTGCTCGGGAGCAGGCGGGTTCCCGGGCAATGCCGCCAGAATGGACGCAAGGTGTCTTGCCGCTGGGCTTTCAGCGCGGCGGCGCACCCCGTCCGCAACCGACCGTTCCAGCCGTTCACGGATATGTGACGCAAGGCCGCGGGACCGCCGCATCCTACCAAGCACCTGTGCCTGCCGCTCCGTCGCCATTTCGCCAAGGATCGCGGCAGCGCGCTCGGGCCGCACCATGAACAGCACCGCCGCGACGGCCTGGGGTCGTTCGGTCATCAAGTATTCGGCGATCAATTCGTTGGGCTGATCAATCAAACCGTTCCGGGCGATATCCGCCATGACGATCACCGACCAAGGGTTTTCCTTTCGACACCCTGGATTCATTTTATTAAAATCTACGAAACGCGGTGATCCGATCGTATCCTGGGCTGACTCAACCCTCTGGCGGAACGCCCGGTCTGGTATTACCATGCCAACCCCTATCGAACGAAGATCCGGCCCGGAGGAAGGCGCAAAGTGACCGAGACGAGCGAAGCGGCCGAACCCGCCGCCAAGGCCGGCGCGGACCGGGTTTCCGACAGGGTCGCGACCAAGCTCCTGGACATGATCGCCCGCGGCGAGCTGACGCCCGGCCAGCGGCTCCCGGGGGAGCGGCAGCTTGCCGAGCAGATGCAGGTCAGCCGGGTGTCGGTCCGGGCCGCCCTGCAGCAGCTCAAGACCCAAGGCTTCCTGGCCGCGGTCCAGGGCGGCGGCACGCGGGTGCTCTCGACCGCCGGCGACATGGACCCGGCCCTGACCGAGATGATCCGGGTCAAGTTCGACAATCTGTACGACCTGGCCGAGATCCGCGTGATCCTGGAATCCTGGGCGGCCCGGCGGGCAGCGGTCAACGCCACGCCCGAGCAGGTGGCCGAGATCGGCCGGACCGTGGTCGCCATGGCCCAGCCGTCGCGCGGCAAGCTGCGGGCGACCGACGACGTGGATTTCCACATCGCGATCGGCAAGGCAGCGGGCAGCCCGGTCTACATGCACATCCTGTCCGTCATCCGCGACACGCTGACCCAGATGCTGGAGTTCCACCGGCACGAGCTGTTCGAGCGGTCCGAGGACAAGGTCGTGCTGGCCCAGCACCGGGCGATCCACCGCGCCATCGACCGGCACGATCCCGACGCCGCCGCGGCCGCCATGACGGCCCACCTGACCTGGGTGCTCGACCACTACCACGCAGCCCGGCGCCGCCGCGACGAGGCCGGCGCGGAAAAGCCGCCGGTGGCGGACGCCCCCGCCGGATAGGCCGCCTCAGTCCCGACCCTGCGGGGCCGAGCCGCCCAGCGCCCGGGTGATCTCCCCGGCGGCGCGGACGACCAGCGCTCCCAGTTCGGCGATCCGCCCGTCGGGGATCCGGACGGCAGGGCCGGAGATCGACAGGGCGCAGAGCGGCCGTCCGTGCTCGTCATGGATCGCGGCCGCCACGCAGCGCAGCCCGACCGAGTGCTCCTCGTCGTCGACGGCGTAGCCGCGCCTCCGGGTTTCCGCCAGGTCCCTCGCGAGGTCGTCCGGACCGGTCAGCGTCCGGTCGGTGATCCGCCTCAGCGGCAGGCCCTCCAGCACGGCGAGCGCCTCCTCCTCCGGCAAGGCCGCGAGCATGGCCTTGCCGACGCCCGAGCAGTAGAGCGGCGCCCGCGTGCCCGGCTGGGACAGGGCGCGCATCATCTCCCGGCATTCGACCTGGGTCAGGATGACCGCCTCGCCCTTGTCCTCGACCGCGAGGTTGACGGTCTCGCCCGACTCCTCCATCAGGCGCCGCATGACCGGGCGCGCGATCACGGCATGGTTCCGCCGGCGCAGGAAGGCGCCGCCCACCGTGAAGGCCTGCACGCCGATGAACCAGCGTCCCCGGTCCTCGTCGAACGCGGCATAGCCCCGCTGCTCCAGGTTCTTGAGCAGGCGGTGCGCGGTGCTGGGCGGCTGGCCCGTCAAGGCCGCCAGCTCGGCCGAGCCGATTCCGTCCCCGGCCGCCGCGATGCATTCCAGCAGGTCGAGCGACCGGCTCAGCGCCTGGACCGGGCCGGCCGCCTCCGCCCTGGTCCCCTGTTGCCCGTGATCCCCGTCCAAAGCCGCTCCGCCGTCTGTGAAACCCGTCCGCCTTGTGTAAGGGCTGCCGCGGACCGGCGCAACCGGTCGAAACGTCGGCCCTCCTCCGCCCGGTCATTCGAACAGGCGGCCCGGCATGGTCAGGCGCACCCGGTGGCCGGGCGGCCCCGCCGTTTCCGGCGAAGCCTCGAGCTGGGATGCCAGGGCGGCCAGCAGGGTCCGGCCGATGCCGGCGGCCCTCCCCGCGTCGAGGGGAAGCCCTACGCCGTCATCCGCGACGTCCAGCACGACCGTGCCGTCCCGCCGCTCCAGGCGCACCGTCATCAGGCCCCGCCGCCCTTCGGGGAAGGCGAATTTCAGGCTGTTGCACAGGAGCTCGTGGATCGTCAGGCCCAGCGGCAGCGCGGTCTCGATGTGGCAATGCAGGGCGTCCACGCGGACATCCAGGGAAATCCGCCCGTCGTCCAGACGCGGGTCGGCGAGCGACCGGCACAGCCGGTCCACCTGGGCCGCGATGTCGATCCGCGCCAGATCGCCGGAAAAGGCCAGCTGCTCGTGTATCCGCCCCAGCACCAGCAGCCGGTCCTGGATGGCGGACAGTCGCTCCAGCGCCGTCGCGTCGGTCAGGAACGATTTCTCCAGCGCGATGATCCCCCAGATCCCTTGCAGGTTGTTCCTGACCCGGTGGTGGATTTCCCGAAGCAGCGCCTCGTTGTCGGCGAGCGCCCGGGACAGCCGGTTCTGGGCCAGCTTCCGCCGGGTGATGTCGCGGCCGACCAGGACGGCCGAGTCGGCGTCGAGCATGCCGACCGCCAGTTCCAGGAACATCGGCGCCCCGCAGGGGCGTGCCGTCTCCACCTCGACCGGCGGCGTCGGCCGGCCCTCGAGGCGCTGCCGGATGAGCAGTTCCAGGTCCTGCGGGGACAGGCCGAACAGCGGGCCGGCGCCCCGCCCGGCCAGCACCGCCGGCGGAAGCGCCGCGAGCGCCGCGGCCGCCGCGTTGCAGGACTGGATCGCCCCGGCGCCGGACACCGTCACGATCGGGTCTGGGCTGGCATCCACCACCTGCCCCATCAGGCGGTCGCCCCGGCGCCGGTTGGCCCGCTCCCGCCGCCGGTCCGCGATGCCGGCCGCCACAGGGGCCAGCCCCGCCGCGAGGACCGGCAGCGTCCAGTCCAGCAGCAGGCCTTCCGACCGCAGGACCAGCAGGGCCGACCCCGCCAGGATCGCCGCCAGGACGAGGGCGGCTCCGAACCGTGCCCGGCGGCTCGCCGGGAGGCCGGCCGCGAGCACGCAGCCCAGGGCCGCCAGGGTCTCCAGGATGCCGGCAAGGGCCGGCCGGTGCAGCCAACGCCCGGCCAACAGGTCGCCGATCATGGCGGCCTCCAGGACCGGGGCGGGAACGGGCCGGTCCGCGGCGGCGGTCCGCCATGCGCTCCCGATACCCTGGGCGGACACGCCGACCACGGCGATACGCCCCTCCAGCACGCCCGCGCCGGCGGACGGGCCTGGGCCGAGCAGGTCGGCGGCGCGGACGACCGGCACGCCGTCCAGGCCGCACAGCCGGGGGCGGAACCAGCCGTCCGCATCGACCGGAACGCGCAGCGCGCCGACGCGCACGGCCTTTAGCCCGCCCCGTCCGGCCTCGACCAGGAATCCGGATGCCTGCCCGACGATCCTGGCCGTCTCCGGTCCCAACCCGGCCAGCAGCCGGCCGCCCGCCCGGAGCACGGCGGCGAACCGGCGCACGACGCCGTCCGCGTCGACGGCCAGCGCGGTGACTCCGGCACCCGCCGCGGTGTCCTGCAAGACCGGCAGGTTGTCGATCACCCCGGCATGCCCGGGCAGACTCAAGCCGGCGGCCGGCCCGATCAGGCCGAAACGCCCCTGGACGCCGGCCGGAACCACCTCTTCGGCAGACCCCGCCTCGCGGCGCAGCGCCCGGGCGAGAACGACCGGAACGCCGCGCAGGGACTCGGCGAACACCCGGTCGGTGTCCGGCAGGTCGGCCAGGATGCCGGAGACGCCGGCCGGCAGGTCCGGCACGCTGGCGAAGCGCGGCGGCGACCAGCGGTCCGGCTCCGCGAAGACCACGGTGAAGACGACCGCCTCGGCGCCGCGCTGCCTCATCCGTTCGACCAGGCGGGCCATGGCCGCGCGCGGCCAGGGCCATTGCCCGGCCGCCTCCAGGCTGGCATCGTCGATATCGACGGCCACGACGCGCCCGGGGTGTGCGGGCCGCGGACAGAAGGCGGCGGCGAGATCGAACGCCTGGAGGCGCATCGCTTCCAGCGGCAGCGGATCGGCCCAGCGCAAGGCCAGCAGGCACGCGGCCAACGCGGCGGCGGCCGTCAACCTGGCATGGCGGCCAGGGTCCGGCCCGGGCATGCTCAGGATCGCCGCCATGATCAACGGACCATCACCTCGACGCGGCGGTTGCGCGGTTCCGCCACGCCGTCCCGGGTCGGCACCAGCGGGTCCGTCTCGCCGAAGGACTTCACCTCGACGGCTCCGGCGGGAATGCCCTCCTCCCGGAGCAGCCTCGCCACCGCCGCCGCCCGCGAGCGGGCCAGGCGTTCGTTCGCCGGCGCCGCGCCGGCCCGGTCGGTATGGCCGATCACCGACAGGTCCGGCAGCCGGCGCCCCCGGACCTCCGCCAGCAGGTCGGCCACCACGTCCCGCGACGGGCCGGTCAGCTCCTCGCCTCCGGCCTCGAAATAGAGGATGAACGCCGCGGGGGGCTGCGGCGTGGCGTCCAGCGCGTCGCCGAACAGGCCGGAAACGGCGGCGGGCGCCAGGGCGCCCCGATCGGCGGGCGGCGCGTCGGCGGCGGCCGACACGCTCGCCGCGAAGGGCCGGTCGAGCGTCCGCCGGCCGCCGCGGGTCTCGACCACGATCGCCCCGGACCCCTCCTCCCCCGGCAACAGCACCACCAGCTCGCTCCGGGTCGCGCGCCTCGCCTCCGCCAAGGCTTGATCGAAATCGCTCCGGCAACGCGCGATGTCGTCCATCTGCCAGCCTTCCTCCTGCTGCTCCGCCCAGCAGTCGAAGGAGGCCTGCGCCCGAGCCGCCGCGATCGGGGCCAGGATCCGGGCGTTCGAATCGAGAACGGACACCAGGCCGCCGCGCGCCTCGCCGAGACGCCGCAGCTCCGCCCCGTCCAGGTCGCGCTCCCCCGGGTCGGAGGGCTCGACCATCAGTCCCGCCTCGGCGGCCAGGGCGCGCCGGCGGTACCGCCGGCTGTCCGGCCAGTCGTACTGATCCGCTTCGCTCGCCGCGAACTCCCGGTACGCGGCCGCCAGTTCGGACAGGAATCCATGCTCGGCCTCCCCAGCCGGACGCCCTGCCGGCACGGCCGCGCACCCCGCGGCCCCGAGCGCCAGGAGAATTCCCGCCATCCTGCCCGCACCGGCCGCGCTCACGGAGTCGTCTCCGGGACGCGGACGGCGAAACGCGTGCCGCGGACGCCGACCGTTCCGTTCACGGTCCGGATCCGGACGGCCTCCGGCGCGAGGGCGGCGATGCGGCCGGAAATATAGACCAGGGCCCCCCGGATCAGCGACACGATGAAGGAAAGGCTTCCCCTCTGGGGCTCGAAGACGAATTGCCGGACCACGAAATCGCTGTTCTCACCCAGGGATATCCGGGACCCGTCCCTGAACGTGATGCCCAGGCTGGAGTCCGCGCCGGTCTGTAGCCGGTCCTGTTCGAAAAGTGCCCCGCCCGCCTCGGCCTCCAGGGTCCAGGCCCCGCGGGAAACCGTTCCGATCCCGGAAACGGTCTTGATCTGGGCTATCGGCTCCGCCGCTTCCGGGCTCAGGGGCGGAAAGCAGGCGAGCATGCCCATGACAGGGGCAATCATGAACATCACGGATCTGCGCATGCCGGCCGCCGCCCTGGAGGTAACTATCTCAAGTTTAAAATCGTCCGGATCTTGAAGCCAGACTTTCCGGATAGGACCGGGCCGCTCAAAAGCCATACGCGATCCGCGGCCGCGCTCCCCGCCGTCCATGTTCCAAGGGGATCGGACCCGGCCCGACCGGCATTGACATTCCGGCATCGGACGGCAAGTTTTGGCGCGGCAGTGCCCCATTCGCGATGCCCGACCGTTTCGGCCCGCCCGCTTCGGAATGACCACACACCGGCATTGTTGACCATCCGACGCCTCCAGCCGGGGCGAAGCCTCCTGAACCAAGACCCGCGCGAGAAGGGACTCACATGAAACGCAAGGCCAGTTCGATCCGGCGTTCCCGCTCGACCAAGATCGTCGCGACGCTCGGGCCGGGCACGTCCTCGCCGGAACGGATCCGCGCCCTGTTCGAGGCCGGAGTCGACGTGTTCCGGCTCAATTTCAGCCATGGCGTCCAGGAGGACCACGGCACCCGGCTGGAGATCCTGCGGGGTCTGGAGAAGCGGATGGGCCGACCGATCTGCGTCATGGCCGACCTGCAGGGGCCGAAGCTGCGCGTGGGCCGTTTCGCCGACGGACCGATCAAGCTGAGCCCCGGCATGAGATTCCGCCTCGACTTGTCCGACGAGCCGGGCGACGAGACCAGGGTCAAGCTGCCCCACCCCGAGATCTTCGAGGCGCTGACCCCCGGCACCGACCTGCTGCTCGACGACGGCAGGGTCCGGCTGCGCGTGCTGAGCTGCGGCCCCGACCATGCGGAGACGGAGGTGGTCACCGGCACCCAGCTGTCCGACCGCAAGGGCGTCAACGTCCCGAACGTGCTGCTGCCGCTGTCGCCGTTGACCGCCAAGGACCGCGACGACCTGCGCTACGCGCTCGACATCGGGGTGGACTGGGTCGCGCTCAGCTTCGTCCAGCGGCCGGAGGACGTCGCCGAGGCGCGCCGTCTGATCGCCAACCGCGCGGCTCTCCTGGTCAAGCTGGAGAAGCCGTCCGCCATCGCCCACCTCGACGAGCTGATCGAGATGGCCGACGGCATCATGGTCGCGCGCGGCGACCTGGGCGTGGAGATGCCGGCCGAGGACGTGCCCAGCATCCAGAAGCGGATCGTCCGCGAGTCGCGCATGGCCGGCAAGCCGGTGATCGTGGCGACCCAGATGCTGGAATCCATGATCGGGTCGCCGGCCCCGACCCGGGCCGAGGCGTCCGACGTCGCGACCGCCGTCTATGACGGCGCCGACGCCGTGATGCTGTCGGCGGAGACCGCGACCGGCGCCTACCCGATCGAAGCCGTGTCGATCATGGACCGCATCGCCCGCCGGGTGGAGCACGACCCGCTCTACCGCGCCATCATGGACGCCCAGCACCCCGACCCTCAGCGGACCTCCGCGGACGCGATCACCGCGGCGGCCCGCCAGGTCGCGCAAACGGTGTCGGCCGCCTGCATCGTGACCTACACGACCTCGGGCTCCACGGCGCTGCGTGCGGTCCGCGAGCGGCCGGACGTGCCGATCCTGTGCCTGACCTCGCGGCTGGAGACCGCGCGCAGGCTGGTGCTGTCCTACGGCGTCCACAGCGTCAACACCGGCGACGTCAGCACCTTCGCCGAGATGATCCAGAAGGCCTCGCGCATCGCCTACCAGGACGGCCTCGCCGCCGAGGGCCAGCGGCTGGTGATCACCGCCGGCATCCCCTTCGGCACCCCCGGCAACACCAACGTGCTCCGCATCGCCTGGGTGGAAGGCAACAGCCAGCCGTGAGGCCGGCGTTCCCGGCTACTCCGCCGCCTGGACCTGCGGAGATGGTTTCGCCTGCGTGACGAAGGCCGGGTTGCCCTTCAGGCTTTCCGGCAGCGGGCCGCCGGTCGCCCAGTCCAGCAGCTCGACCGTGTGGACGATCGGGATGCCGGTGCCGGAGGCGATCTGGGTCATGCAGCCGATATTGCCGGCGGCGATCACCTGGGGCTTGGTGCTCTCGATATTGTGGACCTTGCGGTCGCGCAGCTTCGTCGCGATCTCGGGCTGGAGCAGGTTGTAGGTGCCGGCCGAGCCGCAGCACAGGTGCCCCTCCGGCACCTCGCGGATCTGGAACCCGGCGGCGCCCAGCAGGGCGCGGGGCGGCGTCTTGATCTTCTGGCCGTGCTGCATCGAGCAGGCGGAATGGTAGGCCACCACCTGCCCCGTCTCGACCACCGGCTCGCCCAGGCCGAGCTCGGCCATGAACTCGGTGACGTCCTTCGCCAGGGCCGAGATGCGCGCCGCCTTGTCCGCCAGCTCCTTGTCCTCGCGGAACATGAAGCCGTAGTCCTTGACGGTCGTTCCGCAGCCGGACGTGTTGATCACGATGGCGTCCAGGCCGCCCCGCTCGATTTCCCGGGTCCAGGCCAGGATGTTGGCGCGGGCGAAGCCGTGGCTGCCGTCGGTCTGGCCCAGGTGGTGGGTCAGGGCGCCGCAGCATCCGGCCCCCTTGGCCACCACCACCTCGACGCCATGGCGGGTCAGCAGGCGGACGGTCGATTCGTTGATCGCCGTGTTCAGCACCTGCTGGGCGCAGCCGTTCAGGATCGCGACCCGCTTGCGCCGCGCGCCCTCGGCCGGGATCACCTGCGGCTTGTCCACGGCGCTGGGGCCGGGAATGCGCTTCGGCGCCAAGGCCAGCATGCCCTTCAGCTTGGCCGGCAGCACGCCCGCGACCGGGCTTCCCGCCCGCGCGGCCATCAGCGCCAGGCGGAACAGGCCCGGCCGCGGCAGGACCGTCGCCAGCATCCTGCGCATCAGCCGGTCGGCCGCCGGGCGGCGGTAGGTCTTCTCGATATGGGCGCGCCCGTGGTCGACCAAGTGCATGTAATGCACGCCGGACGGACAGGTGGTCATGCAGGACAGGCAGGACAGGCAGCGGTCGATATGCTTGACCACCTGCTCGGTCGCCGGCTTGTCGTTCTCCAGCATGTCCTTCATCAGGTAGATGCGGCCGCGCGGACTGTCCAGCTCGTCGCCCAGCAGGGCATAGGTCGGACAGGTCGCGGTGCAGAAGCCGCAATGGACGCAGGCGCGCAGGATCTTTTCGGACTCGCGGACATCGGCGTCGGCGAGCTGGGCTATGGAGAAATTGGTCTGCATGGCGGTTCTCCGCGTCAGACCCCGGCGTACAGGCGGCCGGGATTGAAGATGCGCTTGGGGTCCAGGGTTTCCTTGACGCGGGCGGACAGGGCCGCCAGCGGTGCCGGCTGGGGATGGAACACGTCGGAAGAGGCGCGGACGGTGTCGGGCGCCCGGATCAGCGTCGCGTGGCCGCCGCTCGATCCTCCGCCCAGTCCGATCGCGCCGCGCACGGCGTGCTGCCCGGCCGCCTCGGCGCCGGGATCGACGGCGAGCCACACCAGGCCGCCGCCCCAGTCGAAATAGGCGTCCGATCCGGGCAGCCGCCGCTTGATGTCGGCCACCACCCGCGCCCCGTCGGCGGGCGGCACCGACAGGCGCCAGACCAGCCGTTCCGGTTGGGAAACGAACGGCTTGACGTCCCGGAGGGCGGCCCAGAAGGCCAGCGACGGCTCGCGGTCCAGGAAGTCCACCGTCCCGAAGCCGCCGAGCAGGTCTCGCAGCTTGCCGGCCCGGTACTCGATCGACGGGCCGAAACCCTCCAGCCGGATCGCGGTCGCCGCGACGCCCGACTCCTTGGCGCCCAGTTCCTCGACGCCCAGCCCGCCGGCCAGCGACGCCGGCACATGGGCGGCGCCGGCGACCTCGTAGGGGCTTTGCAGGGCCAGCGCCATTACCCGGATGGCGTCCGTGTCTTCCAGCCCGCGGATCAGCACGGTGCGGGTATCCTCCGGCGCCGGAAGCACCTTCAGAGTGACCTCGGTCAGCACCGTCAGCGTGCCGTAGGCGCCGGCCACCAGCTTCGGCAGGTCGTAGCCGGTGACGTTCTTGACCACCCTGCCGCCGGCCTTGAACGCCTCTCCCCGGCCGCTGACCGCCTGGCATCCCAGGAAATGGTCGCGCACGGCGCCCGCCTTCACCCGGCGCGGTCCCGCCAGGTTGCACGAGACCACGCCGCCGATCGTCTGGCGTCCGGCCTCGCCGCCCAGCAGCGGGCCGAAGTCGGTCGGCTCGAAGGCGAACTGCTGGCGGTTCTCGGCGAGCAGGGCTTCCAGCTCGGCCAGCGGGGTCCCGGCGCGGGCGGACAGCACCAGCTCCTCCGGCTCGTACAGGGTCACCCCGGTCAGGCCCGAGAGGTCGAGCGTGTGGGTCGCCTGGAACGGCCGCCCCAGCGCCCGCTTGCTGCCGTTCCCGACCAGCTCCAGCGGGGTCTCCTCGGAGATCGCCCAGCGGACGGCTTCCAGGGTCTGGTCCGCGTCCGTGGGCTTCAGATGTGTCTTCATGCCGGGCCCTAGAAGCGCGGGAGGTCGGGGAACGGGATCTGCCCGCGGTGGATATGCATGCGGCCCAGCTCGGCGCAGCGGTGGAGCTGCGGGAAGACCTTGCCGGGGTTGAGCAGCCCTTCCGGGTCGAAGGCGCATTTCAGCCGCTGCTGCTGGTTCAGGTCGATCTCGGTGAACTGGTGGGTCATCAGGTCGCGCTTCTCGACCCCGACGCCATGCTCGCCGGTCAGCACGCCGCCGACCTCGACGCACAGCTTCAGGATGTCGGCGCCGAAATCCTCCGCCGCCTGGAGCTCGCCGGGCTTGTTGGCGTCGTAGAGGATCAGCGGATGCAGGTTGCCATCCCCGGCATGGAACACGTTGGCGACCCGAAGCCCGTGCTTCGCCGACATCTCGGTCATGCGGTTGAGGACCAGCGGCAGCTGCTTGCGCGGGATCGTCCCGTCCATGCACAGATAGTCCGGGCTGATCCGGCCCACGGCGGGGAAAGCCGCCTTGCGCCCGGCCCAGAAGACCATGCGCTCGTCCTCCGACTCGCTGACCCGGACCGAGACGGCGCCGCAGTCGCGGGCGATCTTCTCGACCTCGCCGATCAGGTGGTTGACCTCCGCCTCCGGCCCGTCCAGCTCGACGATCAGCAGCGCCTCCACGTCCAGCGGATAGCCCGCGTGGACGAACTCCTCCGCCGCATGGATCGCCGGCTTGTCCATCATCTCCATGCCGCCGGGGATGATGCCGGCCGCGATGATGGCGGCCACGCAGTTGCCGCCGGTCTCGCTGCTCGGGAAGCCGATCAGGACGGCGCGCAGCGTCTCCGGCTTGCGCAGGATGCGCACGGTGACCTCGGTCACGACGCCCAGCAGCCCCTCCGACCCGGTCATGATGCCGAGCAGGTCGTAGCCTTCGGCATCCAGGTGCTTGCCGCCGAGCCGGACGATGTCGCCGTTCATCAGCACCATCTCGATGCCGAGCACGTTGTTGGTGGTCAGGCCGTATTTCAGGCAGTGGACCCCGCCCGAGTTCTCGGCGATATTGCCGCCGATCGTGCAGGCGATCTGGCTCGACGGGTCGGGGGCGTAGTAGAACCCCTCGTGCGCCACCGCGGTGGTGATGCCCAGGTTGGTGACGCCGGGCTGGGCGGTCACGGTCCGGTTGGCGTAGTCGATGTCCAGGATCTTGTTGAACTTGCCCAGTCCCAGGATGATCCCGTCGGCCAGCGGCAGCGCGCCGCCGGACAGCGACGTGCCGGCCCCGCGGGGAACGACCTTGATCCCCAGCTCGTTGCAGTATTTCAGGACCTGGGAAACCTGCTCGGTCGTGGTCGGCAGGACGACCACCATGGGCAGCTGGCGGTAGGCCGTCAGGGCGTCGGTCTCGTAGACCCGCATCTCGTCGCGTTCGACGATGACGCCTTCGCCCGGCACGATGGCCCTCAGTGCATTGACGATCTCCGCCCGGCGGGCGAGCACCGAAGCGTCAGGCGTGGGCATCTTGATCATGCCGTGTTTCCTCCTCCAGCGGACGGGGCCGTACAGCGGCAACAGCCGATGCCGGTCTCTTGTCCCTCGGCCGCGCCTCGTCGGCGCCGGCATTTCATCGCGCGCACATTGGGAAAACGTCGCGTTGATGTAAAGTGGTATCACCACTTGGCCGAACAAGAGGCCCTGAAGATAGGATCCTGCGGGTTTTCCCCAACCCCTGAAAAGCAAAACCGCGCCGAAACTGCGGCGCGGTCACCCCCCGGAGATACGGGCTCTCCCCTTCAGCACGCTCAGCCCTGGCGCGCCTTGAAGCGGGGGTTCTGCTTGTTGATGACGTAGACGCGGCCCTTGCGGCGGATCACGCGGCAGGCCTTGTGCCGGGTCTTCATGGATTTCAGCGAGTTCACGATCTTCATGGTTCACAGTCCCAGGAGGGTAAGTCACAAGAGCGGCGGAAAATATGGAGCGCAAGGCCCGATGTCAACAAGCGCCTGTGTTTGCGCGCGGTTTTCGGGTCAGCCTTCCGACCCCCGGGTCAGCCTTCCGACCCCCGGGTCAGCCTTCCGACCCGTCGGCCAGTTTCAGGGCGAAGAAGCGGTACATGCGCAGCCCGCCCTGGAGCGCGGCGACGCGCCGCGCCCACAGTTCGACCTCCTCGACCACCGCCAGCTTGGTCTCGTGGTCCATGCTGTGCTTCTCCAGGAACTCGGTCAGCGACTGGATGGCGGCCAGGATCAGCACCCGATGGGCATCCGTCACGTCCTCGGTGATGCGGATGTCCAGGTTGCGCTGCTGGAGCGAATTGACCGTCTTGGCGACGGTCAGCGGGAACGGCTCCAGCGGCTCCTTCGCCAGCCACTCCTTCACCGCCGGCGACCGCGGCTCGTCCTTCTCGAAGACATAGTCGGTGAACAGGAGCTGCCCGCGCGGCTTCAGGCTCATCTCGATGCCGTCGTTCAGGCTCTCGCGGTCCTTGATGCAGAAGAAGGACTCCTTGGAGAAGATGCAGTCGAACCGCTTGGGGTGCCGGAAATTCTCGGGGTCGTAGTGGGTGACGGTCGCCTGCTTGGCCATGCCGGCCTTGACCGACCGCTCCATCCCCTCCTTCGCGAGGACGGGGGACGGTTCCAGCCCGGTGACCCAGCAGCCATACTGGGCCGCCATCTTGCGCGCGGCACCGCCCAGGCCGGCCGCCAGGTCCAGCACGCTCATCGCCGGGTTCAGCCCCAGCGGCTTGACCAGTTCCGGTATGTAGTCGTCGCCGCCCGGCGAGGTGAAGCCGTCGCCCCAGATCTTCTCCACCACGCCGATCCGGGTCGCGGACCAGAGCGGCTTGCCGAAGCGGGAATTGACGCCCGGCATCGCCGGCCTGGGCGCGGCGGGAGCGGCCGGCGCGGCTGCCGCCGGTTCCGGTGCTGCGTGCGCCTTGTCCTCGGGCAGGTCGTAGCCTTCCCACCAGGCGAGCAGGCGCTTCTTCCAAGGCTTGCCGGTTGCCGGGGCTTCGCTCATCTCCCAAACGTCGTCCTGAATGCGGCATGGAACAGCCGCGGCGAGGACCGCCGGCGGCGCCCCTCTCGTAGCATGATGCCGTTAAACGCCCGTTAAGGGGGATCGCGAGCTTTTCCTGAAAGCCGGGAGCGGATCGTCCGGGCGGGACAAAGAACGCGCCGCACTTTCATACTATAACCATAGGGTGTTAACATTGGAGCACCAACCTTTCTCTAGGTTGCTGATCGGCTTCATGTTACCTGATGATGATCATAAGGTTCCCGAAAGGATCGAGAAAGTCGGGGTCCAAACAATAAAGCTTGTGCCTGAATGATCCATCCGCCGTGTACCGACCGGAAGCGCCCCGAAACCGATGGCTTCCCTGCCATCATTCCTCCGCTGCCGTTGAACGAGCCGGAGCGGCTTGAATCCCTGCGGCGCTATGCGCTGCTCGACACGCCGCCGGAGGCCGCCTACGACCGGATGACGCGTCTGGCCGCCCGGATGCTCGGCACCCCGGTCTCGCTGATCAGCCTGCTCGACGAAAGCCGGCAGTGGTTCAAGTCGCGCCACGGCTTCGACACGCCCTGGACCCGGCGCGACCTGGCCTTCTGCTCCTACACCATCCTCCAGGACGACGTCATGGTGGTCTCCGACGCGCTCGAGGACGAGCGTTTCGCCCGGAATGCGCTGGTGACGGACGATCCCGGCATCCGGTTCTACGCGGGCGTGCCCCTCCGGACCTCCGGCGACCTGGCATTCGGGTCCCTGTGCGTCATCGACCAAGTTCCCCGGCACGATTTCGGGGACGAGGAGAAGGCGATCCTGCGGGACCTGGCCGCCATGGTGATGCACGAGATCGAGGCCCGCCACGCGGCCGACGTCGCGGCCCGGGAGATCGAGGAGCGCCGCAAGGCGGAGCACGCGCTCGCCGCGGCGCTGGAGGAGAAGGAGACCCTGCTGCGAGAGATCCATCACCGGGTCAAGAACAACCTCCAGAGCCTGTGGGGCCTGCTCCAGATCGAGAAGTCCAAGCTGGCCGACGGCCATGCCAGGGAGCGGATGGACGCGGTCAGCCAGCGCATCAACGTGATGGGCAGCATCCACCAGCAGCTCTATACCTCGCCCAACCTCGCCCGGATCGACCTCGCCGCCCATCTCGAGGAGCTGTGCCGCGGCCTCATGGACCTGCACGACCGGCACGACCGGGTCAGGATCCTGATCGAGGCGGATCCCCTGGAATGCACCCTCGATACCGCGATCCCCGTGGGCCTGATCGCGAACGAGGCGATCTCCAACTGCCTGAAGCACGCCTTCCCGGGGGAGCGGGACGGCACGGTGCGGGTGAGACTGCGCCGCCTTCCCGATGCCGCCCACCCCGACGGGCTGACCGAACTGCTGCTCGCCGACGACGGCATCGGCATGCCGCGGGCCGCCGGGGGCGAGGAAGAGAGGGGCATCGGCATGACCCTGATCCGCGCCCTCGCCACCCAGATCGGCGCCGGCGTCTCGGTCGAACACGACTCCGGCCTGGCGATCCGGATCCGCTTCGCCGAGTGACGCCGGCCCCGCCCGCTCACCTGCGGGCCGACGCCCGCCTGATCCCGGCGGCGATGTCCCGGCTCAGCGCGTTCAGCGCCCGGTTCATGGCGGCGACGGTGGCCTCGATGCCCTCGCCCTCGACCGGCTCCACGTAGCGCGCCCGGGCGCCCGCCCGCTCCACCTCGGTCTGCGCGTCGAGCACGCTCCAGTAGGCGTTCAGCACGGCGTCGCCGGAAGCGTCGCGCTCGAACGAGGTGACGTCGAGGGTGACGGTATAGGCCAGCTGTTCGCGCCGGCGAAGCGGCAGCACGAAGACGTTGTCGCTGGGCAGCAGGCCCCGAAGGTTGTCAGCCACCACGCGGGTCACGTCGCCCTGGAGCCGCTGGCCCCAGCGGTCGCCCTGGCTGACCTGGATCGTGTTGGCGCCGGACCGGGTCACGATCTCCGGCCGGTCCAGGTATTCGGGAATGTTGGCCTGCTCGACCCCGACCGCCGGGCCGCGCGCGGCGGCCGGCGATCCCGGCCCGGTCGCGGCTTCGCGCGGCAGGGAACTCAGGACATGCAGGTCGGGGGGCGGCAGCGTCCCGGCGCAGCCGGCCACCAACGGGATCAGCAGGGCCAGCAATCCCAGGCGAAAGCGTCTCATGGTCTATCTCCCCAGCAGCAGGGCGTTGGGATTGCGCTCCAGCGTCTCGGCGAACCCCCGCAGCGAGCGCGAGGCCAGCGACAGGTTGCGCATCGACGTCTCCAGGTCGGAGCGGACGGGCGAATTGCGGGAAACCAGCTCGTTGGTGTTGCCCAGCATCGCCTGGGCCTGCGCGACCGCCTCCTCGACGCTCCGCGAGGTGGTGCGCAGGGACTCGGCCAGCGGCTCGAACTCCCGGTTCGCGGTGCCGATCAGCCCCTGGAGCTCGGCCATGGTGGACTGGAGGTCCCGCTGCACCTGGGCCAGGGTGTCGGACCCCGTGGCGAAGGTGGTGCGGGCCGCGGCCATGGTGGTCTCGAACTCGCGCATCCCGCCGGCCATAGCCGCCAGGGCTTCGCCGATCTCGGGCGAGGACAGCAGGTCGTCCACCCGCGTCAGGGTGTTCATGGCCGTCGCGACCATGTCCTGGATCGGCAGTTGCTCGATGTTGCGCCGGACCACGTCCAGGGTGGACGGGATCGTCGGGATCTCCTCGACGTCGGGGTCGCCGCCGACCAGGGTGGCGGGAGTTCCGGGCAGCAGGTCCAGCTCGACCATCAGCTGCTGGGTCACGTAACTCTGGAACACCAGCTGGGCGCGCAGGCCCCGCTCGACCATGGCGCTGTAGGAGATGTCCGGCTGCTCGCCGTCGGGCAACCCGGCCCACTTGGTCCGGTCCCGATCGAACTCGATGTAGGTCGGGATGCGGGCGGTCAGGTCCCTGCTGTCGATCACCAGGTCCACCCGGGTCACCGAACCGACCCGGACGCCGCGGAAATTGACCGGAGCCCCGACATACAGCCCGTTGACCGATCCGTCGAAATAGACCACCGCCGGCGCTTGGCGCTGGCTCAGGAAGCCGCTGCCGAGCGCCACCAGGGCGGTGACGAACAGGGCGATGGCGCCGAGCACGAACAGGCCGATCAGGCGTGGATTCGCCTTTCTCTTCATGGAATTCTCCCGGCGGAAAACGGCTTCGTCGTCATGGCTGGGCCTCCTCGAGCTCGCCTCTGCTCAGGAAGTCCCGCACCGAACGGTGGCGGCTGTGCTCCCGCAGGTGCCGGGGATCGCCCCCGTCGATCGCGGTGCGGCTCTCGGCGTCCAGGAAGACGGAATTGTTCGCGATGGCGAAGATGCTGGCCAGCTCGTGGCTGACGATCACGACGGTGGCGCCCAGGCTGTCTCGCAGCTCCAGGATCAGGTCGTCCAGACGGCGCGAGCTGAGCGGGTCGAGCCCGGCCGACGGCTCGTCGAAGAACAGGATGTCGGGGTCGAGCGCTATCGCCCGCGCGAGGCCGGCGCGCTTGCGCATGCCGCCGCTGATCTCCGACGGGTAGAAGTCCTCGAACCCGGCGAGCCCGACCAGGGCCAGCTTGAGCGACACCAGCTCGTCGATCTCCGCCGGCCCGAGCTTGGTGTACTGGGACAGCGGAACCGACACGTTCTCGGCCAGGGTCATGGAGCTCCACAGCGCACCGCTCTGGAACAGCACGCCGAAGCGCCGGCTCATCACCGCCCGCCGCTCCAGGTCGGCGGCGGTGAAGCTCTCGCCGTCGTAGCGGATGTCGCCGGCCGCGGGCTCGACCAGGCCGATCATGTGCTTCAGCAGGGTGCTCTTGCCGCAGCCGCTGGCGCCCATGATCACGAAGATGTCGCCGATCGGCACCTGGAAGCCGACGTCGCGCTGGACGACGAAACCGTCGAAGGCCATGGTCAGCCCTTCCACGGTGATCCTCGGCGCGGCTTCGCCGGGCGCGGCCGTCCTGGGCTCGGTCGTCCTGGGCCGGTCGGCCCCGGGGTCGGTCATGTCAGATTCCCAGCAGGTTGGTCATGACGGCGAAGACCGCGTCGACCACGATGATGAAGACGATCGAGGTCACCACCGCCGAGGTGGCGGCGACGCCGACGGCCTGGGCGCTTCGCCCGGCCTGCATGCCGCGGAGCGCCCCGGCATAGGCCACCAGCATGCCGAACACGATGCTCTTGACGAAGCCGACCCAGAAGTCGGTCATGCTCAGCGCGCCGACGGTCTGGATGATGTAGGCGTTGCCGGACAGGCCCAGCATGGCGACGCCGACGATGTAGCCGCCCAGCAGGCCCAGGAAGCAGGAATAGATGAACAGCAGCGGCATCATCAGCGCCAGCGCCAGCACCCGGGGCAGCACCAGGAAATCGATCGGCGAGATCCCGATGGTCGACAGCGCGTCGATCTCCTCGTTGCCCTGCATGGTGCCGAGCTGGGCGGCGTAGGCGGCGCCGGTCCGGCCGGCCAGCACGATCGCCGTCATCAGGGCGGCCATCTCGCGCGTCATGGCAAGGCCGACCAGGTTCGCGACATAGATGTCCGCGCCGAACTGCTGGAGCTGGATCGCGCCGACGAAGGCGACGGTCAGCCCGACCAGAAGCGAGACGATGGTGACGATCGGCAGCGCCTGCGCCCCGGCATCCTCGATCGCCTGGAGGAAATCGACCCGGCGGAAGCGCGCGCGGCCGACCAGCAGCCGGCCGAGCCCCAGCATGATCTCGCCCAGGAAGCTGACCGCCTGGTCGGCGCCGCGCAGGTTGTCCAGCACGGCGCGCCCGACCCTGACCGTCAGCGGCTCGGCGCCGCCGCCGCGCGCCGCGTCCGCCTTGACCGGCACCGCGCGGGCCAGCGCGATCAGCCGGACGATTCCCGGCGGCAGCCCCCCGGCGTCGAAGCGCACGTCGCGGGCGGCGCACAGGTCCCGCACCTTCAGCAGGTAGCTGACCAGGGCGCTGTCCCAGCCCCGCAGGCCGCCGTCCTCGCAGGCCAGCGAGCGGACCCGGCCCCCGTCGAGCAGAGCCTCGACGTCCGACGTCCCGGCGAGGCCGTTGGCGATCCGCCAGTCCCCGGACAGCACGAGAGTCAGCCGCCCGGCATCGCCGGGGCGCAATTCCACTGCGTTGCCCCGGTCGTCGCCCCGGGACCTGTCCTGCCTGGTAACCGCCGTCATCGCACTCCGTCCGGGCTCGGGCCGGCAGGCCGTGAGCCGGGCGCCTTCCGTTTCGTCCGGTTAATCTGAACGAAGGAGGTGGACGCCGATTTGTTCCCGGGAACCGAGAAAAGCCACAAGGCGGCGCAGGTCAGCGGGCGCATAGGTCCGTCGTGGTCGCCTCGGGCAGCTCGGCCACGGAGACGCCGAACGGCGCCGCCACGTCCAGATGCTCCGGCGTACCCAGGAACGACCGGAGCTCCCGGTCGAACGCCTCGACCAGATCGGCATCCTCCTTCCGGAAGCCGAAGGCGCCGTGATGGGCAAATCCCGCAGCCGGCCGGGCCGTCTGCCGGGATGGCTGCGCCATTTCCAGGATCTTCGGGTCGCGTTCCACCACGGCCCTGACGGCGGGCTCGGCGGCCGCCAGGGCATCGACCCTCCCGGTCACCACCCCGCGCGCGGCGACGGCCACGTCGGGGAAGATCACGAGCTGGCTGTCGCGGACACCCGCCGCCCGGGCCTGGATCCGCCCGACGGTCCCGGCCACGACGCCCAGCCGGACCGCAGGGTCCCTGGCGATGTCGTCGTAGCCGTGGATGCCGCGGGGGTTGCCGGCGCGCACCGCCAACCCCTTGCCCAGGTGGTTGACGGCGCGGAAGGTCGGTGAGGAGAACGCGATCTGCCGGCAGCGCTCCGGCAGGATGTACATCCCGGACGCGATGACGTCGAAGCGCCCGGCCTTCAGGTCGCGGATCAGCGCGGCGAACTCCACTTCCACCGCCCGGATTTCCCGGACACCCATCCGGGCGAACACCCGCCGGGCGACCTCCGGGGCCTCGCCCGTCACCCGCCCGTCCGGCAGGCGGTAGGAGAAGGGCGGCAGCGGCGCATAGCCGATCCGGACCGACCGCGTTTCCAGAATCCGGTCCAGGGTCTCCCCGGCCCGGGACGATGCCATCGGCAGGGCCGAAACAAGCAGGATCAGCAGGAATGCCACGGTCAGCCCGCCGGGCCGGCAACGGGTCACCATCATCGCCCCCGCACTTCATACAATTCAAGGATGGTTGACTTGCGCATCATAGTGCCATCATTGATAGCACCGCCATCATTCATGTTAACCAACGAAGGATAGGAACCAGCCGCAGCCCATGAAGCGCGCCCGACTTCCCACGATGCTGCTGGCCGCCGCGCTGCCCATCGTCCTCTTCGCCGCAGCCATGACGGTCCTGTTCGACCGGCAGCAGACACGGTCCTGGGAAGCGGTCATGCATCAGGCGACCGCGGCAGCGCGCGCCACCGTGGACGAACGCGTGACGACGATCCGGATCGCCCTCGAGACGCTGGCCATATCGGACCGGTCCGCGGAGCGCCGGCGCGCCGATTTTCCCGCGCAGGCGGAGCGCATGCTGGCCATGCGCCCGGACTGGACGGCCCTGAGGCTCTCCGACCGGGACGGCGGCACCGAGGCGGACGTGCGCCGCGGCGGCCCGGACCCACCCCGCGACGCCGGGCCGGACGGTGTGGAGGCGGAGATCGCCGCGGTCTTCCGCTACGGCGAGCCGCGCGTCAGCGGCATCCTGGCCGATCCGGCGCGGGCCGAAGAACCGGTCTTCGCGGTCAGCGTCCCCCTGTTCGGCGACGGCGGGGTCGAGCGCGTGGTCACCGCCTATGTGCGGGCCTGGACGATCAACCAGGCCTTGCGCGACCAGGGCGTTTCGCCGGGCTGGCGGATCGCCGTCCTGGACGAGGACGGCAGCCTGGTCGCCCGCACCCTGTCGGAGGATCCGCGCGATCCCGGCATCGGCGGCCCGCCGGACGCCACCCTGCTCGACGGGCTGCGTCGCGGGCTGCCGATGTTCCACGCGACCAATGCGCTGAACGAGAGCCTGTACGTCGCCTCCTCCGTCTCGGGCCTGACCGGGTGGACGGTAGCCCTCGGCATGCCGGCGGCCCTGGTCGACCTGCCGGCCAAGCGGACCCTGTCCGCGGTGGTCGGCGGCGGCATCCTGGCGGTCGCGCTGGCCCTGGGGATCGGGTGGCTGCTGGCGCGCTCCCTGATGAAGCGCAGCGCCGCCGAGCGCCGCCTGCTTCAGCTGGAACTGGCCCAGGCCTCGAACGAGCGCACCGCGGCCATCCTGGAAAGCACGTCCGACGGAGTCTTCGAGGTCAACCCCGGCTGGCGCATCATCTTCATCAACAGCCGCGCCCGCTCCCTGCTGACCGGGGGAGCCGACGTCACCGGCCGCCTGCTGTGGGACGTCCTGCCCGGCGCCGACACCACCGCCTTCTGGCACGAGTACCATCGCGTCGCCACGGACCGGGTCCCGGCCGAGTTCGAGGAGTTCTATCCGGCCCTGGGGGCATGGTTCTATGTCCGGGCGTTCCCCCTGCCCGACGGCGGCATCGCCGTCTATTTCCAGGACGTGACCGAAGGCCGCCGCGCCCGCGACGCGCTGTCCGACAGCGAGCGCCGCTACCGCTTCCTGGCCGAGAGCATTCCCCAGATCGTCTGGACGGCGACCCCGGACGGCGGCGTCGACTACGTCAACGGCCGGCTCAAGACCTATCTGGGCGCCAAGGAGGAAAGCTTCTCCGACGGCTGGCGATGGCTCGAGAACCTGCACCCCGACGACGTCGAAAGCACCCGGGAGGCCTGGAGAAACGCCCAGACCACCGCCGGGGTCTACGAGCACGAGCACCGCTTCCGCCGCCACGACGGCATGTTCCGGTGGCATCTGGCCCGCGCCCTGCCGATGCTGGACGAGACCGGACAGGTCGTGAGGTGGTTCGGCACCTCGACCGACATCCATGACCAGAAGCTGCAGCAGGAGGCGCTCCAGGCCGCCCGCGACGAGGCCGAGCGCGCCCGCGGCGTGGCCGAGCAGGCCGACCTGGCCAAGAGCAGGTTCCTCGCTGCCGCCAGCCACGACCTGCGGCAGCCGATGCAGTCGCTGTTCCTGTTCGCCGACAGCCTGAAGGCGCACATCGCCGATCGGGAGGGGGCCGACAAGCTCCTGCACCTGCGGCGCGGCCTGGACGCCTTGAAGGTCCTGCTGGACGGCCTGCTGGACATCTCCCGGCTGGACGCCGACGCGGTCGAGCCGACCGTCGAGGACGTGCCGCTGGACCCGCTGCTCGACCAGGTCGGAAGCGCCTACGCGAAGGTGGCCGCGGCCAAGGGCCTGTCGTTCGAGATCCACCCCTGCGGCGGCACCGTGCGCACCGACCGCACATTGCTCAGCCGCATCCTGAACAATCTGCTGGAGAACGCCGTCCATTACACCGAATCCGGCCGGATCAGGATCGACTGCCGCCGGACCGGCGACACGGTCCGGATCGAGATCCAGGACACGGGCATGGGCATTCCGCCCGACCACCTGGAAGACATCTGGAAGGAGTTCCACCAGGTCGGCAACCCGGAGCGCGACCGCAACCAGGGCCTCGGCCTCGGGCTGGCGATCGTCGACCGCCTCGCCCGCCTGCTGGGCCACCGGGTGGAGGCCCGGTCGGCCCTGGGCCGGGGGTCGGTCTTCAGCATCGAACTGCCGGCCGGCGCCGCCGTGGAAACGCGGGGGGAAGCGCCGGCGAACGCCTCGGCCGCTCCCCCGCCGCCCGCCGCCGCGGCCCCGGCGGGCGCGCGGCGCTACGCGGTGCTGGTGGACGACGACGCGATCGTCCTCCTCGGTCTCCAGAGCATCCTGCGGGACTGGGGCTACGACGTGCTGGCCGCCGGATCGACGGACCAGGCGCTGGACCGGCTCGGGACCTCGGGCCGCAGGCCGGACATCGTCGTGGCCGACTACCGGCTGCGCGGCGGCCGGGTCGGCACCGAGGCGATCCTGAGGATCCGCGAGCTGTTCGGCAGCGACATCCCCGGCGTGATCCTGACCGGGGAGACCGGGCCGGAATGCGCGCGGGACGCCGCCGCCCATGGCTTCAGCGTCGCCCACAAGCCGATCACGTCGCACCAGCTCAGCTTGGCGGTGGAGAAGCTGCTCAGCGACGCGGCGGACTGAGTCCCGGACCTCACTGGGCGCGGGTGATGCGCCCCTCCACCCGCGGCGCCACCGGGCCGTTCGCCTTGATGTATTCGGCGACCACCATCTCCAGGTTGGGGCCGAAGTCATAGGCGTCGGCGGCCTTGGCGAACAGGCCGTAGCCGTCGCCGCCCGCCCGCACGAAATTGTTGGTCGCGACCTTGTATGTCGCCGCGGGGTCGAGCGGGCGGAAGCTGCCGTCCGGCTCGCGGACCTCCACCGACCGGATGCGCTCGCCTTCCGGCCTGGCGGGATCGAACGCGTAGCGCAGCCCGGCGACCTGCGGGAAACGCCCGGTGCCCGACGTGGTCTTGTCGTGCGCCTTGGACACCCCGCCCTCCAGGCTGGCGCGCAGGTCGGCGCCGCTGATCCCGAACGTCGCCAGGGTGTTGGAGAAGGGCAGCACCTCGATCACCTGGCCCATGGTCACCCGGCCGGCCGGGATGCCGGACCGGATGCCGCCGCCGTTCTGGACCGCGATGCGGGTCCCCTGGTCGCGGGTCGCCCACAGCATCGCGTCGGCGATCAGGTTGCCCAGGTTGCATTCGCCGAACCGGCAGGCGTCGCTGGTGCCGACCAGTTCCACGCCGGCCTCGCCGACCGGCTGGTTACGGAGCTGGGCCAGCGGCACGTTGAGTTGGACGATCTTGTCCTGCACGACAGGGTCCTGCGCCACCTCGGCCCCCAGGGCCACCGGCCCGCCTGTCCAGGCCGTCGCGACGCCCGCCCCGTCGAAGGTGACGTCCAGCCGGCCGAGATGGGTGCCGTAGGAGCCCGCCTGGACCACCAGGGCGGGGGCGCCGGACGGAGTCGTGACGACGGTCGGATAGGGGCCTGCGGCCTTGTCGTTGCCGGTCTCCAGGAAGCTGTGGCTGTGCCCGCCGACATAGACATCCACGCCGTCCACCGCCGCAGCCAGCGCCTGGTCCTCGGCATAGCCGACATGGGTCAGCGCGATGATCTTGTCGACGCCCTGCGCCTTGAGGTCGGCGACCGCCCGCGCCAGGGCGGCGGCCTCGTCCCGGAACGCCACGGTGGGGCCGGGGCTGGACGTGATCGGGGTGTCGGACGTGGTGAGGCCGACGATCCCGATCCGCTGCCCGCCCTTCTCGATTACGGTGGACGGCTTGTAGCGGCCCTCCAGGGCGGGCTCGCGCGAGCTGTCCAGGTTGGCGCTCAGCACCGGCCAGGACACCGCGTCCAGGTAGGGGCGCAGGCCCGCCGGGCCGTCGTCGAATTCGTGGTTGCCGAGCGTCTGGGCGTCCGGGTTCAGCATGCCCAGCACCGTCTGGACCGCGCCGTGCTTGAAATGGGTATAGAAGAGCGTTCCCTGGAACTGGTCGCCGGCATCGAGGAACAGGGCGTTGTCGCCGCGCAGTTCCCGGAGCTTCGTCTGCAGGCGGGCGGCGCCGCCGACGCATTTGGCGGCCGCCTCGTCCTTCGGCGTGCAGAACCCGCCGGAGGAGGTCACCTGGTCGTAGCGGGCATGGACGTCGTTGACGTGCAGGATGCGCAGCTGGAATTCGGCGGCTCCGGCCGGCGCGGCCCAGAGGCCGGTTCCGAGCAGGGCCAGGAGCCCTGAGCCAAGCAGAGCGGTTTTCGTCGCCATCGTCGCCATCGTCGCCTTCGACATCGTCGCATGTCCCTCCGGAAGGTCCCGGCCCCGAGGCCGGCCCCAACCTTTTGCACGATCATGCGTTCAGTCTTCAAGAAGAACTCTGCGCGATTCCCCCGCGGGGCTTCGACCGCCACCCCGGGTCGAGCCCAAACCTGAAAGGCCTGCCATGGAAAGTGTCGATGCCGTTCTCGGCGCACTCAACACCGTGATCTGGGGCTATCTGCTGATCTACGTGCTGATCGGCGCCGGGATCTATTTCACCGTGAAGATGAGGTTCCTGCAGTTCCGCCGGTTCGGCCACCTGTTCGGGGTCATGTCCGGCTCCCGGCACTGCGACGGCGGCGGGATATCGCCGTTCCAGGCCTTCTGCGTCAGCATGGCGAGCCGCGTCGGAACCGGCAACATCGCCGGCGTCGCGATCGCGCTGACCCTGGGCGGGCCGGGCGCGGTGTTCTGGATGTGGTGCGTCGCCCTGGTGGGCATGGCGACCGCCTTCGTCGAGGCCACCCTGGCCCAGCTCTACAAGGTGCCGCAGCCGGACGGCACGTTCCGCGGGGGTCCTGCCTACTATATCCAGCGCGGCCTGGGCTCCCGGGCCTGGGGCATCGTGTTCGCGGTGCTGCTGATCTTCACCTTCGGGCTGGCCTTCAACGCGGTCCAGGCGAACACCATCGCCGACGTGCTGGGCGAGAGCTTCGGGGTGCCGACCTGGGTGACCGGCGTGGCGCTGGCGCTGGTCTGCGCGCCGATCTTCTTCGGCGGCATCCGCTCGGTCGCGCGGGTGGCGGAATGGATGCTGCCGGCCATGGCGCTGGCCTACGTGGCGCTGGCACTGCTGATCCTGGTGATCCACATCGACCGGGTGCCGGACATGTTCATGCTGATCGTCCGCTCCGCCTTCGGGCTGGACCAGGCGGCGGCCGGCGCCTTCGGCGGGCTGATGGTGGCGCTGATGAACGGTGCCAAGCGCGGCCTCTTCTCCAACGAGGCGGGCATGGGCAGCGCCCCCAACATGGCGGCCACCGCGACGACGGCCCATCCGGCGACCCAGGGCTTCATCCAGGCGCTGGGAGTCTTCATGGACACCATCGTGATCTGCTCGGCCACCGCCTTCATCATCCTGCTGTCCAACCAGTACGACGTGACCGGCGCCACCGAGATGGCCGGCGCCAGCCTGACCCAGTCCGTGATCGCGGAGGAGTTCGGGACGGCCGGCGGCCTGTTCATGACCTTCGTGATCTTCCTGTTCGCCTTCTCCTCGATCATCGGCAACTACGCCTATGCCGACGGCAACATGACCTTCCTGGGCGCCCGGGTCAGCGCCTTCACCATCTTCCGGATCGTCGCGGTGCTGGCGGTGCTGGGCGGGTCGATCGGCGAGCTGCCGACCGTCTGGGCGCTGGCCGACGTCGCCATGGGCCTGATGGCGCTGGTCAACCTGGGAGCCATCCTGATGCTGTCCAAATGGGCCTTCGCGACCCTGGCCGACTACGAGGCGGCGGAAGAGCGGGGCCAGCCCCGGTTCGAGGCCAGCGGCAACGCCCTGATGCCGGCCCCCCTGAAGACGGAGGTGTGGTAGGCGCTACGGCCCCCGCACCAGGCGGCGATGCTGCTTTCGTCCCGATTGACAGCGATCGCCGCCGCCGCCACCGTCACCGCTCGACCATGGCAACAACAACCAATCACGAACCGGGAGGAATCGACCCATGTTCACGCTGGCCCTGCTGCTCTACCGGAAGCCCGGCACCACCACCGAGCAGTACCAGAACTACTGGCACGACGTTCACGGCCCGATCGCGGCGAAGATCCCCGGCCTGCGCGGCTATGTCCAGAAGCACGTCCAGCCCGACGCCGAAGGCAACGTGCCGGTAGACGGCATCGCCGAACTGACCTTCGACAGCGCCGACGCCCAACAGGCCGGCTTCGCCTCCCCGGAGGGCAAGGCCGCGTTGGACGACGTCGCCAACTTCGCGGACACGTCGCGGGTGGTGGCCTTCCCGGTGGAGGTGCGGCGGATCGTTTAGCGGTCGGCCGGAAGCGGGTCCTGGGGGGTGCGCAGCATTGGGCTGCGGGGGCTCCCCAGTGCGCCGGATTCGATAGCAATCGAGTCCGATCGGCGAGAAGCTGGTTGCAGCCTGCCGTTCGTGCGTCCCAGGGATGCTCGCCGAGGGTTTTCTGTGCCGCGATGGTGTCGGCTACGTACTGCCCAGCCGGGACCTCGCCTCGCTCTGCCAGGCCCATCTCGGCCGCCGTCGTGCGGTTCGGTGAGCCGGCGTCTTCTCCGAAGGCTCCGTCATGTCTCGTTCTCCTGTAGCCCCCGTAGGGGCAAGCTGTTGGATCTGCGACCGAAGGGGCCGACCCGACGTTTCTACGAAACAAAAACCTAGTTTGCCACGCTCTTATCAAGGCGAGCCGTAGCGTTAACATTCTTCAATATTTAGAGCAATTGCGACAATATGAGACATACAGAGACAGGCATACTTGCTTACTTTACCTCATTTCATGCACCGATCTGCGTTGGTATCCGCTTACATTCGACTTTGTCGACCTTGACGCGGCAATAGCTACTACTTTCGCAATTTGAGGGCTTCCCAAAATAGCGCGGATACGCTTTTATACCTCGCGCGTTTGGAGGATATAGGGAAGCATGGCTGCAACAACCAACATCGTGAACCTAGACGCCCTGATTCGTCGTGCTGATTTGGCGACTCCAGGTGAGTCTTCTGAAGACATCAACGCGCTCTCTGTTATGGGTCTGGCACCGAAGGGTCTGCTCTATCCAGCCCTTCGAAAACCAGATTTTCAGCGCGAAACGGCTAGCTGGGGTCCTGAGCAAGTAGCTGACCTGATCAGCACGTTCGCTCGGCGTGACCTCATCCCGGCTGTAATCCTTTGGAGGGCGGGCCATACAGTTTTTGTTATCGATGGCGCTCACAGGCTCAGCGCTCTGATTGCCTGGGTTCACGACGATTACGGGGACGGCGATGTATCTCGCCGATTTTTCCAGAATTACATTCCCGAAGAACAATCGAAAGCAGCGAATAGGGCGCGTGACCTTGTCAATGCGGAGGTTGGCTCCTTCCGTGACCATCAGTTTGCAATCGACTTTCCCGACCGTTCCCGGCCAGACATCGCAGAAAGGGCAGCCCGTATTGGCTGGCAGGAAATTCCAGCCCAGTGGATCAGGAACGCTGACCACGACAAAGCGGAGAAGTCCTTCTTCCGAATCAATCAAGGCGGAACAAAAATCGACCCGACGGAGAGGAGAATCCTGAACGCGCGAGGGTCTGCGACGGCGTTGGCAGCGCGGGCAATACTCCGGTCTGGCACTGGTCATAATTATTGGAAGTCGTTCGAAGTGGAGAATAGGGAGAAAATCGAAGAACTAGGAGGGCAGATCTACAAGCTACTATTTGAGCCCGGACTCGAATTGCCAGTACGAACGCTCGATGTTCCTCTAGCCGGGCAGGGATATGGCCCTCATGTCCTACCTTTTCTGTTCGATTTAGTAAATTTGACGAACGACGTTGCAGTAAAAGACTCTAGCTACAAGCGTTCAGGAGATGATGAAGGAATGATAAAGGATGAAGATGGAGGCAAGACAATAGAATACCTTATCAAGACAAGGTCAATACTGTGGCGCATATGTTCGAATCACGCGTCTTCACTCGGGTTACATCCGGCATTGTACTTCTATAGTCATGGAGGAGTATTTCAGACTACGGCCTTGTTAAGTATCATTCATCTTTTCAAAGGCTTTCAGACTGCTGATTTCATCCATTTCGCGCAGATACGTGGCAAGTTCGAAGAATTTCTGATGGTCCATCGTAGCATAACCGAAGCTGTAAGAAAGCTCGGTAGTGGGGCAAGGAGTAGGCCGCGCGTAGTATCCATGTTCCGAGAGTTAATGGATCAGTTCTTGCAGGGAAATTCAGTTCATGAAGTAACCCAAGCACTGCTTGCTGATGACAACTACGCATTTCTCTTCAAGGATGCAGGTGACGTCGAACCAAGTTCGCCGGGTCGAAAGTTCAGCAGGGAAACGAAGGGCGCTGCATTCTTGCGAGATGCTCTTCCGACAGCACCGAGATGTCCGACCTGCGGAGGCATAATGCACCGCAATGGCATGCAGGCTGGGCACGTGAAGGCAAAGCGCGACGGCGGCACGGGCGATGTGAGCAACGCGATGATGCAGCATCCGTTCTGCAACAGCACCGTGGCACAGTAGCATATCACCTGCTTCGACCGGGGTTCAGGCAGCTACCCGGCAGTTGGCCCCCGAATCGGTCGGCACAAAGGTGTCCGAAGATTGCCATCATCACGTTATAGCGGATCCTTGAGGTTAAAGGCGGCTAATTGCTTCGTGCCATAGGTCTTGCCAACGTAGGTCAGGGAACTTCGGGTCATCGACGGCATCGCGGAACGCGTGAGCGATACCTCGGCTGGTTTCGACGGGCAGGACCGGCCGCTTGCCAGTCGCCCCAATCAAACCACGGTCGGCGGTCCAACTTCGGCAGCCGGTCCGGCGGCCTCACAATCCTCAGCGTTATCCTCATTGAGAACCTAGCGGCGCCAGCGCATGAGGTGGGCCGGGCGAAGCGAGACCAAGGGCCAATCCGCCGGCCTTCCAGTAACAAAGCTTGCTGATTTAATTCTGGGCGTAGACCTGTCACCGGTTGATGTTGGTGATCAGCCAATCAAGGACCTGGGCGAACGTGATGCCGTGCGCCTGCCGCCGGTCCTCGTAGTAGTCGCCAACGATTTTCCTTTCGAGCTCCAGCACCCATCGCTGAGCAGCCTCGTAGGATACAAACGCCCGTGCCTCGGATTTTCCGTTGCGGCGGACCCGGGCGCGCCGTGAGTAACCGCTTCGCCGATCAATCGTTGCCATGCCCCTATCCCCGACCAACTGGACCACTCGAGCGGATCATGAGTGGTCCGAACTGGTCCGAAAAATCGATGACATTTCGGAGTAGGAGCCCAGGAACTCGCGCAAGGCGTTGTTCTTTCTGGAGATTTTTGGAGCGGGTGAAGGGAATCGAACCCTCGTCGTAAGCTTGGGAAGCTTCTGCTCTACCATTGAGCTACACCCGCGACGCCCCTGTTTATAGGGCATCGCCGCCCCTGATTCAAGGCGGCGATTCATCCTCCCCCGTAAAGGTCCCGCCTTCACGCCGGCGCGTTCAGCAGCCGCCACTCCCGGGCATAGGCCGGCGCACCCGCGCCCTGGCGGGCGGCGATTTCCGGGGCCAGCATCGGCTCGGGCTCGGCGGGCCAGCGGGTCAGCAGGCCGGAGACTCCGGCGAGCGAGCCTTCCACCAGTTCCAGCGCCAGGAAGCGGTCCAGGTCTACCGGGCCGGGCAGGCCCATGGAGAGCGTCAGGTCCCGGGTGAAGCCGAAGCGGCCATAGTAGGGCGCGTCGCCGACCAGGACGACGCTGCGCCAGCCGGCGGCCGAGGCCCGGTTCAGGCTCTGCCGGATCATCTGGGCGCCCAGGCCGCCGCTGCGCATGTGCGGCGCGATGGCGATGGGGCCGAGCAGGATGGTCGGCGTGACGCCGCCGATCAGCACGGGCCAGTAGCGGATGGTGCCCACCACGGCATCGTCCTCCAGCGCAACCAGCGACAGGCCGGGGACGGGATCGACGCCTTCGCGCAGGCGGTAAACGGTCTTGCCGGCCCGTTCGGGGCCGAAGGAGAGGTCCAGCAGGGTGTCGATGGCGGCGGCGTGATGCGGCTGCTCGATCGCAATGTTCATTGAGGCTTGTGATCCCGGCGGCAGGAAGTGGGCAGAGAGGCTAGACGCCGTGCCGCCGATGCCGGGGAGGGAAACTCAGGGGTTCAGCCTGCTATCCCATGGGCATCAGCACGCGGCGTGAGGAGCGCATCGCTTGCGAGAGCGCAAGCCGGCATCCTTCGTCGTCGTAGGGCGTGCTGGGGCGACATGGGGCTAGGGTTACCCATACAGTTTCAACGGACGCAGGATATAACACCGCACCCCTTCCGGTTAAAGCAGGAAATTCGTCATGGGACAACATGGCCCTACATCGATCAAACCGGCGTGATCGGTACGCCACATCCATGACTTCCGACTGACTCGCGGGTTGTCCTGGGATACCGTCCGGCACCCGTCCGGCACCCGTCCGGCACCCGTCCGGGACGGCTGAAAGGATCTGGTTCAAGGCATGACGACAGGCGAACGGATCGACTCCGCGACCGCTCCCGCCGCACCCACCGCCCCTGCCCCGGCGGCGGGCCGGCGGCGGCGCAGCCGGCTGGAGGCCGTGCCGGCGGTGACGCTCGTCCTGTTCCTCGGGCCGATCGCCGCCGGCCTGGCCGGCACCTGGGCACCGGCCTTCGGCATCCTGCCCGCGCTGGGCGGGACCGAGCCGACGCTGGACCCGTGGCGCGGGCTGCTGGCGGCGCCGGGACTGGGCGGGGCCGTGCTGCTGTCCGCGGGGACGGGGCTGGCGGCGACGCTGCTGTCCTTCGCCATCGCCCTGTGGTTCTGCGCCGCGTGGCACGGCACCCGCACCTTCTCCGCCTTCCGGCGGCTGCTCGCCCCCCTGCTGGCCCTGCCCCACGCCGCCTTCGCGATCGGGCTGGCCTTCCTGATGGCGCCCAGCGGCTGGATCGTCCGGCTGCTGTCGCCCTGGGCGACCGGCTGGACTTTCCCGCCCGACCTGGCGCTGGTCAACGACCCCTGGGGGCTGGCGCTGGTGCTGGGGCTGATGGTCAAGGAGGTGCCGTTCCTGATGCTCATGATGGTGGCGGCGCTCGGCCAGACGCCGGCGGACAAGGCGCTGACGGTCGCCCGCAGCATGGGGTACGGCCCGGTCACGGCCTGGCTGAAGGTGGTGCTGCCGCTGGTCTACGCGCAGGTCAGGCTGCCGGTCTACGCGGTGCTGGCCTTCTCCCTGTCGGTCGTGGACGTGGCGCTGATCCTGGGGCCGGGCACGCCGCCGCCGCTGGCGGTGCTGGTGCTGCGCTGGTTCACCGATCCCGACCTGGCGCTCCGCTACCAAGCGGCGGCGGGCGCCTGCCTGCAACTGGTCCTGGTGGCGGCGATGATCACCCTGTGGCGCCTGGCCGAGGTCGCGGCCGGGCGGGCCAGCCGGGGCTGGCTGGTGTCCGGGCGGCGCGGCGGTTCCGGGCGGGCGGCGCGGGCGGCCTCGGCCGGGCTGGCCGCCGGGGTGGTGGCGGTCGCGGTCGGCTCCTCGGTCGGGCTCGGCCTGTGGTCGGTGGCGTCGCGCTGGCGCTTTCCCGACGCCCTGCCCGGCGGCTGGACGCTGGAGACCTGGGAACGGGCGCTGCCCGCCCTGGCGGGCCCCGCCTGGACGACGCTGACCGCCGGGCTGGCCGCCGCCGGGATCGCCCTGGTGCTGGTGCTGGGCTGCCTGGAGAACGAGCAGAGATCCGGCCTGCGCCCCTCCGCCCGCGGGCTGTGGCTGCTCTACCTGCCGCTGCTGGTGCCGCAGATCGGCTTCCTGTTCGGGACCCAGGTGCTGCTGGTGGCGGCCGGGCTGGACGGCACCTGGCCGGCGCTGGTGTGGAGCCACCTGCTGTTCGTGCTGCCCTACGTGTTCCTGACCCTGGCCGATCCCTACCGGGCGCTGGACGAGCGCTACGCGCGGGCGGCGGCGTGCCTCGGCGCCTCGCCGGCGCGGGTCTTCCTGCGGGTCAAGCTGCCCCTGCTGATCCGCCCGGTCCTGGCGGCGGCGGCCATCGGCTTCTCGGTCAGCGTCGCCCAGTACCTGCCGACCCAGTTCGCCGGGGCCGGCCGGCTGCCGACGCTGACGACCGAGGCGGTCGGGCTGGCGGCCGGGGCGGACCGCCGGCTGATCGGCGTCTACGGCTTCGCCCAGGCCGCCCTGCCCCTGGCCGCCTTCGCCCTGGCGCTGCTGGCGCCGGGGCTGGCCGGGCGGGCGCGCCGGTTCGGAAGCGGAGCGGGAGGACGGGCATGAGGGCGGGCCTCGGAGCGGGTCTGGGAGCGGGCCTGGGACCGGATGCGGAACACCGGCTGGAACTCGACCGGGTGACGCTCAAGCTCGGCGGGCGGAACCTGTTCGCGCCGCTGTCGCTGACCATCCGGGGCGGCCGGGTCGCCGTGCTGATGGGGCCGAGCGGAAGCGGCAAGTCCAGCCTGCTGGCCCATCTGTGCGGGACCCTGGACCCCGCCTTCGACGCCGCCGGGCGGGTGGTGCTGGACGGCGCCGACCTGGCCGGTCTGCCGCCGGAACGGCGCCGGGTCGGCATCCTGTTCCAGGACGACCTGCTGTTCCCCCACATGAGCGTGGCGGAGAACCTGGCGTTCGGACTGCCGCCGGCCGTCTGGGGACGCGCCGGGAGGCGGGCCGTGGTCGAGCGGGCGCTGGAGGAGGCCGACCTCGCCGGCTTCGGCGGACGCGACCCGGCGACCCTGTCGGGCGGACAGCGCGCCCGCGTCGCCCTGCTGCGGACCCTGCTGGCGGAGCCGGCGGCCCTGCTGCTGGACGAGCCCTTCGGCAAGTTGGACGCCGCCCTGCGCGGCCGGTTCCGCGCCTGGGTCTTCGACCATGCGCGGAGGCGCGGCCTGCCGACATTGCTGGTCACCCACGATCCGGCGGACGCGGAGGAGGCGGACGGGCCGGTCGTCGATCTCGGCGCGGCGGAGCCGGATACGCCGACGACCCGCATATCGGGGTACGTTGTTAAGCGGGCGTAAACGCAAAGAGGCGTAGAAACGGAATGGATACGCTCCTGGACAAGGAGGAAAGCACGGAGTAATTTTTGTTTCGCTGCCATTTCGATATAACCGACGCCCGGTCGCGAGCCCGCCATGTACAGTCAGACAACCCGCTCGATCAGGGTTTCCGTGAAGCCGACGTTCCTGGAGGAACAGTCCTCGCCGGCGGAGCACCATTTCGTCTGGGCCTATCATGTCCGGATCGAGAACACCGGGGGCGAGACGGTTCAGCTGCGAAACCGGCACTGGCGGATCACCGACAGGTTCGGCCGGGTGCAGGAGGTCCAGGGGGCCGGGGTGGTCGGGGAGCAACCCGTGCTGGAGCCCGGCGAGAGCTTCGAATACACCAGCGGCACCCCGCTGACCGCTCCCTCGGGCATCATGTCGGGCAGCTATCAGATGGAAACCGCGCGTGGCGAGAAGTTCGACGTGACCATTCCGGCCTTCTCGCTGGACAGCCCCCACGAGACTGTCCAACTCAATTAGCAGCCACCCCACCTGCGTCGACCAGCAGCGCGCCTGCCGACCGGCCGATCTTGAATCGGGCGAACGGCACGCCACCTCGCTGTTCATGCGGAACCGGTTCCCGCCCACGCACGACGGTCGGGGGACGACAGTGCGCGACACAGCGAACCGGGACAGAGCCGACCATCGAAAGGTACCCGTCGTGAGTGCATCGAAGCCCCTGGCTACGGACAATATCGTCCGTGGTCCTTCCCACCATCGCCGCAGCGCCCCCGGGATCGCGCGCCCAAGCCGTGCCGAAGCCGAACAGGCCGTCCGCACCCTCCTCCTCTGGGCGGGGGACGATCCCGACCGCGAGGGCCTGCTGGGCACGCCCGACCGCGTGGTGCGGTCCTACGAGGAGTTCTTCGCCGGCTACGGCGTCGATCCGGTCGAGCTGCTCCAGCGCACCTTCGAGGAGACCGACGGCTATGACGAGATGGTCGTCCTGAAGGGCATCCGGTTCGAATCCTACTGCGAACACCACATGGTGCCGATCATCGGCAAGGCGCACGTGGCCTATCTGCCCAATCACCGCGTCGTCGGCATCAGCAAGCTGGCCCGCGTGGTCGAGGCCTATTCCAAGCGGCTCCAGATCCAGGAGAAGATGACCTCGCAGATCGCCAACACGATCGAGGAGGTCCTCCAGCCGCTCGGCGTCGCCGTCGTGCTGGAAGGCGAGCACCAGTGCATGACCACCCGCGGCATCCACAAGCCCGGCGTCAACATGGTGACCAGCCGGATGCTGGGCGCCTTCCGGACGGACCCGTCGACCCGCCGGGAATTCCTGGCCATGATCGGCAGCCCGTCGGGCAACGGCATCGGCGGCTGATCCGCGAGGCATAAGGCAGTATGATGAGGGCGCCGCGGCGACGCGGCGCCCTTTTCCAATTCCGGACCCTGGCCCTTTCCTTTGGATTATCGCCCCGTCTTCTTCGTTCTCGGCATCCTGCTGTCGACGCTCGCCATCAGCATGCTGGTCCCGATGCTGGCCGACCTGTCGGTCGGGCACCCGGACTGGCAGACCTTCGCGATCTCGGCGGCCTTCACCCTGTTCGTCGGCGTGTCCCTGCTGCTGACCAACCGGATGCCCGAATTCACGCTGTCGATCCGCCAGGCCTTCCTGCTGACCACGCTTTCCTGGGTGGTGACCGCCGCTTTCGCCGCGGTGCCCCTGATGCTGGCGGAGATGGGGCTGAGCTACACCGATGCCTTCTTCGAGGCGATGTCCGGCATCACGACGACCGGTGCCACCGTGATCGTCGGGCTGGACAACGCCCCGCCGGGCATCCTGCTGTGGAGGGCGCTGCTTCAGTGGATGGGCGGGATCGGCATCATCGTGCTGGCGCTGTCGGTGCTGCCCATGCTGCAGGTCGGCGGCATGCAGCTGTTCCGGACGGAATCGTCGGAGAAATCGGACAAGGTGCTGCCCCGGGCCGCCCAGCTGGCGAGCTGGATCGGCCTGATCTATCTGGGTTTCACGGCGCTGTGCGCGGTCGGCTACCGGCTGGCCGGCATGGGCTGGTTCGACGCCTTCGCCCATGCCATGACGACCATCGCGACAGGCGGCTTCTCCACCGCCGACGCGTCGGTCGCCTTCTTCGACGATCCGCTGGTCGAGCTGGTGGGGATCACCTTCATGCTGGCGGGGGCGCTGCCCTTCGTGCTGTACCTGCGGGCCCTGCGCGGCGACCTGCGGCCCTTGCTGGCGGACCGGCAGGTCCAGTGGTTCGCCGCCGTGGTGACCGCCGCGATCGCGATCATGGCCGCGCACCTCTGGCTCGAACGCGACTACGAACCGCTGGCAGCACTGCGGCTGGCGTCGTTCAACGTCGTGTCGGTGATCACCGGCACGGGGTACGCGACGTCGGATTTCGGGACCTGGGGACCGTTCGCCGCCGGGCTGATGTTCTTCCTGATGTTCGTCGGCGGCTGCGCCGGCTCCACCTCCTGCGGGATCAAGATCTTCCGGTTCCAGGTGCTCTACGCCACCGCCGACGCGCAGATGCGGCGGCTGATCCAGCCGCACGGGGTCTTCATCGCCTACTACAACGGCAAGCCGATCCCGGAGGCGGTCTCGGTGTCGGTGATGAGCTTCTTCTTCCTCTACGCCCTGTGCTTCGTGGTGCTGTCCCTATCGCTCCAACTGCTGGGGCTGGACTACCTGACGGCCATGAGCGGCGCCGCCACCGCCATCAGCAATGTCGGCCCCGGCCTGGGGCCGGTGATCGGGCCGAGCGGCACCTTCGCGCCGTTGCCCGACGCCGCCAAATGGGTGCTTTCGGCCGGGATGCTGATGGGGCGGCTGGAGCTGTTCACCGTGCTGGTCCTGCTGACCCCGGCCTTCTGGCGCCAGTGAGGGAATGGGGATACAGTTCCCCCGTCCTGGCGGGATCAAGGAAATGCTGGAATTCGGACGCTCCCTGCGCCGGCTCCGCCGGCTCAACGGCATCAAGCAGGAACACCTGGCCGAACTGGCCGGCGTGACCCAGGCGACCGTGTCGCGCTGGGAATCCGGGCGGCACCGGCCGACGCCGGAGCAGGCGGCGCGGCTGCTGCCCCTGCTGGAGGCGCGCCTGAACCCGGCGGGCGACGCCATGCTGAAGCGGCTGGTGGAAACCTCCGCCCTGCGCGTCCATCTCGTGTGCGACGTCAGCCACCGGCTGCTGGCCGTGTCCCAGGGGCGCCGGCGGGAGTGGGAGAACGACGCCCATGACCTCTACGGCGAGACCCTGTGGCCCTTCGCGTCCGACGGCATCCGCGACGGCGAGGCGCGCCTGGGCGACCTGGGCTGGTACGAACCGGTCGCCCGCCCCGTCGCCGGCTGGACCGACTTCAAGCACTCGGGCGTGATCCGCATGGGTCCGGGCATGTGGCTGTGGGAGCGGGTCCGGCTGAGTGACGGCGGCTTCGCCCGGATGGTCACCACGCTGCCGCTGGAGGACCTGCGGCGCGGCGTCCCCGAGGCGCGCATCGTCTCCCTGCCGCCCGGAGCCCCGACCGGAGCCGAGGAGCCGGTCGTATGATTTATACGTCGGCCCGGGCGGGGGTGCGGCGGTAAGCTCGCCCTTTCCTGGAGGGATGAGCCATGCCGATCCGACTCTTCCGGCGCCGCCCCGTCGCGGAGCCGCCGCTTGCGGACGTGCTCGCCGGTCTGATGGCGGCACGGGACGCAGACCGGATCGCCCTGATGGTCCTGGCCCTCGGCCCGCGCCTGAGGGAACGCCTGGACCTCGATGAATGCCTGCGCCTGGCGGCGGCGGGCAGCTTCACCAACGGGACCCGCGAGGCCCGCTTCGTCGAGACGCTGGCGCGCCTGGCGCGACGCATCGAGCTGAACGCCGTCCCGGCCCGGCACTGGACCGGAGACGACCGCCGTCGCCTTTTCGATCCCGACTTCCTGGCCCGGCGCTGCGCCGGAGAACCCGTGCTGGCGGAATTGAACGACCTGCTGTGGCATGGTGCCATGGCCCGCCTGCGCGAGGCCGGCGAGAACCCGGCGGCGGTGGCCCTGGAAGCTATGGGGTTGGTCCGGGCGGACCGCTCGACGTTGCGTTGCCGGTGACGCCTGTCGTCGGTTGCTATAAGCTGGCGATGACTTCCAGAAAGCGTCGGCGCGGATATCGATATGCGGCACATCGACTCTCTTCATATCGGCAGCTTCCGCGGGCTGCGGGACGTGAAGCTCGACCAGTTGGCCGATGTCAATATTTTCGTGGGCCGCAACAACTCCGGCAAGACTACGCTTCTGGAAAGCCTTGCGGTATTGGCGAATGCCCGCAGCCCCTTGGAGTGGAGCTGGATAGCCCAGCGTCGCGAGGGCCGCTTTTCTTCGTTTGCCGGGAGCTTCCTGGACAATATCAAATGGCTGTTCCCTCAAACCCCAGAAATGGGACCAGGGCCCTATAACGGCCGACTGGAACTTTCGACCAGTGGCCCTGAGTTTGAGCATCGATTGGTTTCGAGTATTTCCGAAGTGTTTGGCTTATGGCCGGAAGAGACCGCAGATCCAAACTCGCCCCAGGCATCCGGTCGGTTCGATCGCCAAAGACGCGGCATAAGGATCAAGCATCAGGTAACCCGCTCCGGTTCGGATGGGCAAGAAGGTTCAGCGGGAGACGCCAGAGTTTACTGGGAGGACGAAGTTCATCAGCTTGCCCTGTTTCCAGACACCCTGATCCCCATGGAGTTCCTGGTACCCTACTCGCACCGGATCGAACCCACCCAGCAAGGCAGCTTTTCGACGGCTACGCAGCTTGGCCGGAAGGACCAGATCGTGGCCTTGCTGGCCGATATCGATCCTTCCATCCGCGGTATCGAACTCCTGAACCTAATGGGGCAACGCCCGGAAATCTTCATCAATCACGCGAAGGCCGGGATGATCCCGCTCAAGCTGTTGGGAGACGTCATCCGGCGCGCTTTCATCATCGCCTCGACGATTCCGCAGGTAGAGGGCGGATTCCTGCTGATCGACGAGATCGAGTCGGCGATCCACTACTCCGCCCTGAACAAGCTCTTCGCGTGGCTGACATCGGCTTGCCGGCAGTTCAAGGTGCAGCTTTTCGTCACGACCCACAGCCTTGAAGCCCTCGACGCCATCCTGTACGAGAATCCCGAGCATCTTGACCAGATCGCAGGCTATCGGATCGAAGAAACCGACGGGCGGCAGCAGGTCAGGCGATTCGATGGAGCGATGATGAAGCGGCTGATCCTCGATCGTGGCTTGGATATCCGGTAGATCGATGAAAAGGGTGCTGCTGATCGTCGAGGGACAGCATGATGTCGCCTTGCTGTCGAAGCTCTGCCGGCACAAGGGGCCTGGAGCGCGTCAGGCTTCTGACCGAGCTCGATCCATTCTGGACGTTCACCGTGCCGACCCGGTTTCCGATCAGGGACGACCTCATGAAGCGGGTCCCGGTTCCTTCCTTTTTCGCGTCTCCGGACCTGTCGATCGCGATACAGGCGGCCAATGGCGAAAGCCAGATCGTCGATCTGTTGGGAGAAGACCTCTCGCTCGTGCCTGACGGAGGATTTGACGCCATCGGGATCGTGCTCGACGCGGATCATCAGCACCTTCCGCCGGAGCGTTATGCCGATCTGACGCGCGCGATCTCGGCATCATGCCCCGCCCTGACGATGCCCGGAGCCGCTGGGGAGGTCGGCGGGGGTGTACCGAGATTCGGCATTTTCGTTATGCCGGACAATGAGGTCATGGGGACGCTTGAAGACGTCCTGATCGAAGCGGCGGAAAGCGTCTACCCGGCACTCCACGGCGGAGCGCGGCGCTTCATCGAAAGCGCCGTCGTCGCCGACGGGTTGACCCGTCACGACCTGAGGGAGGCGAACAAGCCGGCAGGGCGCAGGAAAGCCGTCGCTTCGGCCATCGCCAGCGTCCTGAAGCCGTGCAAGGCGATCCAGGTCGCGATCGAGGATTGCCGCTGGATCGCGCCGGATGGTTACGGGCTTCCGTTCCGCATGCGTCTTGAGCGGTTCCTGACCGACCTGACCGCCTGACGGACTCCTACCGCAGCGTCACCGCCGACAGGTTGCCGTAGACCCCTTCCTCCAGCTTGGCGTTCAGCTCGGTCATCATGCGTTCGACCATGGCGAACAGGGCGTCGTCGCGGCCCTGGAGGGAGATGTTCTCGGGCACGCTGATGGTGCGGGCGACGGCGGCGCCGGTATAGCCGTTGAAGCGGCGCGACGGCTGGTCCACGACCAGGTCGACCGCCAGCTTGCCGTCGTATCGCTCGGACTGGTCGGTGGTGAAGGCGCCGCGCAGGCCGGTAGTCGGCGGCAGGCCGGTCTCGACGATGCTGGCGTCCTTGATGACGACCCGCAGCGTGCCGCTGCCGCCCATGGCGCGCAGCCTTTCGTTCGCCCAGCGGCGGATCGCGTCGGACGGCGGGATCGGGGCAAGATGATCGACGTTCGGCTGCACCTGGGGCGGCTGGTACTGCTGGACGACCTCTATCGTGGCGACGTCGAACGAGATCGGGGCCGCGTTGGCGAAGCTGATCTGGCGGGCCGCCGGGCGCGGCGGCGCCGACTGGCAGGCCGCCAGGGCGAGGGTGGCTGCCAGGGCGAGGGCGGCCGGACGGAGAAGGCTGCGGAGCATGATCACGGTTTCGCGGAAAAGGAGGGGGTTCACGGATAGCACGGGGCCTTGGTCCCGGTCACTTGGATTTGGCCGATGGGGATTTGGCCGGCGGGGATTTCCGGACCTTCGCCGAGGCCGGCGTGACGGCGGCGCGCAGGTTCTTCGGCGAGACCACCACGCAGTAGGCCTTGGCCTGGCGCAGGCGCTTGCAGGCGGCCGTGGCCTGCTCCTCCTCCAGCCCGACGACGATCGGGCGGTGCTTCTTTCGCCGCTCGATCGTGGTCAGCATGGCCCCGCCGAGCACGGCGGCATGGTTCCGCATCAGCTTGCGCCCGGCGTCGGCCGCCTTCGCCTTGGTGTTGAAGGTTCCGGCGATCTCGACGCTCCAACCGCCCTGCGCCCGCGGCATGCCGGGAACCGAGACGATCGACGCGCAGGCCGGGGAGATGACGCCGGCGGCCGGCTCGTCCGGCTCCCGGGTCCGGACCGGGTCGATGTCGCGCAGGGTGACCGGGATCTTCGGGTCGGGCTTGGCATAGGCTTGGTCCATCAGCCGGGCGATGCTGTCGGCGCGGTCGCCCCGGCTCAGCTCGCCCAGCACGACCGCGACCAGCCGGCGCCCGTCGCGCACCGCCGATGCCACCAGATTGTACCCGGCGGCGCAGGTGAAGCCGGTCTTGATGCCGTCGGCACCCCGGTAGTTGGCCAGGAAACCGTTGACGCTGTTGAAGGTGCTGCCCCGGTGGACGAAGCTCCGGGTGCTGAAATAGCCGTACTGGTCGGGGAAGTTCCGCAGCAGCGCCAGCGCCAGGATCGTCAGGTCGCGCGCCGTCACGACCTGCTCCGGGTGGTTGAGGCCGGAGGCGTTGCGGAATTCGGTCCGGTTCATGCCGAGCGAGCGGGCCTTGGCGGTCATGGCCTCGGCGAAGTCGGACTCGGTGCCGCCCAGCCGCTCGGCCAGGACCACGGCGGCGTCGTTGGCGGACTCGATGATGGCGCCCAGGATGGCGTCGCGCGCCCGGATGGTCGAGCCTTGGCGCAGGCGCAGGGACTGGCCGGTCTGGCTGGCCGCCCGGACCGACACCGGCAGTTCCTCGTCCAGCTTCAGCCGGCCGGCCCGCAGCGCGTCGAACGCCATGTAGACCGTCATCATCTTGGTGGTCGAGGCCGGGAAGCTGCGCAGGTTCGGCTGCTCGGCGTGGAGCACGACCCCGCTGTCGGCATCGACCACCAGGCTGGCCCGGTACGCGGCGGCAGGGCTGGAAAAGAGAAGGCTGGAGACCAGGGCTCCGAAGAGGATCAGGGCCGCGAGCGCGCCCGCCGACGATACACGAACGCATACCCGCAGCACGATGAACCCCTATGGATCAGCCGTAGACATTCTCCAATTGTGCATCATCAAAAGTATACGTCGAGTTACAGAACTCGCACGTGACCTCGACCCGGCCGTTGACCTTCAGCTCCGAGATCTCCTCCCGCGGCAGCGACCGCAGCACCGTCGCCACGCGGTCGCGCGAGCAGCGGCAGGTGGCCCGGAGTTCCGTCGGCGTATAGACCCGCACGCCGTCCTCGTGGAACAGGCGGAACAGCAGGTCGTTGGGCGGCAGCCCCGGGTCCAGCAGCTCGGCGTCGGTGCAGGTGCCGATCAGCACCATGGCGCGGCGCCAGTCGTCGGCGACGTCGCTGCCCAGCACCTGCTGGATCTGGTCCTCCGGCAGGCGCTGGAGCATCAGGGCGCCGCCGCGCCAGATCCGGTCCGAATCGGTTCCGGCATGGCCGACCGCGACCTTGATGCCGGTGTCGAGCTGTTCGGACTGGCGGAAATAATGCTGGACGCAGTCCGACAGGGTATCGCCGTTCAGCTCGACGATGCCCTGGTAGCGCTCGGTATGCTCGCCCTGATCGACCGTGAAGGCGAGATAGCCGGTGCCCAGCAGCGCAGGGACCGGGGCCGTAGCACCCGCGTCGGCCCCGGCCAGCCGCTCGGCGTCGAACTGGGCGTAGCCGCGCACGTCGCCGGTGCTGGTGACGTCGGCCACCATCAGCGAGATCGGGCCGTCGCCCTTGGTCTGGAGCGTGAAGATGCCCTCGTACTTGAGGGCGCCCGCCAGGGTGATGGCGAGCGTGATGGTTTCGCCGAGCAGGTGGGCGACCGGCTCGGGGTAGGCATGCTTGGACAGGACCTCGTCGAGCATCGGGCCGACCTTGACCAGACGGCCCCGCAGGTGCGAGGCGTCGATCTGGAAAGGCTGCACAATGTCGTCGGTGAGGGGATTCTCGGCGTGACCGAAATGACTCATGAACTCAGACACCAGGTTAAAATGCCCTTCTGGGCGTGCAGGCGGTTTTCCGCCTCGTCCCATACCACGGAGTTCGGGCCGTCGATCACGTCGGCGGTGACCTCGTCGCCGCGGTGGGCTGGCAGACAGTGCATGAATATGGCGTCCGGTTTCGCGTTTGCCATCAGGCGCCGGTCGACCCGGTAGGGTGCCAGCATGTTGTGGCGGGTTTCGGCGTCCTGCTGGTTCATGGAGACCCAGGTGTCGGTGACCACGCAGTCGGCCCCGGCGACGGCGGCATCCGGGTCGCCGCCGACGCTGACCTTCCCCCCCTGCCCGAGCGCCCAGCCGACCAGGTCGGGGTCGGGCCGGAGCTGTTCCGGGCAGGCGAGCCGCAGCTCGAAGCCGAAGCGCACCGCGGCGTGGATCCAGCTCGCGGCGACATTGTTGCCGTCGCCGCTCCAGGCCACCACCTTGCCCGCGATCGGGCCGCGATGCTCCTCGAAGGTCAGCACGTCGGCCATGATCTGGCAGGGGTGCGACCGGTCGGTCAGCCCGTTGATCACCGGGACGGTCGCGTGCTCCGCCAGTTCCAGCAGCTTGTCCTCGGAATCGGTGCGCAGCATGATCACGTCGACGAAGCGGGACAGCACCTTGGCGGTATCGGCCACCGTCTCGCCTCGGCCGAGCTGCATCTCCTTGGAGCTGAGCATCACCACGTCGCCGCCGAGCTGGCGCATGCCGACCTCGAAGGAGACGCGGGTGCGGGTGGACGGCTTCTCGAAGATCATGGCGAGCGTCTTGCCGGCCAGCGGCTTGTCGCCCCCGCCGGCCGCCTTGAGCGCCTTGCCGCGCTCCAGGATGGAGCGCAGCGTCGTGGCGTCGAAATCGTCGAGGTCGAGGAAGTGGCGGGGGCCGGCGCCGCCGGAGGCCGGCGCGCTCATGGCGCCAGCTCCGCGCAGGCCTTGTCGAGGATATCGATCGCCTCGTCCACCTGGGTCTCGGTGATGATCAGCGGCGGCAGCAGCCGCACGACATTGTCGCCGGCGGCGACCGTCAGCATGCCGTGGGCGCGCAGCTTGTCCACCACGGTGCCGTTGACGATCTCGGGAACGAACCGCAGGCCCAGCAGCAGGCCGGCGCCCCGCACCTCCACCAGCGCCTTGGGGTGGCGGGCGACCAGCTCGGTCAGGCGGCCCCACAGCACGCGGGCGATGCGATCCACGCCTTCCAGGAAGCCCGGCTCCAGCATGACGTCGAGCACGGCGTTGCCGACCGCGGTGGCGAGTGGGTTGCCGCCATAGGTCGAGCCGTGGGTGCCGGGCGTCATGCCGACCGCGGCCTTCTCCGTCGCGAGGCAGGCGCCCAAGGGGAAGCCGCCGCCGATGCCCTTGGCGGCCGACATCACGTCGGGGGTGATGCCGGCCCATTCATGAGCGAACAGCTTGCCGGTGCGGCCCATGCCGGTCTGGATCTCGTCGAACAGCAGCAGCAGGCCGTATTCGTCGCAGACCTCCCGGAGCTGGCGCAGATAGTCCAGCGACCCCGGGCGGATGCCGCCCTCGCCCTGCACCGGCTCGATCGAGATGCCGGCGGTCTCGTTCGTGATGGCGGCGCGCAGCTCGTTCATGTTGCCGAAGGCGACCTGGTCGAAGCCGTCCTGCATGGGGCCGAAGCCCTTGACCATCTTTTCCTGCTTGGTCGCGGCGATGGCGGTCGTGGTCCGCCCGTGGAAGGCGCCGCCGGCGGTGATGATCCGCCAGCGCTCGGGGTGCCCCGTCTCGTACTGGTACTTGCGCACCACCTTGATCGCGCATTCCCACGCCTCGACGCCGGAATTGGTGAAGAACACCGTGTCGGCGAAGGTGTGATCGACCAGTCGTCGCGCCAGGCTCTCCTGCCCCGCCACGCGGTACAGGTTGGAGGTATGCCAGATCTTGTGCGCCTGATCGGTCAGGGCCTTGATCAGGTGCGGATGGGCATGGCCCAGCGCGGTGACGGCGACGCCGCTGGCGAAGTCCAGGTAGCGCCGGCCGGTCGTGTCGAAGACATAGGGCCCTTCGCCCCGCTCGAACACGACATCCGCACGGGCATAGGTGGGCATGACAACAGGGATCACGGGTAAGCCCCCAACGGGTTCAATTCCGGCAAACGGTCCACCAGCGCCGTCCTCCGGAAAACGGCGTAGTACGGAAAGCACGAACTCCCGGAAGGCGCAGCCGTCCGGGAGACCGCAGACTATCCAAAGCCGGGGACGCCATGTCAACGGGCGCAGGGGCGAATCGGGCGGGCGGGGTATGATTTCATGGGCGGGAACGCCGCGGCCCGGCTATTCCCGCTTCGACCGGGGCTGAAACAACAATAAATTCGCGGTAACAAAACCTTAAATGCGTTGTGACAATCTTGCGCCCGATTTGCATTCAAAGGAATGCATCCACGTGTTCGGGAAACGCTTCAGAAATGATCGCCTCTGCATCTCGCCCTGGAAGCGGCAGGTTCTCCCTCGGCCGGCTCCTTCGCTTCACCCTTGCCGGAACGGTGATGTTGAGCGGGTGCGCCACGCCGTCGACGCCGCCGACCGCGGTCCAGGCTCCCGCCGCTGTCGCGGATGCCCAGAAGCAGGCGGCGCTGGCACCGCCCGCGGTGAAGAGCTTCAAGCGGAAGGTGGCCCTGGGGCGGTTCACCAACGAGACCCGCTACGGCAAGGCGCTGCTGGGCGGCGACCTGGATCCGCTTGGGCGCCAGACCGGCGACATGCTGAGTTCGCGGCTGGTCGAATCCGGGCGCTTCATCGTTCTCGAACGGCCGGATCTCGCCGCGGTCAAGTCCGAGCAGGCGCTGTCCGGCGGCGGCAACACCGTCGGGGCCGACACCCTGATCGTCGGGTCGCTGACGGAGTTCGGCCGCGGTGCGGAAGGTCAGGCGGGCTTCCTGAGCAACACCAAGCGCCAGGTCGCCCGAGCCAAGGTCGAGGTGCGGCTTGTCGATGTCAGGACCGGCCATGCGTACTTCTCGGCGAACGGCACCGGGGAGGCGGCGGTCGAGCAGGGCACCGTCATGGGGTTCGGCTCCCGCGCCGACTACGACGCTACCCTCAATGACCGGGCGATCGCCGCCGCGATTTCCGACCTGCTGAGCAGTCTCGTCGCGAAGCTCGAAGAACGTCCCTGGCGCAGCGATATCCTGAAGATCGACGGACCGCGCGTCTATATCAGCGGCGGCACCAGGCAGGGCCTGAAACCGGGCGACCGGCTCGCCGTCATGCGGAGCGGCGAGCGGGTGAAAAGCGCGCAAAGCGGTTTCGACCTGGAACTGCCCCCCTCTCCCGTCGCCGATCTCGTGGTGGAGAGCACGTTCGGCGACAGCGTGACCAGCGAGGGATCGATCGCGCGCATCACGGGCGGAACCATCCCCGGCGGCAATACCAGCGGCCTGTTCGTGGCCGAAGCAAAGTGAAGGTTGAAGACATGAGAGTTCGCCCATTGGCGCTGGCCGGCGCCCTGATGCTGACCGCCTGCGCCTATCCGAACACGACGGTCCGGACACTGGAGGAAAAGCCGCAGTTGGCCTTCGCCAACGCTTCCCCCACGGCCATGCTGTTCGTCAACGGCGTCCTGATCGGCCCGGCCGCCGACTACGACGGAAAGAAGAGTACGCTTCAAGTTGGAACCGGCACCCACACCGTCGAAGTCCGGGAAAACGACAGAGCCATTTACAGCGAGAGGATCTATCTCGGGTCAGACGCAATCAAAACAATCTCCCTGCCCAAGTGAGTTGAAATATGAAAGCCAGCCGCCTTTCGATTCTGGCCATCGCCGTGATTTGCGCGGGATGCGGCCAGACAACGAAGTATTATTGGGGAAATTATTCCAAGTCCCTTTATGATTATCAGCAGAACCCCACCACTCAAGCCAGCCATCAAGCGGCGCTGGAGAGCATCATCGCATCGGGCGAACCGACCCGGAAGGTTCCTCCGGGCATCTACGCGGAACTTGGCTACCTGAAGCTTTCGTCCGGCGACAGCGGCGGCGCCATAGCGCTGTTCGAGAAAGAAAAATCCGCTTGGCCGGAGTCGGCGCTCATGATGGACAAAGCCGTCCTGAACGCGCGTGAAGGCAAGGACAAGCCTCCTGCCGCAACCGGCGTCACGCCGGCTTCGTTACCCACCAGCTAAGGCGACATCCCCATGCGAATTCTCTTCAAGGCCGCCCTGGCTTGCCTGTGCCTGGCGGGATTGTCCGCATGCGCGGCGCCGCCGCAGAAGAAGGATTTCAGCGCGATCCGCGCGAACCATCCGCGGTCCATCGTGATCGTGCCGGTGACGAACGCCAGCACGCAGGTCGATGCGCCGGACAACTTCCTGGTGACCCTGCCGGTGCCGCTCGCGGAGAAAGGCTACTACGTCTTCCCCGTGCACATGGTCAAGCGGGTCATGGAGGACGAGGGCTTGGCCGACGCCGACCTGGTCCACTCGGCGGACGCCCGGAAGGTCGCGGCCCTGTTCGGAGCCGATGCCGTCCTGTTCGCCAATATCCGGCGCTGGGACAGCCAGTACATCCTTCTGTCGACCACCACGACGGTCGACATCGATTACACCTTGAAAAGCGGCAAGACGGGAGAAACGCTCTGGGAGGAGGCGGTCCACACCGCCTATTCCCCGCAGGCGCAGAACTCGGGCGGCCATCCGCTCGCCTTCCTGGTCACCCAGCTCATCGTCGCCGCCATCGAGAGGGCGGCTCCGAGCTACCTGCCCCTGGCCAGCCAAGCCAACGGCGTCGCCTTCTACGCGGCGGGCCGCGGCATTCCCTCCGGTCCCTACGACCCGCAGTTCGGCAAGGACTATTGAGGATTCGGCATCGGTCCGTGAGGCGGCTTCACCCGCCTCACGGCCGCAGCTTCCACCCCCGGCTGATCAGCACGCCGCACGCGCCCCACAGCGCCGCCGCCGTTCCGGCGACCACCGCCAGCGACGTCAGGGGGGACGCCTCCGCTCCGCCCAGGAAGCCGTAGCGGAATCCCGAGATCGCGTGGAAGATGGGGTTGGCCTGGATGAGGGCCGGGAACGGCTCCGGCAGGGCGTCGGCCGGGACGAAGACGCCGGACAGGAAGGTCAGCGGCACCAGGACGAAGACGAAGGCCGCCGCCAAATGGTCCCACTTCTCGCACCACAGCCCGATCAGCACGCCGGCCAGCGACATCATCAGGGCACCCAATGCCGCGAAGGCGATGACCGCCCAGGGGGCGGCGACGGGCATCGGCCAGACCAGCAGGGTGCCGGCCAGCACCACCGTCCCGGTGACGAGGCCGCTCAGCGCGCCGGCCAGGGCGTAAGCCGCCGTCATCTCCGCGGCACCCAGCGGGGCCATCAGGATGTCGCTGATGATGCCCTCCATCCGGTCGAACAGCAGGCTGAACGCCGTGGTTTCGGCCGAGCGGAACAGCACCGCCATCAGGATCAGGCCCGGCACCGCGAAGGACAGCAGCGCGTCGCCCTCTTCCGTGCCGCGCTCCGGCCCCAGGGCGAAGACCAGGACGATGAAATAGACCAGGGTCTGGAAGGCGGGCGCCAGGACCGTCTCCAGCGCCTCCTTCAGGTAGCGGCCCAGCTCGCGGCGGAACAGCGTCCGCGCACCCATCCAATGGATGCGCCCGATCGCGCGGGGCCGCGGCCCCTGGAAACCCGACATGGCACCGTCACGCCTTCAGCTTGTATCCGGTGGACAGCATCCGCAGCAGCAGGACAGCCAGGGCGGCGTTGATGCCCAGCATGACCGCGACGCCGATCGCCAGGGTGCCGTCGGACTGGCCGATGAAGCCGTAGCGGAACCCGTCGATCATGTAGAAGAACGGATTGAAGTGCGCCAGCCACCAGAAGGCCGGGGGCAGCCGGTCGACCGAATAGAAGGTGCCGGACAGGAAGGTCAGCGGCGTCACCACGAAATTGGTGAAGGCCGCGATATGGTCGAACTTCTCCGACCAGATGCCGCCGATCATGCCGAGCTGGGCCAGCATCATGGAGGCCATCACGCCGTGGAACAGGATGAAGCCCGGCGCGTGGAAACCCAGCGGCACGAAGGACCAGATCGCCGCTCCGGTCACGACGCCGACCAGCAACCCGCGGGTGATGCCGCCGCCGACGAAGGCCACCGCCATTTCCAGCGGGGACAGCGGCGGCATCAGCACGTCCACGATGTTGCCCTGGACCTTCGATATCACCACCGAGGAGGAGGTGTTGGCGAAGGCGTTCTGCGCCATGGCCATGACGATCAGGCCCGGGCCCAGGAAGACCAGGAACGGCACGCTGCCCGCCATCCGCACGACGCCGCCCAGCGCCAGCGCGAAGACGGCGTAGAACAGCAGGGTCGTGACGACCGGGGCCGCGATCGTCTGGGTATAGACCTTGATGAACCGATGCACCTCCCGTTGGTACAGGGTCCAGAGGCCGATCCAGTTGACGGTGCCGATATCGCGCGGCAGTGGCGGGAGATGGGTGCTCATGATGCCCTTCAGCTAAGTGCGCGCACCCTAATGTGAAGCGGGCGCATGGCACAATTGCCGAGAGCGAATGGCTGGTGGGCGGCATCGCCGCACCGCCCGCCGCCGCGGTACCCGCCGCCGTCCCACCCTGCGGACGCCTCAAGCCCGGAGCTGGCGGATGAAGTCGGAGACCTGCCCGTCCAGCCCCTCGACCTCGGTCATCAGGTCGTTGGCGAAGCTGCGCACCCGTCCGGCCCCGCCGCCGGTATGATCGGCGGCGCGGCCGACGCCCTGGATGCCCTCGGCGGCGGCGGCGACGCCGGAGGCGACCAGTTGGGCCGTGGCGGCGATCTCGCGGGTGGCGGCGCTCTGCTCCTCCACGGCGGAGGCGATGGTCGAGGTCACCTCGTCGATGGAGGACACCGCGCCGGTGATCCGGCCGATGGCTTCGACGGCCGCCTGGGTCGCTTGCTGGATCTCGCCGATGCGGGCGGTGATCTCCACGGTCGCGTTCTCCGTCTGGCCGGCGAGACCCTTGACCTCTGCCGCGACGATGGCGAAGCCCCGGCCGGCCTCCCCGGCCCGTGCCGCCTCGATGGTGGCGTTGAGCGCCAGCAGGTTGGTCTGCGACGCGATCGCCTGGATCAGCTGGACTACGTCCCCGACCTGATCGGCGCCGCGGGACAGCGCCTCGACGGCGGCGGCCACGGAACGGGCCTGCTGGCTCGCATCGTCGGTCATGCGCGACGCGCTCGCGATCTGGCGGCCGATCTCGGAGATCGAGGCGGTCAACTCGTCGCTGGCCGTGGCGACGCCCCGCACGCCGGCCGACACCTCCTCCGCCGATGCCGCTGATGCTCCGGCGCCGGTGCGGGTCTCGTCGGCGGTCCGGGCCAGCGCCCCGGCCTCGTGCCGGACCTGCTCGGACACCTTGCGGATGCTGGCCGAAACGCTGCCCACGCCCTGCTCGAAGGCGGCGGCCAGGGCCATCATGTCGTCGCGCCGGCGGCGTTCGGCGGCCTGGCGCTCCTCCTCCCGGCCGGCGGCCAGCCGCTCGTTCTCGGCCTGGGCGCGGCGAACCTCGTCGAGCGCCGTCTCCGACCGCTGAAGCGCCTGGCCGAGCCAGGAGACCAACCAGACCAGGACGCCGGTTTCCAGGACGACGATCACGGCATGGAGAACGACGCGCCAGAAGTCGCCGCCGCCGGGAAACACCGCGGCCGGCATCGCGAAGTTGAGGACCAGATGATGGGCGGCGGTGGCGCCTGCCCCCAGCAGGACGGTCGCCGGGCAGGCGAAACCGGCCAGGATCGCCAGGGCGGCGAAGTAGTACATGTGCAGATCGATCTGCCAGGCGGAGTCGCGCATGTCGTAGACCAGGGCGGACACCACCATCACCAACGCGATCGCGACGACGCCGCGGGCCGACAGGCCGGCGGGATCCCGCCAGACGGCGAGGCTGGCGCACAGCGCGGCGATGCCTGCCAGGGAGACGGCCCCGACCGTGTCGCCGCCGGGCGACAGCCATCCCAGGGCGAGGATCAGGGGGACATGCGACCACAACAGGGCGACGGAGAACAGCGCCATGTTCCGGCGCTGATGCATCAAACCGTTCATTTCGAGGAGGAATCCACTGACAGGCACCCGGACATTGCGCGCGCGTCCAGGAGCAGATAAGCATCGGTCGGGTGCCGGGGGTGATCCAGGGCATCCGGGCGCGCGATGATGATGAAGGGTCGGGGCGCCGCGACCGGCAGCCAGCCGGCCTCGGACACAAGCGCGATGGCGTCGGTGACGGCGGTCCGGGGATCGAACACGACCATCACGGCATGGCCGGGCCTGGGCGACAGGGTCAGGATCCCGCTGACGACCAAGCCGCCGAACAAGAGGGCGAAAGCCGGAAGTAGTTCCGCCGTCCGATGATCCATGACCAGGCCAACTGCAATTAGAGGAGTAGAATTCTAAAAATCTCTCCTTTTTAAAGTAGAGTAATCCTTTCGGTTTCCCATTGCATTTTAGACATATGTCTCTCGGACGATCCGGCTCCACCTCCCGGACCGCTGACAGCGACAGGAGCATCGATCATGCCTTCCATCCCAGGCCCCAACCCGCCGGGCCGGCGGCAGCAGAAGCCGGTCACCGCCCAGTACCTGGAGAACGCGGCGCTCTATTATCTCCAGCGTTTCGCCAGTTCGTCGGCCAACCTGCGCCGCGTCCTGATGGGCAAGGTGGAGCGGTCCGCGCGCGCCCACGGCACCGACCGGGCCGAGGGCGCCGCCCTGGTCGAGGCGCTGATCGAACGCTACCAGCGCAGCGGCCTGCTGGACGACAAGGCCTATGCCGAAGCCAAGGCGGCCAGCCTGCACCGGCGCGGCACCTCGACGCGGGCGATCCGCGAGAAGCTGTCGCTGAAAGGCGTCGGCGGCGACGAGATCGCGGCGGCCCTGGAAAGTGTCGACGAGGAAACCCCCGGCGATACCGAGCTTGCGGCGGCGGTCGCGCTGGCCCGCCGGCGGCGTCTCGGCCCGTTCCGCCGCACCGGCCGCGAGGAGCACCGGGAGAAGGACATGGCCGCGCTGGGGCGTGCGGGTTTCGGTTACCAGATCGCCCGGAAGGTGGTGGACGCGGAGGATCCCGAGGCCATTCGGACGGAAGAATAGGAAATCATCTATTTTTATGTGGATTTTATTATTGCGCGGCAACCGATAAGTTCTATCGTAAGGGGTGCGGCGACCGGAGGTCCCGGCGTCCGTGCCGGACGCGGTCCGGCGGTCGACCGACGACGGATTTGATGACGGAGCTGCCGGCACGATGTCCATAGCCCGCGGGGGATCCATGACCCTCGATGGCGCCGCCGCCACAGAAATGCCGGCCGACATCCGCGTGGTCGTGGCGGAGGACGACCGCGGCACCCGCCTCGTCCTGCGGGGACTGCTGCGGTCGCTCGGCGTCCGGGACTTCGCGGAATGCGCCAACGGGGCGGAGGCGTTCGTGCAGATCCAGCGCTCCGCTCCCGACATCCTGATTTCCGACTGGGAGATGCCGGAGGTGTCGGGCATCGCCCTGACCCGGCTGGTGCGCAACCATCCCGACAGCCCCAACCCGCTGATGCCGGTGATCATGCTGACCAGTCACAGCAACCACCAGCTGGTCGAGCGGGCGCGCGACGCCGGGGTCACGGCCTTCCTGGCGAAGCCGGTGTCGCGCAAGGCGCTTGCCGCCCGGCTGGAGGCGGCTGTCCACCGGTCGCGCTGCTACGTGCTGACCCGGCGCTTCTTCGGTCCCGACCGCCGCCGCACCCAGGCCGGCACCGACGGGGCGGCGAAATCCCCCGCGGCCGGCAAGGCGCCCGAGGGACGGGGCCAGCCGCCCAGCGCCGACCTGGACTCGGCGGGGGACGCCTTCCTGATCGACCCGGCGCCGCTGGCAGCGGCGGCCGGCATGCCGCCGGGGCTGGTGCGGCCGTCGCCGCTGTCCCGGACCCTGTTCACCCGCATGCGCGCCAAGCGGATCGACCTGGTGGCGGCAGACCGGAGCCGGCTGGAGATCGTCCGGGACGGCCTGCTGAAGAGCGGCGACCCGGGGCGCCTGGCCGCCGTCCTGATCGACACCATGGACCAGATCCGCCAGAGCGTCGGGCTGAGCCATCCGCTCGTCCAGCGGGTCTGGTCGTCGCTGGCGGCGATCCGTGACCGGATCGATCCGGCGGATTCCCGCTCCCTCGACATCCTGCACCTGCATGCCCACACGATCGAGCGCCTGCTGGACCTGGCCGGCCAGCCGGACCGCCGCCTCGCGGAAACGACGGTGGCCGAGCTGGAAGCGGCGGTCGCCAAGCTGTTCCCGCCGCTGCGGGCATGAAGGCGCGGGAACGGGTCAGGCGGTGCGGCGCCGGTCGATCCCGCCGGGATGACGGACCTGGAAGCGGTGATAGACCTCCATCGTCGGAGCGCAGCTTGCGGCGTCGCCCCGGCGCATCGCGCGGACCAGATTGTCGCGCATCATCTGCCGGATCGCCGGCGGCCCCCAGGGGCGGTCCAGCAGGGAATGGCCTTTGGCCAGGGCGACCACGAACCCCAGCCGCTCGTGGCGGGAGATCTCCTCGATCTCTTCGGGTAACAGGTCGCTGAATGCGATACAGTCGTTGAGCGTCAGCACTGGTGCCTCCCATGGATCGGCGGGAGAGGCGATTGGTCGGCGGCAACTGATGCCGGTTACGGTCAACCGCAGGCGGTCCCGTGTTGCTATTTCCCAGAGATCGGGCGGCTCCATGTTCTTGGTTCATTTGTCCGGCCCTGCTGGCCGACGCCGTCCTACCCCTTAAGTAGGCGCCCGAACGTCCATGTTTTCCATATCGGGCTCATGGCCGCGTCAACTTGTCGCAGAGTCGCCCTCATGATCGATGCGAGGGCCGACAGCGACCGCTTCGTGGTGCAGCGGGCCTCGGGCGGGAAATGGGAGACGGTGACGGTCCACGGCAGCCAGGCCGAGGGGTCGGCGGCGTTCGCCGCGGCGGTCAGGGCGGCGCCCCGGTCGTTCCTGCGGCTGATCCGCCTGCGCGCCGATCCCGACGCGCGCGGCGAGGTGTACGACTGGACCCTGGTCAGCCTGCACGATCCCCGCCGCCACGCGCCGCCGCCCGTCCGGAAGGCCCGGCCCGCGAAGTCCCGACCCTCGAAGTCCGGGCGCCCGGAGCGGGTCCGCGCGCCCGTCAGGCTCTATGTCCTGCTGTTCCTCGCCGGGGCGGCGCTCGTCCTGCTGTGGCTGCTGGCCGGCGGGCGGCCCCGGTGAGCGTTGTCGGAAGCGCCCGGCCCTATTTCTTCACCAGCGGGCATTGGCTCTGGGCCAGCGGCAGATAGGCTTCTTCGCCGGGGATGGTCCGCACGATCTCGTAATAGTCCCACGGCTTCTTGCTGTCCGACGGAGCCTTGACCCGCGCCAGGTACATGTCGTGGACCATCCGGCCGTCCTCGCGGACATCCCCGTTGCGGGCGAACATGTCCTTGATCGGCAGTTCCTTCATCTTGGCCGCGACCACCTTGCCCTCGTCGGTGCCGGCCGCGTCGATCGCCTTGAGATAATGCATCACCGAGGAATAGACGCCCGCCTGGACCATGTTGGGCATGCGGTTCATGCGTTCGAAGTAGCGCTGCGACCAGGCCCGCGCCTCGTCGTCCATGTCCCAGTAGAAGCCCGTCGTCAGCACGAGGCCCTGGGCCGTCTCCAGCCCGAGGGAATGGACGTCGCTGAGCACCAGCAGCAGGCCGGCCAGCTGCTGCCCGCCCTGGACGATGCCGAACTCCGCCGCCTGCTTGATCGACGTGGTGGTGTCGGTGCCGGCGTTGGCGAGTCCCACCACCTGCGCGCCCGAGCCCTGCGCCTGGAGCAGGAAGGAGGAGAAATCGGCCGTGTTCAGCGGGTGCCGGACGGCACCCAGCACCTCGCCGCCGGCCGCCTTGACGACCTCCCCGACATCCTTCTCCAGCGCGTAGCCGAAGGCGTAGTCGGCGGTCAGGAAGTACCAGGTCTTGCCGCCCTCCTGGACCACCGCCTTGCCGGTGCCGTTGGCCAGCGCAACGGTGTCGTAGGCCCAGTGGAAGCCGGTCGGCGAGCAGGCGTCGCCGGTCAGGCGCGAGGTCGCCGCTCCCGAGGTCAGCGTGACCCGGCCGGTCTGCTTGCCGATCTCCTGGACCGCCAGCGCCACCGACGAGGTGGTCAGGTCGGCGATGGCGTCGACATTCTCGCGGTCGAACCACTGGCGCGCGATGTTGGAGCCGATGTCGGGCTTGTTCTGGTGGTCGGCGGACAGGACCTCGATCGGCTTGCCCAGCACCTTGCCGCCGAAATCCTCGACCGCCATCTGGGCCGCGATCACCGAGCCGCGCCCGCCGAAATCGGCGTAGAGGCCGGACTGGTCGTTCAGCACGCCGATCCTGACCGTGTCGCCCGAGACCTGCGCGCAGGCCTGCCCGGCGGACAGCGCCAGCGCGCCCGTCGCCAGCGCCCCGGCAAGCACCCTGGACAGGGTCTTGTTCGTTGACTTCATTTGGTTTCCTCCCGTCTTCAACTCCGCTCCTTGAAGACCGGGGAGGCCCTGGTGTCAACTGATCCTTGGGAGAAACCATCAGTAATGCGGATTGTCGGTGATGCGGACGGCCCGCCGGAGCGGCTCTTCCGCCGCGGCGAGCGCCCCGTCGATGCGCTCCGCCAGGGCGGAAGCCGTCGCCGCGTCGCCCGCGTGGCAGACGTCGAGCAGGTGGTGGGCGATCGCCTGCACGGTGACCGCGCCGACATTGCTCGACGATCCCTTGAGGGTATGCGCCTCCTTTCCCGCGGCGGCGAGGTCACCCCTCGCCAGTGCCGCCCGGATGCCGGACGCGGCCTCCCGCCCCGCTTCCAGGAACAGGTCGATCAGGTCGGCGACCGTGTCCCAGCCCATCGCGTCGGCCAAGTCGGCCAGGCGTTCCGCATCCACCAGATCGTCCGGGGCGGGCGCGGCGTCCGGCGCGCGACCGGGTTCGGAAGCGGGGGCGGCGCGCGCCGCCCAGCGCTCCAGCTTCTCGTTGACCAGCTTGCGATTCATCGGCTTGGTCACGAAATCGACCATGCCGCAGGCGCGCCACTCCTCCCCCTGGAGCAGGTCGGCATCCGCGGTCATGGCGATCACCGGGGCGGAGCCCGCCGGCGGCGGGAGGGCGCGGATCGCGCGGGTCGCGGCGAAACCGTCCATCTCCGGCATCTGGATGTCCATCAGGATCGCGTGGTAGGGCCGGCGCGACGCCGCCTCCACGGCCTCCCGCCCGTTGACCGCCACGTCGATGCGCCGTCCCTCCTCCTTCAGCAGGCCGGCCAGGATGCGCCGGCTGATCGGGTCGTCCTCGACCACCAGGATCGCGGTTTCGGGGCCGGCGGCGGTCACGGCGGGAGCCTGAACCGGACCCTGGGCCGGGAGCGGCGCGGGGGAAGGCTTCGCGCCTCCGCCGCGCCGGTGCCCCCAGTAGCCGATGGCGTTGGCCAGCTTGCGCCGGTCCACCGGCTTGGGCAGGTAGTCGTCCATGCCGGCCGCCAGGCATTTCTGGGGGTCGCCCTCCATCGCGTTGGCGGTCATGGCGATGATCGGCACCTCGGCCCGGCCGCCCTTCAGCCTGCGGATCGCCGCCGTCGCCTCGTACCCGTCCATTTCCGGCATCTGGACGTCCATCAGGACCAGATCATAGGGCAGGTTGCAGATCGCCTCGACCGCCTCGCGGCCGTTGGCGGCGATGTCGACCCGGTGCCCCAGCCGGGTGATCAGACCGGTCGCGACCTGCTGGTTCACCTGGTTGTCCTCCGCCACCAGGATGCGCAGCCGCCGGGCCGGCGCCGCCGTTTCGGCCGGGGCCGCCGCCGGGTCGGGCCCGTCCGGCGCGGCGCCGCCCAGCAGCTCGGCGAGCCGGGTCAGCAGGGTGGCGTGGCGCAGCGGCTTGTGCAGCAGTCCGTCCACCACGACGCCGACCAGCTCGTCCTTCAGGCTGCCGACTCCCGACGAGGAGCACAGGATGACCTTGAGGTCGCGCAACCTGGGATCGGCGCGCAGGATCGCCAGCAGGTCGATGCCGGACATCTCCGGCATGTTGTGGTCGAGCAGGACGGCGTCGAGCGGCTGGCCGGCGCGGCTGGCCTGGCGCAGGATCATCAGCCCGTCGGCGGCCGAGACGGCGGTGCGGGTGTCCACGCCCCAGGGAGCCAGCTGGCGCGCCATGACGTCCCGGTTGACCGCGGTGTCGTCCACGATCAGCACCCGCCGGCCGGCCAGCACCGACCAGTCGGCCTGCCGGGCGGCGGGAACCAGCCCGGTGCGCGGCAGCGGCAGCTCGAACCAGAAGGTGGAACCCCGGCCGACGGTGCTTTCCACGCCGATCGTGCCGCCCATCAGGTCGACCAGCCGCTTCGAGATCACCAGCCCCAGCCCGGTGCCGCCGTAGCGCCGTGACGTGGTCGAATCGACCTGCGAGAAATGGCGGAACAGGCGCCCCATGGCCTCCGGCGGAATGCCGATGCCGGTGTCGTCCACCACGAAGCGCACCCCGGCGACCTCGCCGGCACCGTGGTCGCCGGATTCGGGGCCGGGTCCCGCGAGGTCGATGACCTGGAGCGAGACGACCCCCTTCTCGGTGAACTTGACCGCGTTGCCGACCAGGTTCAGCAGGATCTGGCGCAGCCGGCCGGGATCGCCGCGCACCAGCCTGTGCAGCCGGGGCGGCACGAAGCTGACGATCTCGATGCCCTTGGACAGGGCCCGCGGGGCCAGCAGCTCGACCACCGCCTCCGCCTCGTCCAGGATGGAGAACTCGGCCTCCTCCAGTTCCAGGTGGCCGGCCTCGATCTTGGAGAAATCCAGGATGTCGTTGATGATGGCGAGCAGCGCCTCGCCGCTCTCGCGGATGGTTTCCGCGTAGTAGCGCTGGTCGCCGGTCAGGGCGGTGTCCAGCAGCAGGCCGGTCATGCCGATCACCCCGTTCATCGGGGTCCGGATCTCGTGGCTCATGGCGGCCAGGAACTCCGACTTGGCATGGTCGGCGGCTTCCGCCCTGTCCTTGGCCTCGACCAGCTCGCGCGCGATGCGGCGGCGCTCGGTCACGTCCACGTAGATGCCGACGGTGCCGCCGTCGGGCGTGCGCCGCTCGGTGCTCTCGATCGAGACGCCGTTGGCGAAGTGATGCAGGAACGGCATGCCGTCGGCCCGGCGATGGGCGCGCGACCGGCTTTCCAGCCATTCGGCGGTCCGCTCCGGGGGAAGGCCGGCATAGTGGCCGCTGGCCGCCGCGGCTTCCAGCGCCTCGGCGAAGGGCAGCCCGGGCCGCAGCCGGTCGGCGATCGTCCCGAACATCCTTCGATATTCCTGGTTGCACAGCACCAGCCGGTCGTCGGCATCGTACAGCACCAGCCCTTCCGAGATGCTCGCGATGGCGGCAGCCAGCTTGGCCTCGGCCTCGGTCACCCGCTGCTCCGCCTCGACCGAGGCGGTGATGTCGGTCGCGGTGCCGCGGTATCCGGCGAAGTCGCCGCCGTCGTCGAACAGCGGAGTGCCGCTGATGCTGATCGTCCGGGGCGTGCCGCCGGCGTCGCGGAACGTGCCGGTCAGCCCGCGGAACGCCCGGCGCGCCTCCAGGTCGGCGAGCCGGCCCGCATCCACCGCCATCAGCTCTCCCAGGGTGCGGCCGACCGACAGTCCGGCGTCGGGACCCAGCACCGCCTCGAAGTTGCCGAGGAAACGGGTGAAACGCAGGTCGGCGCCCATTTCCCAGAACCAGTCCGAGGCCGAGGCGGCGAAATGGCGGAAGCTGCGTTCGCTCTCCCGGATCTCGCGCTCGGCCTCCTTGCGGAGCGTGATGTCCCGGATCACGCCGATGAACTTGCGGCCTTCCGCCAGCTTGATCTCGGCCACCGCCAGCTCGATCGGGAAGATCTCGCCGGACCGCCGCCTGGCCACCGCCTCCCGCTGGCGGCCGATGATCCGCGCCCTGCCGGTCTCGCGGTAGGCCGCGATCTGGCCGTCGTGGGGGGCGGCGTCGGCCGGCGCCATCAGCAGGGACAGGTTCCGGCCTCGCAGCTCGTGCTCGGCGTAGCCGAACATGGTCTCGATCGCCCGGTTGACGCTCTCGATCGCGCCCCGGTCGTCGGCGGTGACGATGCCCTCCCCGACATTGTCCAGGATGGTGCGGGCGACCGCCTCCCCCTCCGCGCGGATTCGGCGGTTGACGGCCTCCAGCTCCTCCTCCATCAGGCGGGTGCTGCGCTCGATCCGGGCACGCTCCTGGTCCGCCTCCGTATAGGCGGCATCGACCATTTCCAGAAGGGCCGCCATGTCGGGCTGCCCGTCGGGCCGCCCGCGTGCCGCCCGCCTGAGCTGGCGCTCCAGCAGCCGGTGCAGGCTCATCTTTCGCCGATGGTGGTGATCGTCATGGTCTGGTTGTGCAGCTCGCAGGCGCCGGTGCGGGCGTGGGGCGAGATCTCGCCATAGGAGTAGAAGCCGAGGGTGCGCGCCCCTCCGCCCAGGATCTCCGCGGCGCTCTCCACCTCCTCCGCGACCCGCTGGCCGAGCACCAGCTTGCGGCCGATGCAGGACACCAGGATCGCCAGATGGGTCCCCTGGGGTGCTGCGGCCATGCCGGCGGCCTCGCCGGCGCCGTCGATCAGCTTCTCGAAGCTGGCCCGCATCAGCTGGGCGACGCTGCCCTCGGGCACGTCGCCCGCGAAGACCATGGCGTTCGTCGCGTCGTCGGTCCCGACCACGGTGCGGACCACCTCGCCGCCGTCGGGCCTGACGATGCGCAGCGGGAACAGCAGCGCCGAACCGGGAAGCTCCGGCACCAGGTCGCCGAGATAGCGCTTGTAGAGGTCGAGCGCCGGCTGGTTGTCCAGGGTGTGGAGCACGTTCCCGGCGGAGCCGGTGATCCGGCGTTCCGGCCCGAAGGGCTGCCAGCCGCCGTAGCTGCCGTGGCCGACCGTGACGGCGTCGCCGTACAGGCCGATGGCGGCGACCCGCCCGGGGCGCGGCTGGTCCCCCGCGCCGACATGGGTCACCTTGAAGTCCGCGCCGTCGCCGGCAAGGCCGCCGGTGATCGTGACGTCGGCGCCCAGGATCTCCTGCAGCCCGCGGATCAGGTCGCTGCCGTTGATCCGCGTGCCGTCGGACAGGATGAACAGGGCGCGCAGGCCGTCGCCGGGCAGTTCGGCGGCGAGGCGCCGGCCGACGGCGCGCGACTCGTCGTCCCCTATCTCCACCTTGGCGATCCGCACCGGAGTGGTGTCGAACGAGACCGCGGAGGCGACGAGGGAACCATCGAACACCTCCTCCCCGATGATCTCGCCGCCGGTCGAGCATCCGACCAGGGGGGCTCCGGGAAACCGTGCCTGGAGCTCGGCGAGCCGGGCCGCCAGGTCGGGGACGCCGGGTCCGAAGAAGTAGAGGACGAAGTCCGCCCGGGACAGGTCGTCGGAAGGCCGCATGTCCTCCCACCCCTGCCCCGGCGTCCAGGCAAGCTGACTGACGCGCATATCCCGCAACTCCGATGAGCGGCCGCGGGCATGGACGCCGACGGCGGTGATCGACGGCCACAAGGATTACCCGCATGCGGAGAGTTTATCCACCTCTCCTTTACCCAGCGGGATATGCCGCTCCGGAACGCACGATCCTCAGCCACCCCGCCCGGCCCGGAGCGCCTGCGGCGGAGATCCGGCCGGAGCGGGCAGCTCCGCCGCCAGGGGCGGCTGGCCGTCGTTCCGGATATGGATGGTCCGCTGCGGGAACGGGATCTCGATGCCCAGCTCGTCGAACCGGCGCTTCATGCGGCGGTTGAACTCGCGCCCGACCGTCCATTGCTGGATCGGCCGCGTCTTGATCCGGGCCTTGATGATGACGGCATTGTCGCGGAAGGCGTCCACGCCCAGGATCTCGATCGGCTCCAGGATCAGCCGGCCGAACTGCGGCGTCGCCTGCAGCTCCGCGCCCAGGTCCTTGATCACCCCGATCACCCGGTCCGTGTCCTCGCCGTAGCCGATGCCGATGTCCATGACGTAGTAGGAGAAGTCCTTGGTCAGGTTCAGCACCGAGTTGACCTGGCTGAACGGGATCGAGTGGACGCCGCCGGCCTGGTCGCGCAGCTTGATCGTGCGGATCGTGATCGCCTCGACAAGGCCGCTGTGCCCGCCGCCCACGTCCACCACGTCGCCGACCGAGATGGTGTCCTCGAATAGGATGAACAGGCCGGTGATGACGTCCTTGACCAGCGTCTGGGAACCGAAGCCGATCGCCAGGCCGATGACGCCGGCACCGGCCAGCAGCGGCGCGATGTTGACGCCGATCTCCGACAGGGCGACCAGGGCGACCACGGTGATCAGGACCACCATGACGGCGTTGCGGAGCAGCGGCAGCAGGGTTCGGACCCGGGCGCTGCGTTCGATCCGGGTGCCGTAGCGGTCGGTTCCGGTCAGGTAGTGCTCGATCAGGTTGCTGGTGACCTCCCAGGTGATCGCGGCGAGGATCAGGACGACCCCGATCGAGACGACGGCCGAGCTGATGCGCTGCCCGATCGGCGACTCCAGCCAGGCGAAGCTGTCGACGCCCCAGGCGTTGAGCAGGGCCAGCAGGGCGAAGAACCAGACCACCGCCTTGATCACCCGCTGGAGGATCGGCAGGTACCGGTTCGCGCGCTCCTCCAGGTGCGGGAACTGCAGCTTGACCTCGGGCGAGATCGAGAAGCCGCGGCGGATCAGGGCGTCGATCAGGTTCACGACGATGCGCGCCGCGATCAGCACCAGGATCGACAGGCCGGTGGCACGCAGCATGAACTCGAACCCGTCCTGGACGCTGAGCGCCCAGATCCCGTAGATCACCACCAGGTACAGGATCGCCAGGATGTGCCAGACGTCGGCCAGCCGGCGCCGGGCCGCACGGAAGGCCCCGCTGCGGTTGCCGGCCGCGATCTCCTGGGCCTCCACGGTGCCGTTGCTCCCGCCGCCCAGCGGGCGGCCGCGCAGCCATTCGGCCACGTCGCGGCGGTTCTGCAGGATCAGGATCACCAGCATGCCGGTGATCACCAGCCCGACCAGCTTCAGCAGCGCCTCGTAGGAGCCGCTGGGCAGGCCCAGCATATAGGCCGCCTCCGAGATGAAATAGCCGTACACCCCGGTGTAGGCGAGGCGCCGGGCCCAGATATAGCCGTAATGGGCCGATTCGTCGCCGATGGGGAGCATCCGCAGGTTCGGCGCGGTCGGTGCCAGCACGCCGCGGGTCAGCGCCAGGATCAGCTGGATCAGGATGGTCGCGTTGATCACGATCAGGGCGACCAGCCGCACCACCAGCGGCGGGTCGGTGACGGAGAGGGTGCCGTAGCCGGCGACGGCGAAGACGCCGATCGGCACCAGCTCGATGACGGTGCGCAGGATCACCAGCGGCAGGCGGGCCAGGATCCGCTCGTTCCGCCGGCTCTCGATCGACTGCCGCGCGCGGCGGAGCAGGCGCGACATGGCGGCGCCGGCCAGGAACCCGACGCCGACCGCCAGCACGAGCTGGAGCCCGACCTGGATCCAGCGGTCGCGGCGCATCTCGTCGGTCGCCTGCCCCTGGAGCCACTCCACCGTGTCCGGCAGGTCGGCGAAGACGGCCCCGATGGCGATCATCTGCCGGCTGAGGCGCCCGACCCGCTCCGACATGAATTCGAGCACCCGCGAGCTGGGCGGCTCGATCTCCTGCCGTTCGGTCTGCCGCTGCGCCTGCAGCAGGGTGCGGAGCTGGGCGGTCAGCCGCTCGCGGGCGGCGGGATCCTCCAGTGTGGCCAGCAGATCCTGGATCTGCCTGGCGGGATCTTCCGGCTCGGCGGCGGGCGCCGCGGGGGCGGCCCCCGGCAGGGCCGCGGAGGGAACCTGGGCGGAGGCGGGCGTGCCGCACAGCAGCAGGGCCAGCAGGGGCAGGACCGTCAGAAGGCCGAGCACCGACCGGCCGAAGATACGGTCGATCATCATCCGTTCGCTTGATCCATGATTTCGGGAAACCGCGACGTTAGCGCGGGCGGCCACGGCAAGCCACCCGGCAGGGTGTATCCTTGTCGAGCCAAAAACCCGCCAGGGCCGATTTCGTTGCGATGATGGCGAAATCGGATGGGGTATGCCGACGCCGAGGCGAGTTCAGTCGGTGGCCGGCCGGAAACCGATATGGCGGGCTTGGATCGCCCGGATCGAGCCGTCGTCGCGCATCGAGGCCAGCGCCTCGTTGAAGCGCTCGACCAGACCGGCGGCGCCCGGCCGGCTGCGGGCGATCGCGAGGCGGAACTCGGCCTGCTCGATCGGGAACTCGAGGAAGGCGGACCGGGCGGCGCCGCTTTCCTGGGCGGCCAGCAGGAGAGGCTCGGCGAAGGTCACCAGGACGACCCTGCCCTGTCCCCGGAGCACCAGGGTCAGGGCTGCGGCGCTGCTCGCGACGTCCTCGATATGGACCCCGGCGGCGACGAGGCTGCCCTGCACCGGGTCGCCGTGGATGGTAATGACCCGCAGCCGCGGCCGCTCCGCGCCGCCTCCCGGTTCCGGACCGTCGGCCAAACCGCCGGACTGGCGGATGGCGATCGCCCGGAAGCTGTCGAGCGGCGGGCCGGAATAGCCGGTCCCGACGAAGGCGCTGACCGATGCCTCCAGCAGGCTGTCGGACAGCACGAAGTCCGCCGAACCGCCGCCGGAGCCGCCGCGGACGACGGTGGCGAAAGCCCGCCCGTTGCGCACGGTGTGTTCGGCGCGGGCGGCCGGCATGTAGGCGTATCTCGGGGTTCGGCCGTCCCGCCGGAAGGCCTCGGACAGCACCTCGGTGACGATCCCCTGCGGGTGGTCGGGAGCCGCCCCTTCGAGGATGAAGGGAGGGAGCGGCGCCAGCACGATGTTGACCAGGTCCAGCGCCGCTGCCGGCAGCGGCACGGCGGGGAGGCACGACAGGAGCATGAGACGCAGTATCCGGAACGCCCGTGCGATCATCTGCCCCTCGGGTTGACGGCCTGGAGGCATATTCAATCCCAAGCACCGAAGCTTGGCAACGCCGCCCGCCCGGCATGCGCCGGGCTGCGGCATCACGCGGCAGGCGGGCGCAATGTCAGATATATGAGGCCGGACGAGACGGCGTCGGCCAGCGGGCCGGGGGTTCCGCGCTCCGGCAGGTCGAGGTGGCGCAGGATCGCGTCGAACCGGAGATCCGGCTCCGGGCGGCCGGCGGTGGGCCGGTGATGGTCGTAATAGAGGCTCGACACCTCGATCATCGGGTTGGGGACCTGGACCCCGATGCGCGGCTTGACCAGCCGGTCGATCAGCGCCACCGCGAAGGTCAGGTAGTATCCCACCAGCGGCCGCGCCCCGACGAATCGCAGCAGGTCGAGCGCCGCCCGCTCCTGGTCCCGGGAGGCGGCGTCCGGCGCCGACGGGCCGGTCCTCAGATGGAGCCGGCGGCTGGCCAGAAGCCGGTTGCCGCGGATCGGGATCGCCACGACCTCCAGCAGATCGGCATTCTCCGCGTCGAACGAGCTGGCTCCCACGGCCAGGGCGACCGACTCGCCGCTGCCGTCCTCGTCGAACAGGAAGGCGTAGGCGGGGTCGGTCAGGTAACGGCGGTTGAGCGACTTGCGCAGGTCCGACAGCATGATCAGAACATCTTCAGATGGAAATGATAGGTGATGAATTCCTTGAAGCGCTTGACGATCGACAGCGAGTCCTTCAACAGGTCCCGCTCCAGGCGGTTCAGCTGGTCCGGCCGGATGAAATTGTCGGTCTGGGTGCCGATATCGCCGGCCGCCAGCCGCAGCTTGAGGCGCAGCTCCAGCATCGCCAGCAGGGCCTCGGTCAGCTCGGTCGCCATGGTCGCGTCGAACACGCCCAGATCCTGGAGCGCCCGGATCCGGTCGATCGTGTTGCGCTCCTGCAGGCGCTTCTCCAGCGCCAGGCTGCGCACGCCGTGGACCAGCGGGAAGATCCCGCCCTTCTTGATGTCGAGCTCTTCCCCCTTGAGATGGGAGAACAGGCCGATCGGCGTGTCGAAGCTGAGGGTCGGCCGCGCGAAATGGGAAAAGAACATGTCGTTGGCGGACAGCGTCTCGATCAGGTAGTCGCGCGCCTGGTCGAGCAGCGTGGCGTCGCCGGCCACCGGCGCCGCGTCGTAGAAGATCGCCAGGTTGAGCTGGGCCGCCTCGTCGGGATGGTAGACCCAGCCATGGATCGCCGCCCGGTACCCGGCCAGCGGCCGGGTCCATTCCGGCGTGTTGACCATGATGCCGCCGGGGCACTGGGGATAGCCGAACTCGATCAGCGAGCGGGAGAATTCCGCCGTGATCGACTCCAGGTCCGGACAGGCGTAGCCGTCGCGCAGGATCAGGCCGTTGTCCTGGTCGGTCTTCAGGATCTGCTCGCCGCGCCCCTCGCTGCCCATCACGATCAGGCAGGAGTTGGCCAGCAGGTCGGGCGGGGCCAGGAGCTCGAACAGCTTGGCGAAGATCCGGCGGTTGAGCGCCGTGACCATCTCGGCGATGAACCGGATCTTGACGCCGTTGCCGTGCAGGGCCTGGATCAGCGTCGGGATCTCGGCCGAGGCGGCCCGAAGGTCCGCCAGGTCGGAGGCCCGCTCGACCCGGATCGCCACGATGTGGGAGTTGTTGGACAGGAAGCCCAGCAGGTCGACCTGCTCCAGGATGCCGACGATCGCCTCCCCCTCGGTCACCACGACGCGGCGGATGCCGTGCTTGGTCATCACCACCAGGGCATTGAACAGGAAATCGTCGATGTCGAGCGAGATCATCGAATAGCTGGCGAGCGGCCCGACCGGCGAGGTCACGGGCGCCCCGTCCAGGATAACCGCGTCGCGCAGGTCGCGGTCGCTCAGGATGCCGACGCGTCCCGGCGCGCCGTCGGCGCCCGGCTCCCCCCTGACCAGCAGCGAGGTCGATCGGGTCGCCTTCATGGCCGCGACGGCGTCGCGGGCGCTGCAGTCGGCGCCCACATAGGCGGCGGGATGGATATAGGCCTGCCGGATGCGGGCCATCATGAACGAGGTCATCTCGCGGTTGGCTTGGCGCACGGCCAGGTCGCGCAGCCGGTCGATCATCTCCTGGTGGAACCAGACCCCGAACCGGGGATTGGTCCGGGTCAGGTCGAGGAAGCTCTCCTGCGGCAGGAGCTGGCAGACGGTGTCCTCGCGCGCGACGAAGGTGCCGGCGCCGGGCGATCCCAGCAGCGCCTTGACGTCGAAGCTCTCGCCCGGACCGTAGGCGGCCAGCACCTCGGTCCCGCTCAGCTCCTGCACCAGGCCCTTGAGCACGATGTGCAGGTGGCCGGACGCCTCCTCCCCGCGCAGGACGGTGGCGCCCTTGGGCCAGACGGCGATGTCCGAGGCCGCCATGACCTGGTCCCGCTCCGCGGGCGTCAGGCGGTCGAACGGCGCGATCGTGAAACTGAAGGCTTCGAACACGTCGGAGCACCTTCGGCGTTGGAGGTCGGGGAAACCGGAGCCCAAGAAAAACGCCCCAAGGTTGGCAGCCTTGGGGCGTCTTGGCGAGAGCCATAGTCGCGGGGGAGCGCTCCCCCGCGACACCATGGCGCATCCTGCCGGGGCGCTGGGCGCCGGCACTCAGTGGGACGAAGCACCCTCGGCGCCCAGACCGGTCTGGGAGCGGATGTACTGCGCCTCGTAGGCGGCGGCCTCGTCGGCGGCGTTCTGGCTCTTGTCGATGATCGAGAAGAACCAGGTTCCGACGAAGGCCAGGGTGACCGAGAAGATCGCGGGGTTGTCGTAGCCGAAGGGCGCGCTGCCCTTGGCGTTGCCCAGGACGCTTTCCCAGACGGTCGGCCCGAGGATCACCATCACGGTGGCGCTGATCAGGCCCAGGAAGCCGCCGACCAGGGCGCCCTGGGTCGTCAGCTTGCTCCAGAACATCGACATGACGATGATCGGGAAGTTGGCCGAGGCGGCGATGGCGAAGGCGAGGCCCACCATGAAGGCGATGTTCTGCTGCTCGAAGGCGATGCCGAGCACCATGGCGAGGATGCCGAGGACCACGGTCGAGATCTTCGACACCCGGATCTCCTGCACCTCGTTGACCCGGCCGCGGCGGAACACCGAGGCGTAGAGGTCGTGCGACACGGCGGACGCGCCCGCCAGGGTCAGGCCCGACACCACCGCCAGGATGGTGGCGAAGGCGACGGCCGAGATGAAGCCGAGGAACAGGTCGCCGCCGACCGCCTTGGACAGGTGGATCGCCGCCATGTTGGTGCCGCCGATCATGTCCTTCAGCTTGTCGTAGGAGATGCCGTCGGCGCCCAGCTTGAAGTAGTTCGGGTCCTTCATCAGCAGGACGACGGCGCCGAAGCCGATGATGAAGGTCAGGATGTAGAAGTAGCCGATGAAGCCGGTGGCGTAGAAGACCGACTTGCGGGCCTCCTTGGCGTCGGCGACGGTGAAGAAGCGCATCAGGATGTGCGGCAATCCTGCGGTGCCGAACATCAGCGCGATGCCCAGCGAGATCGCCGACACCGGGTCCTTGACCAGGGTGCCCGGCTCCATGATCGCGATTCCCTTGGGGTGGACGTCCACCGCGGCCTGGAACAGCGCGCCGAAGTTGAAGTTATAGTTGACCAGCACCATCAGCGCCATGAAGGAGGCGCCGGACAGCAGCAGGACGGCCTTGATGATCTGCACCCAGGTGGTGGCGAGCATGCCGCCGAAGGTGACGTACATGATCATCAGGACGCCGACCAGGATGACGGCGTAATTGTACTGGAGCCCGAACAGGAGCTGGATGAGCTTGCCGGCGCCGACCATCTGGGCGATCAGGTAGAGCGCCACGACGACCAGGGAGCCGGAGGCCGCGAGGGTGCGGATGGGGGTCTGCCGCAGGCGGTAGGAGGCGACGTCGGCGAAGGTGTACTTGCCGAGGTTGCGCAGCTGCTCCGCGATCAGGAACAGGATGATCGGCCAGCCGACCAGGAAGCCGATCGAGTAGATCAGCCCGTCGAAGCCCGAGGTGTAGACCAGCGCCGAGATGCCCAGGAACGAGGCGGCAGACATGTAGTCGCCGGCGATCGCCAGGCCGTTCTGGAAACCGGTGATGCCGCCGCCGGCGGCGTAGAAGTCCTTGGCCGACTTGGTCTTGGACGCGGCCCAGTAGGTGATCCCCAGCGTTCCCGCCACGAAGGCCAGGAACATGACGATGGCGGTCCAGTTGGTCGCCGACTTCTGGACGGCGCCGCTGATCGCGTCGGCGGCGAACGCCGGGTCCGGAATGGCCAGGGCGGCCGCGGCGACGGTCGATGCCGCCGCGAATGCTGCGATGACGCGCTTCATTATTTCAGGTCCTCGATGATCTGCCGGTTCAGTTCGTCGAACTCGGAGTTGGCGCGACGGACATAGATACCGGTCAGGACGAAGGCCGAGACGATGATCAGCGCGCCGAGCGGAATGCCGATGGTGATGACGCCGAAGACGGGCGTGCCCAGGGCCTTGGGAGCGAAGGCCACCAGGAGGATGAAGCCGTAGTAGATTACCAGCATCACGATCGACAGGAGCCAACCATAAGCTGCACGCTTCCGGGTCAGCTCTTCGAATTTGGGGTTGTTCCTTATTTTTGTTGTTAATTCTCGCTGCATCCGGGGTCCCCTCGAATTGTCCGAGCACCATGTCAGAAATGAAGCTCTGCTTTTAGTCGCGGGATCGTACCGGAAGCTTCGCGTAATGGGACTGATCTGGATCAATTGTTAAACGCTGCGATGCGGTAGCCGCGATGCGGCGGCCTCGGCGGGACCCGCGCGCCGGGGGCAGGCCCGCCCCGCCCGCGATTTCCTTCGGTGGCCGCTCCCTCGCCGTGATCATCTCCGCGCCGATGTGTTTATCCCCGCGAAGGTCATGGCCATGCGGTCCAGGCGTGAGACCGCGAAGAAAGGACTTCCGATGACTGCAGGCCCTTGGACCTATGATTCCGCCAATGGTCAGATGCCCGGGTCTCGAAACGCAAAGAGTTTTCCTCTCGGGCGACATATCCCAAGCGCCGTCGGTCACGACAAGTCCCGCGGGATGTTCACTCCCTATGGCTTCATGCAGGATGGGGACGATTATGGGTACCAACGAATTCTTCGTAACGACACGGATCGGCAAATGGTACGTGGACAACGGAACCGAAAGTCACGGTCCCTATCTCAGCCAGCACGACGCGACCGCCGACGCGATCGACGCGGCGGAGCAGGTCTCGGGCCGCAAGAAACCGGCGGCCGTCCTGTTGAAGCTGCCGGGTTCCAAGGCGTCGCCGGTCTGGACCTCGCGGCGCGGCCGCGAAGGCGTGACGATCGAGCCCGCGGTGGAGGCGGAGGTCCAGGAGATCCTTTGAGGCGGCCGGCCTCGGTGCCGGGCGCTCCCCTTGCCGCTTGCCTTCCTGCCGGCGTTCGGAGCTGAGCATGTCCCGCTCTCCCAGGAAGGAAGCGCATTCACGGCATCCGGAGGAGGCACCCGAGGCGATGCGCCGCCTGATCGACGACCTGCGGCGCGATCTGGCGATCTCGGGAATCGAGCGCGAGCAGTTGCAGCTGGAAGCCGAGGAACTGCGCGAGCAGACTACCCTGTACGCCCAGGTTTGCGCCACCCTGGAGGCGCGGCTCGACGCCGTGACCGGACAGCTGCGCCGGACCGAGCGGACGCTCGTGGAAGTGCGGCAGCGGGTCGATGACGAGAGGATTTTCCGGCGTTCGCTGGAGCGGCAGCTGCTGGCCAGCCGGGTCGAGGCCGACACGGCCGAGGAGGAATTCCGCGTGGCGCTGGAGGAACTCGACCAGTCGTCGCGGGAGCTGGCGGAAAGCAACGCCCGGCTGCGCGACCTGAACGAGACGCTGGAACGGCAGGTCGACCGGCGCACCGCAGCCCTGAAGGCGGCGCTCGCCGACCGCGACGCCCTGATCCACGAGATCCACCACCAGACCCGCAACAACCTCCAGGTCATCTCCAGCCTGCTCAACCTGCAGGCATCCCGGCTGGAGGAGCCGAGCGCCCGCGAGGTGCGGAAGAGCTTCGGGCGTATCCAGACCATGAGCCTGGTCCACGGCCTCGTGTTCGACGACAGCAGCACCGCCGACATGCCGATCGGGCCGCTCATCGCGACGGTGTGCGACAGGATGGCGGCGGAGCTGGAGCCCTCGCCCGGCATAGCGGTGCAGGTGACCGGCGGCACCGGGCTGGTTCCGCTGAAGGTCGCTGGGCAGCTTGCCCTGATCGTCGCCGAACTGGTCGCCAACGCGCTGACCCACGCCTACCCGCCCGGCGACGCCGGGAGCGGCCCGAACGGCACCGTCGAGATCACCGTCACCGGGGAGCCCCGGGTGAGTATCATCCGCGTCCGCGACGACGGGATCGGCCTGGACGAAAGCCGCACCGCGTCGCGCCGCGGCCTGGGCCTGCTGCTGGTCCGGACCCTGGCGCGGCAGGTCGGCGCCCGGATACGCTTCGCGTCCGCCGCGACGCCGGACGCATCGCCCCGGCCGCTGCGCGGCACGGAGGTCGAGATCCGGCTGCCGCGGATCGATTGATGCCGGACGGAACGATGCTAGACTGGAGCCGGACGCCTCCCCGCCCCCGGACCCGCAGGAGACATCCCTGTCCGCCCTCGGCATCGTCATTCCCACGCTGAACGCCGGAGGGCCCGGCGGCCTGGTCCGGACGCTGGAAGCGATCGGCCCGGCCGCGGCGGCGGCGGGATGGCCGATCCTGGTGTCCGACGGAGGCTCGACGGACGGCACTCCCGGCACGGCCCTGCGGCACGGCGCGCGGATGATCCGGGCGCCGCGCGGGCGGGGCTCCCAGTTGGCAGCCGGCGCGGCGGCGCTGCTGGCGGACGGAACGGCGGAATGGCTGTTCTTCCTCCATGCCGACAGCGTGCCCGACCCGTCCTGGGCGGACGAAGCCGCGCGCTTCACGGCGGCGGCGGAGAACCGTGCCCGCGCCGGCTACGGGCGATTCGCGCTGGACGACGGCGCGGCGCCGGCCCGCCGGATCGAGCGGCTGGTCGGCTGGCGGTGCCGCCGCCTCGGCCTGCCCTACGGCGACCAGGGCCTGCTGGTCCACCGCGACCTGTACCGGGCGGCCGGCGGCTTTCCCGCCATCCCCCTGATGGAGGATGTCGCCCTCGTGCGCCGGATCGGCCGGCGCCGGCTGGTCCCCCTTCCCTTCGCCGTCACCACCTCGGCGGAGCGCTACCGGCGCGGCGGCTATGTCCTTCGGCCGCTGCGCAACCTCGGCTGCCTCGCGCTCTATCTGGCCGGCCTGCCGCCAAGCGCCGTCCGCCGGCTTTACGGGTGAGCCCGCGATGACCCTCGGTCCCGCCCCGACGGCGCGGCACCTCGTGGTGTTCGCGCGGGAGGCCCGCCTCGGGCGCGGCAAGCGGCGCCTGGCCGCCCATGTCGGTCCGGTCGCGGCCGTGCATTTCCAGCGCACCGCCCTCGCCGCCCTGCTGCGCCGGCTCGCCCGGGATCCCCGCTGGACCGTCTGGCTGGCCTTGACGCCCGACCGCGCCCGGCTGCCGCCGGGGCTGCCGAAGCGGGTACGCCCGCTCCCGCAGGGCGGCGGCGGGCTGGGCGACCGGATGCGCCGTCCCATGCGCCGGCCGCCGGTCGGCCTGCCCCCGGGCCCGGTGGTGGTGATCGGGAGCGACATCCCGGCGATCCGGCCGGACCATGCCGCCGCCGCTTTCCGTGCCCTGGGGAACCACGCCTTCGTGTTCGGGCCGGCGGCGGACGGCGGCTACTGGCTGGTCGGCGCGCGCCGCCGGCCGGCCGAGCCGCGCGACGTCTTCGCGGGCGTCCGCTGGTCCGGCGCGCATGCCCTGTCCGATACGCTCGCCAACCTGCGCCCCGGCGAGGCGGGAGCGCCGCTGGCCCTGCTGGAGGATGTCGACGATCCGGCGGCCTGGCGCCGCTGGAGGCGCGGCGGGGAAGCCGGGCGTTCACGCCGATGTGAAGGTTCGGGCCCTATCGCGGTCTCCCCGGACCGGCCATACTGTTTCACATGATTTCGACGCCCCTGCTCCAGGCCCTGCACCGGCGGCTGATCCGCCTGTCCGGATTCGGGGATGTCCGTCCCGAGGACCTGACGCCCCTGCCGACCACCGGGCTGGCGCACGACCATGTGCGCGTGGCCGGCCACGGCGTCCTGCTCAGGGTGCCCAGGCAGAGCCAGCTCGGCCTGTCCGCGGCATCCAACCTGACCTACCAGGCGGCCTGCTTCGAACGGGCGGGCCCGGGCGGCCACGTGCCGGGCCTGCACGCCGTGATGCTGCCGGAGGCGACGGTGCCGATGGGCGCGCTGGTGGTCGACGAGATCGTCGGCCGGCCCCCTGTCCTGCCGGCCGACCTGCCCGCGATCGTCCGCGCCCTGGCGTCGATCCACGGACTTCCGGTGCCGCCTCCGGCTGCCCGCCGCCCCCTGCGGGACCAGGTCGACCCGGTCGGCGCCACGCTGCGCGAGGTGACGGCACAGGCGCGGCATCTCGACGCCGCCGGCCTCCACCCCGAGGCCCGGGCCGCCGTGGAGGAGGAACTCGCCTGGGCCGGGACCTTCGCGCGCCGGAGCGGAAGGCCCCCGGTCACCCTGATCTCGTTCGACGCCCATCCCGGCAACTTCCTGATCGCCGGTTCCGGTACGGCCGTCCTGGTCGACCTGGAGAAGGCGCGCTACGGCGCCGCCGGGTTCGACCTGGCGCATGCCACGCTCTACACCTCGACCACCTGGGACGTCTCCTGCCACGCCGTCCTGGGCACCGCCGACATCGCCGCCGCCTACGGGCTGTGGCTGGATCAGGTGGAGGCCACCCTCGCGGAGTCCTGCCGTCCCTGGCTGCTGCCGCTGCGGCGGGTGATGTGGCTGTGGTCGGTGACCTGGTGCGCCAAGTGGCGGGTCGAGTCGCGGGCCGCGGCCAAGGACGCCAAGGATCGGGCCGAGAGCGCCGAGGACTGGTCGGCCGACCTCAGCGACGCGGCCCTGGTGGACCATGTCGCCGGCCGGGTGGCCGATTACCTGGACCCGGTCACCATCGCGGCCGTCCGGTCGGAGTGGCTGACCGCCAATCCCCTGACCGACCTGCTCCCGCTCCCGGGCTGAGCCCCCAACAGGAGATCCAAGAGCCGTGCCATCGCCGCTTCGCCTCCCCCCGCTCGCCGCCGCCGTCCTGGCGGCGGGGCTTCTTCTGGGTGCCGTGCCGGCAGCCGCCCAGGCGCCGACGTCCCCGACATCCGGCTGGGACGCGACCCTGGCGGCCGCGCGCGGCAAGACCGTGTTCTGGAACGCCTGGGCGGGCGATCCCCGGATCAACGACTATATCGGCTGGGTCGGCGGCCGGGTGCGCGAACGCTTCGGCATCGACCTGCGCCACGTCAAGGTGACCGACACCGCCGACGTCGTGTCCCGCGTGCTGGCCGAGAAGGCGGCCGGCAAGGACCGGGGCGGCTCGGTAGACCTGGTCTGGATCAACGGCGAGAACTTCGCGGCCATGAAGGAGAACGGGCTGCTGTACGGCCCCTTCGTGGACCGGCTGCCCAACGCCGCCCTGATCGACACGGTGGGCAAGCCGACCACCACCGTCGACTTCACGATCCCGACCGAGGGGCTGGAGGCGCCCTGGGGCATGGCCCAATTCGTCTTCGTCCATGAGTCCGAAGAGGTCGCCGATCCGCCGCGCAGCGCCGCCGCCCTGCTCGACTGGACGGAGCGGAACCCCGGCCGCTTCACCTATCCGAGCCCGCCGGACTTCATCGGCAGCACCTTCCTGAAGCAGATGCTGGTGGAGGTGACCCCCGACCCGGCGCGGCTCCAGCGGCCGGCCGACGACGGCGATTTCGACCGGGTGACCGAGCCGCTCTGGTCGTTCCTGGACCGGCTGCACCCCAACCTGGCGCGGGGCGGCCGGACCTTCCCGGCGACCGGCCCGGCGCTGAAGCAGATGCTGGCCGACGGCGAGGTCGCCATGGCCTTGAGCTTCCATCCCGGCGAGGCGTCCCGCGACATCGCCGGCGGCCTGCTGCCGCCCTCGGTCCGGACCTTCGTGCTGGAGCGCGGGACGATCGGCAACACCCATTTCGTGGCGATCCCCTACAACGCGAACGCGCCGGAGGCCGCCATGGTGGTCGCCGATTTCCTGCTGTCGCCGGAAGCCCAGATCCGCAAGCAGGATCCCGCCGTGTGGGGCGACTTCACGGTGCTGGACCCGGACCGGCTGGATCCGGAGGACCGCCGGCGATTCGACGCCCTGCCCCGGGGCGTGGCGACCCTGTCGGACGGGGAGCTGGGCACGCCGCAACTCGAACCGCACCCCTCGTGGATGGTGCGGATCGAGCGGCAATGGACGAAGCGGTACGGGAGCTGACGCTCCCGGACTCCGACCTTCCCGGCCTCAGCCCTTGAGCGCCGCGACGCCCGGCAGGTCCTTGCCTTCCAGCCATTCCAGGAAGGCGCCGCCGGCGGCCGAGACATAGGTGAAGGCATCCTCGACGCCGGCCGCGGCCAGGGCAGCCACGGTGTCGCCGCCGCCGGCCACGCTCAGCACCCGCCCGGCCTTGGTCAGCGCCGCGACGCTGCCGGCCACGGCATTGGTCCCGGCGTCGAACGGACGGGTCTCGAACGCGCCCAGGGGGCCGTTCCAGACCACCGTGCGGCAGCCCTGCAGCTTCAGGGTCACGTACTCGACCGTGGCCGGGCCGACGTCCAGGATCATGGAATCGGCGGGCACCTGGTCGATCGCCACCACCTGGCTCTCGGCGCCGGCCTTGAACTCCTTCGCGACGATGGCGTCGCGCGGCAGCAGGATCTCGCACCCGGCCTGCTCGGCGATCGCCATGATCTCGCGCGCCTGCTCGGCCATGTCCTTCTCGCACAGGGAGGCGCCGACCGCGGTGCCGCGGGCATAGAGGAAGGTGTTGGCCATGCCGCCGCCCAGCGCCAGCAGGTTGACCCGGCGCACCAGGTTGCCCAGCAGGTCCAGCTTGGTGGAGATCTTGGCGCCGCCGACCACGGCGGCGACCGGACGCTCGGGGTTCTCCAGCGCCAGGGACAGGGCCTTCAGCTCGGCCTCCATCAGGCGGCCTGCGGCATTGGGCAGCAGGCGGGCCAGCGCCTCGGTCGAGGCGTGGGCGCGGTGGGCCGCGGAGAAGGCGTCGTTGACGTAGATGTCGCCCAGCTCGGCGAGCTGCTTCGCGAAGCCGGGATCGTTCTTCTCCTCCTCCGGATGGAAGCGGAGGTTCTCCATCACGATGATCGACCCGCCATGGAGCTTGGCGAGGGCCTCCTTGGCCTGCGGCCCGACGCAGTCCGGCGCGAAGGCGACCTTCTGGCCGACCGCCTTGGACACCGCGTCGACCACGGGCTGCAGCGAGTATTTCGGGTCGGGGCCGCCCTTGGGCCGGCCGAAGTGGGAGAGCACGACCACCTTGGCGCCGGCCTTCGACAGCTCCGTCAGGGTCGGAGCCAGCCGGTCGATGCGCGTCGTGTCCGACACCGCGCCGTCCTTCATCGGGACGTTCAGGTCGGCCCGGACCAGGACGGTCTTGCCATCGAACTGGTAGTCATCAAGGGTTTTGAAGCCGCTCATCGGTTCCGTCCCATTCCTCATGGATAGTGCGCGCCCAGTGGATCGCCAAAGGTGTCGCAGGATGACTTCGTGGCATTTTCATGATGCCTGTCGCCGCGGGGGGAACCAACCACAACCGGCCCGGCAAATCAATCTCCCGCGGCCGCAAGGGGCGGCGACTATGTCAGGCTACCCGTATCGAAATGGGCGCCGCCCCGGCCCGTCCGCTCCCCGCTTGACTTGGCGTCCCGGAAACCCAGCATAGCTTTCCTATGATCGCCAATGGTGACGGAGCTTCGACCATGATCGGACCGGCAGGACGCGCGGCCTACGCCCTCAGCCAGACCGCCCGCATCTCGTGGTTCTTCGGGCAGTATCTCCTCGCGGCCAGGCTGAACGGTCGGGTCGTGCCCAGGGACCGGCTGCCCAGGGATCTGAAGACGCCGGACAGGGCGGCCATCCTGGCCGACATCAGGGAGCTGATGCGCCGCGACTTCGCCAACATCGACGCCGGCTACTACCGCATGCCCCACGACATGGTGGAGCCGCCGCGCAAGGTGCTGCGCGACGCGGTGCGCTTCTTCCAGGACCTGCCGGAGGTGCGGCGCCGGCGGCGCGACCGGATCGCCACCGAGGTGTTCGAGGAGCGGCGGGCGGAAGGGTCGAAGCTGCCGCGCTACTATCTTCAGAACTTCCATTACCAGACCGACGGCTACCTCAGCGACCACTCGGCCGAACTGTACGATCATCAGGTGGAGGTGCTGTTCGGCGGCGCGGCGGACGCGATGCGCCGGCAGGCGCTGGTGCCCCTCCGCCTCCACTTCCGCGAGCGCAGGGTTTCCGAGTGCAGGCTCCTGGACGTGGCCTGCGGCACGGGCCGCTTCCTGACCTTCGTGAAGGACAACTACCCCAGGCTGGACGTCACCGCGCTGGACCTGAGCCCGAACTACCTGCGCCAGGCCCGGCGGCTGCTCAGCCCCTGGTCGCGCACCCGGTTCGTCCAGGCCGCGGCCGAGGGCATACCGGCCCCGGACGAAAGCTTCGACGCGGTCACCTGCATCTACCTGTTCCACGAACTGCCCCGCAAGGTGCGGGCCGCCGCCGCGGCCGAGATGGCCCGGGTGCTGAAGCGGGACGGCATCCTGGTCTTCGTCGAGACCCTTCAGAAAGGCGACCGGCCCGACTATGACGGCCTGCTGGACCTGTTCCCGCTGGCCTTCTACGAACCCTACTACGACGACTATGTCCGCCAGGACATCGGCTCCCTGTTCTCGGAAGCCGGTCTCGAAATCGTCGAAACGACTCTGGCGTTCATGTCCAAGGTGGTGGTATTGCGCAAACGGTGAAAGCGGCGGCGGCGGACCGGCGACACCAGCATTCCGCCATCGTCGTCTGGACGGCGGAAGCGGTTTTATTACCGTTTTATGACAGTAATATTACATATTGTTTGTATATGGCCTGTCTCCTATAAAGTTTGCCAATGTTTTCAGTTTCATGACAAATCTCGGGGGCTGACATTGGCCCCGGGTTGAGAGACACGAAAGAATGGCAAGCCAGGAGATCGAGCTGAAGCTGCGGGTCGAGCCGCAGCATCTGCCCCGCTTCCGCAATTCCCCGGCACTGGCCGGATCGGCGGGCCGTCCGGCCGCCAAGAACCTCGAGAGCGTCTACTACGACACCGAGGACCTGCGCCTGCGCGGCCGCGACGTGACGCTGCGGGTACGCAAGCAGGGACGCAGCTTCGTCCAGACCATCAAGGCCGCCAACGAGCATGCCGGCGGCGTGTTCAGCCGGGGCGAATGGGAATGCGCGGTGCCGACCGCGGAACCCGACCTCGCCGCCGTGACGGACGAGGAGCCGTTGCGCCTGCTCGGCCCGATCACCCAGGCCGACCTGCGGCCGGTCTTCGCCAGCCACGTCAAGCGGCAGGTCCGGATGCTGAACGGCGCCGCGGGCCGCGGCCCCGAGACCGTGATCGAGGTCGCCATCGACCAGGGCGAGATCCGGACGTCCGGCGGGGAGGTCATGCCCCTGGCGGAGCTGGAGCTTGAGCTGAAGGGCGGCGACCCCCAGGCCCTGTTCGACCTGGCGCTGGAGTTGTCGGCCGTGGCGCCGCTGCGGATCGAGACCCGCACCAAGGCGGAGCGCGGCTACGCCCTGGCCGCGGGCGAGGCCGAATCGGCGGTGAAGGCCCGGAAGCTGCTGCTGACCCCGGACCATACCGCCGAGCAGGCGCTGGCCTCGATCATGCGCAACTGCCTGAGCCACGTGGTGCTGAACGAGGCGTCGGCGCTCAAGGGCGCCGACCCCGAGGGCGTCCACCAGATGCGGGTGGCGCTGCGGCGCCTGCGCTCCGCCCTGGGGCTGTTCCGCAGCCTGGTGCCGGCGGACCAGTACGGCTGGCTGGCCGCCGAGGTGAAGTGGCTGGCCGGCGAGCTCGGCAACGCGCGGGACTGGGACGTCTTCCTGGCCGACCTGCTGGCCCCGGTCGAAGGCGCGCTGGACGAGGAATCCGCCCGGGGCGGCCCCCTGACCGCGCTGCGGGAAGCCGCCCTGGCGAGCCGGGAGCGGGCCTATGAACGCGCGCGGGCGGCCATCCTGTCGACCCGCTACACCACCCTGCTGCTCAAGCTGGGAAGCTGGCTGGAGGCGCGCTCCTGGCGCCAGCAGCCGCTGTCGGAGGAGGCGGCCCGGCTGTTCGCCCCGGTCACCGACCTCGCCGACGGGCTGCTCGCCAAGCGGCACAAGCAGGCGCGCCGGCGCGGCGCCGGCTTCGCCCACCTGCGCGCCGAGCAGCGGCACGAGCTGCGCATCTCCCTGAAGAAGCTGCGCTACGCCGCGGAGTTCTTCCGGTCGCTCTACGGCGACAAGGCCACGGCGAAGTATCTTCGCCGGCTGGCAGCCCTGCAGGACGACCTGGGCCACCTGAACGACGTCGCCACCGCGGAGGCCCTGATGGGGCGGCTGGCGGCCGATCAGGTCGGCGGCCCCGGCCTGTGGCGCATCGGCGGCGGCATGGTGATCGGCTGGCACGCCCGCGGCGTCGCGCAGATCGAGCCGAGGCTGGTCCAGGACTGGGAGAATTTCGCCGCGGCGAAGCCTTTCTGGTCGAAGGCTTCCAACGGCTAGGGTAGGATCGCCGCCACCATGCTCACAGTCCTCGTCGCCAACATAAAGGGCGGTTGCGGCAAGACCACGATCGCAACCCATCTGGCGGCCGCCTTCGCGACGGCCGGCCAGAACACCCTGCTGGCGGACGTGGACCGTCAGAAATCCAGCCTGGGCTGGGTGGACCGCCGTCCGGCCGACGCGGCCCCCCTGACCGGGCTGGACTGGAGCAAGGACCTGGCCACGCCGCCCAAGGGCTCCGGACGGCTGGTGATCGACGCGCCGGCCGCGCTCAAGACCAGGCAGATCGAGGAACTGGTCAAGCTGGCCGACGTGATCGTGCTGCCGGTGCTGCCCAGCGCCTTCGACGAGCAGGCGACCCGGCGCTTCCTGGACAAGCTGGAAGAGCTGAAGCCGATCGCGAAGAACAAGAAGGCGGTGGCGGTGGTCGGCAACCGCCTGCGCGCCCGGACCAAGTCGGCCGACCGGCTGGACGAGTTCCTGGACGGCGTCGGCCACAAGGTCGTGACCCGGATCCGCGACACCCAGCTCTATCCCGACACCGCCGCCACGGGTCTCAGCCTGTTCGACCTCAAGGGCAAGCGCGTCGGCGACTACCGCGCCGACTGGGAACCGCTGCTCAGCTACATTGCGCTGGTGGGATAGCCGGGAACGCCGGCCTCACGGTTCGGCATAGCCGACGGGGCGCACCGTCAGGTCGAAACCCGCCGGGTCGCGGGTGAAGAACAGGCCGCCCCGGCGCTCGGAACTGGCGGGCAGGAAATCCAGGCGCAGCTCGCTCTCCTCGACGGTCCCCCGGGGGTCCGCCAGCCGCCCCCGGATCAGCACTTCGGCCGCGGCCTCTCCCCCTTCGTTGCGGGCCAGGACGGCGACCCGCCAGCCGTTGTTCTGGCGCTGGATCTCCTCGACCTCGACCCGCACGTCCGGCGGCCGGTCGCCCTGGACGATCCCGGACCAGGCCAGGAACGCCATGGTGCCCGCCACCAGCAGGAGGCCGATGCCTCCCAGCAGCCATTCCAGCGCGGGTGTCCGCGGCTTCTCCGCCATGCCGGCCCCCCTCACAGGATCAGCCGCGCGGCGGCGGCGCCGATGGCGGCCGGGAACCCGAGGACGAGCACGGTCTTCACCAGTTCCTCCAAGCCCAGGCCGTCGGTGCGGCCGAAGGTCCACAGCACGTACAGGCTGATCAGCAGCGACAGCACGTAGGCCACGGCGGTCAGCCGCACGAACTCCCGCGCCGCCGACCCTTCGCGCGGTTCCGCGGTCCCGCGGAATCCGACGGCGTAGACGAAGCCGTGCATCATCAGGAGCGAGCCGGCGACCAGCGCGATCGCGTGCCATTCCGTCATCATGAGGGCGATCAGGACGATCTCGTCCGTGGGCGCCACGTTGAACGCCATGAACATCGCTCCCACGCCCGCCAGGAACAGCTCGCCGCCATAGGTGTCGCGCCGGCTCTCCTCCTCTCCCCCGGCGTCGCGCTGCCCCAGCTGGCTGCGCGCGAGCATGGCGCCGATGGCGCCGGGAATGGCCTGGAGCACGATCTTGCCGGCGATCTCGTCGGCCGACATGCCGGTCTCCAGCACCGCCAGCACCAGCAGGATCGCGGCGGACGCGACGAATCCGACCGCGAGCGCCGCGAAGGCGTCCAGGACGAAGTCCCGGGGACCGGCGCCCTTCTCGAATCCGGCGTAATAGGCGAGGACGGAGAGCAGCGGGACGGTCAGCGCCAGGAACAGGATCAGGCGCGACCTCGGCATGTAGAAGCCGAGCCACCACATCTCCATGGTCATCATGAGCGGCAGGGAAAAGATGATCGCCCCGCCGAACGCACGCCCCGTCGCGACGGCGTACTCGCGGTTGATCTTCCACTCCATCGCATCGGTCATCGATCCCCCGCGCATGTTCCCCTCCCCGGGAAGACGTTTCATGGCCGCCGGTTCCCGCCATACGGATTGGGTAGTCCAAAATTACTGGACGGGTTCCAGCAAACTCGACGGCGGGACGGCTCCGGATCGCTGCCGGCATGCTCGTGAGCCGACAGGAACCCGCCGGCTGCGCGCCTTTCATAACTCTTTCGAAAGTGGCACGGAGCTTGCTGATAGGGAAAGCATCGGCGGACGGCGATGGTGCCGACGGCGAAATGGAACAGACCTTCGATCAGCGGAGAAAATCATGAGCACCAATGTCGGCGTTGAGCAGAGCGGCAAGTCGGGCGGCGACGCGTTCGGTCACTCCACCTCGGGTTCCATGGGCGTCGGCGGTGCCGGCCTGGGCTCCGCCTCGGCCTTCGGCGGCTACGGCAACGGCTCGAGCTCGGGCACCGCGTCGGGCTTCGGCGGCGATGCCGGCTCCACCTCGGCCGCCGCGGGCGCCCTGGGCGGCGACGTCAGCGACAACACTTCGATCGGCTCCATCACGATCAACTCTTGATCGCTGACGGGCCCTTCGGGTCAGGAAAAAGGCGCGGCGCCCCTTGGGCGCCGCGCCTTTCCGTTTTCGACGTCAGCTCTCAGTTCTCGTGTGCCGCGGTATCGCCCGGTCCCCGGGGGCGCGCGCCGGCCTGGTCGAAGGCCCGGCGGATCGAGAAGAAGATCACGCCGACGGCCACCACGAAAACGACCAGCCCCATGTAATAGAACGTGTGATCCGCTGCGCGCGACGCCACGAACAGCCCGATCAGGCCGATCACGCCGACGATGCCGTTGGTCACCCATGTGCCGATCTTGTCCACCGTACTCTCCTCCGTTCCGCAAGGCGGCTCACCGCCACCGTCGATGATTCCGCATCTCTAATAGGGAAACGGCGCGATCGTCGCAATCGATCCTTAGATCCTGGAGCTGTACCCGATCAAGTCGGTCCGCCCGAGACAGCTGATCCGGTTCGTTGCGCCATGGGCGCAACTACGATCGTCGGCCCGCATCAGCTCCGCCCTGCATCGAGCCGTAGGTTGCGCCCATGGCGCAACACAGTGCGGCGAATGGACCGGCCGGCTGCGAGGAGCGGAGCGGTTCAACCTGATCGGGCACATCTCTAGGACGACGGGCTGCCGGCCATCGGGAGTTCCAGCACGAAGCAGGTGCCGCGGGAATCGCTTCCGGCCAGGCGGATGTCACCGCCATGGGCGCGGGCGACCTCGCGCGCGATCGCCAGGCCCAGGCCCGTGCCGCCGGCGCGGGCGGAGCCGGCGAAGGGCTGGAACAGGTTCTCCCGGGCGCGGGGCGCCAGGCCCGGCCCGTTGTCGCTGACCGTCAATGCTAGCCGCCCGTCGTCGCCCGCCGGCGGCGCCGCCGCGACCGTGACCTCGGTGGCGCCGGCCTCCAGCGCGTTCCGGGCCAGGTTGGCCAGCGCGCGGGAAAGCTGCTCGCGGTCGGCCTGGACCCTCAGCTCCCGCGGCACGCGGTTGACCAGGGCGACGCCGGCCCCGGCGGCCGGCGCCAGCTCGGCCCCGACCTCCTCGACCATTTCGGCCAGCGGCACGGCCGCGCGCCTGAGCGGCAGCGTGCCGTCGCGCGAATAGGCCAGGGTCTGGCTGCACAGCTCGACCGCCCGGTCGATCGCCTGCATCAGGCGCGGCGTGACCCGGCGGACCTCCGGATCCTCGCTGACCGCCAGCCGTTCGGAGACCAGGGCGGCGGTGGACAGGATGTTGCGGAGGTCGTGGTTGATCTTCGTGACCGCCGTGCCGAGCGCCGCCAGCCGCTCCCTCTGGCGCAGCGCCGCGCGCAGGCTCGCCTGCATGTCGATCAGTTCGCGCTGGGCCATGCCGATCTCGTCGGCCCGGCCGGTCGGCGGCAGGGTCGCCGACAGGTCCTCGGGATCGCGGCGGAAGGCCATCATGCTGGCGGTGATCCGCTGCATCGGCCGGACCATCAGGCCGTTCAGGCTGAGGAACACCAGGCCGGCGGTGATCAGGGAGATCAGCACCGACAGGGCCAGGATGCGCTCGGCGAAGTCGATCATCTCGGCGCGGAGCGGCGCCTCGTCCAGGATCAGCTCGACTTCGGCCCTGCCGTCCTTCGGGGAGGCGCCGAAGACCCGGATCACCCTGTCCTCCCGGCGGACCAGCAGGGCCACGGCGTCCACGATCATGTCGAACCACATGGCGCGCCGCAGGTCGTAGGCCTGGGCAACCGGCGGCGTGGGCGTCGTGCTCAGCATGTAGATGCGTTCGTCCGGCAGTTCGAGATCGACCGAATAGGCGCCGACATGGGCGAGCAGCTTGGTCTCCAGCTCCTCGGTGACCATCTGGTCGGGCGCCGCCTCGATCGTCAGGGCCGCGAGATGGCCGGCCGCCATGCGCTGCTCCAGCCAGGTCTGCCGGAAGCGGGCGACCGACGGCGCGAAGATCAGCACCTCCGCCAGCATGACGAACAGGATGGTCATGACCAGCAGCTTGGCCGACAGGCTGGTGGCGAACTTGCGAAGGATCATGGCCGGCGGCGTATCCGTTCCGTTGGGGACGGACACCTTATACTTAAAAAGCCGGCTTGTTGAACCCGTGGGGCGGAAAGTTTCAGCCGAACCGGCCGAGGAAGCGGACCAGGCCGCGGGTCCGGCCGCTGAACAGCTTGGGCGTGTAGAAGCTGCCCGCCGCCCGCTTCCCCGCCTCCCCCAGGGTCGGGTACGGCGCGATCATGGACGCGACGGCGCCGATCTTGAGCTTCTGCGAGATCGCCAGGCACCAGACCTGGATCAGCTCGCCGGCATGCGCCCCCACGATGGAGGCGCCGAGGATCCGGCCGTTGGGCAGGGTCAGGACCTTGACCTTGCCCTCGGTGTCCCGCTCGGCCTGGGCGCGGTCGTTCTCCTCGAAACCCCAGGTCAGCACGCGCACGTCGCCATGGGATTGGCGCGCCTGCGCCTCGGTCATGCCGACATGGGCCAGCTCCGGCTCGGTGTAGGTGACCCAGGGCAGCGCCGAGTAGTCCACCTTGGCGGGCAGCCGGAACAGCGCGTTCCGGATCACGATCCCGGCATGGTAGCCGGCGATATGGGTGAACTGCGGCCCGCCCGCCACGTCGCCGACGGCATGGACCCGGCGGTTGGTGGTGCGCAGCCGGGCGTCGGTCTTCACCCCCCGGGGCGTGTACTCGATCCCGGCCAGCTCGAGCCCCAGGCCGTCCACGTTGGCCTGCCGCCCGGCGGCCACCAGCAGGTCGGAACCCTCGATCCGGCCGCCGTCGGCCAGCACGACGGCGATGCCGTTGCCGTGGCGCTGGACGCGGGCGATCTCCGCCCCCTCGCGCAGATCGACCCCCTCGGCCCTGATCCGGTCGCGCACCACGGCGACCAGGTCGGGATCGTCCTTGGGCAGGATCGTGTCCTTCTGGAGCACGGTGACCCGGACGCCCAGCCGGCGGTGGGCCTGGGCCATTTCCATCCCGATCGGCCCGCCGCCGATCACGATCAGGTGGTCGGGCGCCGCCTTGCGCTCGAAGATCGTCTCGTTGGTCAGGTACGGAACCCCGTCCAGGCCGGGGATCGGCGGCGTCGCCGCGCGCGATCCCGTCGCCAGCACGAAGCGGCGGGCACGGACCGTGGTGCCGCCGGCCTCCACCGCGTCCGGGCCGGTGAAGCGGGCCTCGGCCCGGATCACCCGAACCCCCAATCCCTCGAACCGCTGCACGGAATCGTTGGGCGCTATGGCGGCGATCACGCCGTGGACATGGTCGTGGACCCGTGCGAAGTCGATCTCCGGCTCGTGGCCGTTCACCCCGAAACGGCCGGCATGGCGGACCGCGTCGGCCGCCCGCGCTGCGGCCAGAAGCGACTTGGACGGCACGCAGCCATAGTTGAGGCAGTCCCCGCCCATGGCGCCGCGCTCGATAAGGACCGTGGAGGCGCCCATCTGGACCGCGCCGGCCGCGACCGAAAGCCCGCCGGATCCGGCGCCGATCACGCATATGTCCGTCCTGACCTCAGCCATGGGCGCTATTCCCCTTGAACTTCTTGTAGATGACAGGCACCAGCGCCAGCAGCGAGAGCCCGGCGATCGGCAGCAGGATCTCCGGATCGAGGATGATCGACAGGTCCGGCGTTCCGCCCGCGTCGAACACGGCTCCCACGCCGTTGCCGACCGAGGCGTAGACGAAGCTGCCGGGAATGATCCCGAGGAAGGTGCCGAGCGCGTAGGTGCCGAGCGGCACGCCCAGGAACGCCGGCACCAGGTTGACCAGCCAGAACGGGAACAGCGGCACCAGCCGGAGGACCAGCAGGTAGCTGAGCGCGTTCTCGCGGAACCCCGCTTCAAGCCTTTCCATCCACGGCCCGGCCCGGCGGCGCAGCCCGCTGCCCAGGGCGGTCCGCGCGGCGAGGAACACGCCGATCGCGCCGAGCGTGGCGCCGGTGACCACGTAGACGCCGCCCGCCAGGGTACCGAACAGGAACCCGCCCGCGATGGTCAGCACCGCGGCGCCCGGGATCGAGAAGGCCACCGCCGCCGCATATGCCCCGATGAAGGCCAGGGGCGCCACCAGGGGATGGCGCGCGACCAGGTCGAGCAGGGTTTCCCGGTGCTCCCCGAGGGTCGAGAAGTTCAGGTACCGGTGGAGCCCGAGGGCGAAGAAGGCGACCAATCCCGCGGCCAGCACCGCCAGCGGCAGGAAGCGCCTCAGGTTGGAAGGCTCGGACATCGGTTCGGCGGCGGCCATGGGCGTCTTCCTCTCCATCGGCGGGGTGCTTCCGAGAGTTATCATCGGGCGATGCTCACCGGCCAGTCACCTTGCCGTGAGGCCGCCCGTGAGGTTGATCCGCGAGGTTGCCCCGAGAGGTTGCCCCGAGAGGATGGGGCACCGGGACGGTTGATCTTGTGATGACACACGGCACCGGGGATCAACGTCATGGCCGAGGGAAAGAGCCGCAGGCACGCCGAAATCGTCGAGAGCGGCGACATCTACTTCCTGTACCGCCCCAAGGTCCGTGCCGAGGGCGAACCGGAGGAGGGCGCCGGCGGGATCGCGGACGTGGAACGCTTCCATATCGTCCTCCGCCCCGACGGGGCGTCGCGGTTCCGGCTGATGACCGTCGGCCGCAAGCGGCTGCCGGACGTGGAGGACCACGAGCGCAACTGGGGCTTCGTCGATCTGGTCGCGCGGAGCGCGAAGGAGATCACGTCCGGGCTGGACGAGCAGCGCCACCGGACGAAGACCCGGGGCGAGCGCGTACGTCCCGCCGCACGCCCGGCCGGCGAAGGGGTGTACGTCCTGGCCAGGACCGGCCATTCCCTGCATCTGGCCTATGCCCTGGAGCTTCCGGAGAAGCCCGGCCCGGTCCAGCGGGAGCTGAACATCCTCCCCGAGGGCAGCTTCGCGCTCTCGGTCAAGAACCCGGAGAAGGGCTCGCCGGCCGGTGCCGGGCTGGACGGGGAGCGGGAGGCGGACTATCCCGAGAAGCTCCAGGAGGAATTCCGCGGCCGCCGCTTCGCGGCCGAGGATACGCGCCTGCTCGACCATGCCGGGGCCGAGTTCATCCTGATCGGTGCCGGGCGGGACGTGAAGCGCGATCTCGGCGTCGCGCTGGACCCGGAGGACGAGTCCGAAGGATCGGCCGACATCTTCACCCGGCTCCGCCTCGCCAAGGGCAGGCATCCGATCGAGCCGCTCCTGACCGGCAAGTGGCGGTGACGAACTTGGATTGACTCGCGCGGTCCCTGCCCCTATACACCGTCCTTCGTTTTTCCAGTCACCAGTTTGAACGGAGTGTGTGTCGTGAAACGCACGTACCAGCCGAGTAAGATCGTGCGCAAGCGCCGGCACGGTTTTCGCGCCCGTATGGCCACCGTGGGTGGTCGCCGGGTTCTGTCCGCCCGCCGGTCCAAGGGCCGCAAGCGCCTCAGCGCTTAAGCCCGATGCCGCCCGAGGGGAGCGCGCCCGGGCTCGGGCGCCTCAAGCGGCGGCCGGAATTTCTCGCTGTAGCCGGGGCACGCCGCAAATGGGTCGCTCCCGGCCTGATCCTGCAAGCCCGCCGCCATGACGACCGCCAGCACTCCGGTGCCGGCGAAGCGTCCGTGCGCGTGGGCTTTACGGCCAGCAAGAAGGTCGGCAACGCCGTGGCCCGCAACCGGGCGAAACGGCGCCTCCGCGCGCTCGCGGCGGAGATCCTGGCCGAGCACGGCGCGCCCGACACGGATTTCGTGCTGATCGCCCGCGGCGAGACGCTGGTCCGTCCATGGGGCGACCTGCGCCAGGACCTGACGACCTGCCTCAAGCGCCTGAAGGCGTGGCGCGCGCAACGTGGGACGGACCGATGCGGGACCGGACGATGAGCGTCGGCACGACGGATGCCGGCCCCGCGGGCAGGAGCCCGGCGGCATGGCTGTTGCGCGCGCTGGTCAGGGTTTACCAGTGGACCCTGGCCCCGGTTCTGGGCAACAACTGCCGTTTCGAACCAAGCTGTTCCAACTACGCGCTGGAAGCGCTATCTAAGCATGGCGCGGTCCGCGGCGGCCTGATGGCCGCCTGGCGCATCCTGCGGTGCAACCCGTGGGGCGGAGCAGGCTGGGACCCGGTGCCGGATGCTGGAAACGCCAGCGCCCGTCAGGCCGATACCGGGCAGGCCACCGAACACGAGACTCATAACAGATGCGACCACGGCAGGGACTGACCAGGACCCATGACTGACCAGCGCAACCTCCTCGTGGCGATCCTGCTGTCGATCGTCATCCTGCTCGGATTTCAGTACTTCTACGAAATCCCGCGCATGGAACAGCGCAAGGCGGAACTGGCGCAGCAGCGCGCGGAAGAGCAGGCCCGCCTGCCCGCCCCGACCACTCCGGACGGCATCACCGCCGACGGATCGCCGGTTCCGATCCCCGGGGCTCCGGCCGCGGGCGCTCCGCAGGACCGCTCCCAGGTGGTGGCGACCGGGCAGCGGGTCCGGATCGACACGCCGCGCCTGCACGGCACCATCTCGACCGTCGGCGCGCGGATCGACGACCTGACGCTGGCCGACTACCACGTCACGCCCGACCGCAGCAGCCCGGAGATCGTGCTGCTCTCCCCCGCGGGGACCAGCCAGCCCTACTACGCCGAGTTCGGCTGGGTGCCGGCCGCCGGGACCAACCAGCCGGTGCCGAACGCCTCGACCCAGTGGACCGCGCCGGCCGATCCGCTGACGCCCGACCGCCCGGTCACCCTGACCTGGGACAACGGCCAGGGGCTGGTGTTCGAGAAGACCTTCGCGGTCGACCAGAACTACATGTTCACGGTGACCCAGCGGGTGCGCAACAACACCGGCGCGCCGGTCTCCCTGGTTCCTTACGGGCTGGTGTCGCGCCACGGCACGCCGCCGACCCTGGGTTACTACATCCTGCACGAGGGTCCGCTGGGCGTCTTCAACGGCACCCTGCGCGAATACAAGTACGGCGACGTCAAGGAAGACGGCAACATCCAGTACGACACCACCGGCGGCTGGATGGGCATCACCGACAAATACTGGCTGGTGTCGCTGATCCCGGACCAGGGCGGCCAGTTCAGGTCCCAGTTGCGCCACACCTCGGCGAACGGCCAGGACCGCTACCAGGTGGACTACACCGGCCAGCCGGTCACGATCGCCGCGGGCGAGAGCACCGAGACGACCAACCGCCTGTTCGCCGGCGCCAAGCAGGTCAGGCTGCTGGACGCCTACGCGGAGCAGTACGGCATCAAGAACTTCGACCTGGCGATCGACTTCGGCTGGTTCTACTTCCTGACCAAGCCGTTCTTCTACGCGCTGGATTTCTTCGGCACGCTGTTCGGCAATTTCGGCGTGGCGATCCTGGTGTTCACCGTCTGCGTCAAGGCGGTCTTCTTCCCTCTGGCCAACAAGTCCTACAAGGCCATGAGCAAGATGAAGGCCTTGCAGCCGGAGATGACGAAGATCCGCGAGCGCTTCGGCGACGACCGCCAGCGGATGAGCCAGGAGATGATGGCGCTGTACAAGCGCGAGAAGGCCAATCCGGTCAGCGGCTGCCTGCCGATCCTGATCCAGATCCCGGTGTTCTTCGCGCTCTACAAGGTGCTGTTCGTCACCATCGAGATGCGGCACGCGCCGTTCTTCGGCTGGATCAAGGACCTGTCGGCCCCCGATCCGACCACCATCTTCAATCTGTTCGGCCTGTTCCCCTGGGACCCGCCGAGCCTGCTGCACCTGGGCGTCTGGCCGATCATCATGGGCATCACGATGTACCTGCAGCAGAAGCTGAACCCGGCCCCGCCGGACCCCGTGCAGGCGAAGGTGTTCATGGCCCTGCCCTTCGTGTTCACCTTCATGCTGGCCAGCTTCCCGGCCGGACTGGTGATCTACTGGGCCTGGAACAACAGCCTGTCGATCCTGCAGCAATGGATCATCATGCGCCGCATGGGCGTCAAGGTGACCTGACGCGGGAACCCCGCTCCGACAGCGCCGCCCCGGGCAACCGCGGGCGGCGTTCGTCGTTGAGAGACATGGGCCCAGAGCCAGAGAGCAGAAGGAACGCGACCGCCATGACCGGCCCGATCATCCCGACCCTGATGCCCGAGCAGACCGAGTCCGGCCTGGAGGAAGGCCGGCTGCTGTTCGCCAGGGAGTGCAACTTCATCTGGGGCGCCGCGGACGAGGCCAACCTGCCGGAGGCCACCCTGCCGGAGATCGCCTTCGCCGGCCGGTCCAACGTCGGCAAGTCGAGCCTGGTGAACGCCCTGACCGGCCGCAAGACGCTGGCCCGCACGTCCAACACGCCGGGGCGCACGCAGCAGCTCAATTTCTTCGACCTGGGCGGCAGGATGATCCTGGTCGACCTGCCGGGCTACGGCTATGCCAAGGAGTCCAAGACCAAGGTCGCCGCCTGGACCGGGCTGGTGAAGAACTATCTGAAGGGCCGCGTCACGCTCCGCCGGATCTGCCTGCTGATCGACGGCCGCCATGGGCTGAAGCCGAACGACGTCGAGATCATGGACATGCTCGACAAGGCCGCGGTGCCCTACCAGGTCGTTCTGACCAAGATGGACAAGGTGAAGAAGGCGGAGCAGGCCGCCGTCGTGGAGAAGACCGTCGCCGGCCTGAGGAAGCACCCCGCCGCCCATCCCGAGGTGGCCTCGACCAGTTCCGAGGAAGGCACAGGCATCCCGGAGCTGCGCGCCAGCCTGGCGACCCTGGCGCTGCCGGCCTGACCGGCTCCGTCCGGTTCCGGCCGCGGGGATGCGGAATCACGGCAGTGTTGCGGCCGAATCACTTGCAACGGGAAAGCGGTCTGTCGCAAAACCGCAGCTAGCAGGCACCCCCCCATTGGCTTAGAGTCCCGCGCCATGAGCGAACCGACCGTCCCCCCCGCCCCGCCGCAGCTGTCCCGCGAGGAATGGCTGAACAAGGCCAGGACCCTGTCCGAGGCCCTTCCCTACATGCGCCGCTATTCCGGCCGCACCTTCGTGATCAAGTACGGCGGCCACGCGATGGGCGACGAGTCGCTCGGCGAGATGTTCGCCCGCGACGTCGTGCTGCTGAAGCAGGTCGGCATCAACCCCGTGGTGGTCCACGGCGGCGGACCGCAGATCGGCGCCATGCTGGAGCGGCTGAAGATCAAGAGCTCCTTCGTCGACGGCCTGCGCGTCACCGACAAGGAAACGGTCGAGATCGTCGAGATGGTCCTGTCCGGCTCGATCAACAAGCAGATCGTCACCGCGATCAACAACCAGGGCGGCAAGGCCGTGGGCCTGTCGGGCAAGGACGGCCACCTGATCAGCGCCCGCAAGCTGCGCCGGACACAGCGGGACACCGACAGCAACATAGAGAAGATCCTGGACCTGGGCTTCGTCGGCGAGCCGTACCAGGTCAACCCGCAGATCCTGGAGACCTTCGAGAAGTCGGACGTGATCCCGGTGATCGCGCCGATCGGCCTGGGCCGCAACGGCGAGACCTACAACATCAACGCCGACACGGCGGCCGGCGCCATCGCCGCCGCGCTCGGCGCCACCCGCCTGTTCCTGCTGACCGACGTGGTCGGCGTGCTGGACAAGCAGAAGAACCTGATCCCCAGCATGATGCTGGAGGACGCCCGGCGCTACATGACCGACGGCACCATCACCGGCGGCATGATCCCGAAGATCGAGACCTGCATTTCCGCGGTGGAACAGGGCGTCGACGCCTCGGTCATCCTGGACGGCCGCGTGCCCCACGCCCTGCTGCTGGAGATCTTCACCGAAGGCGGCGCCGGAACGATGATCGGGCGGGACTGAGGGGCCGACCGGCCGCCGAAGGGGGAACCCGGTTCCCCCTTCCCTCTCATGATCGATGCGCGACCGCTGACCGATGATGGAACCCCCTGTCGGTGGCTGAGTAGGTTGCGCCCATGGCGCAACGCATCGGATCGGCCGTCCAAGATGGATCGACCTGATCGGGCACAGCTCTATCGCGACGCTCCTTCGCCCGGATCGGTCAGGACATCACCTTCGCAAGGCTCCTCGTCGCCGGCCCCGTCCAGAAAGTCCAGGAAGGCGCCGCGCTCTCCGGCAGCCCGCTTCCTGAAGTACCCGCTGACCTGCATTGCCGACAGCTTCTCCGCAGCAGCCTTCAAGGATGGCTGAAGTCGCAAGGTGTCTTTCAGCTCGCTTATCCGATCCTCGTCGCTTCTTCAGAAATGACTACATCGGAAACGAATAGACCTGCGAGAGCGAAATGGGTCCCGGTCCTCCTCAGCGCGCCGGCGCCTGGTTCCGGACGGCGCGGTCGAGCATTTCCCGCACGACGGCGTCCTCGCTGCGCTTGGTCGCCATGGCGGTGCCGCGGACAATGGCGTCGGTCAGGTCCATGGCGCGGGTCAGGTCGACTCGCCATTCCCCGTTCTCCCGCACGAAGTCGGCCGGCACCATGACGGGGCGCTGGTTGACCACCAGGGTGCCGCTGGCGCGGTCGCCGCGCACCGACACCCTCTCCATGCCGGCCTGGGTGATCACGTTGGGACCCAGCCAGTTCTTGCGCAGGCCGAACTCGACGATTTGGGCCGGGGTCATGCGCCTCAGCTCCGCCGGCTTCAGGTAGTGCTGCAATCCAAGCGCTCCGAACTTCTCCGACGGGCCGAGGGCCGCCATCTCGCCGTCCAGCGCCGCCTTGCGGGTCCGCTCGACCCGGGCGAGGCTCTCGCGCGACAGCAGCTCCAGCACGCCGCTGCCGTCCTTCGCCAGAAGCGCCTGACGGGCCGCGACGAAGGTCTCGCCGACCGCGGCGGCGTCCTGGTGGGCCGGCGCCACCTGCGCCTGGGCCGGAGAGCCTTCCGGATATCCCGCGCTGATGCCGGCGCCGGCGAGGATCGCCACGCCCAGCAGCGCGTTGCGCACCGCAGCCACAGTCTTCATTCCATCCATATCCGTCACGAAGAGGGATCCATTCCCCCGGGGCGTCCCATCACATAATGCGCGATTGAGGCGGCGCAAAGGCGTCCCCCGCGGTGCGGCCACTTGCCGTACCGCCCGCGCCGGCCCATTGTCACGCCATGACCGCGACCGACACCCGCTCCCCCACGCCGCTTTCAGGCATCGACGTCTGGATCTTCGATCTGGACAACACGCTCTACCCGGCCTCCAGCAACCTGTTCGCCCAGATCGACCAGCGCATGACCGAGTTCATCGGCGAGCGCTTCGACCTGCCGTGGGACGAGGCGCGCCGCCGGCAGAAGCAGTTCTTCCGCGACTACGGCACGACGCTGCGCGGCCTGATGACGGAGCATGACGTCGATCCGATCGAGTTCATGGACTATGTCCACGACATCGACGTGACGCCCGTGATCCCCAGCCCCGAGCTCGACCAGGCGCTGGAACGGCTGCCCGGCCGCAAGATCGTCTATACCAACGGGTCCTGCCGGCACGCCGACAACGTGCTGGCCCGCCTCGGCATCGCGCGGCACTTCGACGTGATCTACGACATCGTCGCGGCGGGCTACGTGCCGAAGCCCGATCCCCGCCCTTACGGCGAGCTGGTCGAGCGGCACGGCATCGAACCCCGGCGCGCCTGCATGGTCGAGGACATCGCGCGCAACCTGGTTCCGGCCGCGGCGCTCGGCATGACCACCGTCTGGGTCCGGACGGAGGCCGACTTCGCCCGCCCCGACCGCGGCGGCGTCGGGCACGGCGACCACATCCATCATGCGGTGGACGACCTGATCGAATGGCTGGTCGGCCTGACGCGGCCGGACGGGTCTCCGGACGCGACTGCGGTCGGCAGTTGACAGCGGCTTTGCCGGTGAACCATGTTCCGGTTTCCCTGATATAGAGCCGGATCGACCCCTGCCATGACCTCCGCCGACACGACCGACCTGCAGACCGCCATCGAGGCCGCCTGGGAAAACCGCGACCAGCTGAACACCGGCACCGGGGGCGCCGTCCGCGACGCGGTCGAGACCGCCCTGGCGGGCCTGGACGAGGGTCGCTTCCGGGTGGCGGAGCGTTCCGGGGACGGCGGCGGCTGGCAGGTCAACCAGTGGCTGAAGAAGGCGGTGCTGCTGTCGTTCCGCCTCAACGACATGACGCCGATCCCCGGCGGGCCGGTGGATCCGGCGCTGGGAGCTTCCTCCTGGTTCGACAAGGTGCCGTCCAAGTTCGCCGGCTGGGACGACCGGCGGTTCCGCGCCGCCGGGTTCCGTGCGGTGCCCAACTGCGTGGTGCGGCGGTCCGCCTATATCGCGCCGGGCGTCGTGCTGATGCCGAGCTTCGTCAATATCGGCGCCTACGTGGACAGCGGCACCATGGTGGACACCTGGGCGACCGTCGGCTCCTGCGCGCAGATCGGCAAGAACTGCCACATCTCGGGCGGTGCTGGCATCGGCGGCGTTCTGGAGCCCCTCCAGGCCGATCCCGTGATCATCGAGGACAACTGCTTCATCGGCGCCCGCTCGGAAGTCGCGGAAGGCGTACGGGTCGAGACCGGCTCCGTGCTGTCGATGGGCGTCTATCTCGGCGCCTCGACCCGGATCGTCAACCGCGAGACCGGCGAGATCCTGTACGGCCGCGTTCCGGCCTATTCGGTCGTCGTCTCCGGCACCATGCCGGGCAAGCCGCTGCCCGACGGCAGCCCCGGCCCCAGCCTCTACTGCGCCGTCATCGTGAAGCAGGTGGACGAGCGGACCCGCTCCAAGACCTCGATCAACGAACTGCTGCGCGCCTGATGACCGCCGCCCCGGCAGCGTTGGACCCTGTTGCCCTGACCCAGGCGCTGGTGCGCTGCCCCAGCGTCACGCCGGCCGACGCCGGCGCGCTCGACGTCCTGCGGGACGCGCTGGAGCCGCTGGGCTTCGTCTGCCACCGCCTCCGCTTCGAGGAGGAGGGGACGGCCCCGGTCGACAACCTGTACGCCCGCCTCGGCACCAGGGGTCCGAACCTCTGCTTCGCCGGCCATACCGACGTGGTGCCGCCGGGCGACCCCGCCGCCTGGGCCGCCGATCCATTCGCCGGCGCGATCGTCGACGGCAGGCTCTACGGCCGGGGCGCCTCCGACATGAAGGCCGCCGTCGCCGCCTTCGCGGCGGCGGTCGCCCGGCGGCTCCGCCGCGCGGGTCCGCCGCCCGGCTCGATCAGCCTGCTGATCACCGGGGACGAGGAAGGCCCCGCCGTCAACGGCACCCGCAAGGTGCTGGACTGGCTGGCCGACCGGGGCGAGGTGCTGGACGCCTGCATCGTCGGCGAGCCGACCAATCCCAACTACCTGGGCGAGATGATCAAGGTCGGCCGGCGCGGCAGCATCACCGGCTACCTGACCGTGTACGGAACCCAGGGCCACGTCGCCTATCCCCATCTGGCCGACAATCCCCTGCCCCGCCTGGTGCGGATGCTGGCGGCCCTGACGGCGGAGCCGCTCGACCGGGGCAACGCCCATTTCCAGCCTTCCACCCTGGCGATCACCACGATCGACGTCGGCAATCCGGCGGACAATGTGATCCCGGCCAGGGGCTCGGCCAGCTTCAATATCCGGTTCAACGACGAGCATACGTCGGATGGGCTGAAGGACTGGATCAGGCGGACCTGCGACGCCGTCGGCGGCGATTACGAGCTGAGATTCCGGGTCAGCGGCGAGAGCTTCCTGACGCCGCCCGGCCGCCTGAGCGACCTGGTCGCGGATGCGGTCGAGCGGGTGACCGGCCACCGGCCGGAACTGAGCACCACCGGCGGCACGTCCGACGCCCGGTTCATCAAGTCGCACTGCCCGGTGGTCGAGTTCGGGATCGTCGGGCAGACCATGCACAAGGTGGACGAGCATGTCGCCGTCGACGACGTGGAACGACTGACCGGCATCTACGAAGCCGTCATCGACGGTTTCTTCGCCCCCGCCCCTTCCCCGGCCAAGGAAGGCGGCGCGGCATGACGCTGACGGCACGGGAAGCGGTCTATTCGATCTTCGGGGCCTATCGGCTGGCCCTGCTCGACAAGACCGGCCTCAGCTATCTCGACCGCACGCCGGAAGGCGCCCTGCGGTCCTTCTACGCCGCCCTGATCGTCCTGCCGGCCTATGCCGTGCTGGTCGCGCTGCGCCTGTGGGACGTGCTGCCCCAGGTATCGCTCCTGCGCTTCATCACGGTGGAAGGCCTGGCCTATGTCATAAGCTGGAGCGCCTTCCCGCTCGCCATGTTCCACATCAGCGGGCTGCTCGACCGCTCCAGCCGGTATTTCGACTTCCTGAGCGCCTACAACTGGTCTTCGGTGATCCAGATGGGCGTCTACCTGCCGGTCGTCGCCGTCTCGGATTCCGGCCTGGTGCCGGGAAGCCTGGGCGAGGGAATGGTACTGATCGTGACGCTGCTGGTGCTGATCTACCAGTGGTTCATCGCCCGGACGACCCTCGATATCAGCGGCGGCGCCGCGGCCGGGGTGGTCCTGCTCGACATGGTCCTGGCCGTCTTCATCACGGGCACCGCCGACGGCATGCTGGCCTGAACGCTCCCCGGCCGGCCACTTCCCGATCTTGCGGATTAAAACAATTTGATCGGAATGGCGGCCCGGACTCCGGGCTATGGTGGCACGTGATCCGGCGCGGTCTCGTCCGTGTGCAGCTTAGGCGCATCGGCTGACTTAACCGGGGCTTCGAACCGTTATAGCCTGGGCAGCAGCCGGCGACCCTGGATCCGGTCCCGCTCCGAAGGGATCGGGCGGACCGGATGCGAACGATCGGCATAAGAAGAATGGAAGCGCGATGATCAAACTCCTGCATATCGACGCCAGTGATTCCTATCGATCGCTGCTGGCCGCCATCGCTCCGGCCGGCGCCTTCACCGTCACGGCGTCCCATGCCGGCGTTGCGGAGGCGATCGGAGACCACCGGGGGCTGTCCGGATGCGACATGGTCATCCTGAGCGGCGCCGCCGCGGATCAGGCGGGAGCGGGCATCGCGGCGCTCAAGGCCGCCGCGCCGACCAAGCCGATCGTCATCCTGGCCGAGCGCCTCTCCCTGGATAGCCTGGGCGCCAGCTTCGAGGCCGGGGCGATGGGCTATCTGGTCAAGTCGATTTCCCACGACGCGCTGTTCGAATCGCTGATGCTGGTGATCCTGGGCGAGAAGGTCTTCCCCGCCCAACTCGCCGACCTCCTGATCGAGAAGACCCCGCATGACCTGGACCCCGGCCTGGCCGAACGCCGCCGCGCCCTGACCGCGAAGGAGCTGGAGGTCATGCAGTACGTCAAGCTGGGCTACAGCAACAAGCAGATCGCACGGACGCTGGGAATTGCGGACATAACGGTCCGCCTTCATATCAACAACGCTTTCCGCAAGATGAACGTGAAGAACCGCATCCAGGGCGCCCTCTGGATGATCGAGCACGAGGCGGAGCTCAGCGCCCGGAAGACGATGCCGCGGGCGGGATAGTACCCGACAGGACATTGGTTGGATGCCATGAACGTTGACAAGCCGGACCTGCCCCGGAACGCCGCAGTCGGCCAGCAGTCGACGCATCTCTGGATCGCGCGTCCGGACGGCAGCCTGGATTATGTCAACGGCGCTTGGCGCCGCTTCGCCGGCCGCTCCGCCCCGGACATGCTCGGCGACGGCTGGCAGCGGCTCGTCCATCCCGACGACCTGCCGGGCTTCCTGGCGGACTGGCGGGAGTCCTGCCGGTCCGGCACCCCGCTGACCGCCGAGGTCCGGCTGCTGGCGGCCGACGGCTCGGCGCCCGTCTTCGTCGTGCAGGCGCAACCGCTGACCGGCGGTGACGGCGAGATCCTCAACTGGCACGGAATCAACACCGTCGTCCCGGCGGACTCCGCGGCCCTGTTCCACGGAAGCGAGAAGCCGTCGGAGATCATGGCGCGCGTGCGCACCCGGATGGTCGCCTCGGCCGACCACGACCTGCGGCGACCGCTGAGCGCTCTGTCCTTCCTGTCGAATTCCCTCGCCAAGCGCCTGCACGACCCGATCTCCCAGGATCTGCTGGCCGCCATGGGCCGGGCGATCCAGTCCATGCAGACGGTGGTCGACGGTCAGCTCTATTTCGACCAGGTGGATTCGGGGCAGGTCCAGCTCAACCTCACCGACCATCCCGTCAACGCCTCGCTGGTGACGCTGGCGAACGGGTTCAGCCCGATGGCCGAGCGCAAGGGATTGGGCTTCACGCTCCACCCCAGCTCCGCCACCGTGCGGACCGATCCGGCGCTGCTCGACACCATGCTGAAGAACCTGGTCTGCAACGCGCTCCGCTACACGGCCGAGGGCCGCGTCGTGGTCGGATGCCGCCGCCGGGGCGACTGGCTCCGTATCCAGGTGCTGGACACCGGCCGCGGCATCGCCGCGGAGGAGCTGGGGCTGATCTGGCAGGATTTCTTCCGCAGTTCCCAGAGCGTCCGCTCCTACCCCGGCGGCTTCGGGCTCGGCCTGCCGGTGGTGAAGCGCCTGGCGGAGCGGCTCGGACACACGGTGGAAGTCTCGACCACCCCCGGCCGCGGCTCCTGCTTCACCATCTCCCTGCCGCTGAGCCATCGCGCGGCCTCGCCGACGCCGGGCGGCGGCACGGCCGCGGCACGGCCGCTCGACGGACTGAGGCTTCTGGTCCTGACCGAGGAAGCGGCCGCCGCCAACGCGATCCGGTTGCTGGTGGAGGAATGGGGCGGGACGGTCGAAACCGCGCGGACGGCGGCGGAGGCGGAAAGTCTCCTGGCCGGCGCGTCCTTGCCGCCCGACGCGATCGTCGCCGACTTCCGGCTGGGCGGGCAGTCCGGCGGAGCCGGCGGCATCTTCACCATGCACACGCTGATCGGCGGCCGGGGCCACCCCCCGAAGGCGCCCCTGCGCGGCTTCATCCTGTCCGGGGACGACGGCGCCGTGCGGGAACGCGAGATCGAGCTGGCCGGCTACGGCAAGATCGCCAAGCCGATCGACCCCGAAGCCCTGTTCCGGGCGCTCTCCCCGCTTCCCCGCCGGCGGCCCTGACCGACGGCGACCGTAAGGAATCCCGACGATGGCGCCGCCAAGTCCCTGACCGGAAACGCGCGATCCCGGCCGATCCGGCGGAGGCGGTGTCAAAGGGGCTGACACATTGGGATTAGCCGATTGGCCCCGCAGACGCGGGCCGTCCCCGGCGCTACTGTCCCCACGCACAGTGCGGACAGAGAATGCAGCTCGACCAGACGATGATCGGTGCGGCGACCCACGGGGTCGCGGCGCTCACATATCTGATCCTGACGGCTCTGCTGGCCGGGACCTGGCGGCGGAACCGCCGAGGCGGGGCCCACGGCGTGGCGCTGATCGCCGCCGCCGTCCTGACCGCGGCGTGGGCGGGCGCGGAAGCCTTCGCGCGGATCGCCGCCCTGCCCCCGGCCGTCCCGGAATCGCTTCTGGTGCTCCGCTCGGCCGGCTGGCTGCTGTTCCTCCTGGTGGTGTTGCGCGAGGTGACCCACGGTCCCGCCGCCGGGTTCTGGCGGAACCCTCTCGCCGCCATCGCCGGCGCGGTGACGGCGCTCGCCCTCGCCGACGCGGCGGTTCCCCTGCCGGCCGGCGGTTTCGCCGACATCTCGCTGGTGGCCGGGCTGGCGCTTGCGGTGCTGGGGCTGCTGATGGTGGAGAACCTGTTCCTGTTCACCCGCGACAGCGCCCGCTGGACTTTCAAGCATCTGCTGATCGGCCTGGGCGGCCTGTTCGCCTTCGACCTGTTCCTGCACAGCGGGGCGCTGCTGCTGGGCCGGACCGATCCCCTGGCGCTGGCCGCCCGGCCCCTGGTCCAGGTGCTGGCGGTGCCGTTCCTGCTGGTGTCGGCGGCGCGCATCCGGACCCTGTCGTTCGACGTCACGATCTCGCGCGAGACGGTGCTGCACACCACGGCGCTGGTCGGCAGCGGCGTCTACCTGCTGGGCGTGGCGGCGATCGGCTACCTGCTGCGCGAGACCAGCATGACCCTGGGGCCGCTGGTCCAGATGCTGTTCTTCATGGGCGCGGTCATGGTCCTGGCGGTGCTGCTGCTGTCGGGCGAGTTGCGCGCCCGCGCCCGCATGGCGATCGCGCGCAACTTCTTCAGCTTCACGTACGACTACCGGCGGGAATGGCTGCGCTTCATCCGCACCCTGTCGGACAGCGCGTCGAAGACCGGCCTCCACGAGCGCGCCGTCCGCGCCATGGCCGACCTGTTCGAATGCAGCAGCGGCGCCCTGTTCCTGCGCGGACGCGGCGACATCTACGCCATGGCCGGCCGCTACAACTGGTCGGGCGGCGCCGGCATGCTGGCGCTGCCCAATGCCCTTGCCGAGCGGCTGGGCGAGCGTCGCGTGGTCCTCAACCTGCGCGACGGGCTGGACCTGTCCGGCGACCCGGCCGAGCAGGCGGTGCTGGGCTGGCTGCGCCGGCTGAACGCGCCCTGGCTGCTGGTGCCGCTCCGCCTGCGCGACGAGATCGTCGGCGCCATCGTGCTCAGCGAGCCGCGGGCGCCCCGCGACCTGACCTGGGAGGACGAGGACCTGCTGGAGATCCTGGGCGTCCAGGTCGGCAGCTACATCGCGGAGGAGCAGGCGAGCCGCGCCCTGTTCGAGGCCCAGCGGTTCGAGCGACTGGGCCAGTCCTTCAGCTTCGTGGCCCATGACCTGAAGAATATGGTCAGCCAGCTCTCCCTGGTTCTTCAGCACGCCGAGAAGCACGGCGACAAGCCGGAGTTCCAGCGCGACACGCTGGAGACGATCGGCGATTCGGTCGAACGGATGCGGGCCCTGCTGGGCCGCCTGCGCGAACGCGCCGAATCCGGCCCGGAGCCGGTCGCGGGAGCGGCGGACCTGCGCGCCATGCTGCTCGACGTGGTCGAGCCCCGGCGCCATGCCCTGCCCGGCCTGGCGTTCGGCCGGCTGGACGAGGGCATCGCGGTCGCCGTGGACCGGCTGGGCTTCACATCAGCGGTCGAGAACCTGGTGCAGAACGCGATCGACGCCGCGCGCGGCCGGATCCGCGTCTCCGGCTTCGCCGAGGGCGGCCATGCCGTGGTCGAAGTCGCCGACGACGGGCCGGGCATGACCGACGCCTTCATCCGCGACCACCTGTTCCGCCCCTTCGCCTCGACCAAGACCACCGGCTACGGCATCGGCATGTACCAGACCCGCGACCTGATCGAGCGCTGGGGCGGACACCTGGAGATCGAGAGCGAGGTCGGCGCCGGCACCACGGCCCGGGTGCTGATGCCCCTGGCCCTACCGAAAGCGCATACGGAACGGCAGGCACTCCCATGACGGCACGCACCCTGCTGCTGGTCGACGACGATCCGGCGATCCTGCGCGGCCTGAAATGGTCGTTCGAGGATTGGGAGGTGCATACCGCCTCCGACCGCGAGAGCGCGCTCCGGCAGGTCAAGGCCCATCGGCCGGCGGTCGTGACCCTCGACCTGGGCCTGCCGCCTGCCCCCGACGACGCGGTGGAGGGGTTGCGGACCCTGGCCGAGATCCTGGCGGCGGCACCCGACACCAAGGTGATCGTGGTGACCGGCAACGAGGAGAGGGCCCACGCGGTCCGCGCGATAGCGCTCGGCGCCTACGATTTCTACCAGAAGCCGATCGACGGCCAGGTGCTGGGCCTGATCGTCGACCGGGCCTTCAACGTGTGGCAACTGGAAGCCGAGAACCGCCGGCTCCAGCAGGCGCGGGAGCCCAGCTTCCAGGGCATCGTGACCGGCGACGACGGGATGCTGGCGCTGTGCCGCACGGTGGAGAAGGTGGCGCCGACCGACATCAGCGTCCTGCTGCTGGGCGAGAGCGGCACCGGCAAGGAGCTGTTCGCCCGGGCGCTGCACGACCTCGGTCCGCGCCGCCGGGCGCCCTTCGTCGCGATCAACTGCGCCGCGATCCCGGAGAACCTGCTGGAGTCCGAGCTGTTCGGCCACGAGCGCGGCGCCTTCACCGGCGCCGTCCGGCAGGTCAAGGGCAAGATCGAGACGGCGCAGAAGGGCACGCTTTTCCTGGACGAGATCGGCGACATGCCGATGAGTCTCCAGGTCAAGCTGCTGCGCTTCATCCAGGAGCGGGTGATCGAGCGGGTCGGCGGGCGCGAGCCGATCCCGGTGGATGTCCGGATCGTCTGCGCCACGCACCAGGACCTGGAGGCCCGGATCCGCGACGGCGCGTTCCGCGAGGACCTGTTCTACCGGATCGGCGAGATGGCGCTGAACATACCGCCGCTCCGCGACCGGGGCGACGACTGCGTCCTGCTGGCCCGCCACCTGATCGACAAATTCTCCGCCGACCATGGCCGGCGCAGGCTCCAGCTCTCCCCGGACGCGCTCGGGGCGCTGCGCCGCCATCCCTGGATGGGCAATGTCCGGGAGCTGGAGAACCGCATCAAGCGGGCGGTGATCCTGGCCGGCGGGCAGGGCATCACGGCCGCCGACATGGGATTGGCGGCACCGGCCGGCGGCGACGCCCCGGAACCCTCGGCGACGCTCCAGCAGGCGCGCGACGAGGCGGAGCGGAAGGCGCTGTCCAGCGCGCTCGCCCTGTCCGCCGGCAACCTGTCGGCCGCCGCCAAGATCCTGGGCGTCAGCCGCCCGACCATCTATAGCCTGCTGAAGCAGCACAACGTGAATACGCCGTCCTGAGGAGGGACCTTCCATGAAGACGCATCCGCCGACGAAAACCCGGCACGGCATGCGGCGCACGCTGGGCCGCCTGATGGCCGCGGCGCCCATCGCGGTCCTGGGCGCAGCATTGGGCGCGTCCCTGGGCGCGGGCTTCACCCCCGCGCACGCCGACACCCAGCGCTCCCAGGGCTTCTACCAGGACGCCATCCGCCAGTACGAGGCCGGCAATGCCGGCGCCGCGGTGATCCAGCTGCGCAACGCGCTCCAGCAGGACGGCGGCAACCTGGAGGCCCGCCTGCTGCTCGGCGAGATGTACCTGCGCACCGGCGACCCCGTCTCGGCCGAGAAGGAGCTGCGCCGCGTCTTCGACGGCAGGCGCGACGACGCGGTGGAACTGCTGCTGGCGCAGTCGCTGATGCTGCAGCGCCGCTTCGGCGACGTTTTCGAGGTCCTGTCGCCGCAGGGCGCCACTCCGGAAGCGACCCGGGCCAAGCTTGTCCTGACCGGGCAGGCCTATATCGGCACCGGCCAGATCGACGACGCCGAGACCATGTTCCGGACCGCGCTGGACGGAGCCCCGGACGCGGTCGACGCCAAGCTCGGCCTCGCCCGCGTCGAGGCCCTGCGCAACGACCTGGACTCCGCCTCGACGCTGGTGGAGGAGGTTCTCCGGACCGATCCCGACAGCCTGGAGGGGCTGCTGCTGTCGAGCGAGATCGACCTCGTCCGGCAGCGCACCGACAACGCCCTGGCCGCCCTCAACCGCGCCGGCTCGATCGCTCCCGACGATCCCAGGGTGCTGCTGCCGCGCGCCCGCGTCCGGCTCCAGACCGGGCTGGTCGATGAGGCGGAGAAGGACGTGGCCCGCGTCCTCCAGCGGTCGCCCAGGGACGTGACGGCCCGGTATCTCAAGGCGTCGATCCAGATGATCCGGGGCGACGCCAACGGCGCGCGGGAAACCTTCCTGCCGATCGAGGGCGCCCTGGCCGACTATACGCCCGCCCTCCTGCTGAACGCGCTGATCAAGTTCAATACCGGCCAGTATGCCCAGGCCGAAGCAGCCCTGAACCGCTTCAGCGCGGCGATGCCCGACCATACCGGCGCCCGCCGGATGCTCGCCGCGACCCACCTGCGCACCGAGAACCCCTTGAGCGCGGTCGAGGTGCTGAAGCCCCTGGTCGCGGCCCATCCGGAAGACTTGACCGCCCGCCAGATGCTGGCCGGCGCCTATCTGCGGCTGGGCGAGTTCGACCAGGCGACCGCGATCTACCGCGACCTCGCCACGGTGCGCGACCGCCAGACGGCGCTCCGCGCCCGCTCCACCCTGGGCCTGCTCCAGGCCGCCGGCGACCAGTCGCAGGACCTGCCGCCGGAGAAGCGGCAACAGGCGGCCCTGGTGCTGGACTATATCCGAAACGGCGAGTTCCGGCGGGCCCACGAGGCGGTCGCGGCGATGCGGCAGGGCGAACCGGACAACCCGTTGCTGGCCAGCCTGGACGCCGCCGTCTACATGGCCGAGGGCGACCTGGGCGCCGCCCGGTCGAAGCTCGAGGACGCCCGGCGGATGGACCCGGAGATGGCCGAACTGATCGGCAACCTGAACGCCGTCGATGTCCGCATGGGCAACCTGGAGGCCGTGGAGAAGCGCCTGCGCGACGACGCCGCCGCGAACCCGCGCGACGAGCAGCCGGCCTTGCGGCTGGCGCAGTTCCTGGCGCGCGGCCAGCGCCCGGACGAGGCGATCGCCGTGCTGGAGGGCGCCGCCGCGGCCCAGCAGGACTCGATCTCAGTCCGCCGGGCGCTGGCCGAGCTGTACGCCCGCCGCGACGACAAGGCCAAGTTGCAGGCGGTCGCGGCACAGCTCCGCCAGATCGGCGCCGGCCGGCCGGAAGGCCTGGCGGCCGCCGCCGCGGTTTATCGCGCCGCGGACGAACCGGGCAAGGCGGCCGACGCGCTGCGCGACTATGTCAGGGCCAGGCCCGACGACACCGAGGCCCAGGTCGCCCTGGCCCAGAACCTCATGGCGGCCGGCCGGCAAACCGAGGCGAAGCCGGTGCTGGAGGGGATCAAGGCGAAGGACCCCGCCAGCCCGGTGGCGACCCTCGGGCTGATCGACCTGGCGCTGGCCGCCGACGACGCGGAAGGCGCGCTGGAACTGGCCGACGGTCTCGCCCAGGCCGACCCGGTGGCTGCCGCCCAGCTCCGGAGCAACGTCCTCATCCGGACGAACCGGCCGGCCGACGCGCTGACGTCCCTGGAGCAGGCGATGCAGCGCACGCCGGACCGCCGGCTGGCCATGGCGCTGTTCGAGGTTCGCCGCAACCAGGGACAGGTCGACCGGTCCATCGCCGGCCTGGAGGACTGGGTCCGGGACAATCCCGACGACACGTCGGTGCGCACCGTCCTGGCCGATACCTACCTGACCCTGCAGAACCTGAAGCAGGCGGAGACCCACTACGACGTGCTGGTTCGGAACCGCCCGAACGACCCGATGCTTTTGAACAACGCCGCCTGGCTGAAGCATGAGCTGGACCGGCCGGAAGCGCTGGAACTGGCGCGCCAAGCCTACGCCGCCGCTCCCAACTCGCCGGAGATCGCCGACACGCTGGGCTGGATCCTGGTCCAGGCGGGCGAGACCGGCGAGGGACTGAACCTGCTGCGCCGCGCCGCCGCGATCGCCCCGGACAACCGGGACATCCAGTATCATCTGGCCTATGCGCTGAACGCCTCGGGCGCCAAGGACGAGGCCACGGCGATCCTGGAAAAGCTGACCCAAGGCGACCAAGCGTTCCAGGCGCGGGACGATGCGGCGGAGCTGCTGGCGTCGATCAGGCGATAGGGACCATGCAGCTCCGGGTCTCCCCCGCCGCCCCGCCGCGGGCACTTTCCGACTCGCTGGTGTGCCCGCGCTGCCGGGCTCCGCTGATCGGCCGGGAAACCGGGCTGGCCTGCACGGCTCCCCAGTGCGGCAGGGTCTATCCGATCGTGGACGGCACCCCCATCCTGATCCATGACGAGAACAGCGTCTTCGCCGTCGCCGACTTCACGGCGCGGCGCGGCGGCGAAGGTGCCGGGCCCGAGACGATCAAGCTCCGCGGCGAGGCCCCGGCCCGGGGCCTCAAGGCTGCCCTGCGGCGCGCGGCGGAACGGGCGATCTATTTCTCGGTCAACGCGTCGGACTGGAGTTCGGAGAAATCGGTCGACTACGTGGCCCGGGCCCTGCCCGAGGCGCGCATCCTGGTGACCGGGGCCGGCGACAAGCGCTACCCCGACCTGCCCAACGTCCGTTACGTCTATACCGACGTGATCCTCGGCCAGGGAGCCGATCATGTCTGCGACCTCCACGACCTGCCCTTCGCCGACGCCACCTTCGACGCCGTGATCGCGGTCGCGGTGCTGGAGCATGTCGCCGACCCGTACCGCTGCGTCGCCGAGATCGCCCGGGTGCTCAAGCCCGGCGGCTACGTCTATTCGGTGACACCCTTCATGCAGCAGGTCCATATGGGCCGCTACGACTTCACCCGCTTCACCTTCCTGGGCCACCGCCGGCTGTTCCGCCACTTCACGGAGATCAAGGCCGGCATGGCGCTCGGCCCGGCCGGCGCGCTCGCGTGGTCGTTCGAGTATTTCGTGCTCAGCTTCTTCCGGGGCCGGCGGGCGCGCAAATACGCCAGGGCTGCGGCGAAGGTGGCGACCCTCCCGCTGAAATATCTCGACCGCGTCCTGGCCAAGCGCGAAGGCTCGCTGGATGCCGCCGGCGGCGTGTATTTCTTCGGCACCAAGGCGGAGCAGCCGATCTCCGACCGCGACCTCCTGAAATTCTACCGCGGCCTAGACGTCGTCTACGAGGATTGACGCGGCGAAGGGGGAAATGGGCCACGGATGACGGCGATGGACATGGGTACCGCCCGAGACGGCTGATCCGATGCGTTGCGCCATGGGCGCAATCTACGACCGTCGGCCCGCATCACCTCGGCCCTGCATCGAGCCGTAGGTTGCGCCCATGGCGCAACACAGGGCGTCGAGTGGAACGGCCGGCCGCGAGGACCTTAGAAGGGTCGCGGCGAAGGGAGGAATGGGCCACAGATGACCTACAGCCCCGACGGGTTCTCGCCGTTCAGGACGCCGCGGCCGGCGGACAGGGCGGCGCGGGCGATCTCGGCGGGGGGCAGATCCTGGCACCGCAGCCAGCGGACCGCCTCGACGAAGCGCCGGTCGCGCGCGGCGCGGGTCAGCAGGACGCGGGCGGCCCAGTAGCGACGGGCCTCCAGGATCGGGCGCAGGCGGGCGGACCCGGCGCGGCCGTCGAGCCAGCGGATCACCCGGCCCAGCGCCTCGACATTGTCCATCAGGCGCGGCAGGACGCGGGTTTCGTCGCGCGACAGGCTGGTCGGGATGTTGGCGATGACGGTGCCCGCCTCCGGCGCGAAGCCGATGCGATCAGCCGCTATGGCGGCGCGCCAGAACAGCTCGAAATCCTCGCATGTCCGCAGGTCGGTCGGGAACAGCCCGCCGATCCGGTCCAGCAGGTCCCGGCGCAGGATCACGCTCGACGTCTTGATGTGCCAACCCGTCAGCAGCACGGCGGGGTCGCAGCGCTGCTCGGCCGTCAGCGGCGGCTCCGCAGCCGTCCCGCCGTCCGGTCCCGGGTCCTGCCCGAAGTCCTGCCCGAAGTTCTGCCCGAAGTCCTGGACGCAGCGAGAATGGATGAAGTCCAGGCCGGGCTCCCGCCCGATCATACGGCGGGCGGCCTCCAGCTTGCCCGGCAGCCAGGCGTCGTCCGAGTCGAGCAGCGCCACCCAGTCGCCGGCCGCCGCCCCGATGCCGAGGTTCCGCGCCGCCCCCGCCCCCCGGTTGGCCTGCCGGAGCGCCACCACGGGCGGGCCGTCCTCGCGCGCCAGGGCGTCCAGTATGTCCGCCGTCCCGTCGGTCGAGCCGTCGTCCACGACGACGATCTCGTGGGCCGGGAAGGTCTGGGCGCGCACCGACCGGACCGCCCGGGCGACATGCTCCGCCCGGTTGTAGGTCGGGATCACCACGCTGAAGCGCGGACCGGTCATGACGCCAGGGACAGCGGCTGCCCGCCCGGAGCGCCGGCCAGCGCCGCCCGCAGGTCGTCCTTCAGCCGTCCGGCCAGCCGGGGCGCGCATGCCGCCCTGACCGCCTCGACCTGGGCGCGGTAGCGCCCGCCCTTCCCCAGCGTGTCGCTGAGGCCGCTGCGGATCAGGGCGGCCATCTCCTCCCCGTCGCGGCACAGGTAGCCGATATCGCCGTGGCGGTCGAACAGGTCGCGGAAGATCGGCAGGTCGAAGGCCAGCATCGGCTTGGCGAACGCCAGGGCGTCGGCCAGCACGCCGCTGGGCGAGTAGCGGTAATGGTCGCCCCGGTAGGGCATGCAGACGAAATGCAGGCGGGCCAGGGCTTCGACATAGTCGCGCCGTCCCAGCTTGGCGGCGGCGGGCCGGCTGGCGAGCGCTCCCAGGTCGGCCCCGGCCATGTCGGCGCCGAGCCGGCCGGCGGCATGGAACTCCACGCCCGGCCCCGCCGCCCGCGCGGCGATGTCCAGGAACTCGCCGAAACCCTTCTCGCGCGTGGCGCCGCCCATGAAGCCGATGCGCAGCGGTCCGTCCGCCACGGGCGCCGGCGCGGACGCCGCCTCGACCGAGCTGACGGGATGCGGCAGCACGCGGATGTCGGCGGGATCCAGGCCGGGCAGCGCCGCCAGCAGCTCGCCCCGGATCGCCGGCTCCATCACGAAATAGCGGACCGGCAGCCGGCTCGGCAGCGCCATGGCGGTCCGCAGGTCGGTCAGCCGGGTGACGGGGTTGCGCGACCGCCAGGACCACAGCGATGCCAGGTTCCCGTGCAGGACCACATGGACGTCGCGCACGCTCGACCGCAGGCCGCGCAGCTTCAGCGCGGCGATCAGCGACGGGCACGAGCTGGCCAGGATCAGGTGGGATCCGGCGGCATCGGCCAGCAGCCGGCCGGCGAACTCCAGGTCATGGCGCATCCGGCCGCGGAAGCCGGGCGTCCGGGGCGGCAGCTCGACCGGCCGGAAATCCACATCGGCCCCGTCGGCGGGGTCGATCAGGGAGCGGATCAGGCCGATATGCCCGGCCTCGCCGTAGAAGCGGACGGGCTCGCCGGGGAAGGCGCGCACGACGGTTTCGAGCAGGCCGGTGTTCACCGGCACATGCTCGTCGCCCCAGATGATGGGCTCGGTGACGATGATCATGGTCGGTCGGACATATTGGACGGTGCGGACCGGGTCAACCCACGGGGGCACCGGTGGCGGCGGGCCGCAGGAAACCGCCCCGGCTGACCCGCGCCGCCGCCGGCTCGGCCGCCGCCCGTTCCGCCCGCTCGGCCGCCGTCAGGATGGCCTTGACCGAGGTCACGATCACCACGGACACGAAGAATACCGAGTAATAGGCCATCGACAGCGCCGCCCCGGCGACGAAGTAGCTGATGAAGCTGACCTGCATCATCCGTCCCAGGTGGAACGCCCACTCGAACTCCGGCCGGTCCCGGCTCATCCGGATGATCGACCGGGCGTTCAGCCAGCCGACCACGCCGATCCCCAGGAAGATCGCCAGCCCGACCGGCCCCTGGTCGCCCAGCACCTGGAAATAGATGCTGTGGGCCGCCCGCTGCGGCCGGTTGGGAACGTAGCGCTGGAACACCTGCCGGACCTCGGTCGTGGCGAGGCCGCCGCCCACCAGCGGTCGGTCGGCCGCCACCCGCATCGCATAGTTCCAGGCGTCGAACCTGCCCTGGACCGATTCGTCCTTCTGGTAGTTCTCGATCGTGCCGATGCGCTCCTTCCAGCTGTCCGGCATCATCGTCACGGCGGGCACGAAGGAGGCCAGCAGGAGCACCATGGTCACGAACTTGCCGGACGAGCGCAGCCAGAACACGAAGGCCGTCACGCTGAGCGCCAGGAACCCGCCGCGCGAGTAGCTCCCGATCACCGAGATGATGGTCAGCGCCATGGCCAGCGCCAGGCCCATCTTGATCAGCCGGTTGGCCGTGGTCACCCGCAGGTAGTTCATCAGCGGGATGACCATGCAGCAGGCGAGCGCCAGGTGGTTGCGGTCCTCGATGATCGATTGCGGCGGCCCGAGCACTGTATAGGCGCCGCCGTTGGCGATCGTGAAGCCGCCGCCCTTGACCCCGAAATAGCCGATCGACAGCGTGATCATCCAGATCAGCGCCTGGATGCGGACCTGGCTGCGCATGATCGCCGCGACGGCCAGGGCGAAGATCAGGTTCTTGATGTGCAGGTCCCAGTGGAACCACGAATTGGACGGTGCCAGCGAGGTGGCCGTCGTGAGCGTCATCCAGGCCATGAACAGCATGATCATGACCGTGGCGGCGTTCAACGGCAGGCGCTTCGGCTCCCTCGCCACCAGCCACGCGATGAAGGTGATGACGACGATCACCAGGTTGAGCTGGAGGGCGTAGGTGAAGTCCCAGGTCAGGCGGTGCGGGCTCATGATCGCGATCCAGGCCCAGGTGAGCACGCCGACCGCCGGCATCGTCAGCGCCATCACCGCGAGGACCAGGAAAAGCATGAACAGAATGAGGGAACGCATTCAGTGCCCGTCCACCGGGATTTCAAAACCCCTAAAAATCTTCGGAAAGACCATGCGCCGAACGGACCGCCGCGGCGGTCCCGACCACATCATGGCGGCCATTTACGGTGCCAGGACCCAGAAGGGTCAAATCGAACTTGGAAGTAAGCCCATTTCGCACTATTGGCCCCCTTTGACTTTTTGCGTAGTGATATGGCGGGTGTGTTTCATGCCGCTTGGCAATATTTCCCGGGTATCGGCGGCATCCTTCAAGGCGGACGAACCGTTTGCCCCTTGGTTGTTCATTCCGGGGGGGTCGTTCATTCCGGGGGGCCGTCAGCCCCGCGGAGCTGAGTCCTGAAGGATCGGGCCCGAAAGGAACTAGGTTGACTGGGTTTGCTTCTTCACAGATTGATCAGGCCATGGTGTCGGCGTCCGGCCGCGACGGCGAGGAGCGGAGCGACCGCGATCCCCTGAAGGTGCTGGTCCTGTCCTGGTACTTCCCGCCGTCCAACACGATCGGCGCGATCCGGGTCGGCAAGCTGGCCAAATACCTGATGCGCCGCCATGTGGACGTGCGGGTCGTGACCGCGCGCGAGCCCGACCTCGCCAAGACCCTGCCGCTGGAGATCCCGCCGGAACGGGTGGTCTATACCCGCGCGGTGGACGTCAACCGGCCGATCGACGTGGTCGGCAACCTGCGCAACCGCCTGCTGCGCCGGACGCCGCCCCCCGGCGGCGGCGCTCCGGCCGGGGCCGGCGGCACCGGGGGCGGGGGCCGCGGTTCCCTCGTCGGGCGGGTGCTGTCCACGGTCAGCGATTTCTATCTCAACCTGTCCAACCTGCCGGACCGCTATGTCGGCTGGCTTCCCTGGGCCGTGGCAGGGGCCAGGCGCACCTGCCGCGACTGGAAGCCCGACCTGATCTACGTGACCGGCCCGCCCTTCACCGCCTTCCTCGCCGGCCACCATCTCAGCGCCCGGCTGGGCGTGCCCTGGATCGCCGAGTTCCGCGACCGCTGGGCCGACGACCCCTATTTCGAGGCGCCGGACTGGCGGATGGCGCTGCTCGACCGCATGGAACGCCGGGTCGCCGGCAGCGCCAGCGGCATCGTCACCGTGTCCGAGCCCTGGACCGAGTTCTACCGCGCCAAGTACGGCAAGCCGGTCGCGACCATCTACAACGGCTACGATCCCCAGGACTTCCCGCTGCCGACCGAGCCGCCCCCGGCCTCGCCGGACCTGACGATCACCTATGCCGGCGTGCTCTATTCCGGCCGGCGCGACCCCTCGCCGCTGTTCCAGGCGCTGGCCCTGCTGGGGCCGGAGCGGGAGCGGGTCCGGATCGAGTTCTACGGCAGCGACCCCGGGCTGGTGTTCCCCCCGGCCGAGCGGGCGGGCGTCACCGACCGGGTCACGGTCCACCCCGCCGTGCCCTACAAGCAATCGCTGGAGATCCAGCGCCGGTCCGACGTGCTGCTGCTGCTCCAATGGAACAACCCGCGCGAGCAGGGCAACGTGCCGGCCAAGCTGTTCGAGTATTTCGGCGTGCTCCGCCCCATCCTCGGCATCGGCCTGGAGGACGGCGTTCCCGCGCGCCTGATCCGCGAGCGGCAGGCCGGCTTCTTCTCCAACGATCCCCAGGCCATCGCCGACCAGATCCGCCGCTGGCTGGCCGCCAAGGACGCCGCCGGCGGCCGCCTGGAACGCTTGTCCCCCGCCGCCCGCGAGGGCCTGTCGCGCGACATCCAGTTCGAGCGGCTGCTGGATTTCTGCGTCAAGGTCACCCAGCCCGTCGCCGCCGACTGCGCCACCCGAAAGCCCAGGGACGCCTGAGGGGCTCAGGCGAACTCGAGGATCCGCCGATCGTGGGCCGGGACTGCCGCCGGACGGTCCGGGGACGGGTCATTGCCGATCATCCGGGAAAAGTCGTCATTGGTCACTATCCTGGTCCCGGCGGCCTCTCCGGCTGCCGCAGCAGGAAATGGCCGCGTTGCTTCGCCCCCCTGGGCGAAATGCCAGCCAGGACGGCTTTACGGAGGAGTTCCTGGCGGATGGTGAGGAAGGCAACGGTCATGCCGGACACGCCTTTGGGCGGGAATGTAGGGTTTTAGGGATATTTATCCTATATCCTGGACTGAAGTCAAGATCGACGGTTTCGATAGAACGATACTGGCGCCGAGCGCCTTCGGAATGCGGAGATTGGGGATCACGGATGAACACGGATATCTGGGATGGGCACGGATATCCAGGGATCGACCTCGCGCCTGTCAGGCTACACGGGTCAGGCTACCATGGCGGGTATTGGACTTGGCCACACCATCGGTGCGGCACCCATGGCAATTGACAACACGCATGCATTCGGCGCACAGTTCGCGCGCCGTCGCACCCCGCGAGGCGGCCGAGCAAGGAGCTACCAACTCCCCACCCGGCCTGACCACCGATCTCTCTGTTCAAGGACCAAATCGATGGCTACCGATCCGAATAGCACAACCGGCGCCCTGTTGCGCCAATCTTTGTTCTCCGCCGCCGCAGGGGTCCCGGCTCCTGCGGCGGCGGGAACACCCGTTCCTGACTGCTGACCGCCGCCGGCTTCGGCCGGGTCCGGTGCGGCTGACGGTTTCGCCAGCGATCCTTCCCGGCATTCGACGGGGCCGCGAACCGGCCTTCGGCACTCGCGCTGTCGGCGAGCGTTCCGCGCTTTCCGGATGGCGGCATGGTTTTGCCCGAAGGACCGCGACGACGGCCTTGGTTCCCGTACCGCATGCGTGCGAAGGGTCCGGTTCAGATGCAGGACGACGACAATTCCAATTCCCCGCTCATGGCCCACGCCCTCGACGTGATCGGCCTGCTCAAGGACACCCGGCTGACGGTCATCGAATCCGAGCCGACCGACGCCATGATCGCCGCCGGCATGGCCGTGGCGGGAACCAGCGCCGAGCGGACCCGCGCCATATTCATGGCGATGCTCGCGGCGGCCGGAAAGCTGCCGACTCGGACACAGTAGCAACAGGCCGCGGAGCTATGGCGATTCGGTGAAGGAACGCGGGATCATGCCGTTCGGAATCATGTGGAGTATCGGTATCCGACCGTTCCCTGGCTGATGCCCAACCTGCAGTTCGATCCGCTGATGAAGGCTTGGCGCCTGACCCGGCGGCTGGAAGAGCGGCGCCAGCCGAGCTGGGCGGAGATCGGCCGGCACCTGGCGATGCCGTTCAGGCGGCGCCTGTTCCTGGTCCGCGACGGCTTGGGCCTTCGTCCGCCGTTCTGCTGCACCATGTTCCCGCTGGCCGCCGAACTGCTGGGAGTGCCGACGGATTTCCACGGCGGCGCCTGGGCCGACGGGGCGCAGTCATTGCGCCTGAGCATCCTGGTCCACAGTGCGGGAGCGGCGCAGGCAGCCGTGTCCGGCCCGATCCCTCCCGAACCGCGCGCGGCGGACCGGACCGGCTGCCTGAAGGCGGTCGCGGTCCCCCTGGCATCCGAAGAGACGCACTTGCCTTCGGATGTTAGGCTGGTGCTTTTGGCGGTGGCATGGCCGAAGCCGGCGTGATTGGGGAGATTTCTTCTGTCAGGTCCCGGGACCTATGAAAATTATGCTGACAGCCACTCGCAACAAGAAAATTAACGCAGTGTTTGTCTCATTTTTCTATAATTCGTATTCATTTAATGTAAAAATTACAATTCATTGAGCTGTTGGAAAGTTTGAAGCAGATGCGGTATGCACTTGTCGACGGTCAGAGGGCAGATGCACGGCCTAAACTCAAAGGGCGCTGCCCCGACTGCGATGCCGAGATGGTTGCGAGGTGTGGTCCCGTTAACGTTTGGCACTGGGCGCATAAAGGACGACTGTCATGCGATCCCTGGTGGGAATCGGAAACCGAGTGGCACCGTAGTTGGAAGAACAACTTTCCATTAGATTGGCAAGAAGTTAGGCATATCGATCAAACGACCGGCGAGAGGCATATTGCCGACGTGAAGATTCCTTACGGATTAGTGATTGAATTCCAAAATTCACCTATCGACTCAATTGAAATGCGGTCACGCGAGAACTTTTATGGAAAAATGATTTGGATTGTTAATGTTACAACAGGAATGATCAAAGGCTATTTTAGCGTTGGCCTAAGCGGACCAATTCAGAAAGACCCTTTAATTTATCAAATCAACTGGTGGAGTCGCAGTCAGTTCTTGCGAAAATGGGGAGAGGCAACCGCAACGGTTTACTTTGACTTCGGAACCGACACCCTATGGCGCCTCATCTTCTATGACCCAGAAAAGACTGTGGGCGCTGTTAGCCCAATTCCAAAACGATGCCTAATCGAAGATTGCAGCAATGGCAGAGCAATTAGAACCATGAATGATGCCGGTGTTTGATACCGAAACCGTCGCAACGGTTTCGGTATGGCCCTTTCGATCGATGCCTATGGCATTGATCTGCCGGGTTTTCGGTTTCCGGATTATCTTGCTGATCATCCGGAAACCTTATAAAAAGTTGCGCAGGAGGCATCAGCAGAGCGGTGGGAGAGATAGCGGTTGACGGACGTCGCTTCATTTTTGTAACCTACATGTAGGTGAAAAAAGTGAAGTGAGACCACCATGGAACCCGCGTCAGACTTACCTTCTTGTATCGTTCACAAGGGTTTGGCTGCCCGGCACAAGCTCCGCGAGCTTTCGGTGCCGCTTGAGCTTCTGATCGAAGCGGCACAACAGGGATTCGTTGAGCGCTTGAACGCTGAACCTCCATTCGACCCTGTTACCGCACCGGGCACGGACGCGTGGCGATATCCTGTCCGGATGTTGCGCAAGGCGCTGATGGAACTTGGGTGGCGCATAGACAACCCTCGTAACCTTCCATTGGTGATTTCCGATGAAAAGAAGATCAATATTACGGTTAGCAGTGGAGATGAGTTCACGGGTGCAGAGGGTCCGCGACAACCGCGCAGCAAGAACCCGAAGGGCGTGTTGATGGAGGAAGCTATTGCTCGAAACACAAGACAATACGACCTCTTTCCGGGCAGCTTACCTGTTGCTGTTCAAAAATTTGATCAGACCATCACATACAAGACATGGGTGTTCCTTATTTACATTACTGACGAGGAGATCCGTGCTGAGTTGTCTCTCCCAAGCTCCATGGATGGGGCCGACCATGTGAACAGATGGGCCGAAAGAATCCTAATTCCGGTGTCTTTGCCAGATGCCGAAGTTAGTGATGAGCCTAATTTTGACGAAGGTCCGGATATCCGTCCAGTTGTAACTCTAAAGATTTAGATATGAACGGTGACAGGTTGCGCGTTGCTCGCCAACGGCGAGCTATGACAAAGAAACATCTGGCAGAAATGATGTCGGTGACTCCGCGGACGATCACCGGATGGGAGGCTGATGAGTATCCACCTGACGAACGTAATCTATGGAAGCTGTCGGATGTGCTCGGTTTCCCAGTTTCCTTCTTCGAGTTGGATGACACCGCCAAAACGATGACTGAAGCGGTGAGCTTTCGTTCGTTAACAAAGAAGACTGCCGGACAGCGCGATGCAGTGCTCGCCATGTGCGATATTGCAAAAGACGTTGCCACCTGGATCGCGGAGCGGTTTGGGATTCCGTCACCAGCAGTTCCGGACTTGCGCGATGAAGACCCAACTATTGCTGCAATCTTGCTGCGACGTGAATGGGGGCTGGGAAACAGACCAATCAAAAATATGGTACATCTACTTGAGGCAAAAGGTGTCCGTGTTTTTGCCCTTGTTGAAAATTGCCGCGAGGTAGACGCTTGCTCATTCTGGTCCGACGGTGTTCCGTTTGTAATGCTGAACACAGAAACATCGAATGAGAGATGTCGATTTGATATGGCGCATGAGCTTGGGCATTTAGTTCTGCATAAACATGCAGCCCCAACCGGACGCGCAGCAGAAAATGAGGCAAACGCATTCGCATCTGAATTTTTGATGCCTGAATCGAGTGTGCGCGCTACTAACGTAGATTATTGGTCAATTCGCTCCCTCATCGAAAAGAAGAAGCTATGGAATGTATCTGCGTTGGCACTTGCTTATCGACTTCATTATCTTGGATTGATGTCAGAATGGCACTTCAAGTCATTGAATATTGAGCTCGGGCGCAGAGGCTATAAGAACAAGGAGCCAGATGGCTCGCCAAAGGAGCAGTCTGAAATTTTTGATGCGGTCTTAAGGGTCATGAGAGAAAGGGGAATTAGCCTTCGGTTTGCAGCTAACGAGATGTCAATTCCAGAAGGGGAGTTGATTGGATTGATGTATGGACTTGCCAAGTTGCCTATAGATGGATTTGCAAGGCAAGCGGCTGAGCAGCGAAACGGAACGCATCTGCGCGTTGTAAAGTGAACTCATGACTTTCGAATGGAGCGGCGGGTTGCCGGCAGCGCCGGTGGCATCGTCACCGTGTCCGAGCCCTGGACCGAGTTCTACCGCGACAGTTTATCAGTAGCGGAACTCAGGCCTTGTGACCACGCCCAGCAAGCTGCCGGCGGGATCCGTGACAAGCAACGCTTGTGGACGTGTCGCTGGTGTCGAGCCCTTAGGAAAGAACTTCGCGGAAAGGTCCGGTATTCGGTAGCAAACACACCCACGCCGCCATATCCGGCAACCCATTGATTTAGATACACTATAGCCCATTCCCTTCCAGTGAGGAAGCCATGGGCGACACCTTCATCATCTCCGGCCTGACCACCAAGCGGGCCGAGCTTTCCGGCATCATCGCGGACCTTGAGAAGCGCATCGGCCAGCACCGGGCCGACTTGGTGCACATCGACGCCGTGCTCCGGCTCTACGCCCCTGAGGTGGAGCCAGAGAGCATCGCACCCAAGGCCGTCCGCAAGCGCAACGACTGGTTCAAGCCCGGCGAGCTGTCCCGCATGGTGCTGGACATCCTCCGCGTGGCGTCGGCGCCGATGACCGGGAAAGAGATCGCCGCCCAGGTCATGCAGCGCAGGGGGCTGGATGCCGGGGACGCACGCACCGTCCACCTCGTGGGGAAGCTGGTGCACAACGTCTGCACCCGGCATGCGGCGGATCTGGTGGAGAGGGCCGGGGATGGGAAGGTAGCGGTGTGGAGGGTGGCACAGTCTGAAAGCCGGCGCTCTGCTCAGCGCGCCGGTTATGTACAAACCTCAGTCCGCAAAGTCTAATGACCACGTCTGCACAGCGGTCTTCGCCAACTCGGCCTGTCTAGCTCGTATTTGGTCGATGCCCCACTCATCATATTGAGCAACCATCCTGGTTAAATAATAACCAGATTCGGCGAGCGTCGCCTTCTTTTCGGAAAATCCGGAATTCCCTATACCCTTGTTTTTCCTGGCCTGAAGAAGAACCATATTCCCAAGCATTTTTTGCGCCGATTGCGCAACCTCCGAGTCAATTCCCCAATCAGGGCCAGGATTCATGGGCAGTACATGCTCAAGATTTATCTGTGACTTATCCTCATTTGCTACGTATTCTGGCTGAGGATCTTCCTTTATCTTATTTTCCATTGCCCTCAAATAGTATCTAGCCAAATGCTCTCGTGACACCCTAGCCGTCGCGAAAGCATCTTCGAATTCCTTGTCAGTAGGCACATACTTTTTCATGGCTTCGCGGAGTTCCCTAGCTTTTGTAATTTTTTTCGTGCCAACGTCTTGGGCTCGCAGGGAGTATTGTAAATCCAACATACCGCCACGCCCCCCGAAAATAAGAAAGCGCACTGACCAGCTCACGAAGAGACGGAATGCCTTGTCGGTTTCAACTGGATCGAAGTGGCGGGCTACGGCGAACATCAGCGGCCGAATCTGCTCAACTTTCAGATGCTCATTGATGGTGTGCACATACTGACTTGTGGAGGCTTTGTAAGAATTCCACTTCGGGTGGGTTGATGACCAGAGAGCTGCATAGTCAATGGCCGATGTGCTGGAATTCGACAAAAAGTCGATAGCCTTTGTCTGGCCGGTGATGGTCTTCTTTACCCTATCAGCCAACTCACGCTCTTTGGTCGGACCGTGCCAGAGAACAAGCAGATGACGGATGTAAGTTACCAACCGCTCATTTGCGTCATCACTAATAGACTCAACAACACTTGTCGTCGTGTTCCACATCATCTTAGCTTCTTCAAGGCGCGATCCAGCCTTGCTGAAGAGGAAATTTTTTAGGATGTCCGCTTGGGACGCCTTGAGCCCCCGATCATTCAATGTCTCGAATATGCGAAACGCTCCTATCTCATCAGGAACATAGACGACAACCACCGTAGCATTGTTCTCAATGAACTTAACCCACTTTGCCAAATAGTCAGCATGGCTCTCTTGGCGTAGCGGCTTCAAAATATCTTCGATGAACTCTTCGGCCAACCTGGATGCAGTCAGCAATCGTTCATTTGAAGGCCGAACCGCACTCGTGCGTCGAGCCAAAATGTCGTAACCATCATCCTTCGGTGATGGCAAGATGTGTTGTATGAAATAGTCGTTGTCTTCAATATTTAGGGATATTCTAGGGACAATGTTTTCAGTTTCCATATCGATATTTCGAAGATAAGTATCATCAATTGATCTGGCGCGGCCATCCCTCCCGAGGGTCAGCAACTTATCCCTTATACGACACAAAAGCACGGTAGTAGTCGCAATACGTTGTTGCCCATCGGCAATAGACGGTATCTCATTACCTGTCTGAATCAGAACAACAGTTCCTAGAAAATATTCGTCTTCATCGTTGGTTATTGTTTCATGAAGATCGCGAAATAGATCAAGGACATGCTTGTCTTCCCATGCATAGGGACGTTGGTTGGCCGGTACCACGAGACGCCCTTGCTTCAGCAGCAACCCAAGACCCATATCTTTAAATACGAACTTGCTGCCCGGCATCATTATCTCCTGTTTATACGAATAAAGGGTACCGGACGCGAGGCATCTTCCAGTTCGCGCACCGCCGCGCGCCTAAGGCGCTCACGCATCCACGATGACAAAGAGGCGCCAGCAATATCTGCTGCCTGCTGGAACCCTTCCTTCTCTTCCGGCTCAAGCCGGATCTTTAGCCATTCTGTCTTGGACATCCGAGCCTCCGTCTGCCGAACGTTGTACCCGGCTTGTCCCCACGAGTCAACAAATTCCATTGATTTGTGGGTACATTGTGGGTACAATTTACTCAAGACCAACGCACCGGATACGATGCCATGTCGCAGCACTTCCTCATGTCCGCCGCCGCCCGCACGGTCAGCCTGAAGCAGGTTGCGCGCATGACGGACGGGGAAGCGCGGGCGCTGTTCCGTCAAATCCGCTGGCCCGAGACGAACGGCGCTCCGGTGTGCCCGCACTGCGGATCGGAGCGTTGCTATTCCTTCGCCACCCGGCCGGTGTTCAAGTGCGCCGCGTGCCGTCGCCAGTTCTCCGAAACCTCCGGCACCCTGTTCGCGTGGCGCAAACTCCCGATCCGCGACTACCTGATCGCCATCGTGATCTTCGTCAACGCGGTCAAGGGTATCTCCGCTCTCCAGCTCGGCCGCGATCTCGACGTGCAGTACAAGACGGCCTATGTCCTGGCCCACAAGCTCCGGGAAGCCATGGCTGCGGAAGTCCGGGGCGTGGTGCTGGGCGGCGACGGTGCCGACGTGGAGGTTGACGGCTGCTATGTCGGTGGCCATGTCCGCCCCGAGAACCGCAAGGAAGACCGGAAAGACCGTCGCCTTGCCGAGAACCAGAACGGGAAGCGCCAAGTCGTCGTCGTGGCCCGCGAGCGCGACGGGCGCACCGTGACCCAGGTGTTCGGCTCCGAAGAGGAAAGCGTCGCCTTCATCAAGGCCCGTGTGGACCGGAACTCCACCGTCCATGCCGATGAAGCCGCCGGGTGGAACTCCCTGCACGCCCGCTTTAACATGAAGCGGATCAATCATCAGGAAGCCTACAGCGCTGATGACGCCTGCACCAACCAAGCGGAGAGCTACTTCGCCCGTCTGCGCCGCGCGCAGTGGGGCCAGTATCACCGGATCGGGGGGAAGTACCTCACCCGCTACGCCGCCGAAATGGCGTGGCGTGAAGACCAGCGCCGCACCAGCAACGGCGAACAGTTCCGTACCGTGGGCTTCGGTGCCGCCGCGCTGCCGCCGTCCGTGGATTGGTGTGGGTACTGGCAGCGCATCCGGGTCGCGTAGTCGCTTCGCATCCTAAGATTCGACACTTCGGGTACTTGGCAGTAATCTCTTCAACTCATCATACCACAAATGGTCGGTTTCGGTCTTTCGCATTCAAACAAATAGAAGGTGAGAGGATATCTCAATGGACTACATCCATGACCGCAAGCACCTGAACTCAGGAGACTCGGTTATTGTGCAGTGCTCGCACAGATGCAACATCAGAGTGATGGACGATCATAACTATCAGTTGTTCCAAAGCGGACGAGAGCACTACTGCCACGGCGGATATTATGAAAGGTTTCCAGCTAGAATCACGGTTCCATCGTCAGGGTACTGGAACGTCACCTTGGATCTTGGCGGCGGAAGGGCAAACATCAGGTATAATATTGGGTACATGACCCGATAGCTGGAATAGCTCGGCTCGTCGCCCCACTTCCGCTCAGCAATACCGTCGGGAACCCGGAGATGTCTCCAGACATAGACAGCGCTGGGAGCTTTTCTGTGTTTTTCGGTGGGTGCTGCGCTTGAATAGGAGGCGTCGAGCAAGAGCGGCTGCCATCGGCTTCCGGAAAAACTTCAATCATTCATTGCCTCCAACAGCAAAGGGCCGCCCCACCAAGGCGGCCCTTTCGCTTTGCGCGCGGACACCGCCCATGAACGTCTGATGAGGCACTTTACCACGTCGCGCAAGGCTTGTATATATAAACATATCTTTATGTATAATGGGTGTGTTTGCTACCGAATACCGGAAAGGTCCCCGGTGGAAACTCCGACATCGACCGTGTCGATCAGCACCGCCGTTGTGGCGGCGGCGACGTCGGCGACAGTGGATGCTGTCAAATCGACCAACCCGCCGCTTTCTGCCGATCTCTCGGAGAGGTACTCGAGCAGCATCGTCGGAGTCAGGAGCCGGTAGGATGGCGTCGCGGTGGGATCCGGGATAAGCGCAAGCGGCGGCCGGGCCGCCCTGACGGCAGTCAGAGCCGAGGCGAGCGTATCACCTGAAGAGAGGATGGTCGGCGCCACAAACTTGAAGGTGGTCAACAGCTTGCCTGGAAGATAGGCCTCAGGCGTAGGCACCGTGCGGGTCACGGCCGGCACCGTCGAGTGGCGAGCCACCCATTCTCTTGTGGACGCGCAACGGAACCCGATGAATTCCAGGACTCCGTCGTGAACCTGTTTATGATTGATGTGCCGGTAGTGGACAGGTTCGTGATGCGCGATCCTGTTCCTGAAATCGTTGATGGCGGCGACCCGATCCTTGACGTAGCCCCTTCCCTTGCCGGCCGGCAGGTTGGGAAAAACCGTTTTGAGGATGCTCTTGCCGCTCACGGGGTCAGGCAACGGCCACAGCCAGCTGTAGTCACGACGAAAGAGGTTGGACCAGAAGTCAAACGTGAGCGCCGCGACGATGTCGTCCGGACTTGGATGAATGTTCCCGTTCGCTGCCAGTCTGCCGATCGCCTTCTGGATAGCCGCCTGCGGCTGGATGTTCAGGCGATTATCCAAGTGCCCGGAAACCGGGTTCATCCAACCGGGACCGCCGAAACTGCGTGAGAATGCCTCGTGCATGGCGTTTCGGGTTATTACCTCGGCAACGTGCAACGGGTACAGGAACGACTTCGCGATCCTGGCATTCCAGAGATACAGCTTCATTGCCATGTCGCGGTCCGAGCCGCCTACAGCCATTAGGTATGGCGCCAAGCGCGAGGGCGATATCGCCGCATCCAGGTCACTATGTAGCTGCTCTGTATAGTGGAACAGATCTTGACTTTCCGCCATTGCCGACTATTCTCAGATCCAGAGCAGCTAGCGCAACGCAAGGCGCAGCACGGACCTCGGGCCAGGTACGCCGCGCCCGGGGTCTTTTTATTTTAGTATGGCTTGTTGTGGATTTTCCACCCTTATAAGCTGTAACGCCGGCACGGGCATGTCGCAGGGAAGTGTCTGAAGCGTCTGAGGATTGTCGGCACGTGTCCCTCGCTGGCTTTTGCCTTGTTTCGCCAGCTTCCGAACCGAACTCCCTCTCCTCCGGGTGTAGGGAAGGTCAGGATGAAGGACCTACCCCGACGCCGCCGTCAGCCCGCGACCTCCCGCTCCAGCTCGTTCGCGTCGATGAAGAACTTGGCGGCCCAGTTCAGGTACTCGAAGGTGCCGTAGCCGCCGTCCACCGGGAAGGAGCCCTTGACGCCGCCGCGGGTTTCCGGCGGGCCGGCGGTGTCCACGGTGCGGCGGACATGGGCGTTCACCTTCAGCGCCGCGTCGCGGTACCGGGCGTCGCCGGTGTCCCGGTACAGCATCAGCCAGCAATGGGCGACCTGGACGGAGCCGGTCAGGCATACCCAGTCGACCGCCGGCCGCCACTCCGCCGTCAGCCGGCCGGGAAGCGCCCCGTCGGGGCCGATGCAGCCCAGCAGGCCGTCGGCCAGGCGGATGCCGGCCGCGCGGAAATCCTGGTCGGGCCGGAAGCGGGACGCCTCCAGGATGCCGCGCAGCGCGTAGCCCAGCGTGTGGGTCAGCGGCCGGTCCGGCTCCTCCAGGCAGCAGTCGTCCATCCAGCCGTTGGGCCGCTGGCGGCCGATCGCCCAGCGCACCTGGGCCAGGCCCGCCTCGCCCCAGCCGCGCGACGGATCGATCCGGGCGGCCTCCAGCAGGCCCCAGGCGACATGGGTCTCGTAGCTCTTGTCGTCGGCGCGGGCGAACGGCGTCGGGAAGCGGCGCCAGCAGCCGTCCGCGTCCAGGCTACCGGCCAGCCAGTCCGCGGCCCGGGTCATGGCCGGACGGTAGGCGTCGCCGAACTCCGCCACGCCGGCCGCCAGCCCCAGCAGGATCTGCCCGGTGTTGAAGGTCACCGGCACGCGCGGCGTCTGGCCGACCATGCCGCCCTGGAACCCGCCGTCGGGAAACTGGATCGACACCAGCCAGTCCAGCATGCGCCGTGCCCGCTCGCGCAGGTCGGCGTCGCCGCGCAGCCGCGCCTGGGCGATCAGCGTCGGCACGATATAGCCGGTCGTCTCCGGGTAGGAGGGCGCCCAGCCGCCCACCAGGCTGAAGTGCCGCGCCACGCCGCCGTCGCGCGAGGCGGAGTTGTCCTGGGCCGCGCGCAGCCAGTCCAGCGACGCGGCGACCGCCGCCTCGATGCCGGGATCGGCGCGCCGGTCGCCGGAGCGATCCCGCCGCGCGGCCGCCTTGGCCGCCGGGGGCAGCCGCTGGAAGTCGGCCAGGTCTTTAAGCGGACGCAGCCTGTCTTTGACGATCCTCGGGACCAATCTGGGCAGAAGCTCTTGAACCGGCACCGAAGTCTTTCCTCTCGCTGTCAGGCACGCGCCCCTCGGCGGGGTCGCGGTAGATGGTGACGCCCTGGACCATCAGGCATTCCAGGCAGGTGAACATGTCGGCCGCCCGGATCACCCAGGCCTTGCCGTCGCCCAGCTTGATCCAGCGCAGGCCGCCGTCCCGCTCCAGGTAGCGGGTGACGTAGTCGCGCACGGCCAGGCCGGTCGGCTTGTCGATGCGGTCGGCCGAGACGACCGACGAATGGGCCATGACGGCGACCTTCAGCGTCTCGCCGGCGTGCCCGGTGACCTCCCGCAGGAGCGGGCTGTCCGGCGTATAGACCGGGAACGGGAAGCTGTCGCCGCGCAGGTCCTCCAGCACGTGGTAGAAGGTGACCGGCCCCAGGTCCGTGCCCAGGCCCATCAGCCAGCCGTCGGCCTCCAGCAGCCGCCCGAAGGGGCTGTCGGCGTCGAACGCGAAGGGCGAGCGGTGGTGGTCGGCGACCAGCCACTCCGCAAGGTCGCCCAGCGCCGCCACCGAATGGGTGGGGTGGATGCTGCGCCGGGCGCGCGGGTCGCGGCGCAGGGTCTCGGCGATCTTTCCCATGCCGGTCGGCGTCTCGCGCACGTCGAAGCGCGGGCCGGACTTCAGCGTCTCGTACATCGAACCGGTCATGGTGAAGGCCGGCATCGCCAGCGTGCCGCCGCGCGCGACGACCGTGCTCTCCAGCGCCGCCAGCACCGTCGCGGCGCCCCCCTCGACGAAGCCCAGCCGGGAGAGGGAACCGTGGACGAAGACCACGGCCCCGTCGGGCAGGCCGGCCGCCTTCAGGTCGTTCTCCAGCTCCGCCCGCCCGATCGCGCGCCGGCCGGCGCCGTGGCGCCGCTCCGACCGCTTCGCCAGGGCGGACTCGACCAGGGCGGCCCCGCCGGAGGATATGGCCGCGTTGATCGCCCGCTTCATCCCGGCCGGCAGCAGCCGGCTGGCCGCCCTGAGCAGCGGCCCCGGGACGGCCGATTCGATCATGCGATGGATCCGCTTCCTGTTCTCCGGCGGAACCGACGCGGTCTGGCCAGGGTTCGCAGCCATCGGTTTGTCTCCCCTTGGACTTTCTACAGTCTTTGCATGATTAAGCTGATCTTTTCCAGTCAATCGGAGCTCATCCGTTTCATAAACAAAGCTACAAATACAATCATATCTCTTTACCCATGCGAGGTTGCGGGAACCGTAATCGACCATCAATGACGCCAATGGTGAGGCCGATACTTCATATGGATTGTTGCATCTTCGGCACCGGATTCGGGAAAACTCGACCTGCAACAGCCAGCGCCTTGAAGCCGTTACCACTTCGTTGCGGAGGTGCCGCCAATCACCCCGGTGGAACGGTCCGGATACCTCGGAAGGACAGCGGACAAGCCGCTGTCGCGTCATGCAACTCTATGGGTTCTCATGGTTAGATCGGTTTCCACGATGAGCCGGGCTCCGTCGCAGCGGCACGGCACGGAAGCCGGCATAGACCCGACGGCGCCCGACGGAATGGCACCGGACCACGGGGCGCCGGATGACAGGACCCCGGACGAACCGGCAAAGGAGCGGGAGGTGACACAGAGCGTCCGGGACCGGATTCCGGATGACAGAACGCTGGAGGAACTGGCATCCGACCTGCGCGCGCTGTCCGGCCAGATCATGACGGCCCGGGTGATGGGCCTGGACGGCCGGCCCGACCCGGCCCCGCCCGCGGAGGACGACGGTTCCCACGGGCGCGCCCTGCCGCCGGCCGCCCGGATGGTCGGCGACCTGCTGTCCGCCGAGCTGGGCCGGACCCTGGCCCCGACCCTGGAACGCACGATGGAACAGGCGGGAGCGCGCCAGCGGGAAGAGCTCGCCTCGCTCCTGCTGAACCATACCCAGGGCATGCGGGCGACCGCCGACCGGGTGGACCGGCTGATGCGCCGGCTGGAGGCCGACCGCGAACGGGAAGAGTTGCTCGGCCGCGCGCTGATCGACCGTCTGGACGCGCTGGCCGTCCGGCAGGAGGAATTGGAGGCGCTGATCCGGCACCAGCGCCGGTCGCTCGTGCCGGACTGGGTCGCCGGCCTCCTGGCGCTCGCGGCGGTCGGAATCAGCATCGGGTCGGCCCTGGCGATCCATTTCGGCATACAGCCCTGACCCACCCACTCCATCTTGACGCTTGCGGGCGGCCGGCGGCCGGCCAAATCAGGCTTACAACTCAGACGAACGCGGGAACATGCGGGCGGAAAAGCAAAAAGTCCTGTTCGAGGACGACTGGAATCCAATCAAGGCTCCGCCCGAACTTCCCCCGATCCTGCTGGTGGTGGTGGACGCGGAGGAGGAATTCGACTGGTCGGCCCCCTTCTCCCGCGATCAGCGCAGCGTCCGTTCCATGGCGGCCCAGGGCCCCATGCACCGCATCTTCGGGAAGTTCGGCATCCGCCCCACCTATGTCGTCGACTATCCCGTGGCCAGCCAGCGCGACGGGCTCGAACCGCTCCGCGACCTGCTGAAGGACGATGCCTGCCTGATCGGGACCCAGCTCCATCCCTGGGTCAACCCGCCGTTCGACGAGGAGGTGTCCGAGCGCAACTCGTTCCCCGGCAACCTGCCGCCCGACCTGGAACGGGCCAAGCTGGAGGCGCTGACCCGCGCGATCGAGGACGGGCTGGGGCTGACGCCGCGGATCTACAAGGCCGGCCGCTACGGGCTCGGCCCGCGCACCTTCCGGACCCTCGCGGACCTGGGCTACTGCATCGACCTCAGCGCCGTCCCGGGAGCGGACCTCCGGGTGCATCACGGCCCGGATTTCCGGCGGGTCGAGCCGCAGCCCTACTGGATCGGGCCGCCGGGCCGGCTGCTGGAGCTGCCGCTGACCCGAGGCTATGTCGGCCTGCTGTCCGGCCAGGGCCCCGGCCTGGAAGGCGCCCTCGAATCGCCGATCGCCCAGGCCTGCCGGATCCCCGGCGTGCTGTCCCGCCTGGGGCTGATCGACCGCATCATCCTGACCCCGGAAGGGGTGCCGCCGGCCCAGCACATGGCCCTGGTCCGCGCGATGATCCGGCGCGGCCAGCGCATCTTCATGCTGTCCTACCACAGCCCGTCCCTGGTGCCGGGCAACACGCCCTATGTGCGGACCCGGCGCGACCTGGACGTCTTCATGGACCGGGTGGAAGGCTTCTGCGAGCGGTTCTTCGGCGAGCTGGGCGGGACCGCCGGCGATCCCCTGTCGGTGCGCGACCTGCTCAAGCGGCACGCGGGGCTGGCCCGCGACGAACAGCCGAACCGGGCGCCCGCCGTCCGCCCGGCGGCCCGGCAGTGCTCGTCGAGCGGCTGACCCACGATTGGCCAGTGGACGCCCGCACGGGGTTGCGCCATGGTGATCCGGGTTTAGCGTACAGACTGGCAATCAGGGTTCACAACCATGCGTCCTCTTCCCACCGCCGCCCTCCTCGCGGCCGCCACCCTGGCGGCCGGCGGCTGCACGACCCTGTTTCCGGAGACGACCGCCGTCGAGGCATGCGCCGAGCTGCCCTCGGCGGTCTGGCCGTGGCAGCCGATCCGGAACGCCCGGATCGAGATCCTGCCGGAAGCCGGTACGCCGGCGCTGTTCCCGATGCGGATGATCCAGGTCGTCGGCACGATCGAGGACGGGGACCGCTTCCGCGAGCCGGTGCCGGTCAAGTTCGAATGCGTCTTCCGCGGCGACCAGGTGAAGAGCTTCGGCTGGATCGAGCCGGCGCAGTTCGTCACGCCCTACACGGAGTGACGCGGAGGGGGCGCCCCCTCCCCGCCCGATCCCTCAGGTTCCGATCCCTCAGGTCATGTGGATCATGTCGGCCTTCAGTTCGTCGGCCGACACGCCCAGCAGGACGATCTCGATGCCGCTCCCCAGATGGAGCACCGCGTTGCCGTCGGCGTCATGGGTCGCGGTCCCGATCACCTGGGCGGCCGTGCGCAGCCCGTTGCCGTTCAGGTCGGCGGTGATCTCCAGGATGTCGGAGCCGTGCCCGTTGAAGTCCCCGATCCGGTTGCGCCCGCCCGCCTCCCGGTCGAACACGAAGGTGTCGTCGCCGGAGTTGCCCTTCAGGTAGTCGTCGCCCGGCCCGCCGTACAGCCGGTCGTCGCCCGGTCCGCCGTAGAGGAAATCGTCCCCGGCCCCGCCCTTCAGGATGTCGTTGCCTTCCGCGCCGAACAGGATGTCGATCCCCTTCCCGCCCGTGATGGTGTCGTCGCCCAGCGAGCCGTGGATCAGCTCGTTCTTGTCCGCCCCGGTCAGGGTCTGCTTGCCCGACGAGCTGGTGATGCGGATGCCGTCGAAAGTCAGGTAGCTTCCGTCGGACAGCTTGGGCGCCACGTTCCAGGTCGGATCATGGTAGAAGGACGGGGCGCCCTTGGCCTGCACGATGGACTTGGTCAGGAAGCCGAACGCCTCCATCGCGTCGGGCGACTGGATCGCGCTGAAGATGGCGGCGACCGCCGCCTTGGCATTGGCGGCGTAGCCGTAGGGCGAGGTCGGCGTGCCCATGATGCCTTCGGCCGGGACCGAGGGGGAGGAGCCGAAGCTGCCTTTGAAGAGGTCGGCCCAGGTCGTATAGACCGGCCCGTTCGCCGGCGCGTTGACCTTGAGGATGTAGGCCGCCCCGAAGCGCGGGTCGAACCCGTCGTCGCCGCGGATGAAGCGGCCCGATGTGAAGCCGTCCATCCATTTCAGCAGTTCTGCCGCCTGGGCGCTGCCGCGCTCCGCGATCGATCCGAGGACCAGCGCCACGAAGTCGGACTGCCAGACCAGCAGGTCGCCGTCGGGCCACATGTCGTGGCGGAAGAACCCCTCGATCGCGCCGTACTTGTCCATGGCTCCCTTGGTGATGTACCGCTCCACCAGCTTGTCCAGGTTGCTTTCCAGCATGTCGACGAAATAGGTCTTCATCTCGTGGTCGTCGGGCGCGATGTAGGCGGTGTCGCTCATGTTGCGCCACGTCCAGGCCCGGCCGCGGACCTGGTCGAAGTCCAGGAAGCCCTCGCCGTAGCCGCGGTAATGGGGAGCGTACGACCCGATGCTGTAGGAGGTCTGCGCCAGCAGCTCGTCCAGGTAGTATTGCGACCCGGTGACCAAGTAGGGAAGGTAGCTGAGCGCCGGCTGATGGGCGGTGTCCATCTCCCAGCCGACCGCGGTGCCCTTGGCGAAGCCGTTGGTCAGCCCGTCGGAACCGAACTCGGCCCAGTTGGTCCGGCCGTCCATCCACAGCCTGGGATGCTGGTCGATACGCAGGTATTCGCCGGTCTTCTCGTCGCGGTAATGCCACGGGATGCTGCCGGCCGCGTCGGCGTTGGCCAGCATGGTCTTCATCGCGTCCGCGTCCTGGCTCGCCAGGTAGCGGGCGTTCCAGATCGGCATGATGCCGATGTCGCCGCGCCCGCCGACGTCGGACATCTTCTTGTAGATCATGGCGTTGCCCAGGGGGTCCGTGTTCGCCCCCGACGGCAGGTGGACGCTGCCCGCGAGCACGCCCAGGGAGCTGTCGATCGAAGCCACGGCGCCGGTCGCCTGGAGATATCCCACGTCGTAGGCCACGTGGATGTCGGGCTCGCCGCCCGACCAGATCTCCTTGTGCCAGCGGGTGTTCCGGTAATGGGCGATGTCGGTCTTGGCATAGGCCACGGTGCCGTGGTCGAGCACCTGGATGTCGTAGGTGTAGAAGTTCTGGACACCGGGCTTGTAGGAGCTTTCGACGCCCAGCGTCACGTCGGTCCGGACGCTGCCGTCCTTGAAGGCGCGGATGTCCAGGGTGACGTTCAGATGGTCGTTGATCGCCTTGACCAAACGGTATTCGCTCGCCAGCGGCCCGCTCATCCAGGTCGTCAGGGTGCCGGCCGCGGCGGCCTTGGCCACCTCCGCGGCGGCATCGACGGCGAATTTGGTGACGGTCCCGTCGGCGTTCTTCAGGTTCAGGACCACGTCGACGTCGTAGCCCTTGTTCAGGATGTCGGACGGCCTGATGGCGGGCCCGGCCGGCGGAGCCGATGCGGACTTGAGCATCAGGTCCACCTTGGCCCCGGCCGCCAGCGCCGGCTGCGCCACGGTCAGGAGGGCATGGCGGACCGAGCCGTCCTCGTGGGTCGCCTTGACGTCGAGCTGGACCGGCACCGCGCGCCCGTCGATCAGGGCCACCAGGTACTTGCCCGGCTGCAGGTCGCCCTGCTTGAAGACGTGGCCGAAAGTGACCTGGCCGGCGGGCTCGGCCTTGTCGCCGTCGTTCCTGAGCTGGAGCGCCACGATCTCGCCCGCCCTGGCGGGTTCGGCCAGGTCCGGCGCCTTGAGCACCGGGCCGGAGGGTTTCACCTCGATCACCGCCGGGACGATCGCCACCGGGGCGCCGTTGAAGACCAGGGAGCCGCCCCATTTCATGGCCTCGGCCCCGGTGATCGTGCTCAGGCCGGTGCGTGAATAGACGGCGTCCTCCGCCTGGAGCCGGGTCCCGTTGACCTCGATATAGTCGACATACAGGTTGCGGTCGCCCTGGGAGGAGCTGTCGTTGGTGTAGCGTAGCTCGATCTTGCTCCGGGCCGTGGTGCCCGACGGGGGCGTGAAGGTGTAGGTCTGCCACTGGCCGTCAGCGTGCGACGCGGTGACCGGCGTGGTCGCCCCGATCTTCATGCCGTTGACGTACAGGTCGAACTGCGGCGGAACGCCGCCCGCGAGGTCGCCCGACGCCTTGACGGCGATGGTCCCTGAGCCCGAGCCGCCGGACCCGCCGCTGCCGCCTCCGCTGCCGCCTCCGGTGCCCGGAGCGCTGCCGCCGGGGGCCGGCGTCTGCGCGAGGTCGGCGAAGATCAGCTTGCCGCCCCACAGCAGGGCTTCCTGCCCCTTGATCGCGGGCTTGGAGTAGCGCTCGTACCGGCCCTCGTCCGGCATCAGCCGGGTGCCGAGGACGTCGATGTACTGGACATAGAGGTTGCGGTCGCCGCCGGAGTCGCCCTGGTCGTTCTCGTAGCGGATCTCGACCCTGCGAGGGTCGGTGCCGGCCGGAAGCTTGAAGACGATGTCCTGCCACTGGCCCAGCTTGTGGGACGCCTGCACCGAGGCGGTCTGGCCGATCTTCTGGCCGTCCACCAGGAGGCTGAAGGTCGGCGCGCCCTTGTAGCTGTCGCCGGAGGCGCGCACGACGATATCCGTGGCGGCGGCCTTGGCGAGCTGGACCTCCACCGTCTTGTAGGTCGCCGCGGTGGCGCGGTTGGACGTCTCGACCGACTGGGCGGCGACGGTCAGCGCGAAGCTGTCGGAGAAGGCGGCCGGCAGGATCATCTGCAATCCGGCCAGGTCGGCCGGCTGCAGGACCCAGTTGCCGCTGTCGTCGCGCGCCCCCGCGGTGAAGGTCACCCCTTGCGGGACCTCGCTGATCATCACCGTGAGGTTTTCGGAACCGTCGAGATCGATCAGGTTCGCGGAGATATCGATGGGCACTGCTGTCGTCTCCGTGGGCTTCACTTCGGCTCGGAGGGTGCCGGCGACGGAGAGCAGGGGTTTGTCCGCCACGGCCGAGACCTCGACGGACACGAAACCGGTCGCGGTGCCGTGCTTCCCGTCGCTCAAGCTGTAGGTAAAACTATCCCGGCCGCTCCAATAATCCTTCGGGATATAGGTCAGGGTGCCGTCGGCATTGATGGTAACCATGCCGTTCGCGGGCTGCCCCACGCCGGTCAGGTGCAGGCTCTCCCCGGCGGGCACCGTGTCGTCGGCCAACACGTCGATGACGACCGGGGTTCCCTCCTTCGTGTCGGCCTCGTCCGGCGCCGCGACGGGCACCAGGTCCCTGAGATCGACGGTGCCGTCGGCGAACTTCAGCTTCTCGATCCCGTCCAGCCGGTCGCTCGATCCGCGGCCGACGACCCTCACCGTGCCGTCGGTCTCGGCGGTCACGGCATAATCGGCCCTGGCATGGAGATAGCCCGCGGTGTCGATCCCGGCCCCGCCCTCCAGGACGTTGCTGCCGGTGCCGCCATGGAGCAGGTCGTCGCCGTCGCCGCCCCTCAGGACGTCGTCGCCGCCGCCGGGAAGCCAGGCCGGCTTCCTGACGGCCGGATACTTGGCCGTATCGAACACCAGCGCGCCGCCCCACATCATGCCGGACTGGCCGGCCTGGACCTTGGCGCCCCGTTCATAGACCGACTGGTCCGGCGTCAGGGTCGCGCCGTTGACCTCGATGCTGTCGATCCAGAGATTGCGATCCTTGCCGGGCGTCGAGCCGCCCAGGTCGTTGACATATTCGATCCTGATCCTGGCGGCGCCCGACAGGCCGACCCGCGAGAACGCGAACTCCTGCCAGGCGCCGTCGCCATGGACCGCCGTGACGGTGACCTCGCCCAGGAAGACCTTGTCCGCCCAGACCCGCATCTTCGGCGCCCCCTGGTAGAGGTCCGCCGACGCCTTGACGCGCAGGCTGAAGGGTTCGGCCACGGTCGTCGGCATCCCGTCGCCCCAGATCGTGTCGTTGCCCGGGCCGCCGGTAAGGACAGTGTTGCCGCCGGTGCCGACGAGGGTCTGGCCAGCCGATTGAGCAGTCATGATGCGGATACCTTGGAAAAGGACTTTGCTGCGGCGCATCGCAAGCGCCTCAAGTTAATCCAAGGGTATTCTCGCAGACTTAATGATCAGTAAAAGCAGGAGTACTTTGAAATCGTAACCTATTGTACATGGTATATGTAAAGTTAATTATGCAGTCTCTTTCGTGTCTTTATCTGCATTGATTTACTCTGGTAATTGCCGCATTTTGTCATACGGCTTTACGCGCTGATTCCCTGCATTTTCGAAGTAAAGCCGAACGGCAGGGGTCGCCGCGCTCTCCAGGCCGCAACCTTCGATGGGGTCACCGGCGGCGTGGGAGCGCTTTGCCCGCGTTCCGCTTGCCGCATAGTGTTGGCCCGTGGCCCAACCTGGGGTTTCACTCGAAGTGTGGGTGACGCGGGCCGTCGAGTTTGCCTGGGTCGTGGCACGACGCATCGGTCCGGCTGTCTCGGACGGATCGACCTGATCGGTTACCGTTCCAAGCCAATACGGCCGCACGAGGCCGCCGCCGAATCCGGCGAGGCGGCGCTGTCAGGCGCACGGGAACTGGATTGCGACTTCGCGCCGCAGGCGGCTGTCAGCAGCCCGGACGACGCTGAACTACCCGACTGAGGCCGACCGGGACCGCTGGTCCGGCACACCCTGGACTTACGCCTTGAAGGCCTTCGATCATGTGGACCGACATGTTTTGCCGATCGCCAAGCCGCAAAGCACGTTTCCGCACCAACAGGCCGCCTCGGAGCGGTCCACCTTCTTGCTGAAATGTCCGAGTTCCTGCCTCCAGGGAAAGCACCCGATCAGGTCGATCCGCCCGAGACAGCTGATCCGATGCGTTGCGCCATGGGCGCAACCTACGATCGTCGACCCACATCACCTCCGCCCTGCATCGAGCCGTAGGTTGCGCCCATGGCGCAACATAGTGCGCCGATTGGAACGGCCGGCTGCGAGGATCGGAGCGGTTCAATCCGATCGGGAACCCACCGGTTGGACAAGGCCTCTGCCCATGTCCACCCCGGGGGCGGACTCGCCGTTACCCGTCACCTCCCCGACCCGTTCCTCGGGCACGAACAGGTAGTTGCAGTTGTCTGGATGGTAGGGCACGTCGTAGTCGGCGGTCTCGAGCAATCCGGCGTCGGGCATCATGCGGAACGAGCGGTAGCCCCGGTTCCTGTTCTGGCGCAGCAGGCGTTCGACCGCCGCGGTGCGCCGGTCCCGGATCCCGGCCGCCACCGGGCCGTCCCGGCCGATCGGATCGACCGTGTAGGGCAGGATCTCGATCAGGACATAGGGGCGGTGGCGCCGGACCGTGCGCTCCAGCCCGTCCAGCACGTCGGCCTCGGCGCCCTCGACGTCCACCTTCAGGATGCCGACATCGTCCAGGCCCAGTTCCTCGATCACGGCGTCGCCGACCCGGAGCGGAACCAGGCGCGCGTGCGGCTGCCAGTCCGGCGGCCAGAACCCCTGGACCGTGGTGGCGCGCGGGTCGCCCGGATGCTCGCTGGTCATGGTGGCGAAACGGTCGGCGTCCGACAGCCCGATCGGCAGGATCTTGAACGTGTCGAGCCGATTGATCGAGATCAGCTGGTCGAGATAGTGCAGGCACAGGGGCTGGACCTCGAACCCGACATAGGCGCGCCGGCGATCGTGGCGGGCGACCTTGAGCAGCGTCTGGCCGAAATTGGCGCCCACGTCGACGAAGCAGCCCGCGCGCAGGTCGAGCAGCCGCGCGACCATGCGTTCGACGATCGGTTCGTGGCCGGTCAGGTTGCCCAGCCCCTGGCCGTCGATCACCGGGATCTTCAATCCGGCGGCGGCGTCGGCGATATCGAACCGGCAATGGTAGCGCAGGAAGGACGACGACAGGATCGCCAGCTTGACACGATCGGCGAGGCTCTTCATTGCTGCATCCCATGACATGTTTCCGTCGAGCGGACCTGATAGCGAAGCCCGCGGTATGCCGAAAGGCCGGAAAGGGTGTAGCGCGGATCGAAAGGAGTGCCGGCCAAGTAATTCCCGACCGGTCGGACACACCCTTGACGAAATCGGCGCGATGTTACGGAAGAACCGGTACGCCAGTCCGACCGGTCACGCTTAGCCCTTTAGTGGTTGCCCGTACAGACCGTTGAAAAGCACCTGCTTAGATGATTGTTTTTCTATCGTTTTCGGGCAGGAACTCGGCAATTCGCCTAAAAAGCCATCGGTTCTAAAAGGGGTATGTGGGGTGGAGGAATGATCTCGCGCCGTTTTCGCGGTCGGCCGACGAGTCTTGTGACGGCATTCGCGTCGGCGTTCCTGGCCGCGGCCGGCCTGGCGGCCTGCTCGTCCGCCGACAACCCGCCGGCCCCCGGCACGGTCCAGGTCCAGCAGCCGACCACGCCCGACTATCGCATCGGGCCGCTCGACACGATCCAGATCTATGTGTGGCAGAGCCCGGAATTCTCGGTCACGGTCCCGGTGCGTCCCGACGGCCGGATCTCGACCCCGCTGATCGAGGATCTGGAGGCGACGGGCAAGACGCCGACCCAACTGGCCCGGGACATCGAGGACAAGCTGAAGGTCTATGTCCAGGACCCGCTGGTGACGGTGATCGTCAGCGGCTTCGCCGGCCCGTTCGACCAGCAGGTCCGGGTCGTCGGCGAGGCGATCCAGCCCCGCGCCATCCCCTACCGCGCCAACATGACGATGCTCGACGTCATGATCGAGGTCGGCGGCCTGACCGAGTTCGCCTCGGGCAACCGGGCCGTGCTGGCGCGCGGCGGCGGCACGAGTTCCGAGAAGGCCACCTTCAACGTTCGGCTGGACGATCTGCTGCGCGACGGCGACATCCGGGCCAACGTGCCGGTGCTGCCCGGCGATGTGATCATCATCCCGCAAAGCTGGTTCTGAGGCGGCTGCGCCCGGGGACGCCGCGCCCCGGAGCGCCAGGACAAACCGGACGGTTCACATGAATGACCTGACCCTCAACCTCAAAGACCTGCTGCGCCACTACGCCTCCGAGACCTGGGCACGGCGCTGGTGGGTGGTCGGCATCGTCTGGCTGGTCAGCCTGGCGGGCTGGCTGGTCGTGGCCAAGCTCCCGGACAGCTACAGCGCCAGCGCGCGCGTCTATGTCGATACCCAGAGCCTGCTGAACCCGCTGATGAAGGGCATGACCGTCCGGCCCGACGTGGAGCAGCAGGTCGAGATCATGCGGCGCACCCTGATCTCCCGGCCCAACCTGGAACAGCTGCTCCGGCTGACCGACCTGGACCTGACGGTCCAGAGCGAGGGTGCCCGCGAGGCCTTGCTGACCGACCTGGAGCGGCGGATCAGGTTCTACGGCGAAGGCCGGCAGATCTTCAGCATCCAGTTCGAGGACAGCGACCCGAGGCTCGCCCACTCCGTCGTGCAGTCCATCCTCCAGATCTTCGTCGAGCAGAATGTCGGCGACAACCGGCGCGACATCGAACGCACGCGGCGCTTCATCGATACCCAGATCGCCGACTACGAGAAGCGGCTGAGGGACTCGGAAGCCGCCGTGTCGGACTTCCGCCGCATCAACTCGGAGGAGCTGCGCTACAAGGACGTCGTCAACGGCCGGCTCCAGACGGCGGAATTCGACATCCGCCAGCTCGAGAACCAGCTCCAGTCTACGACCTGGCAGCGCGACCAGCTGCGCGCCCAGCTCGCCGGGACGCCGGAAACGCTCGCCGCGGCCGACGCCGCCCAGGCCGCCGCGGCCCTGGCGGCGACGCCGGCCGGCCAGCGGCTGGAACAGCTCCGCCAGCAGCTCACCGACATGCGGCTGCGCTATACCGACCAGAACCCGTCGGTCGCCAATCTCCGCCGCATGATCCAGCAGGCCGAAGCGGATGTCCGCCGGCAGTCCACCTCCAGCTCGGTGCCCAATCCGATGCGCGGGCAGCTGGAAGCCGAGATCCAGCGCCTCGACTCCGAGATCGGCGGCCTGAACCGCCGGCTGGAGCTGCGCAACGACGAGCTGGCCCAGTTGCGCGCCCGGCAGAACGAGGTTCCCGCCGTGGAACTCCAGCTCGCCCAGATGAACCGCGACTACGGCGTGCTCAGGCAGAACTACGAGCAGCTGATCGAGCGGCGCGAGTCGATCCGGATGGCGGAGCGGCTGGACAGCCAGACCACCAACGTCGATTTCCGCGTGGTCGATCCGCCGGTCGTGCCGAACCGGCCGAGCGGGCCGAACCGGATGCTGCTGTTCGGCGGCGTCCTGGCGGCGGCCTTCGCGGCGGCCCTGGGCGTCGTGTTCGTGCTGATCCAGCTGAAGGACAGCTTCACGAACGTCAATACGCTCCGCGACACCTTCAACCTGCCGGTGCTGGGCAACGTCAGCATGGTCGAGTCGCCCCACCGCAGCCGTTGGCGGCTGCTGGAGGTGTCGGCCCTGGGCGGGTCGGTCGCGGTGCTGCTGGTCGTGTTCGCCGGCCTGATGATGCTGTACCAGCCGGGAGCGCCGAAGCCGACGCTGTCCGGGCTGGCCGGCGGGCTGTTCGAGCGCGGCGAGACCTGATCCCCGGCCGAGGCCGGAAGACCGTTCGATCCCGGCGATGCCGGGGGATGCCCGGAGATGGGCTGTCAAGAGAAGCTCCCAAGAGAAGCTCGACGAGGGCAAGGCTACGAACATGGACCTGATCCACAGAGCGGTGCAGCAGTCGAGCGCGGCCCGGCGCGGCAACATCGTCGAACCGCCCCGGGCCGATCCGAGCCCGCGGCTCGCTCCGGCGGCGTCCCCCGCCTGGGAGCCGCGCGAGGCCGTGGAGATCTCGATCGACCCGGCCCGGCTGCGCGAGATGGGCATGATCCATCCGGGCGACCGCCGGTCGCGGCTGGCCGAGGAGATGCGGCTGCTGAAGCGGCGGCTGATCCAGAAGCTGAACCCGATGGAAGCCGACGCGGAGGGACGCACCAACCTGGTGATGGTGACCAGCGCCGTGCCCGGCGAGGGCAAGAGCTTCATCTCGCTGAACCTGGCGCTCAGCTTCGTGGCCGACGAGCATTTCGACGTGCTGCTGATCGACGCCGACGCGATGCGGCCGAGCATCCTGCGGATGCTGGGCCTGCCGCCGGCGCGCGGGCTGTCCGACCTGCTGCTGGAGCCGGACCTGGACCCGTCGGAGGTCCTGCTCCGCGACCCGGGGATGCGGCTGACCATCCTGCCGTCGGGCGGCGAGGTGCCGTCCGCCACCGATCTCTACAGCAGCCCGGCCATGAAGGAGCTGGTCGGCCGGCTGGCGCGGTCCCAGCGCAACCGCATCGTGATCCTGGACGCTCCGCCGGTGCTCGCCACCACCGAGCCGGTCGTGCTGTCCCACATCGTCGACCAGGTCCTGCTGGTGGTCGAGGCGAACCGGACCGCTCATTCCCAGGTGCAGCACGCCCTGGATCTGTTGGAACCCTGCGACAACGTCAACCTGATCCTCAACAAGTCGGCCGCCGGCAAGACCAGCGAGCATTTCGGCTCCTATTACAGCGGCTACGACAAGGCGTCCTACGGCGGGCGCGGCCCTGGCAGATCCGCAGGCCCCGCCGCCGAAGAGAAGGCCTGATGACCTACCGAACGGAACGTCGGCGGGCGCTGCTTCCCGCCGCCGCGCTGCTGGCTTTCACCCAGGCCCTGGGTCCCGCGTCGGTTCTCCCCGCCCGGGCCGCCAACATCCAGGCTCAACGGAACGCCGGGTTCGACGTCACGATCACCGACAACGTCAACCTGGAGCCGGACGACCGGGCGGACGCGGCCCTGATCCTGTCGCCCTTCGCCGGAGTCAACGTGCGCGGGGAAGGCGGCCGGGCCGATTTCATCTTCGACTACCGGCTGACCCTGGACACCACCCTGTCGAAGAACAGCGACGTCAACGTGCGCAACGATTTCATCGGCTTCGGCACCGCCGAGCTGGTCGATGACATGCTGTTCGTCGACGTCACCGGGTCGGCCAGCCAGCCGCTGATCGATCCGGGCGGGCGGACCTCGACCAACGCGTCGGTCGGGCGCGGCAACCGGACCCAGGTGGTCGGCGGCTCGATCAGCCCCTACCTGCTGAACCGCTTCGGCAACCTCGCGGAGAGCGAGCTGCGCTACCGCTATTCCTATACCTTCGTGGGTAAGGACGAGATCGGCGACAGCACGACCAGCGAGGCCCGGGCCCGGCTGTCCACCGGACCCGTGTTCTCGCGCGTGGCGCTCGACGCCATCGCGGAATACGAGAACACCGACTCGGAGAGCCGGACCGGCGACATCGAGCGCTCGACCTACCGGCTGAACGGGCAGTACGCGGTTTCCCGCCGGTTCTTCCTGCTCGCCTCCGGCGGATACGAGACGATCGAGACCAACTCCCTGAACGACGACCCCGACGGGCCGATCTGGTACGTGGGCTTCCTGACCCGGCCGGGGCCGCGTACCGAGCTGCGGGTGACCTATGGCGAACGCTACGGCGAGCCCGACTACAACGGCTCCCTGACCTACCGGATCACCCCGCGGCTGACCTTCCAGGCCGGCTACGTGCACGTGCTGGAGACGACCCAGCGCCAGTTCAGCAGCTTCCAGCTCGCGGTGGACCCGTCGGGCCAGCTGATCGATCCGGTCACCAACCTGCCGGTGGACATCACCGACACCGACCCGGGTTTCGGCCTGCGCACGGAAGCCTTCATCGCCAGCCGGTTCCAGACCTCCCTGGTCGGGAACTACGACCGCAACACGGTGACCCTGGCCGGTACGGCCGAGGAGCGCGAATACGACATCCGCCCGGACGAGCGCTACCTGTCGGCCCGCCTGGGCTGGACCCGGCGGCTGTCGCCCGGGACCAACCTGTTCACCGGGGTCGGCTGGCGCCGCACCGAGAACGACGGCAACGCCGCCGGAACCGCCGCCGCACCGGTCGCCGGCATCCTGGGTCCCGCGGCACCCGAGAGCGACACCTTCAGCGCCCGCGTCGCGTTGACCCATTCACTCGCCAAGGACGTTTTCGGAAGCGTGGCGCTCGGCCGCACCCAGCGCGTGGCCGACGACGAGGCCGACGAATACACCGAGAACTCCTTGACCTTTGGCGTACGGATCGTGTTCTGATGTTCGAGGATTTCTACAACCTGACCGGATCGCCCTTCAAGCTGGGGCCGGACCACCGGTTCTTCTTCCCGAGCCGGAACCACGACAAGGCCCTGTCCTACCTCCGGTACGGATTGCAGCAGGACGAGGGTTTCATCGTGGTGACCGGCGACATCGGAGCCGGCAAGACGACCCTGGTCAGCCAGCTGTTCGCCGAACTGGACCGGAAGCGGTTCCTGGCGGCGCAGATCGTGACCAGCAACATCGATGCCGACGACGTGATCCGCATGATCCTGTCGGCCTTCGGGGTGACGCCCCGGTCCACCGACAAGGCGGGGCTGCTGCGCGCGTTCGAGAGTTTCCTGCTGTCCCAGTACCGGTCCGGGCGCCGGGTCCTGCTGGTGGTCGACGAGGCCCAGAACCTGCCGCTCCAGACGATCGAGGAGCTGCGCATGCTGTCGAACTTCACGGTCGAGGGCGGATCGCTGTTCCAGAGCTTCCTGGTCGGGCAGCCCCAATTCAAGGACGTGCTGGCGGATCCGGCGCTGGAGCAGTTCCGCCAGCGGGTGATCGCCTCCTACCATCTCGGCCCGCTGTCGGAGGAGGAGACGGCCGAGTATGTCCGGCACCGCCTGCGCCTGGTCGGCTGGAACGAGGATCCCGCGATCGACGCCGAGGCCTTCGCGCTGATCCACCGGCACAGCGGCGGCATCCCGCGCCGGATCAACACCCTGTGCAGCCGGCTGCTGCTGTTCGGCGCGCTGGAGGGGCTCCACGCGATCGACGCGCCCGCGGTCGAGGCCGTGGTCGCCGACCTGAACACCGAGGTGACCGAGGCGCCCGCCGGCGGCGGGAGAAGGGCGGCCGCCCCGGCGGGGACGGCCGGCGGCGAGGTGGCGGCCCTGCTGGCGAGCCTGGACGAGCGGCTGGGCCGGCTGGAAAGGCTGGCCGAGACGGTAAACTCCCACGACCGGACCTTGCGCCACCTGCTGGAGACGGCGATGGGCTACCTCGCGGTGAACGCGGCAGGCACGGCCTGGAACGGATCGGCGGCCGGGATCGCCAGGGAGGCCGACGATGACCGCGCGTGACGCCGCCGCGCCGATCGTCAACGCCATGTCGGTGGACGTGGAGGACTATTACCAGGTCTCCGCCTTCGCCGGCACGGTCGACCGCGCCCGGTGGGACGGGTTCCCGTCGCGGGTCGGCGACAATACCCGGCGCATCCTGGACCTGTTCGCCGGGGCCGGCGTGCGCGCCACCTTCTTCACGCTGGGCTGCGTCGCCCGGCGCGATCCGTCGCTGGTCCGGGCCATCGCCGACGCCGGCCACGAGGTGGCGAGCCACGGCTGGGAGCATCGGCGCGTCGGCGAGCAGACCCCGGCGGAATTCCGCGCGGACGTGTCGCGCACCCGCAAGTTGCTGGAGGACCAGTCGGGCCGGGCGGTCACGGGGTATCGCGCGGCCAGCTTCTCCATCGACCGCGGCACCTGGTGGGCGTTCGACGAGCTGGCCGAGGCGGGATACCGCTACAGCTCCAGCATCCACCCGATCCGCCACGACCATTACGGCGTGCCCGACGCCCCCCGGTTCCCCTTCGCGCCCGCCGCGGGCCGCGACTTGGCGGAGATCCCGGTCGGCACGGTCGATCTCAGGGGCCGGCGGCTGTCCTGCGCCGGCGGCGGCTTCTTCCGCCTGCTGCCCTACCGCTGGTCGTCCCATGCGATCGGCAGGGTCAACCGGACCGAAGGCCAGCCCGTGACCTTCTATTTCCACCCCTGGGAGATCGATCCCGGCCAGCCGCGCATCCGCCCGGCCCCGCTGCGCTCCCGGCTCCGCCACTACACCAACCTGTCCGTCATGGAATCCAAGCTCAAGCGCCTGCTGTCCGACTTCCGGTGGGACCGGATCGACCATGTCTACCGGACGACCCTGTCGGGAAAACACAATCATGGAGGGGAAGGCGGATCGGCTTCCATTTCGGCATGACCGGCCATGATCCGCGGCCGTCCGGCACCCTTTTGGGCCGGGGTCCGAACGCCTTGCATTCGGACGCAAGCCTCCCCTTTCCGTCATGGCCGGACTTGATCCGGCCATCTCTTGCGGGGTTCAACGACGTCTTCGTGCCCGGAGATGCCCGGATCAAGTCCGGGCATGACGACAGGAAAAGGGAAATCGCCTTCTGTAAACTGCTTTTCATCGAGGCGGCGGAATGACCGCGATGGTCGAGGTCGGGACGCTGGACGCGGCGACGGAGCCCGCGTGGGAGGCATTCGTCGCCGAGTCGCCGGAGGCCACGTTCTTCCACCGCGCCGGATGGGCGCGCGTGATCGGGCGGAGCTACGGGCACCCGACATATTTCCGCTACGCCAGCCGCGGCGGCCGGATCGTCGGCGTGCTGCCGCTGGTCCACGTGAAGAGCCCGCTGTTCGGCAATGCGCTGATCGCCACCGGGTTCTGCACCTTCGGCGGCATCGCGTCCTCGGACCCCGGCGCGATCCAGGCGCTAGCCAGGGACGCCGCCGAGCTGGGCGCCCGGCTGGGCGTCGATCATGTGGAACTGCGCCACGTGGACGCGCTGCCGATCGGCTGGACCGTGAAATCGGAGCTCTACGCCGCGTTCCGCCGGCCGCTCGACGCCGACATCGGCGTCACCTGGGGCACCCTGCCCCAGCAGAAGCGGCAGGAGCTCCGGCGCAGCATCCGCGGCGGCCTGCGCCAGCAGGTCGGGCCGGGCCTGCTAGACGCGTTCTACCGGATCTACGGCACCAGCGTCCGCAATCTCGGCACGCCGGTCTATCCGCGCCGCTTCTTCGCCGCCATCGCGGAGGAGTTCGGCGAGGCGGTCGAGCTGGCGGTGGTCCACGGCGCCTCCGGCCCGGTGTCGGCGGTGATGGCGTTCCATTTCCGCGACACGGTCTGCCCCTATTTCGCGGGCGGCCTGCCGGAGGCGCGGACCGAGCACGCCTACGACTTCATGTACTGGTCCCTGATGGACAGGGCGACGGAGCGGGGCGCCCGGCTGTTCGACTTCGGCCGCAGCAAGCGCGGCACCGGGGCCTTCGACTACAAGCTGGGCTGGGGGTTCGAGCCCCGGGCGCTGCATTACCAGTTCCATCTGGTGCGCGGGCGCGAGCTGCCCGAGGTCAACCCGCTCAACCCCAAATACCGCGCGATGGTGGAGACCTGGAAGCGCCTGCCGCTGCCCGTGGCCAACCTGATGGGTCCCGTGATCGCCCGCCAGATCGGCTGAGCCGCCATGAAAGACCTGCTGTTCCTGGCCCACCGCATTCCCTATCCGCCGAACAAGGGCGACAAGATCCGCTCCTGGCACCTGCTGCGCCACCTGGCGGAGCGCTACCGCGTCCATCTCGGCTGCTTCGTGGACGATCCCGAGGACCGGACCCACGAACCGGTGCTGCGGGCGCTGTGCGCGAGCTGCCATTTCGCCCGGCTCGACCCGACGCTGGCCAGGCTGGGCAGCCTGCGCGGGCTGGCCACCGGACAGGCGCTGACCTTCGCCTATTTCCGGGACGCCGGGCTGACGGAGTGGGTGCGCGCGACCCACGCCGCCCGCGCCGTCGCCGTGCAGTTCGTCTTCTCCTCCTCCATGGCGCCCTTCGCGGAGGCGGCCGGCGATTTCCGGGGCCGCCGGATCGTCGATTTCATCGACCTGGACAGCGACAAATGGCGCCAGTACGCCATGAGCGGCCGGGCGCCGATGCGCTGGATCCACGGGCGCGAGGCCCGGCTGCTGGGCGAGGCCGAGGTCGCCATCGCCGCCCGGGCGTCGGCCAGCCTGTTCGTCAGCGAGGCCGAGGCCGACCTGTTCCGCCGCCGGCCGGGCGTCGCGGCGGAGCGGGTCCACGGCCTGGGCAACGGGGTGGACCTGGACTATTTCGACCCGCGCCGGGACCATGTCGACCCCTATCCGGCGGGCGGGCCGGTGCTGGCCTTCACCGGCATGATGGACTACCGCGCCAACGTCGACGCGGTGCTCTGGTTCGCGGCGGAGGTGCTGCCGGCGATCCGGGCGCGCCATCCGGAGGCGCGGTTCGCCGTCGTCGGCGCGAAGCCCGATCCCGCGGTCAGGCGCCTGGCCGGGCAGCCGGGCGTGATCGTGACCGGCCGCGTGCCGGACGTCCGCCCCTACCTCGCCCACTCCGCCGTCGCGGTGGCACCGCTGCGGATCGCGCGCGGCATCCAGAACAAGGTGCTGGAGGCGATGGGGATGGGCCGTCCGGTGATCGCCACGCCCCAGGCCCACGAGGGGATCGACGCCGGGCGGGACGCCCACCTGCTGGTCGCCGACGACGCCGCCGGCCTGGCGGCTCAGGCCTGCCGGCTGCTCGGCGACCGGGCGGAGGCGGAGGCGCTGGGAGCCCGCGGGCGGCGCCTGCTGCTGGACCGCTACGCCTGGGAAAGCCGTCTGGCGCCGCTCGACGGCATCATCGAGCGGGCGCCGGCGGTGTTTCCGGCCATGTCTTCGGAAACCCGCTCCCTCGACCGGTCATGGGAGGGACGGGCATGACCCAGCGGGCCGACCTGGACGGCGGCTACTACGCCGCCACCGCCATGCCCCCGGCCGACCCGGCCTGGCCGCGCGCCGTCGCCTGCTTCGCCGGGACGGCGGCGCTGCTGGTGGCGCTGCTCCACGACGTGGCCGGGGCCATGGTCCATACCTGGTCGACCAACGTCACCTACAATCACGGTTTCCTGGTGCTGCCGACCAGCCTGTACCTGGTCTGGCTGCGCCGGGACGAGCTGCGGCGGCTGACGCCCCGGCTGGAGCCGCTGGGTCTGGCCGCCCTGGCGGCGATGATGCTGGCCTGGCTGCTCGGCCGGGCGGGCGACGTGCTGGCGGTGGAGGAGACGGCGCTGGTCGGCATGCTGGTCGCGCTGTCCGTCTTCTTCTTCGGCCGGGCGGTGGCGCGGCGGATCGCGTTCCCGCTGGCCTTCCTGTTCTTCATGGTGCCGGTGGGCGACGCGCTGATCCCGCCGCTCCAGGACTTCACCGCCGTCTTCGCGGTGGCGCTGCTGCGCCTGATCGGCATCCCGGTGTTCCACGACGGGATCATGATCGAGATCCCCAACGGGCTGTTCCGGGTCGCCGAGGCGTGCGCCGGCATCCGCTTCCTGATCGCCAACCTGGTGATCTCGGCGCTGTTCGCCCATCTCGCCTATACCAGGCGCTGGAAGTTCTGGCTGTTCCTGGGCATCGGCTTCGCCCTGCCGATCGTCGCCAACGGCTTCCGGGCGTTCGGCATCATCCTGATCGCGCACCTGACCGACGGCAGGCTGGCCGCCGGCGTCGACCACCTGGTCTATGGCTGGGTCTTCTTCTCCGTCGTGATGATCCTGCTGCTGGCGATCGGCAACAGCTTCGCCGACCGCCGGCTGGGCGACTTCTCGCGCGAGGCCGCGGTGCCGCCGCCCGCCACCCGCCGCGGCTGGTCCTGGCGCCTGCCCCTGGCGCTGCCGGCCGTCCTGGTGGTGCTGGCCGGCCCCGCCTATGCCTGGACGGTGATGGGTCCGCCCGACGGCGCCTCCGCCGGCCCTGCGGCGCTCCCGCCGCCCGCCGTGGCCGACTGGGCCGCCGCCCCGCCGACCGACTGGCGGCCGGCCTTCCCCGGCGCCGACCGCACGCTGCTGGCCGGTTTCCGGAGCCCGGAAGGCCGGGCCGCCGAGCTCTTCGTCGCCCATTACGCCTACCAGCGGCAGGGCTCGGAAGTGGTCTATTACGCCAACCGCCTGGAAGGGGACGGCTGGACCCGCGTCGAGAGCCGCACGGTCGAGGGCGTCGGCGGCATGCCGCCGGGCCGGCTCGACCGGATGGTTCGCGGGCAGCGCCAGCGCCTGGTGCTTTCGTGGTACTGGGTCGGCGGACGCTTCACGGCGAGCCCCTATGAGGCCAAGTTGTACCAGAGCCTCGCCACCCTGCTCGGCGTCCGTCCCGCCGCGGCCCTGGTCGCCCTGTCGGTCGAGCGGTCGGAGGACGCCGCAAGGTTCTTCGAGGCCTTCGCGCCGGAGCCGTACCTGGAACAGGCCGCCGCACGATGACGTTTCCCCGATGAGGTCACCCCGGATGAAGTTCCATGGATAGCCTGCTGTTCCTGTTCTCGCTGATCGGCGTCGTGGTCATCGTCGGCTGGGCGGTGATGAACGACAAGGTCCCGGACGGCGGCAAGACCACCGGGCTGCTCGCCATGCACCACCCGGACAGGGACCGGCCGGACCGGAACGGCCAGACCGACCGCAAGCGCCGGCGCCCGCGGTGAGGGGGCGGCTCACGGGAGCGGCGCTGCTGGCGGCGCTCGCGCCGGCGCTGGGCGGCTGCGCCGGCCTCGCCGCGCCGGTTTCCGCCGTCGCCGCCGGCCCCGCCGGGCCGGAGCTGTCGCCGCCGGTCGTCACCTGCCACGAGCCGGACCGCGACCTCGTCCTGCGCGTGGCCCCGGCGGAGTGCCGGGGCAGGATCATCGACGAGGCCGAGGCCGCCGCCCTGGCCGAGGCCCGGTCCCGGCGGCATCGGGCGCAGATCGTCGGCGACCGCCGCTCCCGGCCGGACGACAAGGTGGAGATCCGCAGCGCCGGCTCCGGCTTCTTCATCAACGGCCAGGGACAGGTGCTGACCGGCTTCCACGTGGTGGCGCGCTGCGCCGCGCTGACCGTCTCGACGGTCGAGGGCGGGCGGAAGCCGGCCAGCGTGGTCGCCTCCGACTACGGCATGGACCTCGCGGTGCTCCAGGCCAAGGCGAAGCCGAAGCGTTTCGCCCGCTTCAACCCGGCGCCCGAGCGCAACCGGGGAATGGACGCCTCGGTGGTGGGCTATCCGGCGCTAGGCGCCGCCACCGTCGTGCCGAGCCGGACCGCGGTGGAGGCGTGGCCCTCCCAGATCACCTCCGACATGCTGGGCGGCGGAACGGAATTCGCGGTCGAGGGGCGCATCCGCGCCGGCCACAGCGGCAGCCCGGTGCTGGACGAGACCGGCAGGGTGATCGGCATGATCCGCAGCAAGGTGGACGAGGTGACCACCTTCCGCGAGACCGGCCGGTTCGTCGACGACGTCGCCCAGGCGGTCACCAACGAGACGATCTTCCGCTTCCTGGCGCCCCGGAGCATCTCCTACGCCACGCAGGCGCGCGGTCCGGCGCTGTCCCCCGAGGACCTGCTGGAGCGCGCCGGCACCTATTCCGCGCGCGTCGAATGCTGGAACTGACGCCGTGGGACGGGACGGCGCCGGCGGCATGGGCCGCTTCCTGATCCTGGTGGCGGTGCTGTTCCTGGGCACCCGGCTGGGCTGGATGGCGGCGGTGGACGCCGCCCCGATGAGCGACCAGCTCTGGTATTTCCAGCGCGCCGTGGGCCTGCTGGACGGCGAGGGCTACTCGGTCGGGGGACGGCCGACGGCGTTCTGGCCGGTCGGCTATCCGGCGTTCCTGGCCGGCCTGTTCGCCGTGACCGGCCCGAGCCTGGAGGCCGCCAAGGCCGCCAACCTCGCGCTGTCGGCGGTGGCGCTGGTCTTCCTGTTCCGGATCGCGCGAAGGGCCACCGGGTCGGAGACGGCGGCCCGGGCGGCGCTGGTGCTGGCGGTCCTGTCGCCGACCCTGGTCTTCTACACCGAACTGCTCTATGCCGAGCTGCTGTTCATGGCCCTGCTGCTGGCCGGCCTGGACGCGCTGCTGGCGGCGCTGGACCGGCCCGGCTGGCGGAGGCCGGCTCTCGCCGGCCTCTGCTTCGGCCTGGCTGCCCTGGTCAAGACCCAGGCGCTGCTGCTGCCCGCGGCCGTGCTGGCGGCGGCCTTCGTGCTGCGGCGGACGGGCTTCCGGAGGGCGGTGGCCGTGGGACTGGTGCTGCACGCCGCCTGCCTGGCCGCGATCGCGCCCTGGACACTCCGCAACGCCCTGGTCCTGGGCGATCCGGTGCTGGTCTCGACCAACGGCGGATTCAACCTGTTCATGGGCAACAACCCCTGGAACCGCTGGGGCAACTACATGTGGCCGGCCCCGGCCGAGTTCACCGCGGCGACGGAAGGGCTGAACATCCTGGAGCCGATCCCGGACGAGATCGCCCTGGACCGCCGGCTGAACGAGGCCGCCCTGTCCTACATCCGCGACAATCCGGCGCAGGCCCTGCTCCGCGTGCCCTACAAGCTGGACCAGTTCTTCCGGTTCGACACCCTGCCCCTGGACCAGGCGGAGATCGGCGCCCGGCGCAACGGACAGGACATAAGCGCCCTGGTCGCGGCCGTCACGCCGCTCGCCGAACTGTGGCACTGGGCGATGGTGATCCCGGCCTTCCTGTTCCCGTTCCTGTTCCCCTGGGCGCTCCGCCCGCGCGACGCCGCGCTGGCGGCCTTCGTCCCGATCGGCTATTTCGCCGCCATCACCGGCGTCTTCTTCGGGGAGCCCCGGTTCAACCTGCCGCTGCTGCCGCTCTATGCGCTGCTCGCGGTGTCGCTGGCGGCCGGCCTGCTTCGGGCGGTGCCCCGGCCGGGAACGAGGTTCGGGAAAAGAGCATGAGCGCCGCCGGTTCCACGGAAACCGCCGCAAGGGTGGCAGTCATCGGCGGCGGGCCGGCCGGCCTGATGGCGGCGACCGTCCTGGCGGAGGCGGGCGTCCGCGTCGAGCTGTTCGACGCCATGCCCTCGGTCGGGCGCAAGTTCCTGCTCGCGGGGCGCGGCGGCCTCAACCTGACCCATTCCGAACCGCTGGAGGATTTCCTGCCGCGCTACGGCGACCGGGCGCCGGAAGTGCGTCGCTGGCTGGAGCTTTTCTCCCCCGCCGACCTGCGGCATTGGGCCGCCGGCCTCGGCGTCGAGACCTTCGTGGGCAGCAGCGGCCGGGTGTTCCCGGTGCAGTTCAAGGCGTCGCCGCTGCTCCGCGCCTGGCTGCGGCGCCTCGACGGCCTGGGCGTCGCCGTCCATCCGCGCCACCGCTGGACCGGCTTCGACGAGGCCGGGACGGCGCTGGTCCGGGGTCCGGACGGAGCCTCCCGCCCCGTCCCGGCCGATGCGGTCGTCCTGGCGCTGGGCGGGGCGAGCTGGCCCCGGCTGGGCTCGGACGGCGGCTGGACCGGGATCCTGGAGGCCCGCGGCGTCGCCGTGCGGCCGCTGAGGCCGGCCAACTGCGGCTTCGACGTCGCCTGGGAGCCGGGCTTCATCGCCCGGCACGAGGGGGAGCCGCTGAAGAACCTGGCGCTGACCTTCGAGGGCCGCACCGTCCGGGGCGAGCTGGTCCTGACCCGCACCGGGATCGAGGGCGGCGCCGTCTATGCCCTGGGCGCCCCGCTGCGCGACGCGGTCGAGCGCCACGGGTCGGCCCGCCCGACGATCGACCTGCGCCCGCAACTTTCCCTGGAACAGGTGCGCGACCGGCTGCGGCGGCCGAGGGGATCGGAATCCTGGTCCACCTGGCTGCGCAAGTCCTTGAACCTGACGGGTCCCCTGCCCGGCCTGTTGCGCGGCGCCGCCGGGGCCGGCGCCGGACCGGCCGAGCTTGCCCGGCTGGTCAAGGCGCTGCCGCTGCACCTGACCGGCGTCAAGCCGATCGAGCGCGCGATCTCCTCCGCCGGCGGCATCGATCTGGACGGGCTGACCGGCGACCTGATGCTGCGGCGCCTGCCCGGCGTGTTCGCCGCCGGGGAGATGCTGGACTGGGAGGCGCCGACCGGCGGCTACCTGCTCCAGGCTTCCCTCAGCAGCGGCGTCGCCGCCGCCCACGGCGTCCTCAAGCTGTTGGGCCGGAACTTGCCGCATCCGGCCTGAGCCCGGCAATCAGGCGCTGCGGGCGACACCCCGGTCCTGCCGGTCCTCTCCGTCCGTCCGGCGGTCGTCGCCGACGATCAGCTCGTCCAGCGGCCTGCGGTGCGAGCGGCTGGCCGGACGGGTGGTCCTGGGACGGCCGATGCGGCCCATGAAGACCAGCGAATCGACCTCGTGGCCGGACACCCGGCCCAGCTCGACCGCCAGCTTCTCCGCCTTGGCGATCAGCTTCGGCGCCTCCGTGAAGCGCGTCCCCGTGACCGCGTAGCTGGCGAAGGCGAGCGGCGCCAGGCTCGGCTGCATCGCCAGGCCCAGCTTCGCGGCGGTCAGCCAGAAGCGCTGCAGCCGCCGCCCGGCGGCCAGCAGCTCCTCCGCCGTCGCCCGGGCGGTCCGGGGAGTGCTCCAGCCGATGGTGAAATGCCCGGCGCAGGCCATGCCCGGCAGGATGTCCAGCTGGAGGCTGGCGGCGCCGGTGCCCAGCAGGTTCATCCGCTCGATCCGCGACCAGTCCCCCATCGCCCAGCGCATCAGCTTGAGGGTCCCGGCGTCCAGCCCGATGGCGGTGGAGGGCAGGCCGTGCGGGCTGAACCGGTTCTCCCAGTCGATCATCCGGCGGTGGACGTCGTAGGCTTCGCGGCAGCGCAGGCGGATGTCGGTGGCCAGCCCGTTCAGGCGGGAGAACTTCCAGCGTTCCCCCCGGCTCTCGAACCAGGAGAGCGCCAGGTCCGGTCCCAGCGCCTCGGCCAGCGCGTCCTTCTGCGCCTGTGTCAAGGCGTCGCGCTTGTAGGTGGTCCGGTCCACCGACCGCAGCTTGACGAAGCCTTCCAGCGGATCGGGCCGGATGCCCGGCTGCCTGGGCAGGCGGACCTTGATCCGGATCCCGGGCTCGCCGGAATCCGTCCGGTCGAGCGCCCACTCCATGCGCCGGCCGAACCGGGCCGCGGCGATGGCGACGGTCTCCAGCAGGTGGCCGGCCGACAGCAGCGTCGGCTGGCCGTCGGCATATTCGTAGACGTTGGCGCCAGCCTCGTTCCGGACCAGCACGGTCACGGCGTCGTCGCCGTCGATATGGAAGCGCCAGGGCTGGCTGTTGTCGCCGCTGGGCGCCCAGCGGGCCAGGTCGAGGATCCGCTCGACCTCGGAGGCGCGCGGCTCCGGCACGGCCCGGGGCGCGTTGCGGGCGATCGCCTGCATCATGCGCATGCCCAGCTTCTGCTTGAACCGCTGGCCGACATGCCGGCTGCCGCCGGGCAGCTTCTTGCTGACGAAACGCCCGCGATAGGCGTCGAACTGGTGGAACCAGGGGGCGGCCTTGACGCCGCCGCGGTTCAGCAGGATGCGCAGCGCCTCGATCCCGGTGACCCCGGCGCAGATCTGGCAGGCCATGCCGGTGGAGGGGCCGCGCTGGTTGACCAGGTCCAGCCGGGACGGATCGACCAAATAGGAGCGGTGCAGGCCGCGGGGCGTCAGCCCGACCAGGAAATTGACGTATTGCTGCTCGATCGGCTGGCCTTCCAGGCCGAAATACTGCTCGAAGGTCATGCCGCCGGGCATGAAGACCAGGTAGGCCGTGCCCATCCCGATCGGCCCCGCCGTGATCGCGGGGATGCCCAGCTCGGCGCAGCGGGCGAACACCTTGGCGCGCACGTCCAGGACGAAGAAGTCGAAGCCGTCGATGAACAGGTCGACGCCGTCCAGGAACTCGTCGATGTTGTCGTCGCTGATCCCGTTCGGAAAGCGGCGGATCTCGGCGGTCGGGTTGATGTCGCGCGCCATGCCGGCCATCACGTCGACCTTCGGCCGGCCGAGCGTGGCGGTGCTGGCGCCGATCTGCCGGTTGAAGTTGACCGTCTCGAAGACGTCCATGTCCGAGATGTTGAAGGCGCCGATGCCCAGGCGCGCCAGCGTCAGCAGGTGGACTCCGCCGACGCCGCCCATGCCGGCGATGGCGACCCGCTTGGTGCGCAGGATCTGCTGCTCCCACTCGGTGACCCACCCGATGTTGCGGCTGAAGGCCTCGTCATAGTCGAAATCGAAACCGCGCGCAGGCATCGTGGGCATGGTCATGGTCGGCATGTTCCTCAAGATCGCGTCCCGGGCGGCCGGTTCCCGTCGGTTTGCCCCGGTCGGCGCCCACCCTCAGTTGGCGACCGCCAGGCAGGGCTGCCGGGAGGGAGCGGCGACCGCTTCGGCCGGGCTCGTTTCATCCAGCGGCCACAGGCGGCCGCCATCGGTAATGATTTCCCACACGTCGGGACGCTCGGCATGGACGCGGCTCAGCAGGGCGCCCAGGTCGGCCCAGCAGGGCTGGCGCCGCCCATGGTAATCGACCAGCGACCCCAGCGGGTTGAAATGGATGCCGAGGCGGGTCAGCAGCCGAAGCAAAGCCGGCTCCATCACCGCGGCCCAGTGGGTGATCCCCTCGCGCACGCTCATCTCGACACAGGATTTAATGAGCCCGAGCGGCAGATGGAAGAGCATCTTGCGCCATTCCTCGGGAGAAAGGGTCGCCTCGACCCCGTTTTCCGGCATGTGCTGGCGGAAACTCTTGACGATCGAGAAGCGGGAGATCTCGGCCGTGCGGTAGACCGGGAACGGCGCCACGGCATCCGCGGCGATGGCGCCGGCGATCCGCTGCATGGGCAGCACGCGGCGCTCGCCGCCGTCCTGCGGGAGCACCAGGCGGACGGTGCCGATGGCGTTGCCGGTGGCGCGGTGGATCAGCAGGGAATGGGCGGAATGGACATCACAGGAATCGGTCTCGAGTCCGTCGGGGCTGTTCGCGGGATCCTCGAACTCGTTATCGATGCAATAAACCTGATAACGAATACGGAAACATTCATCCTTACGTTCTGAAGTCGTCGCGATCGAAGAATCGAAAATCGAATTATAATAATCCAGGCCGGTGAAACCGGGAGACTTTCGCACTGTGGCCGTATCGTTCGCGAGTGAAGTGGCGTTGCCGATGGTCTGCCCTTCGGATACCAGCCGCTCAACTCCAGATCTCGAATGGTACATGGTGTCTTCCAGTTTGTTTTTGGTTGCACAAACCACCGTGTCCCGGTGATGGCGGCTCCTGCTCATGGTCTCTCGGCGACGGTTCGGCCCGATCGCGCATGTCTCGGCGCAGCCGCCCTGGCCCGACTGTCTCGCGGTGTGACACGGAGCGGGTGCAAACCCCGGGAAGACCCCGGGCGGCTCCCCGTGCCTCGATGCCGTTCAACGCAGCCGAAAGCAGTGAGCGAACTGCAAATTCGCACTTCAACAAGTCGCTACAAGGGAAACGGGGCCCGAAAGCCCAGACCGCTTACAGCAGATCAAGCATAAAGTCGGATGTATGGTTCTTCGCCATGTATCAAAGCACTCAAAAGTTAAATCTCAATTAAAAGAGTGCTGACCAACTTTATGCCACGGCCGCGAATGTATTCGAAATAGAGAAAAATTTGACGTGGCAAAGATGTGACCTCGATGAGAATTGTTGTGACTTTGAGGGGCTAATCCTGTGAATTTTCCGGCATAATCGTCGTCAATTTCGAAGGATGACCCGCTTATGCAATCAACATATTTGAAAGGATTCGGGGGTACCGCGTGGACGACCCACCCTCCGCGGGCCGCCCGAACAGGGTTGCCCCGGGCCTGCGAAGTCGCCATCCTGAAGCAGGATTTCGGCAGCCGGATCCGGCGAGGATGGGGGCAGGATGGCAGGCGTTTCCCGGGTTGACCTCAACTGCGACATGGGCGAGAGCTTCGGCGTCTACACGCTGGGCAACGACGCGGACATGCTGAAGATCGTCACCAGCGCCAACGTCGCCTGCGGCTTCCATGCCGGCGACCCGCTGGTGATCGACCGCACCGTGCGCCTGGCGCTGGAGGCCGGCGTCGCGGTCGGCGCCCATCCCAGCTTCCTGGACCAGTGGGGTTTCGGGCGTCGCCCGATCCTGGGGGAGGATCCGGCGGATATCGAGAAGATGCTGGTCTACCAGATCGGCGCGGTGCAGGCGCTTGCCGCCGCCGCCGGGCACCAGGTCACCCACGTCAAGGCCCATGGATCGCTCGGCAACATGGCGGCGGTCGATTTCGATCTTGCGCTGGCCTGCGCCCGGGCGGTGCGGGCCGTCGACCGCGACCTGATCTTCGTCGTCATGCCCGGGATGGAGACGGAGCGCGCCGCGGAACGGATGGGACTGAGGGCGGCGCGGGAGATCTTCGCCGACCGCACCTACGACGACAACGGCAACCTGACGTCCCGCAAGAAGCCCGGCGCCGTGCTGCACGACCCGGAGGAGGCGGCGGACCGGATCGTCCGCATGCTGGAGGAGGAGGCGATCCCGACGGTGAGCGGCGCTCGGATCCCGGCGAGGATCGACACCATCTGCGTCCACGGCGACAACCCGCAGGCGGTCGGGATGGCCAGGACGATCCGGGGGCGCCTGGAAGCCCTCGGCGTCGCGATCGAACCGTTCAGCCGCACCCTGGCGTAGGGCTCGGGCGGCCCCCTCCCCTCATCGTCATGCCCGGGCTTGACCCACGGCTGTCCGGCACGTTTATTGCTTACTGCTCACAAGCCTGAACTCAAGGCGTAACTACCCCTTTTTCGTCATGCCCGGACTTGATCCGGTTATCGTCTCACAGGTCTCACCGGGGCTCCACGGCTGTCCGGCACGACGATTGCTTGCACTACGAAAGGGTTAGTCTCAGGTAAAGTTACTCCATTTTCGTCATGGCCGGACTTGATCCGGCCATCTTTCACGGGAAGCATCGGAGCCTCCGTGCCTTGAGATCCGCGGGTCAAGCCCGCGGATGACGAACTGAAGGAGAAAACGGTCGCTAGAAATGTTCCCAATGGTTGATCAGCAAGTACCGTGCCGGACAGCCGTGGATCAAGTCCGGGCATGACGATAAAGGGAAGATGAAGTGTCCCGAGCATCAGCTTGGGATTGATGAGCAATCATCGTGCCGGACAGGCGCGGACTTTGACCCGGCCAGGGGGAAGGCCCCGCCCCGATCAGGGCCGGTCGAAGATCGGCGGGTTCCCCGGCGTGCGGATCGTGGTGGCCGAGCTTCCCGGAGGGGCGTTCTCGCGCCGGGTCTGGCCGAGCGTGTCGGCGGCTTCGCCCGTCACGGTGTCGGAATGGGACGCGGAGCCGTCCGGGGTCGCCCAGCCGACGCTGGTGTCGCCGCCTGCCGAAGCCCCGCCGGCGCCGCCGCGCAAGGGCTCCCCGTCGGGTCCCAGCAGGACCGAAGCGCTCTCCCGCGCCGATTTGCCGCCGCCTGGCATCCCGACCAGCCGGTCGGGATCGGGCGAGCGGCCGGCAGCCCGGCCCGAGATGTCCCCCGAGACATGGGTATGGTGACGGTCCGGATCGGTGTAGAGCCGCGACCTCCGGCCCGCCCCAGGGCGGCCGTCGCGCTGGTAGCGGTAGCCGAGCCAGGCCGCCAGCAGGATGCCGGCGCTGGCGGCGAACATCACGAAGGGCACGGGATGGTCGCGGATCACGGCGCTGATTCCGCCCGAGTCCCCCTGCCACCCGCGCTCCCGCCGACCGTCGGCGCCGCCGATGCGGGCGCGGCCATAGGCGCTGGGGGTGTCGTAGGGGATGTAGGGGTGCTCGGGCGTGTTGCTGAGGTAACGCCTGTTCTCGGTATCGGAAGCGGGTATGGCGTCCACCATTTTTTTGCCCCATTCGTTGGTTGTTGCTTGGGGACCGCCGCGGCGCGACGGCTATGCGATACCAACCGCGGGGAGCCTCGGATCGTTCCGAGGCCGGCCCGCCGCGTTGTTGCCAGGACCGGCGCTTGCCGGTATGACGCCACTCCCCAACTCCAGCCCCATCCACGGAGCCTGATCTTGATCGACGCTGGTGCTACGACGGCCGAACAGTTGAAGCAGTTCGCCGACCGCATGGAAAATCTGCTGAACGAAATCGACGGACTCAAGAACGACCTGAAGGACCTGAAGGGCGAGGCGAAATCGGCCGGCTTCAACATCAGGGCGCTCGACCGGCTGGTCGCGATCCGCCGCAAGGACTCGGCCGACGCCGAAACCGAGCTGCTGAACGACCTGCTGCTCTACGCCCACCACACCGGCACGCATCTGGACCTCGCGGTTCCGGAGATGGCCGGGGAAGCGGCCTGACCGGCCGCGCCGGGCGGGGCTCGACATCGCGCCCCGCCCGATGCATCATCGGGCGCGCGATTCGCCGGGCAGCCGGCGGGACGGGCCGTCCGTATCGATCCAGTCCCGGACGACGCCTCGAATTATTGGGACCACCAGCTTGATGGGCACCGCCATTCCGGGCCAGCAGATCTCCGAGATCCAGCGGCTCGAAGCACTTCGCCGGTACGGCATACTCGACACCCCCCGCGAGGAGGAGTTCGACGACGTCACGCGCCTCGCCGCCTATGTCTGCCGCGCCCCGGTCGCCCTGGTGAGCTTCGTCGACGCCAACCGCCAGTGGTTCAAGTCGGAGATCGGGCTGGGCGCCGGCGAGACGGCCCTGAACGCTTCGGTCTGCCGCCTCGCCATCCGGCAGTCCGGCCTCCTGATCGTGCCCGACCTGGCCGCGGACGGCCGGTTCTCCGACAACCCGCTGGTGACCGGCCCTCCGGGCATGCGGTTCTACGCCGGCGCGCTGCTGAAGACCTCCGACGGGCACGCCCTCGGCACGCTGTGCGTCCTCGACCACGAGCCGCGCCCGGACCTCGACGAGGAGCAGAAGGCCGCCCTGTCCACCCTGGCCCGCCAGGTGATGGCGCTGCTGGAGCTGCGCCGCTCGATCCAGCAGAAGGACCTGATGCTCAAGGAGGTCAACCACCGGGTCAAGAACAGCCTCCAGCTCGTCTCCAGCCTGCTGCGGCTGGAAAGCCGCCAGATCTCCGACCCTGTGACGCGCCGCCACTTCGACGAGGCCTGCGCCCGCGTCGCCACCATCGCCCGGGTCCACGAGCGCCTGTACATGACCGACAAGGTCGGGGTCGTGGAATTCGGCCTGTTCCTGCGCGACCTGTGCGCCGACCTCGCCCATTCCGCCATGGTCGAGCAGGGACACCACATCGAGGTGGAGGCCGACACCCACGAGTTGGCGACCGACAAGGTCATCCCGCTGGCCCTGGTGGTCAACGAGCTGGTGACCAACGCCGTCAAGTATGCCTATCCCGCCGGCCGCCGCGGCGTGATCCGGGTCCGTTTCACGACCCTGCCGGACGGCGGGTTCGAGGTCGGCGTCGCGGACGAGGGGGTGGGATTGCCCGCCGGGTTCGATCCCGCGAAGACCCAGAGCCTGGGAATGCGGATGGTCTGCGCCCTGCTGGGTCAGTTCGGCGGCGAGTTGGCCTGCGAGTCCGGCCCGGCCGGAACCATGTTCCGGATCCACGCCGCGGGATGACCGCGTCGGGGCGACCGGAAGCCCATCGGAAGGCCCATTGGAACGAACGCTTTGTAGGCATTTGGACGATTCGAGCCGACGGGTGTTGAACTCTTGCCACCTCCGAGTCCCGAACTGTAGCTTGGTCCGATGCACGCAATCTCAAAAATTCGACTTGTCCACTCCAGCTCCGCCAGTGCCCTGCCCTCGGACCGGCAGGAACCCGTGCGATCGCGGCGCGTCCGGATCCTGATCGTCGAGGACGAGGCGATCCCGGCCATGCTGCTGGAGGAAATGGTCGAAGACCTGGGATTCACCGTCTGCGGCAAGGCGGTCTCCGGTCCCGGCGCCGTGATGGCCGCCGAGGACTACCGGCCGGACCTCGTCCTGATGGACATCCGGCTGGCCCAGGGAACGGACGGCATCGACGCCGCCATCGAGATCCGCCAGCGCCTCGGCATCCCGTCCCTCTTCATGAGCGCCTTCAGCGACCAGGCCACCATGGTCCGGGCCCAGGCGGCCCAGCCCGTCGGCTTCGTCGGGAAACCCTACGACGACGCCCGGCTGGGCGCGGCGCTGACCGCGGCACTGCAGGGCATGGGGCTGGCGGAGGACTGAGCGCCGCTGCCGCTCCGGCCCTGGTGTCGGCATTGCCCCGCCGCCGGGGAAGACCCTCCAATATTCCGGACAGTCCATCCTCGCGCTGTCAGGTAAGTGTTGAAGCAGGCGGCAGAATACCGCTACACACCCGCATATCCCGTCGTTAAAACGCGGGCCGGATCTGTGCCGAGGGACAGCCGAGACGTTGCGGAAATTTAGAGATAAACTCGATATTCAGCCGGCGGACTCCTGTCTTGTCTTCCGGTCACGCCTGGAAGACTGTATCGCCCGGTTCGATAGATTGCGCCTCGTGCTTCTGTCGGGACCTTCCGGCGTCGGCAAGACGACGCTGATGGCGCGCTGGCATGCGATCGCGCGCAATCGCGGCATCGCGGCGGGCTGGCTGTCCCTGCATCGCAGCGGCCACGATCCCAGGCGGTTCCTGGCGGACCTCGCCGATGTCCTGGACCCGGTCCTGCCGGTCTTCGCGCGGCGGGTCGCCGGACTCGACGCCGGCGGGGCTCCGGCGGTCCTGGAGGAGGTGCTGTGCGACCTGGCGGGGGAACTTGACCGCCTCGGCCGCCAGGTCGTGCTGTTCCTGGACGATTACCAGGCGGTCGCCGACCCGGCGATCCATCGCGACGTCAACCGGATGCTGAGCGCCTTGCCCGGCTGCTTCACCCTGGTGATCGCCACGCGCATCGACCCGCCGCTGCCGCTCGCGCGCCTGCGCGGCTGCGGCGCGCTCCTGGAACTGCGCGCCGCCGATCTGCGCTTCACCCTGGACGAGGCGCGCTACTACCTGACCCGGGTCCAATCCCTCGACCTAACCGAGGATCAGGTCCGTGACGTGACCGAGAAGACCGAAGGCCGCATCTCGGCCCTTCAGTTGGCGGTGATGACCCGGCGTCTGATGGCGAAGGAACGCGACGCCTTGCCGGAGATCCGCCACCGCGCCGACCAGTGGCTCGACCAGGTCGATCCCGCCGGCCCCGATGCGGCTCCCCAGGCCGACGACCTGCTGCTCCGCGGCTTCGCCGCCCTGATGGTCGGCTATGCGGCGGGTGCCGCCGGCGACCTGGAATCCGCCTTGGCCCAGTGCCGGGATGCGATCGAGACATCCGGCCGCGTGCTGGAAACCCTCCGGCCCGAGACCGCGCGGACGGCTCCCGCCGCACCCGACCGCCTGCACCATCGCGAGATCCAGATCCTTCGGCTCGTCTCCGAAGGGTTGCGCAACCGCGAGATCGGCGGGCGACTGCGCATCTCGGAGGACACGGTCAAATGGTACATGAAACGGCTGTTCGCCAAGCTGTACGTCACCACCCGCACCAGCGCGGTCGCCCGGGGAAGGGAAATGGGCTATCTGCCGTAGGTCTTTGGAGTTTCGGCAGAATGCCACCCTTTCGGGTGGTGCGTCACGTCCCCCCCTGTCCCTAACTTCACGCAAAATCCAGGACATCCGACCGCATGCCCCGGCGACGGGAGATCCGGCGGACCAGTCCGATAAGGGCCGATGAAGGGGAGGTGCGCATGGACGGGGATCACATACTTGAAACCCGGAACCTGACGAAGGAATTCAAGGGTTTCATCGCGGTGAAGGACGTCAATCTCCAGGTCCGCCGCGGCAGCATCCATGCCCTGATCGGCCCGAACGGGGCGGGCAAGACGACGGTCTTCAACCTGCTGACCAAGTTCCTGATCCCGAGCGGCGGCCAGATCCTGTTCAACGGCAACGACATCACCCGGGTCAAGCCGGCCGACATCGCCCGGCGCGGCCTCGTACGCTCGTTCCAGATCAGCGCGGTGTTCCCGCACCTGACCTGCCTGGAGAACGTACGGGTGGCGCTGCAGAAGCGCCTGCGCGGCGACAGCTTCGACTTCTGGCGCTCGGAGACGACGCTCCGGGCGCTGGACGGCCAGGCCGACGATCTGCTCGATCAGGTCAACCTGGCGGCCTACCGCGACATCCCGGCGGTCGAGCTGCCCTACGGGCGCAAGCGCGCGCTGGAGATCGCGACCACGCTGGCGCTCGAGCCGGAACTGATGCTGCTCGACGAGCCGATGGCCGGCATGGGCCACGAGGACATCGACCACACCGCGGCGCTGATCCGCAAGGTCTCGGCCGACCGCACCATCCTGATGGTCGAGCACAACCTGTCGGTCGTGTCGGACCTGTCGGACAAGATCACGGTGCTGCGCCGGGGCGAGATCCTGGCCGAGGGGCCCTACGCCGTGGTGTCGAAGGACCCGCAGGTGATGGAAGCGTACATGGGGACGGGACATGCCTGACGGGGCCGCGACGACGACGGGGATGCTGGAGATCCGGGATCTCCACGCCTTCTACGGCGAGAGCCACATCCTTCACGGGGTCAGCCTGGACGTGCGGCGGGGCGAGGTCGTGACGCTGCTGGGGCGCAACGGCGCCGGCAAGACGACGACGATGCGCTCGATCATGGGCATCGTGGGCCGGCGGACCGGCTCGATCCGGCTGAACGGGACGGAGCTGGTGGGTCTGGCGTCGAACCGGATCGCCCGGCTGGGCATCGGCTACGTTCCGGAGGAGCGGGGGATCTTCTCCAGCCTGAACGTGGAGGAGAACCTGATGCTGCCGCCGACGATCAAGGCGGGCGGGATGGAGGTGGAGGCGATCTACCGGCTGTTCCCGAACCTGAAGGAGCGGCGCAAGAGCCAGGGGACGCGGCTGTCCGGGGGCGAGCAGCAGATGCTGGCGATCGGGCGGATCCTGCGGACCGGGGCCGACCTGATCCTGCTGGACGAGCCGACCGAGGGCCTGGCGCCGGTGATCATCCAGCAGATCGGGCGGGTGGTGCGGGAGCTGAAGCGAAGCGGCTTCACGATCCTGCTGGTCGAGCAGAACTTCCGCTTCGCCGCCACCATCGCGGATCGCCACTACGTGATGGAGGAGGGGCATATCGTCGACATGATCCCGAACGACCAGCTCGAAGCCAACATGGGCAAGCTGCACGAATATCTCGGCGTTTGACCAGCCAGAACAACGGACCAACGGGGGAAACGGTGAAGAGGATGAACAAGATGCTGAAGCAGATCATGGCCGGGACGGCGCTCGCGGCACTGTCGGTCGGCTTCGCCGCCGCCGCGAACGCGCAGGGCGCCATTTCCGACGGCAGGATCAAGATCGGCGTCCTGAACGACCGTTCGGGCATCTATGCCGACGTGGCGGGCGAGGGCTCGGCCGTGGCGGCGCGCATGGCGGCGGAGGAGTTCGGCAACGCCATCGACGGCACGCCGATCGAGATCGTGGTCGCCGACCACCAGAACAAGGCGGACATCGCCGCCAACATCACCCGCCAGTGGATCGACCGGGAGCAGGTCGACGTGGTCGCCGACGTGCCCAACTCGGCCGCGGCCCTCGCGGTCCAGGAGATCACCCGCGACAAGAACCGCATCTTCCTGATGTCGGGTCCCGGCAGTTCACGCCTGACCGGCGACGCCTGCTCGCCGACCGGCATCCACTGGACCTACGACAACCACGCGCTGGCCGCCGGCACCGCCCGCGCGCTGACCGAGGAAGGCAAGAACACCTGGTACTTCATCACCGCCGACTACGCCTTCGGCCATTCGCTGGAGGAGGAGACCACGGCGGTGGTCAAGGAGCTCGGCGGCCAGGCGCTGGGATCGGTCCGCCATCCGCTGGGCAACTCGGACTTCTCGTCCTTCCTGCTCCAGGCCCAGGGATCCGGCGCCCAGGTGATCGGGCTCGCCAATGCCGGCAACGACACGACCAACGCGATCAAGCAGGCCAACGAGTTCGGCATCACCCAGGCGGGCCAGACCATGGCCGGGATGCTGCTGTTCATCTCCGACGTCCACGCGCTGGGGCTCGACGCGGCCCAGGGCCTGGTCGCGACCACCGGCTTCTACTGGGACATGGACGAGGAGACCCGCGCCTGGTCGGCCAAGTACCAGGAGAAGATGGGAGCCAAGCCGACCATGGTGCAGGCCGGCGTCTATTCCTCGGTGAAGCACTACCTGAAGGCCGTCCAGGAGGCCAAGACCGACGAGGCGAAGGCCGTCGTCTCCAAGATGCACGAGCTGCCGATCCAGGACATGTTCGCCAAGAACGGCAAGATCCTGGCCAACGGCCGCATGGTCCACGACATGTACCTGGCCCGCGTCAAGACCCCGTCCGAGAGCAAGGGGCCGTGGGACTATTACGAGATCGTGAGCACCATCCCCGGTGACCAGGCCTATCTCGACGCGGCCGCCAGCGGCTGCAAGATCGCGCAGAAGTAAGGGACGGACCCGCAATGATGGAGCTGCTGGGGATTCCGCCCCAGGTCCTGTTCGGTCAGCTCCTGCTGGGGCTGATCAACGGGTCCTTCTACGCCCTGCTGAGCCTGGGTCTGGCCGTCATCTTCGGCATGCTCAACGTGATCAACTTCGCGCACGGCGCCCAGTACATGCTGGGCGCCTTCGCGGCGTGGATGCTGCTGAAGTTCGCCGGGATCAACTACTGGGTGGCGCTGGTGCTGGCCCCGCTGCTGGTCGGGCTGCTCGGCGTCGTGCTCGAGAAGCTGATGCTCAGCCGGCTCTACAAGCTCGACCACCTCTACGGCCTGCTGCTCACCTTCGGCCTGGCCCTGATCATCGAGGGCATGTTCCGCCACTGGTACGGCGTCTCCGGACAGCCCTACCCGATCCCCCAGGCGCTCGCCGGCGGCTACAACCTCGGCTTCATGTTCCTGCCGACATACCGCGGCTGGGTCGTCGCCGTCTCGCTGGTGGTCTGCTTCGGCACCTGGTTCATGATCGAGCGCACGAGGCTGGGCGCCTACCTGCGCGCCGCCACCGAGAACCCGGTGCTGGTCCAGGCCTTCGGCATCAACGTCCCGGTCATGATCACCGCCACCTACGGCTTCGGCGTGGCGCTGGCCGGCCTGGCCGGCGTGCTCGCGGCGCCGATCTACCAGGTCAACCCGCTGATGGGATCGCACCTGATCATCGTCGTCTTCGCGGTCGTCGTGATCGGCGGCATGGGCTCGATCCTGGGCGCCGTGCTGACCGGCTTCATGCTCGGCATCCTGGAGGGCTTCACCAAGGTGTTCTACCCCGAGGCTTCCAACATCGTGATCTTCGTCGTGATGGCCGTGGTGCTGCTGATCAAGCCGGCCGGTCTGTTCGGACGGGAGAAGTAAGCCATGGCGACCCATTCCCATACCGCCCCCTCCCAGGCCGACGCCCTGCCGGCCGGCGCGCAGGCCCGCCGGGGCTCGCCCGCGCTGCAGTGGGCGGCGCTGGCGGCGCTGCTGCTGGTGGCGCTGGCCGCCCCCTTCCAGCTCTACCCGGTGTTCCTGGCCAAGGCGCTGTGCTTCGCGCTGTTCGCCTGCGCCTTCAACCTGCTGATCGGCTATGTCGGGCTGCTGTCGTTCGGCCACGCCGCGTTCTTCGGCGCGGCCGCCTACGTGACCGCCCACGCGGTCAAGGTCTGGGGCCTGACGCCGGAACTCGGCATCCTGCTCGGCGTCGCGGTGGCGGCGCTGCTCGGGCTGGCGTTCGGCTACCTGGCGATCCGGCGGCAGGGGATCTACTTCGCGATGGTGACGCTGGCGCTGTCGCAGATGGTGTTCTTCCTGGCGCTGCAGCTGCCGTTCACCGGCGGCGAGGACGGCATTCAGGCGGTGCCGCGGGGCCACCTGTTCGGGCTGGTCGACTTGGGCGACAACCTGACCATGTACTACTTCGTGCTGGCGGTGTTCGTGGCCGGGTTCCTGCTGATCTACCGCACCATCCACTCGCCGTTCGGCCAGGTGCTGAAGGCGATCCGGGAGAACGAGCCGCGGGCGGTGTCGCTGGGCTACAAGGTGGAGCAGTACAAGCTGGCGGCGTTCGTGATGTCGGCGGCGCTGGCGGGCCTCGCCGGCGGGACCAAGGCGATCGTGTTCCAGCTCGCCTCGCTGACCGACATCACCTGGCAGATGTCGGGCGAGGTGGTGCTGATGACGCTGCTCGGCGGCCTGGGCACCATCTTCGGCCCCGTCGTCGGCGCCTTCCTGGTGGTCACCCTGCAGAACTACCTGGCCGGAACCCAGCTCCCCGTCACCGTGGTCACCGGCGTCATCTTCGTCGTCTGCGTCCTCCTCTTCCGCCGCGGCATCGTCGGCGAGATCGCAGCACGCCTCAAGCCCAGGGGCTGAGGCTTCCCGGGAGGCGCTTGCATCCACGGTCATCCGTGACTAGCTTCATGACCGGTCACGGACGGCCGTGGACGCCCGCACAGGCTTCAGTATGGGAGTTTTCCATGAAGGATCGGGAACGAGCTTGTGAAAGTGCCCGTCCTTCTCTGAAGGAATTGCTTCTGGCGGAGACTCCCCGAGGCGACATTCCCGTACCCGAACGCGGTTGCCTGCATCGCCGTAGGTCGGCCTTCGCCCGCCAGGGCGAACGCCGACGCCCTGCATCGACGCTCCGGCCACGCCGTCGGCGTCGGCCTTCGGCCGAGGCCGACCTACGGTAGGAACTCACCCGAAGCTGAATTCCACCGCCCCCAGCCTCCCCAGGTCCATCGCCACCCGGTCTCCGGCGGCGACCCAGTTGGTCTGGACGACGCTGCCGGTCAGCACAAGGTCGCCCGCCTCCAGCCCTCTCCCCTGCCCGGCCAATTGGTTGGCGAGCCAGGCCAGCGCCTCGAACGGGTGTCCCAGCACGTCGGAGCCCCTGCCCGTCCCGACCACGGCGCCGTTGATCAGCATGGTCCCCGCGACCTCGTCCAGGGCGCCCCAGTCCTGGACCGGGGCGCCCAGGACGCAGCCGGCGCCAAAGAAGTTGTCGGCGATCAGCAGCGGGGTGCCGGCCGTCCGCCAGTCCGCGTAGCGGTCGTCCACGATCTCGGCGGCCGGCATGCAGCATTCGGCAAACCGGGCGATCGATACCCTGTCGTAAGGCGCGCCGGAGGCCGGCACGTCCGTCCCCAGCCGCACGGCGATCTCGCATTCCACGCCGGGGCGGCGGAAGGCGGCGTGGTCCAGCGCCGTTCCGCCCGCCGCGACGGTGCTGGACAGGATGCCGCCGCGGCACGGGCTCGGGATGCCCAGATAGGCCTGCATCACCGCCGTGGTGCAGCCGATCTTATAGCCCGCCAGCTCCCCGAAGCCGGCTCCGGAGAGCTTCCGGTTCAACGCTTCCTGGACCTGGTAGGCCTCCGCCTCGTCGGCCGGCTGCAACGGATCCGGCAGCCGGTCGAGCGCCCGCAGGCTGAGATGGGCGGCGAACAGCTCGCAGGCGGCGAAGACGGCGCTCTCCGGGGTCATCATGGCGTCACTTCATGACGGGCATGGTGAACTCGGCCCCGGCGCGGATGCCGGTCGGCCAGCGCGAGGTCACGGTCTTCAGGCGGGTGTAGAAATGCACGCCCTCCATGCCGTGGACGGCGTGGTCGCCGAACAGGCTGCGCTTCCAGCCGCCGAAGCTGTGGAACGCCATCGGAACCGGGATCGGCACGTTGATGCCGACCATGCCGACCTTGATCCGGTTGGCGAAGGTCCGGGCGGCGTCGCCGTCGCGGGTGAAGATGGCGGTGCCGTTGCCGTACTCGTGCTCGTTGATCATGGCGACCGCCTGGTCGAACTCGGGCACGCGGACCACCGCCAGCACCGGGCCGAAGATTTCCTCCTTGTAGATCGTCATGTCGGTGGTGACGTCGTCGAACAGGCAGCCGCCGATATAGAAGCCGTTCTCGTAGCCCTGGAGCTTCAGGTCGCGGCCATCGACCACCAGCTTTGCGCCCTCCTTGACGCCCTGGTCGACGTAGCCCCGGACCTTGTCGCGGTGCTGCCGGGTGACCAGCGGCCCCATCTCGGCCTCGGGATCGTTGCCCGGGCCGATCTTGAGCGCGCGCACCTTGGGCTCCAGCCGCTCCATCAGGGCGTCGCCGACCCCGCCGACCGCGACCGCGACGGACACCGCCATGCAGCGCTCGCCGGCCGAGCCGTAGGCGGCCCCCATCAGGGCGTCGGTCGCCTGGGACAGGTCGGCGTCGGGCATCACCACCATGTGGTTCTTGGCGCCGCCCAGGGCCTGGACCCGCTTCCCGTGCTCGGTGCCGGTCCGGTAGATGTATTCCGCGATCGGGGTGGAGCCGACGAAGCTGATCGCATCCACGCGCGGGTCGGTCAGCAGGGCGTCGACCGCCTCCTTGTCGCCGTTGACCACGTTGAACACGCCGGGCGGCAGCCCCGCCTCGGTGAGCAGCTCGGCCAGCCGCAGCGCCGTGGACGGGTCGCGTTCGGACGGCTTCAGGATGAAGCTGTTGCCGCAGGCGAGTGCAATCGGGAACATCCACATCGGCACCATGGCCGGGAAGTTGAACGGCGTGATCCCGGCGCATACCCCGACCGGCTGGCGCATGGAGAAGCTGTCCACGTTGGTGCCGACATTCTCGCTGAACTCGCCCTTCTGCAGGTGCGGGATGCCGCAGGCGAACTCAACCACCTCCAGGCCGCGGGTCAGCTCCCCGCGCGCGTCCGACTGGACCTTGCCGTGCTCGGCGCTGATCAGGCGGACCAGCTCGTCGGCGTGGGCCTCGACCAGGTACTTGAACTTGAACATCACGCGGGCGCGGACTACCGGCGGAGTCGCGGCCCAGCCGGGGAGCGCCGCGGATGCCGCCTCGACCGCGGCGGCCACGTCGGCCTTGTTCGCCAGGGCCACCCGGCCGCTGACCTCGCCGGTCGCCGGGTTGAACACGTCGGCCCGGCGCTCGCCGGTCCCCGCCACGATCCGGCCGCCGATGTAATGATCTATGTCGGGCATGCCTGCCCTCCCCCTCTTTGTTTGGTTGGTTGCGAAGGACACTAGCAAGCAATTGGGTACGCCGACAATCTCCGGGGGCGAATCGCTGGACCGCCGCCGCGAAAAGACTATCTCCTGGATCAGGTTCCGCCTCCGACGGGGTTTGCCATGCGCCGTTCCGCCCGCGCCGCCATGCTGATGCTGCTGTCGCTGGTCATCGTCCTTCCGCCAGCCATGGGGAGCGCCGCCATGCCGACGCCCGGGAACACTCCCGACAACGCCCATGACTTCGATTTCGTCTCGATCGACGGCGCGCCGCTGCCCCTGAAGGGGTTCGCCGGCAAGGCGGTGCTGGTGGTGAACACGGCGTCGATGTGCGGCTACACACCGCAATATGCCGACCTCCAGGCCCTGTGGGAGCGGTACCGCGGGCGCGGCCTCGTCGTGCTGGGGGTTCCGAGCAACGATTTCGGCGGCCAGGAGCCGGGCAGCGCGGAGCAGATCAAGGATTTCTGCGAGGTCAATTTCTCGGTCGATTTCCCGATGACGGAGAAGCAGGCCGTCACCGGCGCCGGCGCGCACCCCTTCTACCGCTGGGCCGGGCAGGAGCTCGGGCCTGCCGCGGCGCCTCGCTGGAACTTCCACAAATACCTGGTCGCGCCCGACGGACGGCTGGCCGGCTGGTTCCCGACATCGGCGTCGCCCGGCTCGGACAAGGTCGTCCGGGCGGTCGAGGCGGTCCTTCCGGAGTGACCCGTCGTTGAAAGCGCCGTTCGCTGTTGCGTCGGCCCCGGTGGCTTTGCGATAAAGCAGCCTCGCGAAGGGGGTACGTACGTGTCCCCGGCATGCTTGTCGACACCACGGGAACCGCGGCATGACGCTCGGTCTGCATGACTACGAACGGCGTCGGCGGCGTCGCTTCTGGGTACGTACGGTCAAGTTCCTGGCGTTCGTCGGCGTACTCCTCGGCGTCGGCCTGTTCGCGTACCAGATGGGTGTCGAGCAGGTGAAGGCGCGGGAGGCCGGCCTGAGGGCGGAGAACGCCCAGCTCTCCCAGGCCAATGCCGACCTGGCCCGCTCCGTCGCCTCGCTGCGCATGGCCGCCCAGACGGCGGAGACCAGGGCCGCCGAGCTGGAGGCCCGGCTGACGCGCGAGCTGCCGACCGGCGACCTGGCGCGCCTGACCGAACTGGCGCGCGAGCGGCTGGCGGCCGGCGTCGATCCCAGGCGGCTGGTCTTCGTGCTGAACCAGATCCGAACCCCGCGCCAGTGCGAGAAGCCGGAGAACAAGCGATTCATCCTGCCAACGCCCATATACAAGGGACCCAACTCCGCGGTCGGCTTCGCCAACGGCGCCGTCACCGTCAGCGGCGAGGGCACGCCGGCCCGCAGTTCCGCCGGCAACGCGGAGGGCTGGTTCGATCCCGCGGCCCCGGTCACCATCCGGTTCACCGAGGCGGGCGGGCGCCAGACCGAGGCCACCGGCGTCCTGCCGCTCAATCACGTGGTGGTGGCCGCCGGCGTCGAGCACCAGTTCACGGTCGTCGCGGGATCCCGGTCGTTCGTCGAGGTCACCGGCGAGCGCTGCCCATTCCCGTGATCCCCCTGCCTCGGATCTGTAAGTTAATCGGGTATTAAGGGCTCCCGGTCCACATATCGGCCCTGCCGCCCCCTCGGGGCGGCAAGACAGGGTTGCCGCCCCCGGGGCGGAAAGGCATCGCGACGGGGACCCCCATGAAGATCCTGATCCTGCTGCTCGTGGCGCTCCTGTTCGGCGGCGGCGGTTTCGGCGCGGGCTGGTACCTGTTCGCCGACAAGGGCGCGCACGAGGAAAAGGTGGAGGCGCCGCCGGAGCCGCCCCCGCCCGCCGGGCCGCCGGTCTTCGTCAATATCGGCCCCCTGACCGTCCCGGTGCTGGGCGCGGAGCGGATCGACCAGTTCGTCACCCTGATGGTGGCGCTGGAGGTGCCCGACGCCGCCATGGCCGACCGGGTCCGCAGCCAGGCGCCCCGCCTGACCGACGCCTTCCTGACCGGCGTGTACGGTGTCATCGCCTCGGGCAAGGCGATGCAGGCCGGGCTGCTCGACGTGCCTCAGGTCAAGGCGCAGCTCAACGAGGCCACCGTCAAGGTCATGGGCAAGGGCGTCGTCCGCGACGTGCTGATCCAGGTCGTCAACCAGCGCCCGATGTGACGCCCGGGGCGATTCCCCGGAGTCGCGGCCCGAGTCGCGACCCTTAGTTTCCTATTCTTCGGTCCGATTCAGCCCCGGATGGCGGATTCCCGCCGCCCGGCGTGGCATCCTTGTGCCGAAACAGCCCCGCAGTTGCTTTGTCCGCAGCCCTCCTGCATGCTTCGCCGATAAGAAGTTGCCCGCTACAGCCTTGAATCAACGGGATGATTGCGCGCGATAAAAGCTCTTCGACGGAAATCTGGGGGGATCGATGTCAGTTGCGTTCGTCTTCGTCATTCTATGCGGCCTCGCGGCCCTCGGCTACGGCATCTATGCCGGCCGGGAGGTCCTCGCCGCGAGCGCCGGGTCCGCCCGGATGCAGGAGATATCCGGGGCCATCCAGGAAGGCGCCCAGGCCTATCTGAACCGGCAATACACCACCATCGCCGTCGTCGGCGTCGTGATCGGCGTGATCCTGGGCTTCATCCTCGGGTTCCACGTGGCGGGCGGCTTCTTCATCGGCGCCATCCTGTCCGGCGTGGCGGGATATGTCGGCATGAACGTCTCGGTCCGCGCCAACGTCCGCACGGCGGAGGCGGCGCGCCACGGCATGACCCCGGCGCTCGACATCGCCTTCAAGTCGGGGGCCATCACCGGCATGCTGGTGGTCGGGCTGGGGCTGCTGGGCGTGGCGGTCTATTACGGCGCGCTGCTGGCCGCCGGGCTGGAGATCCGCGCGATCCTGGAGGCGCTGGTCGCGCTCAGCTTCGGGGCGTCGCTGATCTCGATCTTCGCCCGTCTGGGCGGCGGCATCTTCACCAAGGGGGCCGACGTCGGCGCCGACCTGGTGGGCAAGGTCGAGGCTGGCATCCCGGAGGACGATCCCCGCAATCCCGCGGTCATCGCGGACAATGTGGGCGACAATGTCGGCGACTGCGCCGGCATGGCCGCCGACCTCTTCGAGACCTACGCAGTCACCATCGTCGCCACAATGCTCCTGGCGGCGATTTTTTTCGTGGGCGAGACCCAGGCCCGGCTGATGATCTATCCGCTGGTGATCGGCGCGGTCTGCATCATCGGCTCGATCGCCGGCACCTTCTTCGTGAAGCTGGGACCCACCAACAACATCATGGGCGCGCTGTACAAGGGCCTGGCGGTCACGGCGGCGATCTCGTCCGTGCTGATCTTCCTGGCGACCGCGGTCCTGCTGGGCTTCCGCACGCCGCTCGAACGGATCGGCGGGGAGGCGGTGACCGGCATACGGCTGTTCGTCTGCACCCTGGTCGGCCTGGGCGTCACCGGCCTGCTGGTCTGGATCACCGAATACTACACCTCGACCGCGTTCCGCCCGGTGCGCAGCATCGCCCGGTCGTCGGAGACCGGGCACGGCACCAACGTGATCCAGGGCCTCGCCGTGTCGATGGAGGCGACCGCCCTGCCGGCGCTGGTGATCTGCGCCGGCATCCTCGTCGCCCACGCCATGGCCGGGCTGTTCGGCATCGCCGTCGCGGCCACCACCATGCTGGCGCTGGCCGGCATGGTGGTGGCCCTGGACGCCTACGGCCCGGTCACCGACAATGCCGGCGGCATCGCGGAGATGGCCGACCTGCCGAAGGAGACCCGCGTCATCACCGACGCGCTGGACGCGGTCGGCAACACCACCAAGGCGGTCACCAAGGGCTACGCCATCGGCTCGGCCGGCCTCGCGGCCCTGGTCCTGTTCGCCGCCTACATCGAGGACCTGAAGCATTACTTCCCCGACGTGGTGGTCACCTTCAACCTCCAGGACCCGTACGTGGTCGTCGGGCTCCTGATCGGCGGCCTGCTGCCCTACCTGTTCGGCGCCATGGGCATGACCGCGGTCGGCCGGGCGGCCGGCTCGGTCGTGGTCGAGGTGCGGCGGCAGTTCCGCGAGATCAAGGGCATCATGGAAGGCACGGCCAAGCCCGACTACGGCCGCGCCGTGGACATGCTGACCCGCGCCGCGATCCGGGAGATGATCCTGCCCTCGCTGCTGCCGGTGGCGGCTCCGATCGTGCTGTACCTGGTGATCAGCCTGATCGCCGGCCAGGCCGAGGCCTTCACCGCGGTGGGCGCCATGCTGCTGGGCACCATCGTGACCGGCATCTTCGTCGCGATCTCGATGACGTCGGGCGGCGGCGCCTGGGACAACGCCAAGAAATACATCGAGGAAGGCCACTACGGCGGCAAGGGATCGGACGCCCACAAGGCGGCCGTGACCGGCGACACCGTCGGCGATCCCTACAAGGACACCGCCGGCCCGGCGGTCAACCCGATGATCAAGATCACCAACATCGTCGCGATCCTGCTGCTGGCGATCCTCGCCCAGCTGGCCGGCTGAACCGGACGGACCCGGGCGGCGCGCGCCGCCCGGGCTTCAGCGCCGGGGCATGCCCGGCTGGCGGACCCCGCCCTGGCCGCCGGAGAAGCGGCCGATATTGCCCAGCATCTGCTCGATGAAGTTCATGTCGCGGCCGGCGGTCGGCGTCGTGCGCTCGACCAGCTCGACCTGCTGGCCGGCGGACTGGTCCAGTTCCTGGATGTCGGCGACCGTGCCGTTCTCGTCGAACCTGACGACCACGACCTTGCGTTCCACCACCTCCGGCTGGAAGAACGCGGTCTTCTCCGTGCGGGCGCCGATATAGTACCAGGTGTTCTCGTCGAAGGTGCCGACCGTGGACGGCGTCCCCAGCGTGACCGCCACGTCGTCGCGCGTGCTGACGCCGGGCCGGATCTGGTCGAGCCGGGCCTTCTCCGCGAGGTTGCCCCGCGTCTCGATCGTTGGGGAGCAGGCGGCCACCGTCAGGCCGAGCAGGCAGGCGGCGGAGACGTGACGAAGTGTTGGTCTGACCATGATTGCCCGGTAATGTCCATTGAACGCCCTCCCCGCCATCCGAGGCGGATTGACGGGGACTGGGGCGGCACCCATTTCGGGTGGGACAATTGCACCCCCCGCGCCGCCATGTCAACTTTTCGGATCAGGGAGATCCCCCCTTGCTGAACCGCCTGTTCCGGCGCAAGCGCCCCGAGGCCGAGGCCCTGGGCCTCTATGAAGCCATCGTCGCCCAGGCGCGGCGGCCGGAGTTCTATGCCGGTTTCGGCGTGCCCGACACGATCGACGGGCGGTTCGAGATGATCGCGCTGCATGCCTTCCTGGTGATGCGCCGGCTCAAGGGCCAGGGGCAGGCCGCCTCCGCGGTGTCCCAGGAACTGTTCGACACCCTGATCGCCGACATGGACCGCAGCCTGCGGGAGATCGGCATCGGCGACCTGAGCGTGCCGAAGCATATCAAGAACATGGCCAAGGGCCTGTACGGACGCATCGTCTCCTACGAGAAGGGCCTGGAAGACCCCGGCGACGCCGAGCTTCACGCCGCCCTCGACCGCAATCTGTACGGCACCGTCCTGGAGGTGCCCGAGGCGCATCTGGCCGCCATGGCCGCCTATATGAGGCGGGAGACCGCGGCCCTCGCCGGCCAGCCGGTGGACGGCCTGGCCGCCGGCCGTGTGCAATTCGGTCCGCCGCCTGTTATAGGGTGACAGTCTTCCCCGGCACCGGAGGACGCTGCCGGAGGACGTTGCCGAGGACGTTGCCGAGGACCTTGAAGGAGGCCCCCATGACCGACCAGCCGACCGCCGCCCCGTCGATCGGACCGGAATTCTCGCGGACCGTGCTCGCCGACAAGGTGAGCGGCGACGAGACGACCCAGTCCATCAAGGCCAACCCCCAGGAATGCCGCCGGCTCGCCGCCCGGCTGGACCTGCGGGACCTGAAGTCCCTGACCGCCACCGTCCGGCTGAAGCGGGTGGGCGGCGGCCAGATGATCCGGGTCCGCGGCACGCTGGAGGCCGACGTCGTCCAGACCTGCGTCGTCACGCTGGAGCCGGTCGAGAACCACGTCGCGGACGAGTTCGAGACAATGTTCGCGCCCCGCCACCTGATCCCCGAGATCCCGATGGAGGTGGAGATCGATCCGGACGCGGAAGAGCCGCCCGAGCCGCTGGTCGGCAACCGGATCGACATCGGCGAGCTGACGGCCCAGCACCTGTCGCTGGCGCTCGACCCCTATCCGCGCCGCCCCGGAATCGCGTTCGAGGACCATATAGAGGACGCCCCCGCGGAGGGCGGGGACGAGGTTCCGGCCGAGCGGCCGAATCCGTTCCTGACCCTTGCCAAGCTGAAGCGGCCCCACTAAATTCGCGGTTCGCGCTTGCCCCCCGGGGGCGTTTTCTGTAATGAAGCGGTTCGCATAAGGCGGCTCCTTCGGGCCGCCTTTTATAATAGAGAGTTCCGACCATGGCTGTTCCGAAGAAAAAGACCTCCAAGTCCCGGCGCGACATGCGCCGCTCCCACCACGCCCTGACCGCCGCCTCCTATGCCGAGTGCCCGAACTGCGGCGAGTTGAAGCGCCCGCACCATGTCTGCGGCTCCTGCGGCCAGTACGACGGCCGTGAAGTGGTGGCCGAAGCCGCGACCGCTTGACCGGTCCGGCGGACGGAGCGGAACCGGACGGTGTACGGAGATCGGATGCGGTGAGCGCGCGTTTGACGATCGCCCTGGACGCCATGGGCGGAGATCATGCGCCGGAGGTGGTCGTCGCGGGTGCCGATATGGCTCGGCTGCGTTGCCCGGAGATCGATTATCTGTTCTTCGGCGACGAACAGCGGATAAGGCCGCTGCTCGCGAACCTTCCCGACCTGGAGCGCATTTCCACGATCCATCACACGCCGGATGCCGTCAGCAATGACGCGAAGCCGGCCGTGGCGCTGCGTGCTGGCCGGAATTCGAGCATGCGGCTCGCCATCGACGCGGTGGCGCAGGGCAAGGCCGCGTGCGTCGTGTCCGCCGGCAACACCGGCGCGCTGATGGCCATGGCCAAGTTCGTGCTGAAGACGCTGCCAGGCATCGACCGGCCGGCGATAGCCTCGTTCTTCCCGACGCTGCGGGGCGAGAGCGTGATGCTGGACCTGGGCGCCAACATCGAGTGCGACAGCAGGAACCTGGTCGAGTTCGCGGTCATGGGCTCGGTCTTCGCGCGCACCGTGCTGGGCCTGATGGAACCGACCGTCGGGCTGCTCAACATCGGCGCCGAAGAGGTCAAGGGACACGAGTCGATCAAGGCCGCCGCCGCCCAGCTGCGCGTGACGCCCCTGCCCGGCAAGTTCCACGGCTTCATCGAGGGCAACGACATCCCGTCCGGCACGGTCGACGTCGTCGTCACCGACGGCTTCACCGGCAACGTCGCGCTGAAGACGGCCGAAGGTACCGCCAAGCTCTATTCCGAACTGCTGCGCCGGACGTTCGAGTCCTCGATCGTGGCGCGCCTGGGCTATCTGCTGGCCCGCAACGCCTTCACCAAGCTCAAGAAACGCATGGACCCGCGACGCTACAACGGCGCGATGTTCCTGGGCTTGCAGGGCGTGTGCGTCAAGAGCCACGGGGGCACGGACCCGACCGGCTTCGCCAACGCGATCTGCGTGGGCGTCGACCTGGTGACCCGGGGCTTCAACGAGACGATCAAGACCGAGATGGCCCGGATCGGCGACCTGACCGCCGCCGCGGGCCCGGACGGCACGCCCCAGAACCCCACGGTTCCGAATTCATCCCTCCCGGACTCAAAGGCAGCGGCCATATAGATGGTTCGACGTTCAAGGATCGTAGGCTGCGGCTCGTACCTGCCGCAGAACGTTGTGACCAATCATGACCTCGCCCAGCGGGTCGATACTTCCGATGATTGGATCACCCAGCGGACCGGCATCCGGTCGCGCCACCTCGCCGCACCGGACGAGAAGACGTCCGACCTCGCGCTGGCCGCGGCGCGCCGGGCGCTGGAGCATGCCGGCATCCAGGCCGCCGACGTCGACCTGATCGTCCTGGCGACCACCACGCCGGACCACACCTTTCCGGCGACCGCCACCCGGGTCCAGGCCGAACTGGGGATCACCCGGGGGTTCGCCTTCGATCTCCAGGCCGTCTGCTCCGGTTTCGTGTTCGCCCTGTCGGTCGCCGACAACTTCATCCGGCTGGGCCAGGCGACGACGGCGCTGGTCATCGGCGCGGAGACCTTCTCCCGCATCCTGGACTGGGAGGACCGGACCACCTGCGTCCTGTTCGGCGACGGCGCCGGGGCCGTGGTGCTCCAGGCCGCCGAGGGCGAAGGCGCCAAGAGCGACCGGGGCATCCTGTCGACCCACCTGCATTCCGACGGGCGGCAGTACGAGCTACTGTGGGTGGACGGCGGGCCGTCGGCGACCCAGAGCACCGGCCATGTCCGGATGGTCGGCCAGGAGGTCTTCCGCCACGCCGTGACACGGCTGAGCGAGGTCGTGAACGAGGCGCTGGAAGCCAACAAGCTGACCGCCGACGACATCGATTGGCTGGTGCCGCACCAGGCCAACAAGCGGATCATCGAAGGCACGGCGCGCAAGCTCAAGCTGTCGGGTGACAAGGTGGTGATGACCGTGGACCACCACGGCAATACCTCGGCCGCCTCGATCCCGCTGGCCCTGGCGGAAGCGGTGCATGACGGCCGCATCAAGCAGGGCGACCTGGTGCTGATGGAGGCCATGGGCGGCGGCTTCACCTGGGGTTCCGCCCTGGTCCGCATGTGACGGGAACACCGGTCCGGGAAAGCTGTGATGCCGCCCCGCCCCTCAACGACGCGCGCCAACTCTTTGTAATTGACGCATTTCTTCCGTGGGATTACGGTTCCGGCGGCAGGTCCGGCGGCTATCGGGCCACTGGCGAGAGGGAAGACGTCATGACTCAGGAGACCGTCACCCGCGCTCAACTGAGCGAGGCCGTGTACCAGGAAGTCGGCTTGTCGCGCAACGAATCCGCCGATCTGGTGGAGACCGTCCTGAACGAGATCTCCGACGCCCTTGCGCGTGGGGAGATGGTGAAGATCTCGTCGTTCGGCAGTTTCTCGGTCCGGCAGAAGGGGCAGCGCATCGGTCGCAACCCCAAGACCGGCGAGGAGGTGCCGATCATGCCGCGGCGCGTGCTTGTCTTCCGGGCGAGCCACGTGCTCAAGTCCCGGATCAACCAGACGCTCGCCGAACTCGATCCGCCGCATATTGAAGTAGCCTCGTGACGATGACCGCACCCAACCCGGACCCGCGGCCCCGCAGCATGGCGAAATCGGCCACAGCCTTCCGCACGATCAGCGAGGTTTCCGCCGAACTCGACGTGCCGCAGCATGTGCTGCGCTTCTGGGAGACCAAGTTCCCCCAGATCCGACCCCTGAAGCGCGGCGGCGGCCGGCGCTATTACCGGCCCGAGGACGTCGAGCTGCTCCGGCGGATCCAGAGCCTGCTCTACAAGGAAGGCTACACGATCAAGGGCGTGCAGCGCCTGCTGCGGGAAGCGCGCGGCGGCATGCCCCAGGCCGGCCCCGACCAGCAGCCCCGGACCGGGGAGGAACCCCGCGCCGCCGCGGCCGCGGAGACGGACCACGAACCTTTCGACCATGACGACGACGAGGACGATCACGAGCATGGGCATGGACACGGGTACGAGGAACCCGGCGGGATGACCCGCACCCAGCGCGAGGACATCGAGGCGGTGCTGACCGAACTGATAGCACTCCGCGACATGCTGCGGGGCGGCAGGAAATAGGCAAATAAATTCATCGGAGCGATTGCGTGGCCCCGGGGGCGCGGCTATAGTCCGCGCCACACCGGACGAACCGCCGCCGAGAAGGCCGGCACGGATCGCCGGGGTTTGACGGGCAGTAGCGCAGCCTGGTAGCGCATCAGTCTGGGGGACTGGGGGTCGTGGGTTCGAATCCCGCCTGCCCGATATCTTCAGGAAACTGAACATTCGGTCGAGAGCCGGCAACGTGACGAACGTTGCCGGCTCTTTCCGTTCCGGAGCGGCGCCGTCATCGACGAGGGAAACCGGCCGAAGGATAAGGCACGCGCAAACACGAACGGCCCCCGATGGGGGCCGTTCGCGTCTACAAAACCTTCTGCGGCTCATTGGCCGCCTCGCCCTTTTGCGGGCGTTTCCCCCCTAGACTCGGGCCGGTGCGATCCGTTGCATATGTATGCGTTCAAGGAAGGTATTATGTCAAGCCTGCGGCGTATCGCCACTGGCAGAAATTTTTCGCCCCTTCCCTTCGCCGCCCGCCGGCACCTCCAGCAGCAGCCGTCCCGCCTCGGTCAGGCGGCAGACGACCCAGTCCGGCTTCAGCGGATTATGGAACCAGCGCTCCGCCCAGCCGGCGTCGATGCACGACCGGACCAGCGCGCGGTCGACTCGCTGCCCCTCCTCGTCGAACAGCGGCAGCTTCCCGCCGGGCTGCGAAAGCCCCCGGCGCAGCCACTGGAGCTGCCGGGCCTCCGGCCGAGCGCCGGTCTCCGGGCCGGGTTCTGGCCTGGGTTCTGGCCCGGGTTCTGGCAGAGCGGTCATGGATCGGTCCGGCTGGTGGGATGACGGGTGGCGCATCTTACGTTAGCCTGCCTGCTCAGCCAATATCATGCACACGCGGCGGGCGATCGATGGACATGATCTTCGTTTACATGACGGTGCCGACCGCGGACGAGGCGCGCCGGATCGGGCGCATCCTGGTGGAGGAGCGGCTCGCGGCCTGCGCCAATCTGCTGCCCGGCATGACCTCGATCTATCGCTGGCAGGGCAAGGTCGAGCAGGCCGGGGAGGTGGTCGTCATCGCAAAGACGAAGGCCGACCTGTTCGACCAGCTGGAAGCGAGGGTGAAAGAGCTCCACGGCTATGACTGCCCCTGCATCGTGGCCTTGCCCCTCTCGCGGGGCCACGCACCCTATCTGGACTGGATCGTCGCCGAAACCGGGTGAAGACGCGCATAGGAGCCATGCGCGGGGTGCAACTTGCCCGGGTTCCCCGCGACATGCGACGTTTTCACCCAGCATCCATCGACGGCGCACTGTCTTCTTCCGAGGTCCATCATGTCTCCCCTCTCCGCCCGCCTCTCGCTGGGGTTCGCCTGTATCGGCCATGCCTTCATGCATGTGCTGACCGCGTTGTACCTCACGGTCGTGCTCGGGCTGGAGCGGGACTGGGCCATGAGCTACGACGAGCTGATCCGGCTCTGGACGGTCGGCTCCCTGATGATCGGGCTGGGCGCCCCGATCGCCGGCTGGCTGGGCGACCGCTGGAGCGACGCCAAGATGATGGTCGTCTTCTTCCTGCTGACGGGCGCCGGGTCGATCGCGGCCGGGTTCGCCGGCGGCACCACGGCGCTGGCCGTCGGCTTGGCGGTCCTGGGGCTGGGCGGCTCGATCTTCCATCCCGTCGGCATGTCCTGGGTGATCAAGAACGCGACCAACCGGGGCCGCGCGCTCGGCGTCATGGGGATCTTCGGCAGCGTCGGCATCGCCGGGGCGGCGATCGTCGCCGGCGGCCTGACCGAACTGATCAACTGGCGCGCCGCCTTCATCGTTCCGGGGGTGGTGTGCATGGCCGCGGGCTTCGTTCTGCTGGCCTGCATCGCGACCGGGCTGGTCACCGACAGGGAACGGGACGCCAAGCCGCAGCCGGGCACCAACCGCGCCGACGCCGTCCGCGCCTTCCTGGTGCTGTCGGTCACCATGGTCTGCGCCGGCCTGATCTTCCAGTCCACCATGACCGCGATGCCCAAATGGTTCGGCGAGCGCATGACCGGCCTCGTCGGCGAAGGGACCCTGGGCGTCGGCGGACTGGTCACCCTGGTCTATCTGTTCGCCAGCGGGTCGCAGTTCGTCGGCGGCATGCTGTCCGACCGCTATCCGCTGAAGCGGGTCTATGTCGGGTGCCTGGCGATCCAGATCCCGCTGCTGCTGATCGCTTCCAGCTTCGCCGGGCTTCCCCTGCTGATGGTGGCGGCGCTGGTGGTGTTCACGCAGAGCCTCCAGATCCCGGCGGAAACCATGCTGCTGGCCCGCTACACGCCGGCCCGGCACCGCGGGCTGGCGTTCGGCGCCAAGTTCGTGCTGTCCTTCGGCGTTGCTCCCCTGGGCGTCCAGCTCGTGGCGCTGGCCTATGGCTGGAGCACCGATTTCTGGTGGCTCTTCGTCATGCTCGCCGGCTTCGCGGCCACCGCCGTGCTGGCGGCCACCCTGCTCCCCCGGGAGGCGCCGGCGGCTCCCGCCGTGCCGGCCGTTCCCGTGGTGGCGCCGCCGCTCGCGGCCTCCGCCGTCAGCGCGGAGTAGCCTTCGCCAGCGCCTGGTCCAGGTCCGCGATCAGGTCCTCCGCGCTCTCGATGCCGACCGACAGGCGGATGACGTCGGGCGTCGCCCCCGCCGCCTTCAGCCCCTCGTCGGAGAGCTGGCGGTGGGTGGTCGAGGCCGGATGGATGATCAGCGACCGCGTGTCGCCGATATTGGCGAGGTGGCTGAACAGCTCGACGCCCTCGACCACCGCCACGCCGGCATCGAAGCCGCCCTTCAGGCCGAAGGTGAAGACCGCGCCCGCCCCCTTGGGCAGGTACTTGCGGGCCAGCTCATGGTATGGGCTGGACGGCAGGCCGGCATAGTTGACCCAGGCCACGGCGGGGTGGCCTTGGAGGAATTCGGCGACCTTCAGCGCGTTGGCGCAGTGCCGCTCCATGCGGAGCGCCAAGGTCTCGATCCCGGTGAGGGTCAGGAAGGCGTTCATCGGCTGCTGGTTCGGCCCCAGGTCGCGCAGCCCGATGGCGTGGCCGTGGATCGTGAAGGCCAGGTCGCCGAAGGTCTCGTGGAAGCGGAGGCCGTGGTAGCCGGGCTCCGGCTCGGTCAGCGCCGGATACTTGCCCGCCGCGGTCCAGTCGAACCGGCCGCTGTCCACGACCGCGCCGCCGACCGAATTGCCGTGGCCCGACAGGAACTTGGTGGTGGAATGGACGACCAGGTCGGCGCCGTGCTCGATCGGTCGGCACAGGTACGGCGTCGCCATGGTGTTGTCCACGATCAGCGGAACGTTGGCCTCCCCCGCCACCTCGGCGATCGCCGCGATGTCGGAGACCACGCCGCCCGGATTGGCCAGGCTCTCGATGAAGATCGCCTTGGTCTTGGGCGTCAGCGCCCTGCGGTAGCCGTCGGCGTCCTCCCCGTCGACGAACACCGCCTTCCAGCCGAAGGCGCGGGGAAAGCTGTTGGCGAACTGGTTGAGCGACCCGCCATAGAGCCGCCGCGACGACAGGAACTCCTCCCCCGGCGCCATCAGGGCGAAGAAGGTCAGCATCTGCGCCGCGTGGCCCGACGCGGTGGCGGTGGCGCCCCGGCCGCCCTCCAGGCTGGCGATGCGTTCTTCCAGCACCGAAACGGTCGGGTTGGTCAGCCGCGAATAGATGAAGCCCATCTTCTGGAGATTGAACAGCGACGCCGCGTCCTCGACGTCGTCGAACACGTAGCTGGTGGTCTGGTAGATCGGCGTCGCCCGCGCGCCGGTCGCCGGGTCCGGAGCCGCCCCGGCATGCACCGCCCGCGTCTCGAACCCGAATGTCCTCTGCCCAGTCCCGTCCCCGGCCATGGCGCTCCCCTCCCCTGTCCTACATCAGTTTCTTGACGGCCTTGACCGGCCGCTTGCGGTTGGTGATGACGTTCGAATTGATGCCGTTCCAGCCCAGCTCGCCGTGGAGCCGCATATACTCGATCTTCGGGCAGCGGTTCATGACGACCTTCAGCCCGGCCTGCTCCGCACGCTCGGCGGCCTCGTCGTTCCGCACCTGGATCTGCATCCAGACGACCTTGGCGCCGATCGCGATGGCGCTGTCCGTCACAGGCCCCGCCGCCTCGGAATTGCGGAAGACATCGACCATGTCCACCGGCTCGGGGATATCCTCCAGCCGGGCGTACACCGTCTCCCCCAGCAGCTCCTGCCCCGCGACGCCGGGATTGACCGGGATCACGCGGTAGCCCCTGGATTGAAGGTACTTCATGACGAAATAGCTGGGCCGGTTCCAGTTGGTGCTGGCGCCCACCAGGGCGATCACCTTGGCCGACGCCAGGATGTCCGAGAGGTACCGGTCCGTGTACGTGTCGTGCTGCATGGGATCCGCCTGTGTTCAGCGCACTTCGCTGAACGGCATGTACGATACCATGCCGCCCCGCTCAAGCCGGGTCACGTCCTCCGGCAGCACCACCAGGCCGTCCGAGTCCACCATGGACGACAGGACGCCGGCCCCGTCGCGGGCGAACTTGGTCGCGACCAGCTCCCCGTCGGCTCCGGGCGACAGGCTGACCCGGACGAACTCGCGGCGGCCCTCCTTCTTCCTGTAGTCGAAGTCGGCCCGGACCCGGAACAATGTCGGCTCCGAAACGGTCTCGCCGGCCAGGTGCTGGATCAGGGGACGCGCGAGGCAGAAGAAGGTGACCATGGCGGCCACGGGGTTGCCGGGCAGCCCGACGAACGGCTTGCCCTGGACTTGGCCGAGCGCCACCGGGCGGCCGGGCTTGATGGCGAGCCGCCAGAAATGCAGCCCGCCCAGCGACTCGACGGCCCCCTTGACGTGGTCCTCCTCGCCGGTCGAAACCCCGCCGGTGGTCACGATCAGGTCGTGCCCTTCGGCGGCCCGCTCCAGCGCCGCCCGAAGCTCGGCCGGATCGTCGCGCAGGATGCCCAGGTCGGTCACCAGCCCGCCCATCCGGCGGACCAGCGCCGACAGGGTGAAGCGGTTGGCGTCATAGATCGCGCCGGGGCCGAGCGGCCGGCCGGGCTCCTCCAGCTCGTTGCCGGTCGAGACGACGGCGACCCGCAGCGGCCTGCGCACCGCGGCGCCGGTCAGACCGACCGCCGCCATCAGCCCGACATCCTGGGGCCGCAGCCGGCGCCCCGCGCGGAGGATCACCGAGTCCTCCCGGACGTCCTCCCCGGCTTCGCGGCGGTTGGCGCCGCGCTTGATGCCCGGCCGGATCACGACGGCCCGAGTCCCGTCGGGCGCTTCCCGCTCGCCGCAGTCCTCCTGCATCATCACGGTGTCGTACCCGGCCGGCATCGGCGCCCCGGTGAAGATCCGGACCGCCGTCCCCGCCGGGTCCCGCTCCACCGGCCGGTCGCCGGCGGCCACGCGGGCGACGATGGGGAGCACGGTTTCCCGTTCGGCGGACAGATCCTCGAACCGCACCGCGTAACCGTCCACGGCGGAATTGTCATGGGGCGGCACGCTGACCCCTGCCACCACGTCCTCCGCCAGCACCCGGTCCAGGGCGGCATCCAGGGCCACCCGCTCGACCTCCGTGACGGCCACCAGCCGGGACGCCAGCATGTCGCGCGCGGCGTCCAGGGACATCAGGGGGCCGCCGAAGGCGAAGCAATCGTCACTGAGCTGGGCCATGGGGAATGTTCTCTCGAAGTCTCGGAAACGGCAGGGTCGGAACGCGGCATCCTAACGGGCCGGACCGAAGCCGTCACCCCACCGGATAGTAGCCCACCGGATGTCAGGATGAAGACCCGTTGCCTATCCGCAGGATTTTCACGCCGGTTGCGGCTTCCACTCGATCGTTCCAGGCTCTTTCGGCGATAATGACCACGGCCCGCCGCTCCCACCACAGGCAGGAACCGTCGATCCATCAAGAACCGGATCACTCAAACCCGGCCGCCGCCCGACGCTCCTCGCTCAGTTCATCGACCAGACTGATCCCTTCCGGAACATAGCGGCTTGCCATTGCCTGGGCACAAGCGACGGCAGCCCGGATCGGCTCAAGGCGGATCTGGCCGGCCTCGACATGGAGGATGAACTTGCCTCCCTCCTGCATACCCAATTCGGACCGGACATTTGCAGGGATCACTAAGAGCGTCTAACAAAACCTTGATGAGAGGCTGACGCCGCCTATCTGACGGGCATGGCGAAACCCCTTGTCAGCGATGAGCTGTGGGCGGTCGTGGCGCCGCTGTTGCCGTCCCGTCCGCCCCGTCCGAAAGGCGGTCGGCCGCCGGTCGATGACCGGGCGGCGCTGACCGGCATCCTGTTCGTGTTGCGAAGTGGCATTCCGTGGGAGATGCTGCCGCAGGAGATGGGCTGCGGCTCGGGCATGACCTGTTGGCGGCGGCTGCGCGACTGGCAGGCCTCAGGGGTCTGGGAGAGGTTGCACCACGTTCTTCTGGACCGGCTGGGCAAGGCCAACGCGATCGACTGGAGCCGGGCGGCGCTGGACAGCGCCAGCGTCCCGGCAAAAAGGGAGGCCGGGAGACCGGGCCGAACCCGACCGACCGCGGCAAGCCGGGCTCGAAGCGCCACGTCGTCATCGACGCCAACGGCATCCCGCTGGCCGTGACCCTGTCGGCCGCCAACATCCACGACAGCCGGATGCTGGAGGCCACCGTCGATGCCATCCCGCCCATCCGCCAGTGCGCCGGCCGGCCCCGCCGCCGTCCCGCCAAGCTGCATGCGGGAGCTTTAGCTAACGCTGAAAGCGGTACAAAGGCTATGATTTCCGGCGCTGCCGGCGTGCGTTGCGCGGACGCGCCATCATTCCCCGGATCGCGCGGCGCGGCATCGACAGCACCGAGCGCCTGGGCCGGCACCGCTGGAAGGTCGAACGCACCTTGGATGGTTCGCCCAATTCCGGCGGACCTCCGTGCGCTACGAACGCCGGATCGATATCTTTGCCGCCTTCAACCACCTCGCCGCAGCCCTCATCACCTTCCGCTTCGTCGAACGATGGTTATGTTAGGCACTCTTATCCGCTCCGTGATTGACGTCGTGCCGAACCGGGCGCGGCAACAATGATATTTGCACCGGCCGATCAAGGGCGTAAGCCAGATCAGCGAGAGTTTCCAAAGTCATGTTGGTCTCGCCGCTGAGCTTTCGTGAAATATGCGACCGGTCCACCTCCAGGATGCGTGCCATCTCGGCCATGGTCAGCCCACGCCGTTCCTGCTCTTCGGCCAGGGCTTGGGCGAGGACATGCTTGATCTCGCTCACCAAGCGCAGGTAGGAGCGGCGGCGTTCGTCGATACGGAAGCTACGCGTTCTCATCGGGCCTTGTCCCCGCGATGCTCTTGGGTTCGTCCAGTGGCAATGCGTCACGAAAGTCCGCGACGTGGTCGATATGCTCTCGATAGTCCATGGGCTGCTTTAGGTTCCGCTTCATGGCACCCCTTACCGCAAGGAAAGTTCCAAGAGTAGGAAACCATCCGAAGATCCGTACATCCGGTGTTCTCAATGACCAGATGCCCCGCGTTTCCGGTCGCAGAAGCTTCTTATGGACCCCATAGACCATGGGCCATCCTTTGACGAAATCAACGAATATAGCCTCCACCTGCTCATAGGGACTCATGTCCCTGCCGCGGGCATCGCTCCATTCGTCATACAGGACGGCCTCGATCCATTCATCGAACTGCGCCGCAAAATAGACCGACCGGTGCGGCAGTTCATGGGGTGCAAGGTTCGCTTCGAACTTGACGAGGGTACCCTTCGTCCAAAGATGCTCCAGTGTTGCCATAAAAGTCAACACCGCATCTTCGCAACGGATGCCGCCGACCCGCGTCCAACGTCGCGCTGGGCGCGGTGCTCTTGGAGTTTTGCGCGCATTCCCGTCACCAGGCGGTTGAACGATCGGTTCCCATGCCGACTGGATATAACGAAAGAGGTAGTTCCGCAATTCCCTCGTATGCGTGAGGGTGTGAGGTGATCACTCCCCCCTGAAATGGCACGCCGCGAAGTGCCCCGGCGCCACCGGATCGAAGCCGGGCGCCACCTCCGCGCACACCGCCTCGGCGCGCGGGCAGCGGGTGCGGAAGTAGCAGCCGCTGGGCGGGTTCAAAGGCGATGGCAGATCGCCGGTCAGGACGATGCGTTGCTTGGACCGCTCGCGGTCCGGGTCGGGGATAGGCACCGCCGAGATCAGCGCCTTGGTGTAGGGGTGGCGCGGGTCGCGGTAGAGGGTGTCGCGGTCGGCCAGTTCCGCCTGCTTGCCCAGGTAGAGCACCATGATGCGGTGGCTGATGTGGCGCACCACGCTCAGGTCGTGGCTGATGAAGATCAGCGACAGGTGGAACTCGCGCTGGAGCCGCATCAGCAGGTTCACGATCTGCGCCTGGATCGACACGTCCAGGGCGGAGACCGGCTCGTCGCACACGATCAGCCGGGGGTTCAGGATCATCGCCCGGGCGATGCCGATCCGCTGGGCCTGCCCGCCGCTGAACTCGTGCGGGTAGCGGTTGATCATCTCCGGCAGCAGGCCGACGCGGACCATCATGTCCTCGATCCGGGCGCGGCGGGCCGGTCGTTTCAGGTCCGGATGGAAGGTGTCGAGCGGTTCGCCGATGATGTCGCCGACGGTCATGCGCGGGTCCAGCGAGGCCAGCGGGTCCTGGAAAATCACCTGCATGTCCTGGCGGTGCCGGCGCATGCGGGATTCCGGCAGGCCGGAGATGTCCTCGCCCAGCCAGGCGACCGTGCCGCCGGTCGGCTCGATCAGCTTCAGCACGGCGCGGCCCAGGGTGGACTTGCCGCAGCCGGACTCGCCCACGATGCCCAGCGTCTCGCCGGGATAGAGGTCGAAGCTGACGCCGTCCACCGCGCGCAGGGTATCGGTGCCCCGGAACATGCCGCGCGGGATCGGGAAGGAGACCCGCAGGTCGCGGACCGACAGGAGGGGAGCGGGTGCGGCGGTCATCGGTATCCCACGGCAGGGTGATCCACGTTAGGGTGCTCCACGGCGGGGCGGTCGAGATGGCAGGCCTTGGCGCGGGCCAACCCCTTTGCTGGATCGACCGTCAGCAAGGCCGGATCCTCGGCGACGCAGCGCTCGAAACGGTACGGGCAGCGGGTCTGGAAGTTGCAGCCCGGCGGCAGATGCTGGAGGTTGGGCGGCTGGCCCGGGATCGTCGGCAGCTCCGACAGGGTGTCGGCGTCGATGCGCGGCATGCTCCGCAGCAGCGCCTCGGTATAGGGATGGCCGGGCGCGTAGAAGATGTCGCGGACGGTGCCGGTCTCGATCACCCGGCCGCCATACATCACCATCACCCGGTCGGCCAGCCCGGCGATCACGCCCAGGTCGTGGGTGATCAGGACGATGGCGGTGTCGAACTCCCGCTTCAGGTCGGCCATCAGGTCCAGGATCGCCGCCTGCACCGTGACGTCCAGCGCGGTGGTCGGCTCGTCCGCGATCAGCAGGTCGGGCCGGCACAGCAGCGCCATGGCGATCATCACCCGCTGGCGCATCCCGCCGGAGAACTCGTGCGGATACATGTCCAGCCGGCGTCGCGCCTCCGGGATGCGGACCAGGTCCAGCATCTCGACCGCGCGGGCACGGGCCGCCGCCTTGTCCATGCCCTTGTGGAGCCGCAGCACCTCGGTCATCTGGGTGCTGACCTTCAGGTAGGGGTTCAGCGAGGTCATCGGGTCCTGGAAGATCATGGAGATCTTCTCGCCTCGGATGCGGTTCAACGCCGGGGCCGGCAGCCCCAGGATCTCCCGGCCGCGGAACCGCACGCTGCCCGAGGCCCGGCCGTTGCCGGCCAGCAGGCCCATCACGGTCATGAAGAGCTGGCTCTTGCCGGAACCGGACTCGCCGACGACGCCGACGGTCTCCCCGGGCATCACGTCGAAGCCCACGTCGTCGACCGCCCTCACCTCCCCCTCCGGGGTGGCGAAGCGGGTGGTCAGCCCCCGCACGGAGAGCACGGCGTCCTCAGCGGTCCTTTGGGTCGAGAGCGTCACGGATACCGTCACCGATGAAGTTGAGCGAGAAGAGGGTCACCGCCAGGAAGACCGCGGGGAAGACCAGCATCCACCAGGCGCTCTCCATGTTGGCGGCGCCCTCGCTGATCAGCACGCCCCAGCTCGTCATGGGCTCCTGGACGCCCAGGCCCAGGAAGCTGAGGAAGCTTTCCAGCAGGATCACCTTGGGCACGGTCAGCGTCATGTAGACGACCACGGGTCCCAGCGTGTTGGGGATGATGTGCCGCCGGATGATCGAGAGCGGGCGGACGCCGCCGGCCCGCGCCGCCTCGATGAACTCCCTGCGCTTGATGCTGAGCGTCTGGCCGCGCACGATCCGCGCCATGTCCAGCCACTCCACCGCCCCGATCGCCACGAAGATCAGCACGATGTTCCGGCCGAAGAACACCATCAGCAGGATCACGAAGAACATGAAGGGCAGCGAGTAGAGCACGTCCACCAGCCGCATCATCACCGCGTCCGTCCGGCCGCCCAGATAGCCCGCCGTCGCCCCGTACAGGACGCCGATGGTCAGGCTGACCGCAGTCGCCACGAGTCCGACCATCAGCGAGATACGGCCGCCGTGCAGGGTGCGGACCGCCAAGTCGCGGCCGTTGGCGTCGGTTCCGAAGTAATGCCCTGCCGCGATGTCCGGCGGCGCCATGATGGCGTCCCAGGAGATCTCGTCCAGGTCGAACGGGATCAGCAGCGGCCCGGCGAGGCAGGCCAGCACCACCAGAGCCAGGACGGTGCCGGCCGACACGGCGGCCTTGTTGCGCATCAGCCGGCGCCGCGCGTCGCCCCACAGGCTGCGCCCCCGGATCGGCGCCGCCGTCACGGCGGGGTCGTGCAGGACCATGTCAGGAAACCTCAGTCATGCGAGACGCGGCTGTCGTAGGTCGGCCTTCGCCCGTCAGGGCGAACGCCGACACCCCGGTCGATTCCGACGCCGACGTCTCCAGGCGAACACCCCGGTCTGCCTGTCGGCGTTCACCTCCCGGTGAAGGCCGACCTACGATCGGACGGCGGCATTCTCCAGAATCAGTCATACCGGACCCTCGGGTCCAGCAGCCCGTAGGCGAGATCGACGATCAGGTTGAACAGGATGATCAGCACGCCGTAGAAGATCACCACGCCCATCACCAGGGTGTAGTCGCGGTTCAGGGCACCCTGGACGAAGTAGCGGCCGATGCCGGGAATGCCGAAGATCTGCTCGATCACCACCGACCCGGTGATCACCGCCGCGGTCGCCGGCCCCAGGTAGGAGACGACCGGCAGCAGCGCCCCCTTCAGCGCGTGGCGCAAGATCGTCACCCGCTCCGGCAGGCCCTTGGCCCGCGCGGTGCGGATGAAGTTGGAGCGCAGCAGCTCGATCATGCTGGCCCGGGTCATGCGGGCGATGTAGGCGATCTGCGGCAGCGCCAGCGCCACGACCGGCAGCAGCATCTGTTGCCAGGTTCCCCAGCCGCCCGTCGGGAGCAGCCCCAGATGGACGCCCAGCACCAACGTCAGCAAGGGCGCTATCACGAAGTTCGGGACGGCGATGCCGAACATGGCCGTCCCCATCACCGCATGGTCCAGCCCGCTGTTCTGGCGGAGCGCCGCGAAGGCGCCCAGCGCCGTGCCGACCACCACCGCCAGCAGCATGGCCGTGCCGCCGAGCTGGAGCGACACCGGGAAGCCGCTCCAGATCAGCTGGGTGACCGAGAAGTCCTTGTACTTGAAGGACGGCCCGAAGTCGCCCTGGACCACCTGCCCCAGGTAGCGCAGGTACTGCATCGGCAGCGGCTCGTCCAGGTGGTAGGCCGCCGCCAGGTTCCGCTCGATTTCCGCCGGAAGCGAGCGCTCGCCGTCGAACGGCCCGCCCGGCGCCAGCCGGACCAGGAAGAAGGTGATCGTCAGGATGACGAGCAGCGTCGGGATCGCGCCCAGCAGGCGGCGGACGGCATAGCTCAGCACGGCAGGTTCTTTCTGGCTGGCTTTTCCGGGCGGACTATTCGAGGCGCAGGTATCGGGTCGGGTGCCAGTCCATCAGGTTGTCCTGCCAGCCCTTCACCTTGTCGGACACCATGTGCTGCTGGCTGTAGAAATAGATCGGGATGACCGGCATGTCGGCCAGCACCATCCGCTCGGCCTCCGCCAGCAGCCCGAAGCGGGCGGCCGGGTCGGTCTCGGCGGTCGCCTTGTCCGCCGTCCGGTCGTATTCGGGATTGGCGTAGCCGGCCGGGTTCTGCTCCCCGATGTCGCCGCGCAGCAGTTCCAGGAAGCTGTAGGGGTCCACATAGTCGCCGATCCAGGCGGCGCGCATCACCTCGAACTGCTTCTTGTTGCGGCTTTCCAGATAGACCTTCCACTCCTCGTTCCGAAGCGTGGTCTCGACGCCCAGGAACTGCTTCCACATGCCGGCGACCGCGATGGCGATCTTCTTGTGGTTGTCGTTGGTGTTGTAGAGCAGCTCGACCTTCAGCGGGTTGCCCTTGTCGAAGCCGGCCTCGGCCAGGATCTTCTTCGCTTCGGCGACGCGGGCCTTCTGGTCGGTCCCGGCCCACTCGACCTGCTGCTGCTGGTATCCCGGCACGCCGGGCGGCACCCAGCCATAGGCCGGGATCTCGCCGCCCTTGGTGATCTGCTTGACCAGGATGTCGCGGTCGAGCGCCATGGCCAGGGCGTGGCGGAGCCTGACGTTGCTCTTGAACGGCTCGCGGGTGACGTTGATGCCGTAATAATAGGTGCCGAAATAGGGGGAGTTGCGGAACTGGCCGGCCATGTCCTTTTCGAGCATGGGGATCTGCTCCTGCGGGACGTCGTAGGTCGTGTGCAGCTCGCCGGCCCGGAACTGCTTCAGCTCGGTGCCGTACTCCTCGACCGGGTAATAGAACACCGTGTCGATCCGGACCTCGGCGGCGTCGCGGAACCGGGGGTTCCTGACCGCCTTGATGTGTCCCTGGGGCACCCATTCCTGGATCATGTAGGCGCCGTTGGACACGATGTTGCCCGGCCGCGTCCATTCCCGGCCGAACTTCTCGATGGCCTGCCTCGGCACCGGATAGGCCGAGTGGTGCATCAGCATCTGGAGGAAATAGGGGGTGGGCGACCGCAGGGTCACCTTCAGCGTGCGGTCGTCCACGGCCTGCGCGCCGATCCGCTCCTTCGGCAGCTCGCCCTTGGTGATCCGCTCCGCGTCGGTGATCGGCCACAGGATGAAGGCGTAGTTGGACGCGGTCGCCGGATCGACCATGCGCGACCAGGAATAGACGAAGTCCCCCGCCGTCAGCGGCGTTCCGTCGGACCAGACCGCGTCGGGCCGCAGCTTGAAGACATAGGTCAGCCCATCGTCGCTGATCTCCCAGCTTTCCGCCACGCCGGGGCGCAGGGTACCGTCGGGGCCTGGATGGACCAGACCCTCGAAAATGTCCATCTGGATGAAGGATTCGGGCACGCCGGTCGAAATGGCCGGGTCCAAGGATTCAGGCTCCGCACCGTTGCCGCGTTTCAGGACCACCTCGGCATGCGATGAAGCCGATGCCGTCGCGGCGAATACCAAGGCCAGCCCGGCGCACGCCAGGAATTTGCGCAGATTCCGCATGTCTTGAAGCTCCCTGTTTACGTAAACGTAAAGCACGCCCTTCCGCGACCGCAACGCATTTTCCCGCGAGTCCATCACAGCGGAAGGAATTCGCAACTTTATTGTGCATGAACCCGCCGATGCGGCGATTCCCGCCGGTTTGGGGTTATCCCGGCTTGTCAAACGTTGATACAGCGATACGTCCCGTCCCGGATGCCAAGCCGAAGCCCGATATCCATGCCGCAGCCCGAGCCCCGCCGAAACTGCCCCGTTCCAGACCCGCTCGACACGTCGTCGCCGCTGCTTCGGCCGGGCACCACCTGCTGGCGGCTGGAGCATGCCGACCGGGTCGCCTTCATCATCGACGCCGCCGATTACTACGGCGCGGTCAAGGCGGCGATGCTCAAGGCGAAGCACTCCATCATCCTGCTCGGCTGGGACTTCGACACGCGCGTCGGCCTGGAAAGCGATCCCTCCGACCCCAAGGTGCCCAACCGGTTCGGCGAATTCCTGGAACGGCTGGTGGAAACCCGGCCGAAGCTCCGGATCCATGTGCTGAAATGGGACTTCTCGATGATCTTCGCGCTGGAGCGCGAGATCTTCCCGACCGCCCTGCTGGACCTGATGACCCACACCCGGGTCTCGTTCCGGCTGGACGGCGAGCATCCCGCCGGTGCCTGCCACCACCAGAAGCTGGTGGTGATCGACGACGCCGTGGCCTTCTGCGGCGGCATCGACATCACGGCGAACCGCTGGGACACCAGCGAGCACCTGGACCACGACATCCGGCGCAGGCGGCCCAACGGCGAGCTGTACGACCCGTTCCACGACATGATGATGGCGGTGGACGGGAACGCCGCGGCGGCGCTGGGCGAGCTGGCCCGCTACCGCTGGCGCCGCGGCACCGGCGAGCCGCCCATGCCGCCGGCCACCGGGGCGTCGGACCCCTGGCCGGACCGGCTCCGCGTCGACCTGCGCGACGCCGAGGTCGGCATCGCCCGCACCCTGCCCCGCCACGGCGACCAGGCCGAGGCGCGGGAGGTCGAAGCGCTCTACGTCGCCTCGATCGCGGCCGCCAAGCGGCTGATCTACATCGAGAGCCAGTACTTCACCGCGGAATGCGTCGGGCAGGCCCTGCTGTCCCGGCTGGGCGATCCGGACGGGCCGGAGATCGTGGTGGTCACGCCGCTGAACTGCCCGGGCTGGCTGGAGGAGGAGCTGATGGGCCGGGCGCGGCGCCATCTGGTCGACCGGCTGCGCAAGGCCGACACCTACGGCAAGTTCGCCATCTTCGGCGCGGTCACGCCGGCCGGGGTGCCGGTCACGATCCATTCCAAGACCATGGTGGTCGACGACACGCTGATGCGGGTCGGCTCGTCCAACCTGAACAACCGGTCCATGGGCTTCGACACCGAATGCGATCTGGCGATCGAGGCGGTTCCCGGCAAGGCGGGCTGCGAGGCCCGGCGCAAGGCGATCCGGCGCTACCGCGACCGGCTGCTGGCCGAGCACCTGGGAGCGCCCCGCGACGCCGTCGCGGCGAAGATGGCCGAGACCGGCTCCCTGCTGGAGACGATCCGGCATTTCCACGACCCGAAGGGTCATCGCCTGGAACCCGTCAGGGTTGACGATGTTGCCGGTGTCGACAGCTTCATCGCCGAGATCCACCTGTTCGACCCCGAGAAGCCGGTAACCGCAGAGGAACTGACCCGCCAGATCATGCCCGACCTTGAAAAGCCGACACCGCGCCTGAAGTTCGGACTCGTCGTCGGGGCGCTGGCCCTGCTGCTGGCGGGAATCGCCGCCCTGTGGCGCTTCACCGGCCTGAGCGAGCTGGCGACCGTGGACGGCGTGCTGGACTGGGCCCAGGGCCTGGCCGACATGCCGTTCGGGCCGCTGATCGGAGTCGCCGTCTATGTGGTCGGCGGGTTCGTGATGTTCCCGGTGATGGTGCTGATCGCCGCGACGGCCATCGTGCTGGGGCCGGTCTGGGGATTCGCCACCGCGATCTCCGGCTGCCTCGCCAGCGCCGCCGTCCTGTTCTGGGTCGGCCGTCTCGGCGGCCGGCGCTGGGTGCGGCGTTTCGGCGGCCGGTTCGTCAACAAGATCAGCCGCAGGCTGGCGGACCAGGGTATCCTGGCGGTCGCGGTGATCCGCGTCATGCCGGTCGCCCCCTTCAGCGTGGTCAACGTGGTGGCGGGAGCGTCCCATCTGCGGTTCACTGACTATGTGATCGGGACGGCCCTGGGCATGGCGCCGGGAACGCTGGCGTTCAGCCTGCTCGGCAGCCAGCTCGAACGGACGCTGCGGGAGCCCACTCCCGCCAGCATCGGGATCGCCGCCGGCATCGCGCTGGTGGCGGCCAGCCTGGGATGGATCGCCAACAAGCTGCTGGGCGGGCGAACGAGGACGGGACCGGCGCGCAAGGGCGACAAGGCGACGACAGCAACGACAGGGGCAAGCGAAGCGTGACTGATCTGCTCGAAAACACCGATACCGACATCGAGAGCGTCGACGAACGCGACGAGAGGCCGGGCGCGGCACCGCCCGGCCTGCGCTCGTTCCGAGTCGCGACCTACAACGTGCACAGCTGTGTCGGTGTGGATGCCAAGTTCGCGCCCGACCGGATCGCCGGCGTGGTCAAGGGGCTGGAGGCCGACGTGGTCGGGCTCCAGGAGGTCGGCTGGCACCATCGGGGCGAGATCGGGCTGGACCAGTTCGAGTTCCTGGGCCGGGAGACGGGGCTGAAGGCCTATTCCGGCCCGACCAAGCACAACGAGCGCGCCCATTACGGCAACGCCCTGCTCAGCCGGCTTCCCGTCCTGGAGATCCGCCCGATCGACCTGTCCCTGCCCCACCGGGAGCCGCGGGGCGCCATCGACGCCGATATCCAGGTCGGCGACAAGGTGGTCCGGGTGATCGTCGCCCATCTCGGGCTGGACCCGTGGGAGCGCAACGCCCAGATCACCCGCGTCCTGAACACGATGGAGCGCGGGCCGGAGCGGCCGACCGTGTTCATGGGCGACCTGAACGAATGGCGGCCCCGGTCGCCCCGGATCAAGCGGCTGATGCACTGCTTCGCCGACTGCGCCGCGCCGCGCAGCTTCCATGTCCGGATGCCGACGCTCCGGCTCGACCGGATCTTCGTGTCGGACGGGCTGGTGCTGTCCAACTACGACGTGGTCCGCACGCCGGTGACGCGGCGGGCGTCGGACCACCTGCCGGTACGCGCCACCGTGGCCCTGAAGAACTGACGTCTTGACCGACCGCCTCCGCCGGATCGGGCTGGCCGCCCTGCGCTTCGCCCTGTCGGGCCTGCTGCTCTGGCTGCTGCTGCGCCAGGCCGACGTGACGGCTCTCGCCGGGCGCCTGGCCGGCGTCGATCCGGGCTGGCTGGCGGCGGCCTTCGCCCTCACCGCGGTCCAGGTCGTCCTGATCTCCTGGCGCTGGGCCTTCATCATGGCCGGCCTGGACGCCGCCATCGGCACGGCCCGGGCGCTGCGGATCAACCTTGCCGCCTTCTTCCTGGGACAGGCGCTGCCGACCTCGATCGCCGGAGACGTCTGGCGGGTCTGGCGGCTCCGCGCGCTGGGGCACGGAGTCGGAACCGCCGTGCGCGGCGTCCTGGTCGACCGGACGACGGCGCTGCTCGGGCTGGTCGCGGTGGTCCTGGCCACCGGGCCGGCGCTGCTGGCCCGCATGCCCGACCCGGCGATGCGCGGGGGCCTGCTGGCCGGCCTCGGCACCGGAATGGCCCTGCTGGCCCTGGCGCTGGCGGCCGACCGGCTGCCGGGCCGCTGGCTGTCGGGAAGGCTGCGCGGCGTCGCGGAGTTCGGCCGGACGGTCCGCGGGCTGCTCGCCCGCCCCCTGACCGCCGTGCCGATCGTCGGCGTCTCGGCGCTGGTCCATCTGCTGGCCGGCGCGACCATGTGGCTGATCGCCCGGGGCCTGGACGTGCCGGTGGGCCTGGTCGATTGCCTGGTGCTGATGCCGCCGATCGTCCTGGTGGCGGGCATGCCGCTGTCGATCGCGGGCTGGGGCCTGCGCGAGGGCGCCGTCGTCGCCGTGTTCGGGCTGGCCGGCGTCCCGGTGGAAGGCGCCCTCCTGATGTCGATCCTGTTCGGAGCGCTGCTGCTGCTGGTCAGCCTGCCCGGCGGCCTGTTCCTGGCGCTGGGCGAAACCCGGACGGCCGGGGCGGCGCTCAGCCCGCGCCGCGCCGGATCCGATAGGTGAAGACGCCGCCTTGAGCGGAATGCTCGACCAGCTCGTGCGCCGTGGTATTGCAGAAATGGCGGAAGTCGATGACCGACGCCGGGTCGGTGACCAGCACGATCAGCTCCTCCCCCGCGTCCATGTGGTCGAGCTGACGGCGTGTGCGCAGGATCGGGAGCGGGCAATGAAGCCCGCGGACGTCCAGTTCCCGTGCCATTCGCTCTCCTCCTGTTGTCGGGACCGGAGGCGAGTGTAGCTCAATTGGGCATGGCGAACACGGCCCGGCCGCTCATGCCCGCCAGCAGCTCCTCCTGACGGCCGCCACCCTTCTCCGCGACCCTGCCGAACACCTTGCCGAACACCTTGATGGACTGGCTGACCGGATCGATCCGGGCGGACAGCCGGGTCACCTCCGCCGCGTAGGCGTGGCCGGTCTCCTCGATCAGGACCTTGAACCCGGTCCCCGGCACCAGCCAGGAGAGCCAGCGCGACGGAACGATCATCTCGACCTCCAGTTCCCGGTCGTCGAGGATCTCCATCAGCTCCTTCCCCTCCGTGACGAACTCGTATCGCCGGACCTTCAGCTCGGCGATCCGCCCGGGGAACGGGGCGAGGACGGCGCACCGCTCGACCATGGTCCGCATCATGGCGGTCTCCGCCTCGGCCGCGCTGAGCTGGGCGGCGGCGGCCTCCAGCTCCAGCGTGCTGACCGACCCCAGCTTGTCCAGCCGGGAATTGACCTCGTACAGCTTGCGGGCGGCCTGCTGCTGGGCGATCGCCTTGTTGAGCCGGGCGCGGTGGACCGCGCAGTCGAACCCGACCAGCTTCTGCCCTTCCTTGAACCGCTCGCCTTCGCGCAGGCCCAGGTCGTCGATCTTGGCCGCCAGTTCGGACGAAAGCATGGTGCTCCGCCGCGGCGAGATCTGCGCCCGGATCTCCGGCACGCCGCCCAGGCCGGCGCCGGCGTCGGCCGGCTGGCCCGCGGCCGGAGCGGAGGCGATCAGGAGGGCGGCGGCAAGCAGGCTGGGGAACCACCGGATCATCGCCGCCTCCTAGATCGGGTCGGCGATGAGCGGCTTCCGGCTCGGCCCGGCCGCGTGGACGGGACGCGGCGCCAGTCCGACCGGCGGGGCCGATGCCTGCACGACCGCGGCGGGCATGGCCGGGGCAGGCTCCGGGGCGACCAGCTCCGGGGCCGCCGGTGCGGCGATCGGCACCGCCTCGACGGGCTGCACCGCCGGGACCGCCGAGACCGCCGGAGCCGTCGACACGGCCGGCTCGGCGAGGGCCACCGGCACCGGCGTCGGCGGCACGAACCGGCCGGCCTGCCAGTCGGCGTTGATCGCGGCCAGCGCCTCGGTCAGGGCCTTGATGTCGTGGCTGGGCACCGTGGCGGGCAGCGGGTCGAGGCCGAGCGAGACGATCACGTTGGACGCCGCCGCCTGCAGGTCGGCATAGGCCCGGTCGCGCGCCAGTTCGGACAGGATGGCCGACGCCGCGGCCCGCACCCGCTCCAGCACGTTCTGGGCCTGGCTCGCCTGGGCCTGCCGGATGTTCTCGTACAGGCGCTGCTCGATCGAGTCGAGCAGGTCGGCCTGCTCGAAATTCCGCCGCGCCCGCTGGTACTGCTGGTAGCCGACATGGACCTGGGTCAGCGCCGCCATGCTCAGCGCCAGGCGCCGGGTCTCGGCCAGTTCCTGCTGGGCCTCGGCGACGCCGATCGATGCCGGCGCGGTCAGCAGGTTCAACAGGTTGAAGCTGACCCGCAGCCCCGCTTCGGCCCAGCTGTTGTTCACCAGATAGGAGTTGGTGTCGAAGTTGGCGGAGCCGGTGAAGGTCAGCCCGGGCAGCAGGCGCAGGATCGACTTGCGCACCTCGGCGGCGCTGATCCGGCGCTGGTAATGCTCCTCCCGCAGTTCCGGCCGGCGGTCCAGCGCCAGGACCTCCATCTCCTCGATCGCGAGGCCGACCTGGGGAACGTCGCGGCGGAATCCGGCCGGCAGCGCCAGCGTGAAGGGCTGGCCCGGCGGCAGGTTCATCAGCGCGCGGAGCTGGGCCTTGGCGATGGCAAGGTCCTGCTCGACCGTTTCAAGCTGGCGCATGACCTCGATCAGCGCCTTCTGGTAGCGAAGCACCTCGACCGGCGGGCGCAGGCGCTGTTCCTCGACCGACCGGGCGTCGCTCAGCGCCTGCCGGGTCTCCGCCAGGATCGGGCCGATCGCCGCCTCGATCCGCTCGGCCGACACCGCCTGCCAATAGGCGGCCCGGACCTGCTGGATCACGGAATGGACGACCCGCCGGCGCCGCTCGTCGGCGATCAGCGCGCGGTCCGCCTGCTGGCGCGCCTGGTAATAGCTGACGCCGAAATCCAGCACGTTCCAGGACAGGGTCAGGTCGGTGGTGAAGCGCTCCTGGTCCTGGCTGAGGGACGGATCGGTCGATTTGACGCCGGTCCTGGTGTTTTCGCTGACCGAGAGGTTCTCGTTCGACCGGGCCGTTCCCCCGGCGGCGGCCACCAGCCTGGGCAGCATGTCGTAGCGCGTCAGGTCGAGCTGCCGGTTCTGGAGCGCCTGGTCCATCGCGGTCAGCCGATAGTCCAGGTTGTACTTGATGGCCCGGGCCATCGCCTCTTCCAGCGAGATCGGGCCGGTCACCGGCTCCTGGTTCCGGAACAGGGCCTGCCGGTCGGCCGCGATCAGGGCCGACCGCTCCTCCGGCGTGACAGGCTCGGGCGTGATCGCGCAGCCCGATGCCGTCAGCAGCGCCAGGCCGAGTGCCGCAATCTGGAAATGCCGCCCGCCCCGCAGTCGACGCCGCACCCGTCCACCCGAAATGATGCCAGTCATATTCGCCCCTTGAAAAGCCCCAGCATGAGATTCGACTGCAGGGCATACCTCTTTTTGTTTAATCAATTAGGTGTAGTTGTTACGGTTGGCGCGGTCAATTGATTTCGTTGAAAAGTCGATGCGCGCGGCGGTCACGCCGCGCGGTCCAGGGAGTCGGCGCCCGCCGCCTTCAGCAGGCTTTCCAGCAGCGCCATCCCCTCGGTCAGGAGATCGCCCTGCCCGGCCGCCTTGAGCTGGGCGGTGAGCGACGGCTTGCCGGCCAGCGGCGCCCGCGCCTCCTGCGGGTCGCGCCGCGGCGCGGCGTCGGAGTTCTTCTGCCCGTCGCCCGGGGCTGCGTCGGGAGCGCGGTCGGCCGCCGGCGCTTCGCGCGACTCGCCCACGTTCAGCTTGAAGTCCACCACGACCTCGGCGCCCGCGTTGTCGCGGGCCTTCACCCGGATCTCCAGCTGGCTTTCCGTGCCGGCCGGCGGAGCTCCGCTGAACGTGCCGGAGGAGGCGTCGAACTTCAGCCATCCCGGCAGCGGCGAGCCGTCCGCCAGGGTGGCCTCGATGGTGATGGTCGCCGTGGGGTCGGAGTGGCCGAACACCCCCGACGGCAGCCTGAAGCTGTTCGCGCCGTCGATCCCGAACTGCCGGTCCGGCACGCCGCTGAGCAGCCGCAGGCCGCCGTCCGCCGCTCCCGACCCGATGCTGACCAGCGGGGACCGGCCGGCCGGCAAGGTGAAGCTGCCGGAGGAGAAGGCTTCGCTCCCGCCCGAGGTCGAGGAGGAGGACGGGATCGTGGACGACCCGGTCGACAGGGTGGAGGTCGACTGGACCAGCGGCAGGATGATCATGGCGGGCGGCCCGCCTGCCTGCACCGTGGTCGAGGTCGCCGCCGGGACCGTTTCGGCCGGCCTGGAGACCGGCGTGACCACCTGGGGCGCCGCCTGCGTGGTCAGCGCGAAGCTGGTGGAGACGGTCGCCCCCGCCAAATCGGTCGCGGTCACCCGCACCCTGACCGATCCGGCGTCGCCGCCGCCCGGCGTGCCGCTGAACGTGCCGGTGGCGGCATCGAACTTCAGCCAGCCCGGCAGGGCCGCGCCGGAAGCGAGGTCGGCCGACAGCGTCAGCCTGTCGGAAACGTCGGCGTCGGCGAACAGCCCGGCCGGCAGCTTGAAGCTGAAGGCTTCGGCTTCCCGGGCGCCCTGGGCGGTGACGGCGCCGGTCAGCACGGGAGCGTCGTTGGTTCCGACGATCGTGATCGTGGCGGTGCCGGTGGCGCTGCCGCCCTGCCCGTCCGAGACGGTGTAATCGAACCGCTCGGTCACGGTCTCGCCGGCCGCCAGCCCATTGTACTTGCCGGCCGTGTCCACCGTGTAGGAACCGTCCGCCGCCACGGTCACCCGCGCGCCGGATGCCAGCGTGACGGCGGTCCCGACCGCGCCGGGGCTCCCCTGGACCGCGGTCACCGTCAGCACGGTCCCGGCGTCCGCATCGGTGTCGTTGGCCAGCAGGCCCCTGGCCGGAACGACGAGCACGGCATCCTCGGCCACCGAGACGGCGTCGGCGACCGCGGCCGGAACGTCGTTCACGCCGGTGACCATGATGGTGGCGGTCGCGGTCGCGGTGCCGCCGGTCCCGTCGCTCACCGTATAGGTGAAGCTGTCGGTGCCGCTCCGCCCGGCCGCCAGGCTCTCGAACGCGCCGTTGGGGTCGTAGCGGTAGGAGCCGTCCGCGTTGACCGTCAGCTTCGCTCCCGAGGCCAGCAGGATGGTGCTTCCGACGGCGGCGGGCGAGCCGTTGACCGCGGAGACGGTCAGGACGGCGCCCCGGTCGGGGTCGCTGTCGTTCGCCAGCAGGCCGGACGGGGCCGCCACGGCCAGGATGCCGTCCTCGGCCACGGTTCCGCTGTCGGCGGCCGCCACGGGATTCGCGTTGGCGCCCGCGATGGTCAGGGTCAGCGTCGCCGTCGCGCTGCCGCCCTTCCCGTCGGAGACGGTGTAGTCGACGCTGTCGGTCGCGGTCTGCCCTGCCGCCAGGGCGGCGAAGGCCCCGTTGGTATCGTAGACGTAGCTGCCGTCGGCGTTCATCGTGATGCGCGCGCCCGACGCCAGGGCGATCGTCCGGCCGACGCTGCTGGTTTGCCCGTTCACCGCGCTGACCGCCAGCGCTGCGCCCGCGTCCACGTCGGAGTCGTTGGACAGCACCCCGGCGGATGCCGCGACGGCCGCCCGGTCGTTCTCGCCCAGGGCGAGCGCGTCGGCCCTCGCCACCGGGGCGTCGTTGGCCCCGACGATGGTCAGGGTCACCGTCGCCGTGGCCGTCGCCCCGCCGGCGTCGCGCACGGTGGCGGTGAAGCCGTCGGTCGCGGTCTCCCCGGCCGCGAGGCTCTCGAACCGGCCGTTGGGGTCGTAGCGGTAGGAGCCGTCCGCGTTCACCGTCAGGATCGCGCCGGAGGCCAGGGTGATCGCCCGGCCGACCGCCGACCCGCTGCCGTTGACGGCGGTCACGGTCGCGGTGTCGCCCTGGTCGGGATCCGTCAGGTTGGACAGCACGCCGTTGGCGGCGCTCACGCTGACCGCCAAGTCCTCGGGCACGGTGCCGGGATCGGGCTGCGGCACCGGCGCGTCGTTGATGCCGGTGATCGTGACGACCACCGTGGCGGTGCTGGTCGCCCCGCTGGGGTCGGACGCCGTGTAGGTGAAGCGGTCGGTCGCCGATTGACCCTGGTTCAGGGCGGCGAACCGGCCGTTCGGGTCGTAGACGTAGGAGCCGTCGGCGTTCAGCGTCAGCTTGGCGCCGGTTGCCAGGCTGATCGTCCGGCCGACGGAGGCGGCGTTCCCGTTGACCTCGACCACCGTCAGCCGGTCGCCGCGGTTGATGTCGGTGTCGTTCGCCAGCACGCCCAGGGCCGATACCGACAGCACGGCCTTCTCGGTCACCGTCGCGCTGTCGGCGACCGCCGCCGGGGGGCTGTTGACGCCGGTGATCGTGATGGTCGCCTGGCCCACGGCGGTTCCGCCGAAGCCGTCCGCGACCGTGTAGCTGAAGCTGTCGGTCGCGGTCTGCCCGGCGCCCAGCGTGTCGAAGGCGCCGTTGGGGTCGTAGAGGTAGGAGCCGTCCGCCGCCACCGTCAGCCTCGCGCCCGAGGCCAGGGTGACCGTGCTTCCGACGCCGGCGGCGTTCCCGTTGACCGCCGTCACCAGCCGGGGGCCGTCGCCGCTGTCCACGTCGGTGTCGTTGGCCAGCAGGCCGGCCGCGCCGGTCGCCGTGAGGACCCGCGACGCGGTCGTCGCCGCGCTGTCCGCGACCGCCGCCGGGGCGTTGTTGACGCCGGTGATGGTGAGCGTGACCGTCGCGGTCGAGGCGGCGCCGGCCGTGTCCCGGACCGTGTAGGTGAAGCTGTCGGTCCGGCTCTGCCCCGGGGCCAGGCTGCTGAACGCGCCGTTGGTGTCGTAGCGGTAGGATCCCCCGGCGTTCACCAGCAGCCTCGCGCCCGAGGCGAGCGTTATCGTCCGGCCGACATTGGCGGTCTGCCCGTCCACCGCCCATACGGTGAGCGTGTCGCCCGTGTCGATGTCGATGTCGTTGACCAGCACGCCGGCGCCGGCGACGTTGAACACGCTGTTCTCGGTCAGGACGGCCGTGTCCGCCGCCGCGACCGGCGCGTCGTTGACGCCCCGGACGGTGATGGTCGCGGTCGCCGAGGCGGTCGCGCCGGCCGCGTCGCGGACCGTGTAGGTGAAGCTGTCGGTCGCGGTCGCCCCCTCGGGCAGCCTGTCGTACCGCCCGTTGGGATCGTAGCCGTAGGAGCCGTCGGCGTTCAGCCGCAGCAGCGCGCCGGACGGCAAGGTGATCTGCCGGCCGACGGCGTCGGTCGCCCCGTTGACGGCGGCGACCCGCAGGGTGTCGCCCGCGTCCACGTCGCGGTCGTTCGCCAGCAGGCCGGGCGCGTCGCCGGTCAGCCGGGCGTTGGCCGCGACGCCCAGGGCGTCGGCCATGGCCACCGGGGCGTCGTTGACGCCCGTTATGGCAAGCGTCACCGTCGCCGTCGCGGTCCCGCCGGCGCTGTCGCGGACCGTGTAGGTGAAGCTGTCGGTGCCGGTCGTCCCGGCCGCCAGCGACGCGAAGGCGCCGTTGGCGTCATAGCTGTAGGAACCGTCGGCGTTCACCGTCAGGCGCGCGCCGGACGGCAGGGTTACGGCCTGGCCGACCCAGGACTCCGTGCCGTTCACCGCGGAAACGCGCAGGCTGTCGCCGGTATCGATGTCCCGGTCGTTGGCCAGCAGGCCGGCGGAGGCCCCGACGGACAGCGTCCCGCCCGGCCCGACCGTGCCGGTGTCGGCCGATCCGACCGGCAGGTCGTTGACTGGCGTGATCGCGATTGTGGCGGTGGAGGCGGCCGAGTTCGGCGTGCCCCGGACCGTATCGACCATGACGTAGCGGAGCGTCGCGGCGGTGTCTCGGTCGGATGCGGGCGTGAAGCGCAGGTCGGCGACGCCGGCGGTCAGCGGGATCACCGTGCCCGACGCGCCCAGGACGATGGTCGTGCCGTCGGCCAGGGTCAGGGTGCCGCCCGTGGCCGACAGGATGCGGATCGCGTCGGGCGCGTGGCCGTCGCCGTTGGGCACGACCGACGGCGCCAGCCTGATGTTGGCGGCGCCCGGGACGGCGCTGTCCTCGGGCAGGAACAGGGTCGTGTCGTCGGGGGCCCGCGCCGTGATGTCGCCGCCCGCCACCGGCGGGTTCAGGGAGGACACGGTCAGCGCGATGGTGGTCGAGGTGTCGGCGGTGCGGTCGTCGCCGTCGGAGACCGAGACCTGGAGCGACGGCGCGCTCGCCCCCGCCGTCATGGTGAACCTGATGGTCTCCAGCGTCGCCGTGACGTCGGCCGGGCTGCCGGTGACGGTGATCCGGCCGTCGGTCCCGACGGTGACGGTGGCGGAACCGGACGCCGTCGCCTCGACCGTGCCGCCGGTCGGGACCAGCGTCGCGGTGACCTCGGCGCTGTCCGCGTCCGATATCGAGAAGCCGTGCAGTTCCGTCGGGACGCCGGCGATCGCCGTGCCGCCGGTCGGCAGCGTCACCTGGGACGGCGACACGACGGTGACGGCCAGCGTCGCGGTGACGGCGGGGGAGACCGGGTCGGAGTCGATGGCGGTCAGCGTCACGCTGCCGGCGGCGACCCCGGCGGCGGGCGTGAAGGCCAGGCCGGCCAGCGTCGCGTTGACGTCCTCCTTGGTGCCCGACACGGTCAGGCGCCCGTCGGCGCCCGCCGTCACGGTGGCGCCCCCGACGGCGGCCAGGGCGACGGTGCCGCCGCTGGGCGCGACGGTGACGGTCAGGCTCGCGTCGTCGAAATCGGCGACGGAGATGCCGGGGATCGTCCCGGTCCCGCCGGCGGTGACATAGGTGTCCGCCGCGGCCGGAAGGGTGATGACCGGCGGATTGACCAGGGCGATGGACAGGGTCCTGTCGATGGCGCCCAGCGACGGGTCGGTGAATTCGACCTGGATCCGGAGCGAGGCTTCGGCCGTCCCCTGGATGCCGTTGAAGGTCATCCCCGCCAGCGTGGCGTTGATGTCGCTGGAGTTGCCGATCAGGGTGAAGAGCCCGCCGCCCAGGTCCGCGACCGCGGCGCCGCCCTGCGCGGCCAGCGCCGGCATGCCGTTGGTGGCCGTCAGGCGCACCGTGATCAGGTCGGCGCCGGCCTCGCTCAGCGAGATGCCGGCCAGGGGCGCCGGGGTGCCGGCGGCCAGCACGACGCCGGAGCCCGGGAGGTTCAGGTCGACCGTGCTGGTGATCGCGATCGACAGGGTCTCCTGCGCGTCGGGAGTGCGGCCGTCGCCGTCGCTGACCGTAAGCGCGATGCCGGCGGATGTCCCGCCGCGGCCCGCGGTGAAGGTCAGGCCCGCCAGGGTGGCGTTCACGGTGGCGACCGTGCCGGTGATGGCGAGGGTGCCGTCGGACGCGGTGGAGACGGTCGCGCCGGCCGCCGCGGCGGCCGCCAGGGTGCCGCCGGACGGGGCCAGGGTGACCGTGACCTCGCCGGGGTCGGCGTCGGCGACCGTGATGCCGGTCAGCGCCACCGTGGTCCCGGCCACGACCGACGGCTGGCGCGGCAGGTCCAGGGTCGGCGCGTTCAGGATCGTGAAACCGACCGTCACCGCGGGATCGGGCGTCAGCGCGTCGCGGTCGGTGGTCAGCACCTGGACGCTGCCGGCGGTCGAGCCGAACTTGCCGGTGAAGGTCAGGGAGGCGAGCGAGGCGTTGAGGTCGGCGATGGTGCCGGTCAGGCGCAGCGTGGTGTCGTTGGGCCGGGTCAGCACGGCCGAGCCGACCGCGTCGATGCCGATCTGCCCGTTGGTCGGGACCAGGGTGACCTGGAGCTCGGCGGTGTCGAAATCGCCGACCGTGAGGCCGGGGACCGCCTGGGGCACCCCCGCCACCACGGTCTGGGCGGCGGGGACGGTGCTTTCCGGGCTGGAAAGGACGTCGATGCTGAGCAGGTCGCTGTCGTCGGCCGTGGCGTCGTCGCCGTCGGCCGTGGTGATCAGCAGGCTGGCGCCGAGCACCCTCGGCACGGCCGTGAACTCCAGCGAGGCCAGCACCTTGTTGACGTCGGCGACCGTGCCGGCGACCTGGACCCGGTCGCCGGACAGGCCCGTGACGGTGGCCGAGCCGAACTGGGTGACCGTGACGGTGCCCTGGCTGGGCGTCAAGGTGACGGTCACGCTGCCGCTGTCGGTGTCGGCGACGCTGATGCCGAAGATCTCGCTCGACACCCCGGCGACCACCGTCGGGCGCGCCGGCAGCGTGTTCTCCGGCGCCGACAGGATCGAGACCGCGATCCGGCCCGAATCGTCGGCGGTGGCGGGGTCGCCGTCCGACACGGTCACGTCGATCGCGCCGGCGGCGCTGCCGGAGCTTCCGGCGAAGCGCAGGGTGGCGAGGGTCGCGTTGACGTCGGCGACGCTGCCGGTGACCGACAGGACGCTGCCCGAGGCGGAGACCGAGGCCGGTCCCGTCACCACGACCGAGCCGTTGACCGGCGTCAGAGTGACGGTGACCGTGGCGCTGTTGCCGTCGGCGACGCCGAGGCCGGCGATGGCGGTGGCGGTGCCGGCCGGGACGCTGGCGGTGCCCGGCAGGGTGATCCGCGGGGCGGCCGGATCGTCGTTCAGGATCACGCCGAACGCCGTGTCGACGGCCAGCGCCGCCGAGGCGGTCGGATTGGACAGCCGGACGCCGAAGACCTCGTCCGCCTCGATCGTCTGGTCGCCGGCGACCGCCACGGTGATGGTCTTCACGGTCTCGCCGTCGGCGAAGCTCACCGTGCCGCCGGGCAGGGCGCCGCCGAAATCGTCGGCGTCCAGGGTGTCGCTTCCGGTGACCTGCCAATCGACGCTCAGCGCGCCGGACAGGTTGCCCGACCTGGTCACGGTGAAGCTGTAGAGGGTCGTGCCGGAGTCGCCCTCGGATTTCGCGGCGTCGGCTGCGGCGATGGCGAGGCGCGACGGCACCACGATGCCCACGGCGGCCTGGTCCACCCGGGCACCCAGGTTGTCGCCGGTGAAGCTGTCCACCGCGCCGGTCAGCCCGTCGCCCGCGGTGCCCTCCTGCAGGGCGGTCGCGGCGCTGCCCTGCGCCACCACCTGGGCCTGCGTGATGCGGGTCAGGTTCTCCACCGCGTCGCCCTGGCCTCCGCCCGTCGCGGTGTCCACGGCGCCGTTGCTGGCGCCGATCACCTGGGCGGCGTCGGCCGCGACCGTGGCGACGCGGCCGGCGTCGATGCCGGGCAGCCGGGCGGCGGCGTCGCGCAGCACGGCCTCGATGACCGGCGGCGCGGACAGGTCGATCCTGGTGCCCGGCGGCAGGGCCGACACGGTCCCGGCCAGCGCCGCCAGGACCGCGCGCCCGGCGTCGCCCATGTTGATCGCCGTGGTGGCGGCCCCGGCGAGCACCGAGCTGCCCTGGACCAGCAGGTTGGCGATCTTGGCCGCCTCGGCCTGGATCCCCACCGCGGCCGCGACCTCGGCGGCGGAGCGGCCCGCCGCGGTCGCCTCGACGATCGGGTCGTAGGTCAGCAGGTCGATGCCGGCATCGATCCCCAGCGCCGACCGGACGACCGTCTGGGCCGCCGCGATCTGCGGGTCGGTCGCGCTGAGGCCGGCGACGCCGACCAGAAGCGTGGTCAGCGGGTTGATCACCTTGGCGCGCGGCGGCGCCTCGAAGATGCCCTTGAAGTCCAGCCCGGTGGAGATATCGCGCCCGCCGACCAGGATATAGGGGCCGCTGCCGCCCAGGATCTCGAAATTGCCCGAGCCGTCGGTGATCGAGAAGGACTCGCCCTCGTCCAGCACGCTGTTGCGGTTGGCGTCGGCGAACACGGTGCCGCCGGTGATGTAGCCGTCCACCACGACGCCCTTGAAGGTGTTGACGATGACGTCGCCGGTCCGGAGCGCGCCCAGGTTGCGTGCCGCGTTGTTGCCTGCGGCGTCCTGGATCCTGCCGCCGTTCAGGTTGATGTTCTGGCCGACCGAGATGCCGTCCTTGTCGGCGTCCGCCGGGGTGACGGTATAGGCGAAGGTCAGCGTGTCGGCGGGCTGGCCGGGCACCGCGACCAGATCGGCGAAGCGGGTGGTCCTGCCGATGGTCAGCGCCAGGCGCGGCGTGCCCAGGTTGGTCCGGTCGATCGCCTCGCTGAACTTGACGGTGAAGGTCAGGGTGTCGCCGTCCACGTAGTTGCCGGCCGCGGGGACCGTCACCGACACGATGGCGGGCGGCGTCACGTCGCGGTCGTCGTCCAGGATCGTTCCCCGGGCGGTCTCGCGCTGGAAGACGATCTTGCCGCCGGCGAGGCTGGTGGCGACGCCGGTGACCGAGAAGGTGAAGGTCTCGTCCGGCTCCACCACGGTATCGGCGGCGACCGTCAGGGTCACGTCCACGAAGCTGGCGCCGGATGCCAGGGTCGCCTTGCCGAACGGCAGCCCGCCAACGAAATCGGCGCCATCGGCCTGGCCGTTGTTCCGGGTCGGGTTGTCGACCTGCCAGTCGACCACCGTCTCGGCGCTGGTGTCGCCGGTCCGGGTTATGCGGAAGGTCAGCACGGTGTTGCCGGCGGTGCCCTCGGCGGCGACGGCGGCGACCGGCACCACGTCGAGCCGCTGGACCGCGGTGACCCTGATGCCGACCACCTGCTCGGCCGGTGCGCCCCCGTCGGACACGCTGTAGATCAGGCTGCCGGCGTCGCCGCTGAATCCGGCCGGCGGCGTGTAGGTCAGGTTGGCGAGCTGGGTGGCCGTCAGCGTCGTACCGACCGTCACGGCCGCTCCCTCGGCGGTCCTGACGGTTCCGACGGACGGCAGCGCCGCGATTGCGATGGTCAGCGGGTCGCCTTCCGGATCCACCGGCCGCGTGATGCTCAGGCCGATGGCGGAACTGTCCTGGTCGATCGTCACGATCTTGTCCGGCTGGAGGACGGGGCCGTTGTTGCGGCCCTCCACCGTGATGAACAGGGTCGCGGTCGAGGTCAGCCCTCCCGCGTCGACGATGGTGTAGCGCACCTGCTCGACCACGCTCTGCCCGGCGTTGAGGCCGGCATAGGCGCCGTTGGGGTCGAACACGACGCTGCCGTTCTGGCGGATTGTGACCTGGCCGCCGCCGGGCAGCGTGATCGCCCGGCCGACGCTGGAGGCCAGGCCGTTGACCATGCTGACGACGCGGGTGTCGCCGATGTCCGGGTCGGTGTCGTTGGACAGCACGCCCTGGGCGGGGGAGAGGGTGAAGGCGCTGTTCTCGCCGGTGGAGACCCGGTCGTCCGCCGCGACCGGCGCGTCGTTCACGTTCTCCACGGTCAGGATGAAGATGTCGGAGGCGCCGGCGCCGGCCAGGTCGGTCACGGTCAGCCGGATCGTCAGCGTGCCGACGTCGCCGTTGGCCGGGGTGCCGCTGAAGGTCCGCGTGTTCGTGTGGAACGTCAGCCAGGCCGGCAGCGGGTTGCCGTTGGACAGGGTCGCGGTGGCGGTCAGCTGGTCGCCGCCGTCCACGTCGCTGAAGGCGGTCGCCGGGATGGTCAGGGAGAACGGCACGCCCTGCGTGGCGGCCGCCCGGCTGAGCGTGCGGCTGGCGGTCGGCGCGTCGTTGACGGAGAGGGTCCGCACGCTGGTCAGGCTGTCCCCAGCCGTGACCGTCCCGTCGGACACCTGGAGGGTGAACATGGTGGTTTCGACCGTGCCGGGGGTGACGCGGTTCTCGGTCGGGGTGAAGACGATGGCGCGGAGCGCCGCCTGGACCTGGGCCGCGGTGCCGGTGACCCTCCACACGCCCGTGGCGGCGTCGTAGGTGCCGTTGAGCGAGCCCTTGGCCGGATCGATGGCGACGGTGGCGGTCAGCGTCTGGTCCGGGCGATCGGCATCTGTTACCCGGACGTCGGGGAACGGCCGGGCGGTCCTGCGGTCCGTGGTGTCGATGGCGCCGGAGATCCCGGAGATCACCGGGCCGTCGTTGGCCGAAGTGATCCGGACCGTCGTCGAGTCGTCGCTGGCGCTGGCCCCGGAGGCGTCGAGCGCGGCCACGGTGAAGCGCACGGTCTCGACGGTGCCGGGCGCGACCAGGTTCTCGGCGGGCGTGTAGACGAGCTGGCGGATGGCGGCCTGGGCCGCCGATGCGGTGCCGGCGAAGGTGAAGCTGCCGGTCCCGGCCTGGGTGAAGCCGGAAGCGGTCAGCGACGCCGTGCTGAAGGTGCCTCGGCTGGGCGTGTCGACGGTGACCGTCAGCGTCAGGGACTGGCTGGCGTCGGCGTCGGTGACGGTGAAGCCCTGGAACGGCTGCAGGGTGCCCTTGTCGGAGACCGGCTGGCCGGACGCCGCGCCGCCGAGCTGCGGCGCGTCGTTCACGGCGGCCGTGGTCACCCGGGTGGAAGCGTTGGAAGCCGAGCCGCCGTTGCCGTCGCTGATCGAGACCGTGAAGGTCGTGGTCTCGGTCGAGCCGGGATTGACGCGGTTGTCGGTCGGCGTGAAGACCAGGCCCCGGATGGCCGCCTGGGCCGCCGACGCCGTGCCGGTGTAGGTATAGACGCCGCCGCCCTGGCTGGTGAACCCGTTGAGCGTGGTGAACCCGCCTTTGGCGGCGGCGTCCAGGGTTACGGTGACGGTCTGGGTCTGGTCCGGGCTGTCCACGTCGGCGAACAGCATGGTGGCGAACGGCAGGGCCGTCTGCTTGTCGGTGATCGAGTGGGTGCCGGCACCGCCGATGGTCGGCGCGTCGTTCACCCCGGTCACGGTGATCGAGGCCGTGTCGGTCGCGGCGCTGAAGGCCGAGGTTCCGCCGGTGGCCGAGGTGTCGGCGGTCGAGCCGGCCGTGCCGCTCGTGCGGTCCCAGGCGCGGTAGGTGAAGCTCGCCGAGGTGCCGTTCCGCCCGTCGGGCACGAAGCGGACATGGTCGGTCGAGCGCAGCAGCAGCGCCGCCGCCGGGCTGGGCGAGCCGAAGGCTGTCCAGGTCGAGCCGTCCAGCGAGTACTGCCATGTGCCGTTTCCGGAGGTGATGCCGGTGACGGCGATGCCCTGCACGGCGCCGGTGTCCACGTCGGTGACGCTGCTGCCCAGGATCGAGGAGACCTGCTGGCCGCCGTTGGTGGTGGCATCCTCGGTGATCTGGGTCAGCGCCGGGGACGCGGGCGTGAGGACCGGCGCGTCGTTGACCGCGGCGACGGTGAGGGTCGCGGTGTCGGTCGCGGCGCTGAAGGCCGAGGTGCCGCCGGTGGCCGAGGTGTCGGCGGTCGAGCCGGCCGTGCCGCTCGTGCGGTCCCAGGCGCGGTAGGTGAAGCTCGCCGAGGTGCCGTTCCGCCCGTCGGGCACGAAGCGGACATGGTCGGTCGAGCGCAGCAGCAGCGCCGCCGCCGGGCTGGGCGAGCCGAAGGCTGTCCAGGTCGAGCCGTCCAGCGAGTACTGCCACGTGCCGTTTCCGGAGGTGATGCTGGTGACGGCGATGCCCTGCACGGCGCCGGTGTCCACGTCGGTGACGCTGCTGCCCAGGATGGAGGAGACCGGCTGGCCGCCGTTGGCGGTGGCATCCTCGGTGATCTGGGTCAGCGCCGGGGACGCGGGCGTGAGGACCGGCGCGTCGTTGACCGCGGCGACGGTCAGCGTGACGGTGGCCGGCGTTGGGCTGAGGCCGTTGCCGGCGCTGTCGCGCGCACCCTGGACCTGGAAGCCGAAGGTGCCGCCGTCGGCTGTGTTGGCGTTGCTGCCCGGCCTGAAATAGACCGATGCCGCCTCGGCCGCGGTGATGACGTCGCCGCCGGCGATCGCGACGGACGCGCCGCTGTCCTTGTAGAGCGTGCCGCCGGTGATGGCGGAGATCCTGAAATGCGTGATCTCCGACCCGTCGGTACCGCTGCGGGTGATCGCGATGGCGCTGGACAGGGTGTCTTCGGTGGTGCTGGTGGCCCCCGAGACCGTCGGGGTCTCGGCGACCGCGTTGACCGTCACGGTGAAACTGTCGGTGGCGGTATTGCCGGCCTCGTCCGTCACGGTCAGGGTGATGACCGCGCTGCCGAACTGGTTGGCCGTGGGGGTCACGGTGACCGTGCGGCCGGAACCGCTGCCGCCGAGCACGACCGCGCTGTCGGCCACCAGGGTGGTGTTGCCGGAGCCGCGGGTGAGCTGCACGGTGCCGGCCGCGGTCACGCCGTCGCCGACCGTGACGCTCAGGGCGCCGGTGCCGGCATCCTCCTCGATGGTCTGGTTCGCCACGTCGGAGATGGTCGGCGCGGTCCGGTCGATGGTCACCGTCACGGCGTTCGACGTGGTCTGGTTGCCGGCCGCATCGGTCGCCCGGACGGTGTAGCTGAGGCCGGTGCCCTCGGCGGCGCCCGTGTGGGTCAGCGTGTTGGTGCCGGCGGTGGAGGTCGCCGTGGCGACCACGGTGGTTCCGCGCAGCAGTTCCAGCGTCAGCCCGGCCTCGCCGACGGTCAGCGAGAAGGCGGGGTTCGCGGCGTTGGTGATGCCGTCGGTGGACGAGCTGCCGCTGTCGGTCGCGGCGGTCAGGGCCGCGGCGCCCAGGGTCGGCGCGGTCGTATCGATCACGATGGCCTTGTTGGCACCGAGCGAGCCGGTGGCGCCCGGCGTCGCGAGCGTCAGCGTCGCCGCGTTGCCGGCGCCGTCCACGATGGACCCGCCGTTCAGCGCCAGCGCGGTGGCCGAGGCGAAGTCCAGGTCGGCCGAGGTGTCGCCGGCCTGCACCGTGTAGGTGAAGGTCAGCGTGCTCGTGCCGGAGCCGGAGGCGTAGCTGGCCGCCCGGTCGGTCGTGCCGGTCTCCAGCGTGAGCAGGGGGGTGCCGGTGACGGTCACCGCCTGGCTGAAGGCGACCTGGATGCTGATCGTGCCGCCGGCCTTGTAGGAACCGTCGGCGGTGGAGGAGGTGGCGCCGGTCACCGTCGCGGTGACCGTGTCCACGGCGGCGCCGGTGGTGTCGGCGGCGGTGGTCGAGGTTCCGTTGGGGCCGGACGCGGTGACGCTGACGTTGCGGCCGGTCGTCTCGATGGTGCCCGCGACGATGGTGTAGCTGGCGGTCCAGGTGCCGGAGCTGTTCGAAGCGCTCACGGCCGAGCCGCCGCCGAACTGGCTGAAATCGACCGTGACCCCGGTCAGGGCGCCGTTGTTGTCGCCGCCCGCGGTGCTGTTCCAGGTCGCGGTCACCGTGTCGCCGATCCGGAACGCGCCGCCGGTCCCGGTGGCGCCCGAGATCGAGATGTTGGCGTCGGTGACGGCCGGGACCACGGTCAGGACGACGTCGTTGCCGGTGCCGCCGGCGTAGGAGATCCGGTAGCTCCGGGTGCCGATGGTCAGCAGGCTTCCCTCGGCGAGGCCGCCGAAGGTGCCGGTGACGGGGTCGTCGCCGTCATTGTCGATCAGCGTGAAGCTGTCGCCCTGCGCGGGCGTGAAGCCGGCGCTGGCCGACAGGGTGGCGCCGGTGATGGTGACCGCGCCGGTGACCGCGATCCGGTCGTAGCCCGTCCCCGCGGTCGTGCCGTTCAGCTCCGCCGACAGCGTGGCGCCGGAGGCGACGGTCAGGCCGTTGCCCAGCGTCAGCGTGCCGGGACCGGTGCCCGGCGCGGCCGTGCCGCCCGACGCGACGGAGACCGCGCCGGCCACCGAGCCGGAGCCGCCGAGCGTGGCGCCGGAAGCGACCGAGACGGCGCCGGAACCGGTCAGGCCGCCGGTCACCAGGAGGGAGCCCGCGGCGACGGTGGTGGCGCCGCCGTAGCTGCTGGTGCCGGACAGGGTCACCGCGCCGGTGCCCGACTTGGTCAGGGTGCCGGTACCGGACATCGCGCCCGCATAGGTGCCGTCGGTGGACTGGCCGAACGCCACGGCCGCGTTGTTGGCGATGGCGCCCTGGAGGCTGACGGTGGTGCCGGCCAGGGTGCCGGCCGACACCGTCGTGCCGCCCGTGTAGGTGTTGGCGCCGGACAGGGTGACGGTGCCTGTGCCCGACTTGGTCAGCGAACCCGTGCCGGTCATGGCGCCGGAATAGGTGCCGTCGGTGGACTGGCTGAGCACCACCGCCGCGTTGTTGGCGATGGCGCCCTGGAGGCTGACGGTGGTGCCGGTCAGCGTGCCGGCCGACACCGTGGTGCCGCCGCCGTAGCTGTTCGCGCCCGACAGGGTCAGGTTGGCCGTTCCCTGCTTGACCAGGCTGCCGGTGCCGGAAACGACGCCGGAGAAGGTGCCGTCGGCCGACTGGTTGACCGTCAGCGCGTTGGCGCCGAGGGTGATCGCGCCCGCGCCGGACAGCGTGCCGATGGTCTCCGACGCGGAAAGGCCCAGCGTCGCGCCGGAGGCGACCGCCACGGTCCCGCCGTCGTTCAGCGCGCTGCCGCCCGACGCCGTCAGCGTGCCGGCCGACACCGTCGTGCCGCCCGTGTAGGTGTTGGCGCCCGACAGCGTCACCGTGCCGGCGCCGGTCTTGGTGAGGGCGCCGGTGCTGCCGCCCGCGTCGGCGAGGACGGCGCCGATGGCGAGCGTATCGCCCGAGCCGTTGGTCACGGTCAGCCCGCCGCCCAGGTTGAGCTTGCCGGTGCCGGCGAGGGTCAGGGTCCCGGCGGGATCGGCGTCGAGGGTCAGGCCGGCCGCCACGGCGACGTCGGAGCCGAGGATGATGGTCTGGCCGCTGAGCCCGGCGGCGAACCGGATGGTGGCGCCGGTGGGGTTGTTGGCCGCGAAATGCAGCGCCTCCCGCAGGGAGAGCCCGCCGCCGTCCGCGGTCGCGGCGGCCATGGTGGCGTCGGCCGTTCCGTCGGTGTCGCCCGCGTCCACGCCGTCGTCCGAGTTCACGGTGACCGTCAGCTCGTTCGTCACGGTGATCGAGAGCGACTTGTCGTAGGTCCCGCCGGTGGCGCCGTCGTCGGCGCGCACGACCACCGCGTAGGTGCCGGTGGCCAGGGTGGTCGGGCTGGTCGCCCGCAGGCTGGTGCCGCTGACGTTGAAGCTGGCGGCGGTGGTGTCGCCGTTGACGCTGACGATGGAGAAGCTGTGCGACGCATGGTCCACGTCGGTCGCCGACAGCGTGCCGATCACCGCGTTGGCCGTGTCGAACACGGTCACCGTGCCGGCGGTCAGCGCGATGTCCGTGGGCGCGTCGTTGACCGAGGCGATGGATGTTCCGAGCGAGACTCCCGCCGCCGACACCTTGGAGGTGCCGTCGTCGGACGTGGTGTCGAAGCTCGCCCGGGCGGTGCCGCTGGTGAAGGTGGTGGCGGAGGAGTCGTCCACCGCGAACACGGTCAGCGCGCCCGGCGTGCCGTTGTAGTTGGCGGCCGGAACGAAGCGCAGCCTGGCGCCGGTGTCGAGCAGCAGCGCCGCCGAGGTCGAGACCGTGCCGACCGAATGCCAGTTGGTGCCGTCGGTCGAGTATTGCCAGGTGCCCTGGGTCCCCGTGCTGGCATCCCCGGAGATCGCGATCCCGGCCAGCGCGTTGGCGGACGAGCCGCCGGTCACCGTGTCGGTGGCATCGGAGAACAGCGTGGAGAACAGGCTGGTCACCGTGGCGCCCGCGGGCGCCGTGGTGTCCTCGTCGACCGCCGCCAGGGTGGCGCCGCCGGTGAAGCTGGGCGCGTCGTTGACCGCGCCGACGGCGATCGACGCCGTGTCGGTCGCGGTCGAGAACGCCGTGATGCCGCCGTTCTTGCCGGTCCCGGTGTCCGCCGTGCTGCCGGCGGTGCCGCTCGACTTGTCCCAGGCGCGGAAGGTGATGGTCGCGGAGCCGTTGTAGTTGGCCGCCGGGACGAAGCGGATCTTGTGCGTATCGTTGCCGGTCAGCGTTCCGTCGAGCAGGCGCGCGGCGGACGCGGAGACGGAGGAGCCGAAGTCGGTCCAGCTCGTTCCGTTGTTGGTCGAGTACTGCCAGGTGCCGTTGGCGTTGTCGACCGCGGTGACCGCGATCGCCTTGACCGCCGTGCCGTCGGCATCGGTGATCGAGCTGTCGACCACCATGGAGGCGATGCTGGTGCCGGTGTTGGAGGCGTCCGCCACGTCCTCGGCGATGCCGGTCAGCGTCGGCGAATAGGTGTCGATCAGCACCGGCGCGTTGTTGACCACCGTCACCGTCAGGTCGTTGCCGTCGGCGCCGGTGTAGCTGATCTGGAAGGTGTAGCCGCCGGACGCGAAGGTATCGCCCTGCGCCAGGGTGAAGCCGTCCGACGTCTTCAGGGTGCCGGTGATGGCGTCGGTGCCGTCATTGCTGATCAGGACGAAGCTGTCGCCGATCGCGGGCGTATAGCCCAGGGTCAGCGTCAGCCTCGCGCCGGTGATGTTGACCGTGCCGGTCACCGCGATCCGGTCGTAGCCGGTGCCGGCCGTGGTGCCGTTCAGCTCCGCCGCCAGGAAGCCGCCCGAGGAGATGGCGAGGCCGTTGCCCAGCGTCAGCGTGCCGGGGCTGTTGCCGGCCGCGACGGTGCCGCCGCTCGTGATCGAGACGGCGCCCGCGACGCTGCCCGAACCGCCCAGCGTGGCGCCGGAGGAAACCGTCACCGCCCCGGTGCCGGTCAGCGACCCGTTGACCGCCAGCGTGCCGGCCGACACCGTGGTGGTGCCGGAATAGCTGCTGGTGCCGGTCAGGGTCAGCGTGCCGGCGCCCGATTTGGTCAGGTTGCCCGTGCCGGAGATCGCGCCCGACAGGGTCAGCGGGTTGGCGTTGCTCACCGTGCCGTTGGAGGCGCCGAGCGTGATCGCGTTGGCGAGGGAAAGCCCCGACCCCGTGACGCTCAGGGTGCCGCCGTTCAGGGTCACCGTGCCGGCCAGCGCCGAGGCCGAGCCCACGGCCACCGTGCCGGCGGTGACGGACATGCCGCCGGTGGCGCCGGTCACGGTCAGGGTGCCGGTGCCGACCTTGGTCAGGGCGAAGCCGTTGGCAGCCACCGCGCCGGACAGCGTGACGTCGGCCTCGGTCCGGACCGAGGCGTCGCCGGTCAGCGTGACGGCGTTGTCGATCGTGGCGGCGGCGGTCACCTTCAGCGCGGTGCCGGCCGCCAGGGTCACCGTTCCCTGCCCCAGGTTGGCGTCGGCGCCCACCGACAGCGTGCCGCCGCCGATCGTGGCCGCCCAGGCGGCGGCGCTGTTGGTGCTCCCGGTCAGCGCGACCGTGCCCGCCCCCGCCTTGGTCAGCGTCGTGGTGCCGGTGATCGCGCCCGACAGCGTCAGCGCGTCGGTGCCGCCGGTCAGGGCGTAGCTGATCGTGCCGCCGCCGGTGCCGAGCGCGATGGCCTTGGTGATCTCCTGCGCGCCGGTGCCGGTGAATTCCAGCGTGCCGCCGGCCAGCGTCAGGGGGGCCGTGCCGAGGTTCGCGTCCGCGGACACGCTGAGGGTGCCCGCCGTGACCGAGGTGCCGCCGGCATAGGTGTTGGCGCCGGACAGGACGACCTTGCCGGTCCCCTGGCTCGCGACGGTCACGCCGCCGTTGCCGATGACGCCGCCGAAGGTCAGGTCGGCGCTGATCGAGTTGTTGACGGTGCGGGTCGCCCCGCCCAGGTCGACGGCACCCGTGAAGGTCAGCGCGCCCGAGCCGGACAGGGTGAAGGTGCCGCCGATCGACACGGCGTTGGCCAGGGTATAGCTGTTGGTGCCGCTGGCGCGGATCTTGCCGCCCAGCACGGTCAGCGTGCCGGTGCCGAGCGCGGTGGCGGAGCCGACCTGGATGATCCCGCTGTTGAGCGTCACGCCGCCGCTGTTGGTGTTGCTGGCCGACAGCCCGAGCACGTTGCCGGCGTTGGTGCTGCTGACCGCGAGCGCGCCGCCGCCGCTGATCACCCCGGCCAGCGTGAAGGAGGCGGTGGACAGGTCGATGGTGCCGCCGCCGGAACCGATCGCCACGGCGTTGTCGATGGAGATGTCGGCGACCGTGGCGGCCAGCGTGCCTCCGTTCAGCGTCGCCTCGCCGCCCACCAGCGCGTCGTCGTGGGAAACGGCCAGAGTGCCGGCGGAAACGGTCACGCCGCCGGTCAGCCCGGCCTCGTTGGCGGTGTTGGTCAGGGTCAGCTTGCCCGAGCCGGTCTTGGCCAGCGCCTGCGCGCCGCCCGACAGCGCGCCGCTGACGGTGACGTCGGCGTCGGTCCGGACGGTGGCGGCGCCGGTCAGCTCGATGGCGTTGTCGACGGTGGTGGCGGCGGTCACCTGGAAAACGGCGCCGGCCGCGAGCGTCAGCTTGCCGGCGCCCAGGCGGCCGTCGGAGTCGATCGACAGCGTGCCGGCCGACACCGTGGTGGTGCCGTCGTAGCTGGCGTTGGCGGTGGTCAGCGCCACGGTGCCGGCCCCGGCCTTGGTCAGGTTGAAGGTCGAGGACCCGTCGGTGATCCCGCCCGTCAGGGCCAGCGTGGCACCCGAGGCGGCGCCCAGGGTGGCGTTCGCCGCCAGGGTCACCGTGCCGGAAACGGTGCCGGTCCCGGACGCCGCGTAGAGCGCGCCTACCCCGGACGCGCCGGTGCCGCTGATCGTCACCGCCTCGGCGACCGTGATGCCGGAGCCGATCTGAAGGGTGGCTCCGCTGGCGACCGTCGTGCCGGCCGCCGTGGTGCCGAGCGCGCCGGCGTGCCCGGCCGCCAGGATGCCGGCGGCCACCGTCGTGGCGCCGGCATAGGTGTTGTTCCCCGTCAGGGTCAGCGTGCCCGCGCCGTCCTTGGTCAGCGCTCCCGATCCGGAGATCACGCCGGACAGGGTGGCCGCGACGGCGTTGCCCACCGTGCCGCCGCCGGATCCCAGTTCCAGCAGGTTGTCGATATCGGCGCCGGCCCCGGTCACGGTCAGCGTGCCGCCGTTCAGCGTCACCTTCCCGCCGCCCAGGTTGGCATCCCCGGCGACGGACAGCGCGCCGGCCGAGACGGTCGTGGTGAAGGCCGCTCCGGAACTGGCGCCGGTCAGGGTCAGCGTGCCCGCGCCCGTCTTGGTCAGCGCTCCCGAGCCGGAGATCGTGCCGGACAGGGTGGCCGCGACGGCGTTGCTCACCGTGCCGCCGCCGGACCCCAGTTCCAGCAGGTTGTCGATATCGGCGCCGGCGCCGGTCAGGGTCAGCGTGCCGCCGTTCAGCGTCACCCTCCCGCCGCCCAGGTTGGCGTCGGCGGCGACGGACAGCGCGCCGGCCGAGACGGTCGTGGTGAAGGCCGCTCCGGAACTGGCGCCGGTCAGGATCAGCGTGCCGGCGCCCGTCTTGGTCAGCGCCCCCGAGCCGGAGATCGCGCCGGACAGGGTGACGTCGTTGCCGTCGCTGGCCAGCGTGCCGCCGCCCGTCCCGACGCTCAGCGCGTTGGACAGGCTGGCGCCCGATCCGGTGACCTTCAGCGTGCCGCCGTCGAGCGTCAGGGCGCCCTGGCCCAGGTTGGTCTGACCGGCGGCCGACAGGGTGCCGCCGGCGACCACCGTCCCCCCCGCGAAGCCGGCGTTGCTGCCGGTCCCGGTCAGGGTCAGAGTGCCGGCGCCGGCCTTGGTCAGGCTGCCGGCCGAGGTGCCGGTCAGGGTGCCCGAGAAGGTGGTGTCCGTGGACTGGCTGACCGTCAGCGCCTTGGCGCCGACCGCGACCGTGCCGGCCCCCGTCAGCGCGCCGATCGTCTCGGTGGCGGACGACAAGGTCAGCGTGCCGGTCACCGAGACCGTGCCGCCGTCGGCCAGCGCCGTGCCGCTGCCGTTGTTGAGTTCGAGGTTGCCGGCCGACACGGTGGTGGCGCCGGTATAGGTGTTGATCCCCGTCAGCGTCAGCGTGCCGGTGCCGGCCTTGGTCAGCCCGCCGGTGCCCGCGATGACGCCGGAGAAGCCGGTCGAGGTGCCGTCGCCGCCGGCGGTCAGGGTGTGCGCGCCCAGCGACACCGTGCCGGCGCCGTCCAGCGAGCCGACGGTCTCGTCGGCACCCAGCGCCAGGGTGGCGCCCGAGGCGACGCTCGCCATCGCCGCGTCGTCGAGGGACGAGCCGCCGCTGATCGACAGGGTGCCGGCGGAGACGCTGGCGGCGCCGGTGCGGGTATTGGTGCCGGAAAGCGTCACGGTGCCCGCGCCCGCCTTGGTCAGCGCCCCGCTGCCGGCGATGACCGCGCTGAGGGTCGCCGTGTCGCCGGAGCCGCTGGTGACGGTCAGCGCGCCGCCCAGCGTGATCACGGCCGTGCCGCTCCGCGCGAGGGTCAGGCCGTTCGCCTGGTCGAGGTCCAGCGTGTCGCCGGCCCCGGTCGTGACGCTGCTGGCGAGCGTGACGGTGGAATTGTCGGCCAGCTTGACCTTGATGGTGTCGGCCCCCGTCTGCGCCACGCCGCGCGCCAGCGCCTCGCGCAGCGAGAAGCCGTCGGCGGCGTCGCCGTCGGCGTCGGTATCGGCGCTCAGGTCCGCGTAGATGGTCGAACTGGTGACCGTCGCGTCGGCGGTGGCCGAGCCGATCCCGTCGTCGAGCGTGAAGCGGATCGTGGCGTCGCCGTAGGGCGTCGCGTTGCCGTAGCCGATGCTCCGCACCAGGTCGCGCACCATGGTCGAGGTGGAGCCCGACGAGAAGGACACGGTGAGCTTCCCGGCATTGGTGTAGGTCCAGGTGGCGAACTGGGTGCCGCCGTGGGACAGGGTGCCGTTGCCGGCCGTGGAGGCCGCCATCGGGCCGCCGGTGAAGGTGATGGAGTGGCCGGTCAGGAAGCTGAACACGTCGGCGCCCGTGCCGTCGGCCGTGCCGGACCCGTCGTTCCTCACCCGCTGGACGGTCAGCGTGCCGGTGTTCCAGTTGCCGGTGTCGTTCTCGGCATCGGCCGCGGTGGCGGCGGCGGTGGCCAGCCCGTTGGCGGCATCGGCAAGGGTCACCGTGTTGCCGGTCGTTCCGCCGCCACCGTCCAGGTCGAGGGTCGGGAAGGTGTTGGCGGTGAACAGCGTGTCGGCGTTGCCGTTGGTGTTGACCGCGCTGAACCCGAAGCTCGGCGCGTTGGTCAGCGTCATCGAGACCTCCGCCGAGGCGAAGGTCGTCGCGTCGGTGTCGATCTGAAGCGTGCCGCTGCTGATCCGGATATTGGCGCCGGTCAGGTTCGGCGCGCCGGCGAGCTGCACCCGGTCTCCGGCGGCCAGGTCGGTGATGGTGTCGCCGGCCAGTTCCGCGACCGTCCCCCTGACCGTGTCGTTGCCGGTGCCGAGCGTCAGGATGTCCGTGCCGGCCCCGGGACTGATCACGTCGGCGATGCTGGTGCCGGTGATGGTCTCGTTCCCCGACGTCCCGTCGATGGTGACGATGTCGGTGCCGCTGTCGAAGGCGTCGTGGCCGCCGAAGGCGGTGAAGGTCAGCGTCGAGAAGTTCACCGTGCCGCCGCTCGCCACGTCGATGTCGAGCGTCGCCGCCGCGTTCGTGGTCGCGTTCACCGCGATCGCCTGATTGGAGAGCTGCGCGCCCGCGAAGGTCGCGGTCTGGCCCGACGTGATCAGGATCCGCTCGACCGCGCCCGCCGTCAGGATCGTCGCCGTGGTCAGGTTGGCGAAGCTGGTCGAGGTGACCACGCTGATCGTGTCGGTGCCCGCGCCGCCGGCCAGGGTTTCCCCGGTTGCCACGTCGTTGGTGTTGTAGACGAAGGTATCGTCGCCGCCGGCGCCGTCGATCGCGTCGGCGCCGCCGTTGCCGGTGATGGTGTCGTTGCCCGCGCCGCCGGTCAGCGTGTCGGCGCCGGCACCGCCGGTCAGGGTCGCGCCGCCGTCCAGGCCGATGGCGCCCACGCTCAGCGCGTCGCCGCCGGCGAACCGGCTCGCGTCGATGCCGACCGCGCCGGTGATGGCGGCGCCCGAGGTGTTGGTCACCGTCAAGGTGCCGCCGTTGATGTTGAAGTTGTCGCCCACCGTGATCGTGTAGGCGGCGTTGGAGGCCAGCGCGATGCCCTCGATCCCGCCCACGGTGCGGCTGCCGGACGTGAAGTCGAAGGTGCCGCCGCCCGACAGCGCCAGCGTGTCGGAACCCGACGAGCCCGCGATGGAAGTCGAGAAGCTGCCCAGCTTGGCGGCATTGATGGTCACCGTCCCCGCGGTGCCGATGGCGAGGTTGGTGACGGTGGTGAAGGTGCCGCCGGTCAGGTTCGCCCCGCCGCTCGCCCGCACGATGTCGTTGGTGCCGGCCCCGGTCAGCGTGCCGGTATAGGCCAGCGTGCCGACGTCGAAGGTCACCGCGTCGTCCGCCGAGGTGGCGGAGACGTTCACCCCGGCCTGCGCCACGGTGATGGTGCGGAGATTGTCGGTTTCGTCGCCGGTGACGTTGAAGGTTTCTATGTTGGCCAGCGTGGTGAAGTCGCCGATGCCGGTGACGATGATGGTTTCCCCGCCGGCCCCGGTCCCGGCCGCCGTGATGGTGCCGGTGAACTGGGCGAGCTGCGCCGCCGTCATGGTCACCGTGGCGCCCGATGCGATCGTCAGGTTCTCGAACCCGCTGACGGTGGCGCCCGAGATGTTCGCGCCGTTGCCCAGCACCAGCGTGTCGGTGCCCGTGCCGCCCGACAGCGTGCCGGTGATCGTGCGGGTGCCCACGTCCACCGTGTCGTTGCCGGTGCCGCCGGTCACGCTCTGCCCGTTTCCGCCCAGGGTGACGCTGTTGGTGGCGTTGGCCAGGACCACCGCTTCGACCGCGCCGTCCACCGTGCCGCTGAAGGCGTCGGTGAAGGTGATCTGGTCGGTGGTGCCGGTCGCGGCGATGCCGCTGGCCCCGCCGTACTGGGACGCGGTCATGGTCGCGCCGCCGTTGAGCGTCAGGCCGTAGGTGCCGCCGCCCGAGGTGGTGATGGTGGCGCCGGCGATGCTCTGGCCGTTGGCGATGCTCACCGCGTTGGCCCCGGCCCCCAGCGCCAGCGCGCCGGTGGCGTTGAACGCCCCGGTGCTGACCGTGTCGTCGCCCGTGCCGCCGGTCACGTTCTGCGCGGCCGCCCCCAGCGTGAAGCTGTTGGTGCCGTTCGCCAGCACGTAGGTTTCCACCGCCGCGGCGCCGGTGACGCCGGTCACGACGCCGCTGAAGGTGATCTGGTCGCTGCCGCCCGACGCCGTGATCGAATTGGCGCCGCTGTGCTGCCCGCCGGTCATGGTGGCGTTGCCGTTGACCGTCAGGCTGTAGGTGCCGGTCGCCGAGATCGTCGCCCCGGCGATGCTCCGGCCATCGGCGATGCTCACCACGTTGGCGCCGCCGCCCAGCGACAGCGCGCCGGTGGCGTCGAACGCGCCGGTGCTCACCGTGTCGGCCCCCGTGCCGCCGGTCACGTTCTGTCCGGCCGCCCCCAGGGTGAAGCTGTTGGTGCCGTTCGCCAGCACGTAGGTTTCCACCGCCGCGGCGCCGGTCAGCCCGGTCACCGTGCCGCTGAAGGTGATCTGGTCGCTGCCGCCGGCTGCGGTGATGCCGGTCGCGCCGGAGTGCTGCGCGCCGGTCATGGTGGCGTTGCCGTTGACCGTCAGGCCGTAGGTGCCGCCGCCCGAGGTATTGATGCTCGCGCCCGAAATATCGTGACCGTCCGTGATGGTCACCATGTTGGCGCCGGCGCCCAGGTTCAGCGTGTCGTTGCCGCCGCCGGTGTTCACCGTGTCGTCGCCGTCGCCGGCGTTGATGGTGTCGGCCCCCGTCGTGCCGGTGATCGTATCCGCCCCGGACGAGCCGGTGACGGTGAAGGCGCCGCCGGTCACGGCGCTCAGGTCGACCGTGTTGGCGCCGGTGGTGCTGCTGTCGCCCGACAGGTCGATGGTGTTGAGCCCGCTGTTCGCGCGGTCGGTCTCGTTCAGGGTGATGCTGATCCCGCCGGTGTTGGCGGCCACCACCGCCAGGGTCTCCACCGTGCCGATCCGGGTGGCGAGGTTGCCGGCGGCGATGGTGATCGCGCCGGTGTCGGTGATGCGCACCGTGTCGGTGCCGGTGCCGCCGGTGATGTTGTCCACCACGGTGCCGCCGGAGATGAAGGCGCCGAGGGAGGCGTAGACGAACACGTCGTTGCCACCGCCGCCGTCGATCGTGTCGGCGCCCGCCCCGCCGTCGATGATGTCGGCGCCGTTGGTGCCGGTGATGGTGTCGGCGTTGATCAGGCCGTTGATGGTCGCGCCGGCGATGTCGTCCAGGTCCAGCGTCAGCCCGGACAGGTTGATCGTGTCGGCGCTGTTGGTGCCGTTGACCGTCAGGCTCTCGCCGCCGTTGTTGCCGGTGCCGTTGACGGCGATGGTGTCGCCGGTGACCGCCGCCGCGTCGAAGGTCACGCCGACGCCGGCGGCCAGGGTCAGGGTTTCGATGCTGGTCAGCGTGGACACGCCGGTGAAATCGGTGGTCGCGGTCACCGACAGGGTGTCGTTGCCGGTGCCGCCGTCATAGCTCTCGCCAACCGCGATGTCGCTGCTGCCGTTGATGACGAACACGTCGTCGCCGCCGCCGCCGACGATGGTGTCGGCGCCGCCGTTGCCGGTGATGGTGTCGTTGCCCGCGCCGCCGGTCAGCGTGTCGGCGCCGGCACCGCCGGTCAGGGTCGCGCCGCCGTCCAGGCCGATGGCGCCCACGCTCAGCGCGTCGCCGCCGGCGAACCGGCTCGCGTCGATGCCGACCGCGCCGGTGATGGCGGCGCCCGAGGTGTTGGTCACCGTCAAGGTGCCGCCGTTGATGTTGAAGTTGTCGCCCACCGTGATCGTGTAGGCGGCGTTGGAGGCCAGCGCGATGCCCTCGATCCCGCCCACGGTGCGGCTGCCGGACGTGAAGTCGAAGGTGCCGCCGCCCGACAGCGCCAGCACGTCGCTGCCCGCCGAGCCGGCGATGGAGGTCGAGAACGCGCCCAGGTTGGTGGTGTTGATCGTCACCGTCCCCGCGGTGCCGATGGCGAGGTTGGTGACGGTGGTGAAGGTGCCGCCGGTCAGGTTCGCCCCGCCGCTCGCCCGCACGATGTCGTTGGTGCCGGCTCCGGTTAGCGTGCCGGTGTAGGTGAGCGTGCCGATGTCGAAGGTCACCGCGTCGGTCGCCGATGTGGCCGTCACGCTGGTCCCGGCGGCGGCCACGGTGATGGTCCGCGCGTTGGTCGAATCGTCGCCGACCGAGAAGGTCTCGACATTGGCCAGCGTGGTGAAGTTGCCGTCGCCCGTGACGGTGATCGTCTCGGTCCCGGCCGCCGTGATCGTGCCGGTGAACTGCGCCAGTTGCGCCGCCGTCATGGTCACCGTGGCACCCGACGCGATCGTCAGGTTCTCGAACCCGCTGACATTGGCGCCCGAGATGTTCGCGCCGTTGCCCAGCACCAGCGTGTCGGTGCCGTCGCCGCCCGACAGGGTGGTGCCGGCGGTAAGCGTCCGGATGCCCACGTCCACCGTGTCGTTGCCGGTGCCGCCGGTGACGCTCTGCCCGTTGGCGCCCAGGGTGAAGCTGTTGGTGCCGTTGGCCAGCACATAGGTTTCCACTGCCGCATAACCGGTCTGGCCGGTAACGGCGTCGGAGAAGGTGATCTGGTTGGTGCCGGTGGCCGAGATGGTGCCGCTGCCGAAGGTGGCGTGCTGGGCCGCGGTCATGGTTGCCGCGGCGATGCCGTCGAGGGTCAGGTTCTCGAACCCGTTCAGCGTAAATCCGGGGGTGGACAGGTCGATCCCCGTCACCCCGAGCACCAGCGTGTCGGTGCCGGTGCCGCCGCTGGCGACCGACGCGCTGGTGATGTGGCTGGCGCTGGCGATGGTCAGCGTCTCGTTGCCGCTGCCGAAGGTGATGCCGGGGTTCAGGTTGGCGCCGGTGGTGGTGTTGAAGCCGGCCGCGGTGGACGATGCCGCCGTCACGTCCGTGACGGTCACCGTCGCCTGGTTGGTGCCGGTGCTGTCGGTGGTGCCGTCGTTGAAGATCCAGTCCAGCGTCACGCTGGACGGCGGCGCGTTGGAGGTGTTGCGGTAGGTGATCTGCCGCAGGATGTTGTCCGCGTCGGCCGAGGTCGGCGTCTCGCCGTTCACGTTGGTGAAGGTGACCACGAGCTGGCCGGCCGTCGTCTGGCTGAAGGTGGCGATGGTCAGGCTGTTCTTCACTAGGTCCGTGCCGCTCAGCGAGATCCCGTTGCCGTCGCTGAAGCCGAACACGTCCTGGGCGTTGGCGCCGCCGTTGCGCCGGATGGTCAGGGTGGCGCCGTTGTAGTTGCCGGCGGCCGAATTCAGCGCATCCAGCTCGGTGTCGGCGACCAGCACGTCGGCGTCGATCACGACCGCGATCCCGGCCTCGGTATAGGTGCCGCCGCCGTTCAGGTTGGTGAAGGTGGGTGCCGCGTTGTTGCCCGACACCGTGATGCCGTTGCCGGTGAGGTCGGCGATGGTGAGCGCCGAATCCGCGCCGCGCGCCCAGTCCTCGGCCGCGGCGAGGTTGTAGGTGACGTTGCCGGTCGAGCTGGTGCCGTCCTTGTTGAGGCGCGAGGCGACCGCCGTCTTGTCGGTCGAACCCAGGGTCACCGTGAAGCTGGTGGCGCTGGTGACCTCCACGTCCGTGGTGTTGGCGGTCAGCGTGTAGGCCGTGCTGTCGCCGCTGAGCGTCAGCTTGGTGACGTCGATGTCGTTGGTGGCGCCGCTCCGCGACGAGAAGCCCGTGCCGGTCACCGTAAGCACGCCGGTCGAGGCGTTGTAGGTCGCCGAGGTGATCGCCGGGCTGGCCCGGTTGCTGACCGTCACCACGTTGCCCGTGGTGTCGGCCACGGTGACCGCCGCGTCGGCGCCCGCCGCCCAGTCCTCCGCCGCGGCGAGGTTGTAGGTGGTGTTGCCGGTCGAGCTGGTGCCGTTCTTGTTCAGGAACAGCGCCACCGCCTCCTGGTCGGCGGCGTTGAGCGTCACCGAGAAGCTGGTGGCGCTGGTCACCTCCACGTTCGACGTGGTCAGCGTGCGGGTCGCCCCGCCCTCGCCGCTCAGCGTCAGCTTGGTCACGTCGACATCGTTGTCGGCGCCGTCGCGCTTCAGGAAGCCGGTGCCGGTGACCGTCAGGATGCCGGTCGAGGCGTCGTAGGTCGCCGACGTGATCGCCGGCACCGGCACGTTGCTGACCGTCACGGCGTTCGTCGCGTCGGCGATGTCGCCCCCGGTGATCACGGTGTTCCAGTCGTCGGCCGCCGCGAGGTTGTAGGTGGCGCCGCCGGTCGAGCTGGTGCCCGCCTTGTTCAGGATCTGGTTGACGGCCGCCTTGTCGGTCCCGGACAGCGTGACCGAGAAGCTGGTGGCGCTGGTCACCTCGACGTCGGATGTCGTCAGGGTATGGGTGGCGTTGCCCTCGCCCAGCAGCGTCAGCTTGCTGACGGTGATGTCGTTGGCGGCGCCCGACGCCCCGACCAGCCCGGTGCCGGTCACCGTCAGCACGCCCGACGTGGCGTCGTAGGTGGCCGACGTGATCGTCGGCGCCGCGACGTTGCTGACGGTCACGCCGTTGCCGGTCGCGTCCACGGTGGTGACTGCCGCGTCGGCGCCGGCCGCCCAGTCCTCCGCCGCCGCCAGGTTGTAGGTGGTGTTGTCGACCGCCGTCGTGCTGTTCTTGTTGAGCAGGCCGTTGACCGCCAGCTTGTCCGCCGCGTTCAGCGTGACCGTGAACGACGTGCCGCTGGTGATCTCCACGTTCGACGAGGTCAGCGTACGGGAATTGCCGCCCTGGCCGGTCAGGCTCAGCTTGGACACGTCGATGTCGTTGGTGGCGCCGCCGAGCTTGGTGAAGCCGGTGCCGGTCACCGTCAGCACGCCGGTCGAGGCGTCGTAGGTCGCGTTCGTGATCGCGGTATTCGGTATCAAACGCCACCACGCCCGCCCGGCGCCTGGCTTTCGTGTGCGCTATGCTGCCTGTAGGCGATACTGGATAAATGTGTGGACGGCGACTCGGGAGGTAGGCAGAATCGGGGAGGTGGCACCTGCCGCTGGTTAGCTAGTGACTAACCCTTACCTGCATCGGCGCGGGGGCCTGGGCTTAGGACGTTTGTGAGCGCGAACCCACACGGTCTTTGGTCCAGGCTTCTTCCCGCTCCGTCCGCGACGGCATCCACATTTGCTCATGGTCACCTCCATCAAGGGCATTATCGCCCTGCCGGGTAGCGATGTGCCGGATGGAGAATCATGCCGAGGTGAACGGCAGGTGCCGCAGTCAAGAGAACCCGATTCCACACCGCCGTCGAGTCATTTTTTCCTAGATCAACCTGTGGAATGGAGATGGGCAGTGGCGGAACTTCACGTGGTATCAGCGCTGGTTGAGAAGCGGTCGGAGATCTCCGGGCAGATCGCGGAGCTGGAGAGGCAGATCAACCGGCACCAGGCCGACCTGGTGCATATCGACGCGGTGTTGCGGATGTACGGCAAAGCCGATCCCGATGCTATCCGGGCCAAGGACATCAGCCGGCGTAGCGACTGGTTCAGGCCGGGTGAGTGCCGGAACCTCGTCTACGACATCCTGCGCGATGCCGAAGCGCCAGTGCTGACACGGACTATCGCGGAGCACATCATGGACGCCAAAGGCATCGACCGGTCCGACGCGCGGGTAGTGGAGCAGATCAAGCGCAGTCTGCGGGAGACGCTGAGGCGGATGAGCGACTTGGAGCGGGTGCCGATGGATGGGGCTATGGGGTGGAAAGTCGGTGTCTAACCTTTCGAGACTATTTCCTACCAAACCATGAGTGAACAATACTTGGACTACAGAACGTTGTCGAAACAGCCGACTTGGTGTTGAGGTTTTACCAGAATCATAAAAGGATATCGCATTATGCAATACGCACAGAATGTTGACTATCTCTTGGCATCGATAATATATTTGGGTTCTCATAATTATTATTGGGCTCGTTCGCCGAAGAACATGGCAGAGGAGTTATCCTTGGACGAGGATAGGCTTCAGAAAGTTTTTAACAACTTTCCTGGTATTTACAGACGTTCAGTCAGAAAGGCAAGAAATGGTCAGCATTATTATGCGCTTCAGGCCAGATACGCGCAGAAAGAAGGAGGGGATGTCAACGATCCCGAGGAAGTCTCTTATATAGAACCGTTGGACACAAACAAGTTACAGCTTCTGATTACCTTTGTCCTTCAATCAGCAGAACAGGAACGCACATCCAGGCGTGCATTTACTACTAACTTTATCTCCATAGCGGCTGCGATAATAGCAGCCACGGCTGCAGTGACTACCGCAATTTTGAAGGCTTAGTTGTCCTGGCCTTTCGCCAATGTCGGCCAAAGGTCATTGGCCGGTCCATGGTTCCCACAGGCCAACGGCGACTTCAAATGGGACGCTGATGAGCAGGCCAGAAAGTGACAGCTATGCCAAAACGGTAGCTTGTATCAATTTCTCTGGACCGCGAGTCCCGACTATGTTGACATGCGTGTACGAGGTGGCGCCCATCAACCGCCCCTTCATCTCAGTCTAAGCGGGTTCAGCGCTTAGGCCAGGATCGACAGTGAGAGACTACCGTCTCCCACTGTCCGAACCGGAACCGTTGGTACGAACGTACCGAGACGGGTTTCGGCCAAGTACAGGCTGCTCTCATAGCAACTTCTCCTGTGGATGCCGGGGGTAACCCCGGCGTTCCGGGGTGCCCTGTGCGCCCCGCCCGTATCAGGGCATGAGGGCAGGCAGGAGAAGGCAGCGATGAGCGCCAATAACGACGCCATCATGATTCGGGGTTTGGAGTCAACAGCTTCGTGGGGCTACTCTAAACTTAGACTTGGTTTACTCGACTTCTTTGCCAGTAGCCGGTGAAGTCCACCGACTGCCCCATGATGCCCGCGCGCTTGGCAACGATGCTGAACAGGGTGCCGTTGGGCTTGCGGCGGTGATCCTCGCGCCATGCCATCTCACCCGCGTACCTGCCCAGGTAGATCCCGCTGATGCGGTGATGCTGGCCGAATTCGGCGCGGCGCAGGCGGGAGAAGAAGCTTTCCGCCTGATTGGTGCAGGCTTCATCCGTGCTGTAGGCCAGCGAGTGGTTGATCACCTTGACCGGGAACTTGGCGCGGAGCTTGTCCCAACCGATCCCCTCGTCGGCATGGATGGTGCTGCCCTTCTCGACGCGGGCCTTGATGAAGTCCACCGAGGCGGCTTCCGACTTGAACACGGCGGTCAGGGTGCGCCCGTCGCGCTCGCGGACGGCAACCACGACTTCGCGCTTGCCGGTCTGGTTCTCGGCTAGGCGACGGTCCTTGCGGTCTTCCTTGCGGTTCTCGGGGCGGACATGACCGCCGACGTGGCAGCCGTCCACTTCCACGACCGCGCCAACGCCGCCGACCGTGGCACCCTTCATCTCCGTCGCCATCGCCTCGCGCAGCTTGTGGCCCAGGACGAACGCCGCCTTGTAGGACACGTCGAGATCGCGGCCGAGCTGCAAGGCGCTGATGCCCTTCACCGCGTTCACGAAGATCACGATGGCCGCCATGTAGTCCCGGATATGGAGCTTGTGATAGGCGAACAGCGTTCCGCTGGTCGGGCTGAAGTCACGCCGGCAAGCCTTGCAGCGATAGCGCGGGGTGGCGCCGCGGGTCACGTCGTAGGCGATCGGGCATTCGCAGTGCGGGCAGACCGGCGAGCCGTCTGTGTCCGGCCAGCGCAGCTTGCGGAACATGGTCCAGGCATCCGCGTCGGATAGCCGCATCACAGCCTTCAGGCTGATCGTGCGGGCCGCTGCCGACATGAGGAAATGCTGTGCCATGATCCTTTGCCATCGTTTGCGTTACTTACGCACTGAATATGATGGCACTGCGTCATATTGTCAATGGCAATCGTAACGTATATGATGGCATCCGTAACGACTACGCTATGGGAGATCGACCGTGCGGAGTGAGGAAGAGTGGGCGGCACTGACAAAGGGGCTGCTGAAGGCCGAGATGACCCGGCGAGGGATTACCTACGACCAGCTAACCGAGAAGCTGGCCGCGATAGGCGTCCATGACACTGCAGTGAACATCCGTAACAAGGTGGCTCGGGGCAAATTCACCGCTGTGTTCATGATCCAGTGCCTTTCGGCTATAGGATGCAAAAGCCTGCGCATGGAGGATGACTAAGCACGCGCCTGATTCAGTGCGAACAACTCTGCCAGAGCGTCTTCGTCGGTAATATCCTCAGGCCATCCATATGCAGCAGCCACAGCTTGGTCGAGTTCGCGGTGAACATTGGTAAGCCAAGTTGGGCGCTCATTGTACAGGTTAGTTAAGGTGCGCTTTCTCAGGAGTTCCGCCGCTGTTCCATTCAGTGGCATTAGACGATCTGGATAGCCTTGAACGACTTCAGGCACGCGCTGGATCAAGTCTGACGGATTGAGCCAGTTACTGCGTAGATCATCCAATCGTTGTGCCGCGGCGGCAATGCGTTGCGCGCGCAGGTCGGCAGCATAATCAACTGCGGAGATATCGGGTGTCAGTCCTTCAGGAAATGGGAAGGTTTCAAATGTGGTACTGGGTGTATAGCGCGGGTCATTTCCAACGCCTAAGAAGGTGCATAGACGCAGTGCCCATCCCTCATGGTAGCGGCTTTGAAGAATGCCAAAGGTTGTGTCATCGTCACGGGCAATAACAACCAACTGACAGTCGGGGAGAACCGATGAATCAAGCCAGACAAAAATTCGGTGCTTGGCAACGCGAGGAGTTACAATGTAACGGGACAGTGGTGTTAGTGCCCGACGCATCCCTGGTCTGGCCTCACCATGCCTCCACCAATTCAGGCGATGTCCATCGCGCCGCACACCCTCCCGCATAGGTTTCACTTTTGCCAACGCGTGCTGAAAAGGTGCTTCATATAAAGCAGCTTCCTCTTCAGACATTGATGTCCCAAAGTCTATGATCCACGTATCAGACGGGCGGCGGGTAACATCCATGCCGTTCATCCACGGACGGACAACATTGGAATTGGGTTGACCATTTGGATTGCGAGGTAACATCAACCACTTGCGTGCCGTACTCTCAGAGACATCAAAGGGCCCGCTCTTTTGAGTACCAATAAAAGCTTTGCCTGCGTTCTGCTCAAGAGTGGTGGCTGCCGTTAAGTTAACACCTCCTGCTGTCAGATCGGAGAAAACCTCTTTCACAACTAAGCCATTCAATCGGCATTCTAGTTCTGCAACTTCTTTTTGCGCGAAACACACGAGAGATACGCGGACGGCAGCACCCTCCACTGTCCATTCCTCGTCAGACCACGCGTCTGTTATCCTGTTATGGTTGAAAATGGCATTCAGAACCGCTCTGTTTGCGCCCCCCCGTAACGAGTTGGTCGCAACAAACCCGACCCGCTGTGCATGGCCAGCTCGAAGTGCGCGGTCGGCAATGGCGAACCAGTAGCATACAAGGTCCGACCCACCTGGCAACCAGTCACCGTAGCCGCGTCTCAACTGGTTTACATACTGCTCGCCTAGTAGGCCAATCATCATTTTGTCCCCAAGGAAAGGGGGATTGCCAATGATGGCATCTGCTTTTGGCCATAAGTGTGCGGGGTCAGGCCAAGGTGCTGTCGGATCAGCGGGAAACAAGGCGTCCCGACATTCGATGTTTTCGAGTGGTTTCAAAATGGGATTGCGCGAGACGTTGAAGCCGTTGCGCTGCATCCACTGAATTTCCCCGATCCAGACGGAGACGCGCGCCAACTCGGCTGCGTAGGGGTTGATCTCGATGCCCCGCACCGCTTCCGGCCCTACGGCGGGGAACTGACGAGTGAAGCCCATAGCCTCACAGTCCAGGTTGACGCGATGCTCCAGCTCTTTAAGCGCCAGTAGGGCAAGGTAGAGGAAATTCCCCGAGCCGCAAGCGGGATCGAGAACCCGGAAGCGCCGCAGACGTTCCAGGAACCCAATGCAGAGGCTCCAGGCATCGTTATGGGCCTTGGTGGACGCTGAGGCGGACTTCGCCTTCCGCGCCTTCTCCAGCGCCGCCTGAACGGTCAGCTTCGCTTCTTCCCATTCACGAGTAAGCGGATCGATGACGACCGGCCCGACAATCAGCATGATCTTGTCGCGGTCGGTATAGTGCGCGCCAAGCTGGCTGCGCTTGTCGGGGTCCAGACCGCGCTCAAACAGGGTGCCGAGGATCGATGGATCGATTTCCGCCCAGTCGAGACGGGCAGCGGTCAATGCCTGCTCCAGATCCTCCTTCTCCATCGGTAGCGCGTCATCGTCATCGAACAGCCCACCGTTAAACCAGGCGACTTCCTCGAAGCCGACGAGGCCACCGCTGCGCATGGCGCCGAACAACTGCTTGGCCATCGGTGCGAACTGGTCCGGCCGCTTCACGCCTTGCTCCAGCATCCGCTGGAACATGCGCCCCGGCAGCAGACCCACATCTTCCGCGAACATGCAGAAGACCAGCCGGTTGATGAAATGCGCCACCGCCTGCGCATCATGACCGCGGGAGCGCAGCCGCAGCGCCAGTCCCGCGAACTCCTTCGCAGCCTTTTCGGTCAATCCCTGCCGCGTCTGACCCGGCTTCAGTTTTTCCGGATCACTGAACACGGCCTTTAGCGTAGCGCGATGATGCGCCTCCCGCAGATCCTCGATGCCGATCCGGTAGATCTGATGGACGGTGTTCGTCCAGTTGGTGTGGATCTCGATCGTCTCCATGTCGCAGACGACCAGCAGCGGCGGATTGTCGAGCGCGACAGCGTATTGCTGGAGCTGGGCGTAGGCGGTTCGCAGATCCTTGCGCTTGCCCTTGTTCTCCCAGGCAAAGCAGCCGCGCTTCCAGACATCCGCCCACCCCTCGCCGCCAGTGGTCTTGGTGGCGCCCCGCTCGAAGGCGTAGTTCTCGCCGGTCGGGTCGCTGTCGGTCGGGGTCGGCTCGTCCAGGAGCGCGCACAGGTCGAGGAAATGCGATTGGGCAGCGGCACGTTCAGTGAGCGTCGATGCCTTCCACTTTTTGATGAACGCTTCGGGAGTCAATCTGGGCTTCCACGTGACGAGAACCGATAACGTTCTACCCCATCACTGGCTGTAGGATCGCGAAAAATTTGATCGTCAATCGCGACACAGAGGATCTGACCTATCCCGTTCTCACTAGACTATGCTCATTGACGGAAAATTAACCGAATCAGCCTAGATCTTTACGGCGAGGTTCTGATACGCCGAAAGGGATAGTGCGATGAATCAAGCCGCCTTGAATGAAGCTATTCGGTTGATTGACGAAGCCGCCGCTGGACCTTGCTCCCCGGACCAAGCGCGGCGGCTTGCCGTGCTTCGTGCTCAGCTATGGCTGCTGGCATGGGAGGCTGAGAAGAATATGACCCTCACCTCTACTGAATGCACTGACATCCTTCTTCGTGCTGCCGCTGAATAGGATGGCGCCGCAACTCTGTCTCTAGCTGGGATCTGGGATACCTCGCGTATTGCGCAGATGAATGAGCATTGCTCGCGCAACTGCAGCCTCCTGTCGTAGTGACCAGAATGCCGTCCTTATCGTTCCGCCTCGTGGCATCGCTCCCCAGGGGAGGTCGTCAGCATTGCCGGAGTCAATGTTGAGCCAACTCTTTCGGAGCATCCCGGCACCGAGGTCCGCGCACTGAATGGGAAGAAATCTAAGGCTGCTACCAACGTTCGCGGAAATGAGATGCGGATGATTGATCTGCGCCGTTCTAAAAACACTTAGGATGCAATCTTCTGCTGCATCCTGGTCGAAGAAAACCGCCACATCTGCTCCGGGAAATCGTTCTTCAGTATGTTTTCCCAAACACTTCAGAACCATGTCCAGGCACTGCTCATACGGACTGGAGAGTTTTGGTGTTTCGTCCCTTTTCCAGTCATCCCTGTGCCAGTCCCTGTCAAGAAGGGCGGCCCCAATGGCATCAATGCTCGACTTGGCTATGATGCTCTCGAAGCCCTTGACGCACAGTATCCCTTTTTCCCGACCCAAATCCTGTTCGATCTCGGAAAAATGAAGACGTTTCAGACCCCAAAACGCGAGATGCTCAGCCCATTCTGCTTCCACGCGCTCCCACTCTACCAACGGCGCAACGTATCCAGCGACGGACGTGACTCCCACAGGCTCCGTAGCGGACTTGTCAAAGTACGCGCTGAGCAACGCCAAAACTCTGTCTCCAGGAGAGGGATTGGCCAATCGGCCCATGACCTTGATCTCGATGTGGTTCACCGTAGCACCCTCTTGCCTGACGCACAAACAACTGCCGAACAGGAGAAAATCTATTGCCCAAATGGCCGAATCGGTTCGGAGTCCTAAGCATCGCGCCCGGATCGGGGACGCTAATGCACATGGAGAAGCCTGTGATCGATGCCCATGACGTGAAGTGCGGCTTCTGTAGCGCGCTGCTTGAACCCAGCACTGATCCGAAATTTAAGAACGGGTACGCCTGTCCCGTCTGCGGGAACGCTGATGAGTTCGACAACATCCTTGCCGTGGTCGGCGAGTACGTCGAGGATCGCACGGCAGATAAGGTCCTTCGGCAAATGTCTGATACCCTGGCTTGCGGCAATCTCTTCAAGGTCACGCCAAAACCCGTCCCAAAAAAGGTCTATCGGTTCGTCATCGATCTTTAGGTGCATCAACTACCCTCTTTCCCGAGACTGAGGACCAAATGTCGAAGAACGAGAAGACTGCGGAAACAATCGGCTCCATCGCCTCTCGCGGCCTACGCAAACCGGAAAGCCTGACACACGACGAAATCAGGAAGCTTGCCGGGTCTGCGCTCACTCAGCGGCCTGACGATCCGGCAGAAGCGCATCCGAAACCGAGGAGGAAGCCGGCGAAGAAGACGAAGTAGGCGCAGCCATCTCTGTCAGACTGACGATCCGCGTGACGCATCTCGTCGGTATCCTGATGACGCCGGAGACCTGCACCGCCCGCTGTTCGTCCGAGTGCCCCAGGTTGGGTGCCAGTGCCTTCACATCAGCGCCGTCATGGATCAGCCATCCGACCGAGGCGCAGGTCACAATGTCAGGCTCCTTGTAGGCCGTGATCCACTGCCAGCTCGACACCGGCTGGGCGCTGTCCTCCCACTCGACCAGGACCAGCGGACACGCTCCCGCATCGTCGGCTAGTTCATCAGCATCGCTGACCCTATCGGTCCAGATCTGGATCGTGGTGTCGGCACCTATCTCATCAGCCAAGATTTTACCCTCTATGTGGTGTAGTGGTGTTGTCCCTAAAAAGGAGTGTCCGATTGCGTCACTGGCTCTCGACACAAACTTCTGAGTTGATAAGGGCCACTGCTCCTAGCAACTGGGGGTACCATTGAACACTCCCGAATTCTCCGACGCATTCATAAAGCTAGACCGCGCACGCAAGCACATTGCGGACGTAGATACTGAGATCAGATTCTTTCTGTCGGCAGACTTTTATCGAGTCCGCATTGAGCCCGATGAGCGGAAATCCATCGTGAAAATTTTCTTTGACACGCTTCATCAGCCTGACAAGGCGTTCAATACTCTCGTTGGTGACGCTATCGGGAACCTGAGAAGCGTTCTTGATTATGCCGCTGTAGCTCTGACCTACCCACATACGGGCCAGAGCGATGGAGTTGGATTCCCATTCGCCGACGATGCATCCGGCTTCGCCGGTCAGGTGAGGTCGGTACGATGCCTCGGTCCATGCGATGTGACGATCCAGAGCATCTTCATCGATGAAGTGCAGGCATACGAGGGAGGTAATGGCCACGCCTTCTGGGTCCTGAACAAGCTTCGCAACATCGACAAGCACAGGCTGTTGCTGACCACCGTCCATATGGCCGGCATAACCGCATCCTTCCGTGATGCCGCCGGAAACGTCTGGAGCAACTTCAGCGTCAATACGGTGGCAGGACAGGGCTGCGGATACCTGATGGCCCCCTTCGGTCAAGTCCAGTTCACAGACGATCCACGCCCGACCTTCGAGGTAGCGTTGCGCGAGCCGCCGTTTGTCGATGAAGCCCCGGTCATGACGTTCCTTCAATCCGCGGCCGAAGCCACGGAAAACCTGCTCCACAGACTCAAGGCGCTGGCGTAATCCGGGAGCATCCGCAGTCACCCCATTCCATTCCATTCCATAACTACTATCGGTCAATTTCTACCCCCTATTTGGTGTGGTGGTGTTTGCGTCATAAGTCCGCGTGATCGCCGGGACCGGCACGTTGCTGACCGTCACCACGTTGCCGGTGGTGTCGGCGTTGCCGGTCCCGTGCCAGTCGGCGGCGCCGGCGAGGTTGAAGCCCGTGCCGCCGGTCGAGGTCGTGCCGGCCTTGTTCAGGATCTGGTTGACCGCCGCCTTGTCCGCGGCGTTCAGCGTCAGCGAGAACTGGGTCGTGCTGGAGGCCGTGATGGCGCCGGTTTCCGTCAGCGTATGGGTCGAGCCGCCCTCGCCGGTCAGCGTCAGCCTGGTCTCGTCGATCGCGCCGCCGTTCGTCAGGCCGGTGCCGGTCACGGTCAGCACGCCGGTGGTCGCGTCGTAGGTGGCGCTGGTGATGGCCGGGCCGGCGGAGTCGTCGTTGGTGATCGTGCCGGTGGCCGTGCTCGTGGGAATGGTCGCGTTGCTGGCGTTGGATAGCGTGACCGTGAAGGTCTCGTCCGACTCCACCGCGGTGTCGCCGGTGACGGTGACGGTGAAGGTCTGGGTCGTCGTGCCGGCGGCGAAGGTCAGGGTGCCGCTGGCGGCGGTGTAGTCGGTGCCCGCCGTCGCGGAGACGTCGGACGTGGCGTAGTCGACCGACACGGCCCGGCCCGACGCGGCGCTCAGCGTCACGGTGAACGTCATGGTGGAAGTGCCGCTGTTGCCTTCCGCTTGGCTGACGTTGGCGATCGACAGGGTGGGCGTCGGGTCGTCGTCATTGATCGTCACGGTCACCTGCTGGGTGCCGTTCTCGGTGGCGCCGCCGCCGCCGGACACTCCGGTGATGTCCAGGATGACGGTCTCGTTGGCCTCGTTCAGGGAATCCTGCACCGCCGTGATCGTCGCGGTGCCGGTGGTCTGGCCGGCGAGGATGGTGATGGTGGTCGAGGACAGGGTGTAGTCGGTGCCGCCGCCGGTCGCCGTGCCTGATGCGGTAAGGGTCACCGTGGTATCGACCGACGCCGCGGCGCTCAGGGTCGCGGTGACGGTGGACGTGCCGGCCGCCTCGTTGATGGTCGCGTTGTTGACGGAGAGCGAGACGGTCGGGGCGGCGGTGGTGAAATTGTAAGTCGTATCGTCCGTGATGGCGGCAAGCTGGTTCGGCGTGCCGGCCGTATCGACGATGGAGCCGGCGGAGAACCGGACGCTGTACTGGGTGCCCGCGCGCAGGTCGGCGCCGGGGTTGAGGGTCAGCTTGTCGTTGCTTATGCTGGCCGTACCGCCGCCGCCGCCGCTGGCGGAGCCGCTGGACACCGTGAAGGTCTCGACGTCCTGGCCGGTCGTGACGTTGCGCAGGACAATGGTTCCCGACGTCCCGAACGCGACGTTCTCGCTGAAGTCGATGACCAGGTTGGCACCGACGGCGACTCCGGTCGCATTGTCCGCCGGGGTGGAGTTGGCGCCGTCGAGCGTGGGGGGGGTGGTGTCGGTGCTCATATCGAAGTTGATGAGAGTTGAGAAGTCATAGACTGTCGAGTCGTGACCTCCCCAGTTCGCGGCGTTTCCGATGGCGGCAAGCAAAGTTTCGCGGGATCCGGTAGTCGTCCCGGTGTACTTCATGTTATCATAGCCATATACTGAGCCCGACACTGTCGTTCCGGCCGAAGAGCTTGTGTGCGTCAGTGCAAGCGCGGATGTTCCTTCCGTAAGGCCGTTCGGAATATAGGAATGGGCACCGGTTGGTGAGCCCGGCCATGAGGAAAGCCAAGTTCCGGTTGAACTATATGCAGGGGCCTGGCCGGTGTTGAGACCATAAATAAAGGTTGCCCCAACCGTAGTTCCTGAAGTTCCTTGATAAACAAAAATTTGGTCTCCAATAGATGCGAAGTCGTCAGTGCTTCCACCCAATGAACCGGTGACCCCTGTCATTGATGTGTTGGAAACATTTCTGATGGAGGCATTCGATCCACTATTGTTGGTCACGATGAAAACTGATCCAGCAGTCAGATCAGCTCCAACGTTCCAGGTCATATGCCCTTCACTGGCCGCTATTTCGTGGAATTGATTACTTGAGTTGGAAATAGTGCCATTTATGCCAGAATCAGTGAAGTGGATCGTGGTTCCGTTATTTATATTGACAAGAATCACGAAAGCCCAAGTGTCCTGCTTGGTAGTGCCGTCCGTATTGATGCCGATGACCGCGATATCGCCGGCCGAAAGCGTCGTGGCAGCCATGATGCCATCCCACGAGGCAACGGTCTGATCGGTCAGCGCGACCTCCGACTCGATGCTGCCCGCCGCCACCTCCAGATCCCAGTCACCCCCCCGAGCCGCAGCGCCGGTATCGTCCGAAGAAGCCGAGACATCGGCGCCGGTCAAGTCCGCCAGGGCAGTGATAAAGCCGCCGGTGGCCGTCGCCCCAACATCGCAGCCATAGATCAGGATGTCACCGCCCTCGGACATCGCGCCGCCGATCGTCGCCAGCAGCGGCGCGGATGCCTCCAGGGTTGCCGTGTTGATCCGGCTGGATCCAAGGAAGATGCCGCCGTCGAAGCCGTGGCTGATCACATGCACGGCTTCGATGCCGGTCCGCTGCCCCAGCACCTCCGCCATCTGCGCCAATCCGTCTCGCGACGGATCGATCAGCACGATTTCGACGCCCGGTTTGACGCCGTCACGTAGCGCTTCCCACCCGGTGATTCCGGTATCGATGAAAGCGATCTCGACGCGCTGCGAAGCGGGCCGTTCGCCCTGCGGCGCGTTGGACTCGCCACTTGCAGCCGGTCCGGCCGCCTGCGCCGCCGCGTCCAGCAGCGCCTGGTCCACCGAAGGGTCGGCGGCATCGAAGAGGGCATCGTGCGCCGGATCATCGACGACCGCGTCGGCAGCCGTCGCGACTCCCGCCGCATCGAACATGAACCGCGGCTCCAGCGCCAGGGCGATGCCGGCCGCCGGCTGACCCGTGCTGAGTGCTCCCCCGGCCGTTTCGCTCTTCAAGCGGTCGAGCAGCCTGCGCAGGCCGGCACGTTCCGGGCGGTAGGTCAGATCGTCGGGCATGTGGTCGGTACCCCTGCGCTGCTCGCATCGACTAGGTTTCCGCCATGGCGGCGGAAATGGCACTCTTTATGAGTACGCACTAATCGCCATATTGCCCGGAACAAGATGCTAAATCAACCAACCTGTCCGCATGGTTGCAGGAACATCGAATCACAATCGTCTCAGGAAGAGAAACACTGGCGGGAGCATATGGGGAGAGTGTCGGCGCGAGGCGTCGGCGTTTATCTTGACGCGGGGAAGGCCGACCTGACCCGTGGGTCCGCGGCTCGGGGATGCTATGACCTGGCAGGTCCGGCGAATTCGGAGAGACCGCCGTGGACGCCGAGACCCAGCGCGGGTAGCGGTCGGACCATGAGGGAGCCGGGGAGCTGGAGTTGCCGCCTATTCGGCGATGCCGAAACGATCCAGCAGGATGTTCAGCTTGCGGTTCAATGAATGGGTGTTCTCAGCCACGACAGCGATATCGGCCTTTAGTTCCGATCGGACCTCCGCCAAGTCGGCGCGCAGCCTTCCCTGCTCCTCGACGACATCGTCCAACCGCTTTTCCAGCCGCGCCTGCCCCTCGGTGAGGCGCACCTGCTCATCAATGAGGCGCGCTTGGCCCTCGGTGAGGCGCTTATCCATGCCATCGATTTTCTGAGCGATGGTCATCATCGTACTGACCACCATGTCCGCGCGCATGTGAGCAACCATCGCCTACTCCTGTCCGGCATACGATTGCGTATCACGCTGCTCCGGCTATCGCAATAAGCACCATGCCCTCTTGAGTAGACGTAAAGGGTGTTAACATTCCCGTCATGGCGGTCGGCCATGGCGGTTTTCCAATCACGGAAAGTTTTTTTCAGGGCGGAAAGACTCCCTTTCCGTCCATGGCCGGAGTGTCGGCGCAACGCGTACCTATCCGCCTCCATACGGGAAGGCTGACATGAACCTTCGATCGAAGGCCCGGGGATGCTTACGCTTGGCAGCTCCGGGTAACTCGGATCAACCGCCGCCGGCGGCCCTCGCAGGGCGCAGCCGAGGAGGGTAGACTACAGGTTGGGCAGACCTTTTTAAGTCATAAGCGGGCTTGCCCCGCACATGAAGGAACAGAAAACCCACGGATCTTCTCCGGCCGCAACAGCGACCATCACGGGCGGGCGAGAAGGAGGTTCAGCTTGCGATTGATCTCGTGGAGGTTCTCGTCGACAACCGAAAAGCGACCATTCATCCCCTCGACGACCTGATCGACCCGCGTGTGGAGCTGCGCCTGACCGGCGGCGAGCTGGTCCACCCGCGTGCGGAGTTCCGACTGACCGACGGTGAGTTCCGCCTGACCGGCCGCGAGCTGGTCCACCCGCGTGCGGAGTTCCGACTGACCGGCGGTGAGCTCCGCCTGACCGGCGGCGAGCTGGTCCACCCGCGTGCGGAGTTCCGACTGACCGGCAGTGAGTTCCGCCTGACCGGCGGCGAGCTCCGCCTGACCGGCGGCGAGCTGGTCCACCCGCGTGCGGAGCTCCGACTGACCAGCCGCGAGCTCCGCCTGACCGGCGGCGAGCTGCGAAAAGCCCTCGCCCATCCGGCGGTCAACGCCGTCGATTTTTCGTACGATCAGTGTCAGGCTGTCGAAAACCCGGTCGGCGAGCAGCTCAGCGTCCATTACGTCCCTCCGTTGCTTCACGCGATGGTATAGCACGCACCCATAGCCGTGGCAAATCGACGTGCCAGCCACCGCGGCCCCTTCGCCTGAGCACTCGTAGGTTGCGCCCATGGCGCAAAATCATTCACCCGCGGCCGACGGCAACGCTCCGGAAACGGGTGTTGCGCCATGGGCGCAACCTACCGGCGGTGGATGCGGATACCAAGCCGTGCTTGACTGGGTTCCAATGGATGTATGCCACGCAATGCTCGTGATCGGCTTCGTCGCGGATCGCCCATAGGTCACCACGGTGAAGAAGTACGACCCGCCCGGGGTCCGATCACGCCGGTATTCCATGCCGGCGGCATAGCACGCCATCGCATGCCAGCCACCGCGACATTTTCGACTTGGCGCTCGTAGTCTCCAGGGTCCAGTAGACGGGCACCTTGGATGTTGGGCCATGGCCCAGCCAACGGGCTATTCCGGCAAGCCCATGTGGACGAGCAGGATGTTCAGCTTGCGATTCAACGAATGGGTGTTCTCGGCGACGATCGCGATGTCCGCTTTGGGTTCCGGCCGAAACTCCTGGATGTCGGCGCGGAGCCTTACCTGCTCCTCGGCGCCGGTGCCGTCGTTGCGCCATGGGCGCAACCTACGTTGCCGGCCACCGGAGCGGATGCCGGCGGGGTGCCATGGACGCAACCGATCATCCGCGCCGGCGTCGTAGGTTGCGCCCATGGCGCAACACCGGGCATCCGCGCCGGCCGGCTGCCGGACCGGCCGGTCCGCGTCAGGTGAACTCCGCCAGATACTGCTGGATCGGCTTGGTGCAGGCGACCGGGATCAGGGGAACATAGGAGATCTCCCGCCCGTCCTCGCTCGTCAGGTGGTAGATCCCCGGTGAAAGCCGCTCCTCCGACGGGTTGGCGAAGGTCAGGGTGAACGGGATGTTGGCGGTTTCAAGGTCCTCCTCACCCTCCCTGATCCGGATCAATCGCAGTTCCACCGGCCTCGGGATGGCCGCCGCGATGAAAACATTGCCCAGCTGTTTCTTGAAATAATCGATATCGATGGGATTCCAAAAGCTCATCGAAACCATCCTTCCGGCACTTTGACCTAATCCGACCAAAATACCTATATCGAATGTACTAATCTCTGATTAAAGCGTCGGCCCCCGATGCGGAATATCGGCGGATGGCGCCCCTGTACCCTTCACGGGTCGAATGGTCAGCGGTATCATAGCGCCGTTGACTGATCGGGCCGATCCGCCGGGAGCAACCTTTTGCCCCCTGTGTCACGAACACCTGGGGGGGACGCGTGCCCCGGCGGCAGGCCGCGGCTGAGGCCCAGTGGGGAGTCAGCGCCAAGCGAGCGCCAGTACAGGGGTGGATCCAGGCTGCGGCGGCCCATTTGGATGGGAGCCCTTGAATGAGTGAGATGTTCGACTGGTATGTCGGCATCGACTGGGCGAGCGAGGTTCATCAGGTCTGCCTGGTCGATGATCGTGGCGTGGTACGCGGGGAGCGCGCGGTGCGCCACAGTGGCGAGGAACTGGCCGGTCTGGCGGCTTGGCTGATCGAGACCACGGGCGCCGCTCCGGAACGCATCGGCATTGGCATCGAACTGCCCCACGGTCCGGTCGTGGAGAGCCTGATGGAACGCGGCTTCGCGGTGCACGCCATCAATCCCAAGCAACTCGACCGCTTCCGGGACCGATTTTCAGTTTCCGGAGCCAAGGACGACCGGCGCGATGCCCGGGTGTTGGGCGACAGCCTGCGCACCGATACCCGCTGCTTCCGGCGCCTGAGGCGGGATGAGCCCAGAATGATCGAACTGCGCGAACGGCTGCGCATGACCGAGGAGTGTAAGCACGAGCGCGTTCGCCTGACCAATCGGATGCGCGAGCAGCTCTGGCGCTATTACCCGCAGATTCTGGACCTATCCGACGATCTGTCGGCGGCATGGTTGCTGGATCTTTGGGCGCTGGCGCCAACGCCGGCCAAGGCGCGCCGGGTGCGCGAGAGCACGATCGCCAAGCTGCTGAGGAAGCATCGGATTCGCCGGCTCGACGCCGCCGAAGTGGTGCGACGCCTGCGTCGTCCGGCGCTGACGGTGGCGTCCGGCACGGTCGAGGCGGCGAGCGCCCATGTCGGCGCTTTGCGCGACCGGCTGCGCCTCGTCAACCGCCAGATCTCGGCGGCCGAGCGGCGGGTCGACCAGATCCTGACCGAGTTGGCGGCCTCTCCAGAGGAACCGGAGGCGGTGCCGGGGCAGCCGCCACAGCAGAGCGACGTGACGATCCTGCGCTCCTTGCCGGGGGTTGGGAGGATCGTCTGCGCCACTCTGCTGGTCGAGGCCGGCGAGCCCCTGAAGGCGGGTGACCATCAAGCCCTGCGGGCGCTGGCCGGCGTGGCGCCGGTGACCCGGCGTAGTGGCAAGAGTTGCATCGTGCTGATGCGTCAGGCCTGTTGCCAGCGTCTGCGCGACGCAGTCTATCATTGGAGCCGTGTCGCGGTCCAATGCGACGCCACCTGCAAGGTGCGCTATCAAGCCCTGCGCAAAGCCGGCCACAGTCATGGCCGGGCGTTGCGCACGGTCGGCGACCGGCTGCTGGAAACCGCTTGCGCCATGTTGCGTGGCCGCGGCTTGTACGACCCGCAACGCGCCGGGCGGACACGCCAAGCCGCCTGAAGCAAGCCTCTGAAACTGGGCGGAGGTGATACTGTCCCTTACATCCGATGGAGGCGGCGCTTCCGGCGGAACGGCACGAGTCAAGCCCGTGCCGCCATCGGCGGTGACCCGCAGGGTCAGGCTTGACGCGTGTCGGGCCGTCGGGAACCATAATCATCGGACGTAAGGGGCACCCCCAGACACTACTCGGATCATTGACAAGCGGTGGGGAGTCCCCCCCGAGTCGATGCATGTCCCCCTGCGGCGATCACGCTTGGCGGGTCCGATCCGGCCTGCGCCTTCCCGAATCGCATACCATCGTACCTGCGATTGACCACCGACATCCTCAATCCCCTTAAAAAGCGCATAGTGCGATATCGATTCATCCCCGGAGTGTTTTTGTCGATGCAATCCGGGCGGAATTTCGGGTAGCCATGGCTGAGGCCCTATGCCTTTCGGAGGAACCGAAGCAGATCCGGTTTCTCTATGGCCCAGGGCCGGACGGGGGAAACGGCGGCCCCCCGCGGGGTTGTCCCGGGATGGTTCGCCATCGCACCAGGAAGGAAGAGTCGAAGATGTCCGATCCGTTTTTGGGCACGATCATGCCCGTCGCGTTCCAGTTCGCCCCGGTTGACTGGTCCACCTGTCAGGGGCAGAACTATCAGGTTAACCAGTACGCCGCCCTGTACTCGCTGCTGGGCAACACCTTCGGCGGCAGCGGCAACCAGAACTTCAATCTGCCGGACCTGACGGGCCGGACCATCATCGGCCAGGGTATCCTGAGCCTCAATGGCGTGAACACCCCGTACAACACCGGTGTCAAGGGCGGTGCCGTCACCGCGACGCTGACCACGGCCAACGTTCCGCTGGCGCCGCACGTCCATCCGCTGTCCAGCGGATCGGCCACGGCGAGCGTGAGCATCACGGGAACGACCGGCGCTGCGGATTCGGCTGCGCCGACGGGAACGAACGTCCTGGCCGCAGCCTCTGGCGACTTCAACGACGAGGCTGTGACCGTCAAGATCTACGGTCCCCCCGCTCCCGCCAACGGCGGCACCGCCAAGACCATCGGCACCGGCACCGTCTCGCTGTCCGGCCTGACGGTCGGCGCCAACGCCTCCACCGGCGCGACGCCGTTCAACATCCGGGAGCCCTACCTCCCCCTGTACTACCTCATCGCGATCAACGGCCTCTATCCGACCCGCCCGTGATCCGAGGTTCCCGGGCCGCCGCTCCCCCTAGGGAAGCGGCGGCCCAACCGCATTCAGTTGAAGGCGACGTGGTAACCCATGCCGTTCTCCTCCCGGTCGGGCGTCAGGGTCGGGATGATGTGGAAGCCGAGGACCCCCGTGCCCTCCGCCTCGACCTCGTAGAATCCTTCCAGCAGCAGCGGATCGGCCGGCCCGCGGAACTGGAGAGTCAGAGGCTTGCGGAACCTGGGGTGCGACGCTCCCTTGCTCGGGTCATAGGCGCCGGTCAGCCGCAGCTTGAAGTCGGGCGGCACGTCGGGGTGGAGGATCGAGAACTCCTTGCCGATCCACGGCGTGAAGACCTCCAGGGTGAAGATGTCGGGAGCGGCGGTCGCTTCGGTCATGGCATGGCTCTTTCCGGAAGTGTAACGATCCGGCATTATACTGCGAAAGTCCTATGACTCCAGCTTTCCGACTTACCACCCACAGAAGGCGTTCCGCATGATCCGCGACGGCGACCGCATCCTGACCACCCGGCCCGGCCTGACCCTGAGGCCCGAGCGTCCGGACGACGAGGCGCTTACCTTCCGCATCTTCGCCGCGTCCAAGGCGCTGGATTTCGACGGCATGCCCATGCCGCAGCACCAGAAGGATTTCCTGCTGCGCCAGCAGCATGTCTCGCAGCTCTACAATTGGCGGTACCTTTACCCCGGCCTGGAGCAGTGGATCATCGAATGCGGCGGCGAGCCGGTCGGCCGCCTGATCTTCTCCAACCCGCCGGACCAGATCATCCTGCACGACCTCGCGATGCTGCCGGGGCGCAAGGGCGTGGGCGGCGGGCGGATCGTGATCAGGGACGTGATCTTCGCCGAGGCGATCCGCTGCGGGAAGATCGCGCGGGCCTCCGTGGCGCCCCACAATCCGGCGCGCAGGCTCTATGCCCGGCTGGGCGTGACCGAGCTTCCGATGAGGCCGGACTCGCCGATGATCCCGCTGGAATGGGTGCCCCCGGCCCTGCGCCGCCCGGCGCCGTGACGGAGCGGCGCCACCTCGGTGACGCTCTCCTCCAGCCAGATCCCGCTGGCGCGGCACACCCACCCAGGCGCAGCCGTTCAGCCCGCTCAGCCCCTGACCCGGATCGTTCCCGTCAGTTGTGAATCACCTGATACTCCTGCATCGGGCCGGCGGACTGGATCGGCGCCATATGGATCTGCCGGAACTCCCGTCCGCTCTCGCTCTTGAAGTCGTAGGTGCCCTCCAGCAGCAGCGTGTCGCGCGGGCTGGCGAAGATCAGCGAGAACGGGACCCGGAAATCGCGGAGCGACGGCACGCCTTCCTTCATCCGGATCAGCCGGATCCTGACCGGCTCGGGAACTGTATCCACCCAGAACATGTTGCCGATCTCGCTCCGGAACGTCTCGATCGTCAGCGACCCGAACACCACCATGACCCGCGCACTCCGCCTTTTCCCAGGATGATTACCTCTAAACGCATAGATGCCGTGGCGTAAAGCGATAAATCCAACGATCGGCCCGACCTCCCGCACCGCCGACGCGATCAGAGGACGCTTTTCCAGGAGAGCGTTCCTCTCTTCATCGTCATGACCGGGCTTGACCCGGTCATCGCCTGCAGGCTTCATCAGCGCCGCCATGCGGGGAGATACCCGGATCAAGTCCGGGTATGACGAAAAGGGGGCAATATCAACCATGGCTCAGCCTTTTTGAGCAGCAGGCGACAACCCCAAGGTGACGCTCAGGATACTTAATCTTCCTTTTATCGTCATGACCGGGCTTGACCCGGTCATCTCCCTGCATGGCGGCGTTTTACTCTTTTTCGTCGTCATGACCGGACTTGACCCGGTCATCTCCCCGCATGGCGGCGTTTTACTCTTTTTCGTCGTCATGACCGGGCTTGACCCGGTCATCTCCCTGCATGGCGGCGTTTTACTCTTTTTTGTCGTCATGACCGGGCTTGACCCGGTCATCTCCCTGCATGGCGGCGCTGATGAAGTCTGCAAGAGATGACCGGGTCAAGCCCGGTCATGACGCTGAAGGAAGGAACACTCTACCGCAAATGGGGTCAGCGCAAATGGGGTCAGAGTAATTTTACTCACTCCCCTTTCCCGATATTCCTCGCCCGATCCCATCACCCTTGACAAACAGACCGATAATAGGACTATCATCCTTACCCGCCCACCGCCAGCGAAAGCACGCCGCCATGACCGTCCCCGCCCCCCGGCTCGCCGCCCGACAGGAACTCTTCTGCGAGGGAATCGCCGCCGGCGTGTCCGCCGCCGAGGCGGCCCGGCGGGCCGGCTACTCGCCGCGGGGGGCGAAGCAGCGCGGCCATTTCCTGCTGGGCCGGGAGGAGATCCGCGTCCGCATCGACGCGCTCCGCGCCGAGCGGCGGGCGTTCCACCAGGCCCACCTGGACCGCGCCGCGGAGGTGATGGAAACGATCATCGCCGACGCCGTGGAAGCGAAGAAGCCGGGCATCGCCATGCGCGCCGTGGAATTCCAGCTCAAGCTGCTCGGCATCGTCCAGGACCGCCGGATCGCCCACCACTTCCACGGCCAAGGCTGGTCACCCGACGCCGACGTCCAGGACATGGCCCCCGACCCGATGGAGTGGCTGGACGCCGTCCCTCCCGCCCCCGAGCCCGAGGCACCCGAGCCCGAGCCCGAGGCCCCCGCAGTGACCAAGGATGACCTTCCGCAGGTTCCCGGGAATGACCCCGCCGCCCCTCCCGCTCCCGGGTTGCCCGGGGGGCTGCCCGGGGGACTGATAGAGGCCTTCGCGGCCCGTCTCCCGCCCGAATTCCTCCAGGATCTCCCCGCCGACCTGCTGGACGACCTGCCCGACGAGGTCGCCGGCCTGTCCTGGGCCGAGTTGGCCCGGCGCCTGGCGGAGGTCGAGGCCGGCCTGGCCGCGTGACCGTCACGCCAGCTCGCGAAGCGCCGCCCGCACGCGGACGAACTCCGCCTGGATGTCCTTGACCCGCCGGTATCCCTCCTCGGCCAGCTCGTCGCGCGACAGGTCGCGGCACGACAGCAGCAGGCGAACCAGGGGCGCCGCCCCGACATAGGACGCGCTGCTGCGCAAGGAATGCGCGTGGTCCTTGAAGGCGTGCAGGTCGCCGGACGCCCAGGCGTGCTCCAGCTCGCCGACCAGCTCCTCGGCGTCGTTCAGGAACTCGCGGGCGATCTGGGCCAGGAACGCCGGGTCACCGTCGACCGACCGCAGCTTGTCCAGCGCCGCGGCGTCGATGCTCGGCTCGTCCTGTCCCGGCGCCCCGCCGTGCGCCCCTCCGTACGCCCCGCCCTGCCCCGGCTCCGCTCCGCCCCCGAGGTCCGCGGGACCGGTCGCGGCGGCGGGCACGGCCCAGGTCGGAACCGGCACGGCCGGCCGGGTCCCGCCGTCGACCAGCCGGGCGATGGTCGCGAACAGCGCGCCGGGATCGACCGGCTTGGTCAGGAAGGCGTCCATGCCGGCTTCCGCGCATTGGCGCCGCGCCGCCTCGGTCGCCTCGGCGGTCAGCGCCACGATCGGCAGGTGCGGCCGGTCGGTATGGGTGAAGCGGTACATCCGGGCGACGTCCAGGCCGCTGACCGCCGGCATGTTCATGTCCATCAGCACGATGTCGAACCGGCTGCGGTCCAGCAGGTCCAGCGCCTCGTCGCCGTCGGCGGCGAAGACGGCCTCGTGCCCCGCCCGCTGGAGGATCTTCTCGATCACCCGCCGGTTGATCGCGTTGTCCTCCGCGACCAGGATGCGGCAGCGCCGGCCGGAGGTGACCGGTTCGCCGCCGCCGCCGGACGCGGCAGCGCCCGCGGCCGCCGCGGCCAGCGACCGCGCCGTCCCCAGGGCGCGCGCGACCTGCTCCGGGTCGTCGGCACAGCTCAGCACCAGTTCCGCCCGCCAGGCCCGGGCGCGCCGGGCCGCGTCCAGCGGGGTGGCGCCGACCAGCACCACCGCGGCGCGCTCGACGCCGTCGGCGCTTTCCAGCCAGGGCTCCAGCGCGGTCGCCGGGTCGTCCAGCGCGGCGCGCGGGATCAGCAGCACGGGAAGCGCCGAGTCCTCCCGCAGCGCGGCGGTCAGCCGGGCGTCGGCCTCCGGCGCATCGGCGACGACGCCCTCCCCCGCCCATTCCCGGCCCCCCGGTTCCGAGATTCCCGGTTCCGAGATTCCCGGTTCCGAGGTTCCCGGTTCCGGGATTCCCGATTCCGGCGCCAGGGCGGGAAGGGTGATCCAGAACTCGCTGCCGCGGTGAAGCTCGCTGGAGACGCCGATGGTGCCGCCCATCAGCTCGACCAGCTGGCGGGAGATCGCCAGGCCCAGGCCGGTGCCGCCGTAGCGCCGGTTGATGTCGTCCTCCGCCTGGGTGAAGCGGTCGAAGATGCGGTCCAGGTGCTGGGGGGCGATGCCGATGCCGGTGTCGGCGACGCGGAACTCCAGGACCATGCGGTGCCCGCCCCGCTCGGGGGCGGACCGGACCACGCGCACCGACAGGGTCACGCCGCCGGCCTCGGTGAACTTGACCGCGTTGGCCAGCAGGTTGGTCAGCGCCTGCTGCAGCCGCCGCCCGTCCCCCACCAGCGTCCGCGGCACGTCGGCCCCGATCACCAGCCGCAGGGCCAGCCGCTTCGCCCGCGCCTGGCCGCGCAGCATCAGTCGCGTGGCGTACAGGACGCGGTGCAGGTCGAAGGGGCCGGAATCGATGGTGAGCTTGGCCTCCTCCAGCTGGGAGAAGTCCAGCACGTCGGTGATCAGCGACAGGAGCTGCTTGGCCGAGGCGTTGACGGTGGCCGCCATCTCGCGCTGCTCGCCGTCCAGCCTCGTCCCCATCATCATCTCGCCCATGCCGATGATCGCGGTCAGCGGCGTGCGCAGCTCGTGGCTGACGGTCGCCAGGAACCGGCCCTTGGCGCGGTTGGCCGCCTCCGCCTGGACCTTGGCCTCGGTGAGCTGCCGGATCAGCCGGGCGACGTAGGCCGGCAGCACCAGCAGCGCCGCCAGCAGGCCGTAGGCGACATGGGGGATCTCCAGCCAGAACGGGGTGGCATGGATCACCCAGGCGAACCCGGCGGCGCCCAGCACCGCCGACGACATCAGGAAGCGGGGGCCGTAGCGGAAGCCGTTGCCGAACGTGACCCACAGGTAGATCAGGTACCAGGGCGCCGCCATGGCCCCGCCGACATGCAGGAAGGCGCTGACCATCGACATGTCCAGCAGGTTGCCGACCACCCGGCGCGGAACCGACGGCCCCGGCTCCAGCATCAGGTGGACCAGCAGCAGCCAGGATCCGGCGAACACGGTGGGCAGGATCAGCACCGACCGGACCAGGTGGCCGGCGGTGCCCTCGGCCAGCACCAGGACCAGCACATAGGCCAGGATCAGGCTGACCAGCAGGATCCGGATGACGATCTGCTCGTGCTCGGTGTCGGTCCGCGCCGCGGACATCCGGCCGATCGCCGCCAGCCCGGTCCGGAACGCCAGGAAGCCGGCCAGCACCGGCGGCACGGCCAGCGTGACCGCCAGCCCGGCGCCCTCGTACGGCCCCGGCTCCCCGGCCAGGCTCAGCACGAACCCGAACCCGCCGATACCGAAGACGGCGCAGATCAGCAGGATTACGCACCAGGAATGAATCACGCTACGCCGCCCGTCCCTTCGGTCGGTACCCGCCCGACCGTTCCGTCACCCAAGATTGCGGGCGTGATTGTGGGGGAGCGGCCCGGCGGGCGCAACTGCGCGCCGGGCCGGGGGTCCGGTCATGCTAATATCCGCGCCATGTTCGAGATCACGTTCCTGGGCACCGCGGCCAGCGTTCCCTCGGCCGGCCGCGGCCTGTCCTCCCTGCTGGTGGAGCATGGCCGCCGGCGCTTCCTGATCGACTGCGGCGAAGGGACCCAGCGCCAGCTGATGGCGAGCGGGCTGGGCTTCCGCCGGCTCGATACCGTCCTGCTGACCCACGGGCACTTGGACCATCTGCTCGGGCTGGGCGGGCTCGCCGGGACGCTGAACCTGTGGCGGAGCACGGAGCGGCTGGCGATCCATGCCGGCCCCGCGCCGCTCCGCCTCGCCCGGCGCCTGCTGGAGGAGGTCGTCTGGCCGGACGGCCCGCCCCGGCTGGGGCTGGACTGGCGGGAGCTGTCGCCCGGCCCCCTGCTCGCCGCGCGCGACCTGACCGTGACCGCCTTCCCGGTGCGCCACGCGGCGCCGGACTGCTTCGGCTTCCTGTTCGAGGAGACGCCGCGCCGGCACCTGCTCGCCGACCGGCTGGACGCGCTGGGGGTGCCCCCCGGCGAGGCGCGGGGGCGGCTGGCCCGCGGCGAGGCGGTCGTCCTGCCGGAGGGGCGGCGCGTCGAGCCGGGCCAGGTGACGGGTCCCGAGCGGCGCGGCCGGCGGGTCGCGGTGGTCGGCGACGCCGGCAGCACCGCCGGCCTGCTGGAGCATGTCCGGGGCGTCGACCTGCTGGTGATCGAGGCGACCTTCCTGGACGCCGACCGGGACAAGGCCGAGGCGCGGAGCCACCTGACCGTCGGCCAGGCGACGCGGCTGGCCCGCGAGGCCGGCGTGGGCGAGCTTTGGCTGAACCACCAGTCCGCCCGCTATCCCGCCGGCGCGGTGGAGGCGGAGGCGCGGGCCGGGTTCGGCCGGGTCCGCGTCGCCGCCGACTTCGACCGGGTCTCCGTGGGATGAGCCGGGCGGCCGGGGAACCTCGCCCCGCCGGCGATGTTGTGGGGTGGAGCGCCGGCCACCGGCCGGCTGCGACCGGATGCAACGAGGCAAGGGAGAGCACCATGGCCGACACCACCGTGATGAAGGTCCACTCCGCCGACTCGCCCAAGGGCGGGATGGGCCAGAGATACCTGGCGTCGGGCAAGACCCTGTCGATGCGACTCTGGCAGGACGAGCAGCCCTCCGAGGCCGACGCCAAGGAGCCGTCCGCCCGGGACTACGAGACGGTCGGGTACGTGATCTCCGGCAGCGCGGAGCTCCATATCGAGGGCCAGATGGTCAGGCTGGAGCCCGGCGACAGCTGGTCCGTGCCGAAGGGCGCCAGGCATTCCTACAAGATCCTGGAGCCCTTCACCGCGGTCGAGGCGACCAGCCCGCCGGCGCAGGTCCATGGCCGCGAATAAGCGGCCCGGGGGGTTCCGATGAAGATCATCTACAGCTACGAGGGCGGGCGGGACGAGGGGCTAGAAAGCTCCGTCCTGCGCGATGTCGGCGAGCGGTTCGGCGAGGCGCGGGCGACCGGCAGCCACTCCGGCGAGGAGGGCCTGACCACCGTGACCCTCGACCTTCCCGCCGGCCAGGACTGGCAGCCGGTGGTCGACGCCCTGGAGCGGCGCGGCGACCTGGTCGAGGTCGCCGGCGAGTCCTTCGGCGAGGGGGCCTGACCGTGCGCCTCCGTCCCGCGGGCCTCCTCCTGCTCGCCGCCGGCCTGGCCGGTTGCGGCACGCCGGACGAGCCGCCGGTCCGCCTGCCCGCCGCCGTCACGATCAGCCACCCGGCGGACGGGCGGCCCGAGGAGGCGATCGACACGGCGGCCGAGGGCATCTGCCGCCAGTGGGGCCGCACCGCCTCGGTGGTGGAGCGTTACGCCAGCGAAGCCCGCAACAGCCGGGTCTCGGCCTACGACTGCGTCGAGGGATGATCGGCGGCGGGGCGATCAGGGCCGGAAGGCCCGGGCCGCCGCCGCGACCCTTGCCGCCGTCGTCAGCCAGCACAGGGCGCCGAAGCCCCAGGCAAGCCATGGAAAGGCGCCGGGGAACAGGCACATCGCGGCGAACAGCGCGATCGTCTCGGTCCCCTCGGTGATGCCGCCGACGTAATAGAGCGACTTGGCGCCGCGGATCTCCGTCGTGATCCCCCGCTTGGCCGCCAGGATCGCGTAGGCCAGGAAGGACGAGCCGGTGCCGACGAAGCTGAACACCAGGAAGGCGGCGGCCAGCGCGTCCTCCGGCCGGCCCACGGCGAAGAAGAACACCACGCCCGAGTAGAACAGGAAGTCGCAGACGATATCCAGGTAGCCGCCGAAGTCGGTGGCCCCGGCATGGCGGGCAACCGCGCCGTCCAGGCCGTCCATCGCCCGGTTCAGCAGGATCAGCGCCAGCGCCCAGCCGTACGCTTCCGCCGCCAGCGCCGGGAAGGACGCCGCCCCCACGGCGAAGCCCGCCAGCGTCACGGCGTCGGCCGGCACGCCGCGCCGGGCCAGCGCCGCGCCGGCGCGGCCGAGCGGCGGGTCGATCAGCCGGCGCAGGCGGGCGTCGAGCATGCCGGCGCCGGGCCGGTCAGTCCGCCGGCCGCTCGCCGGCGGCTTCCGCTTCCGCTCCCGCCTCGGCCTCCGGGTCCTGGTGCGCCGCCTCGTGGAGGCGCTCGGCCTCGCGGCGCAGCCGGCGGTACTGCCGCAGGCTGAACGGCAGGCTGGCCAGATAGGCCACGCCGATCAGGGCCAGGGTCAGCCAGGGGGTGCTGACCAGCATCGCGGCCAGAAGCCCGACCGCGGCCAGCAGCGGTATCACGTATTTCTGCGGGACCCGGATCCCCTTGAACGAGAAGGTCGGCCACTGGCTCACCATCAGCAGGGCGATGGCGGCTGCCCACACGCCGACGAACAGGGGATGGCCGAACACGGTGGTGCCGGCCTCGAACGAGATCACCAGCGGCAGCAGCACCAGCCCCGCCGCGGCCGGCGCCGGGACCCCGGTGAAGTAGTTGTAGGCGTAGGGCGGCAGGTCCGAATCGCCCAGCTTGCTGTTGAACCGGGCGAGCCGCAGCGCGGCGCAGACGCTGAAGGCCAGCACCGCGATCCAGCCCGGCGTGCCGGCTCCCGACAGGACCCACAGGTACAGGGTGATGGCGGGGGCCACGCCGAAGCTGACGACGTCGGACAGGCTGTCCAGCTCCTCGCCGAACCGGCTCTGGCCGTTCAGCAGCCGGGCGATCCTGCCGTCCAGGGCGTCGAACACGGCGGCGATCATGACCGACACCACGGCCGCCTCGAACCTCCCCTGGATCGCGAAGCGCATGGCGGTGACGCCGGCGCACAGCGCCAGCATGGTCAGCATGTTGGGCAGCAGCCGATTGATCGACAGGCCCCGCAGGCGGGGCGGACGGTTGCGGCGGCGGGCGCGTTCGGGACGGGCGGTCATGTCAGCGGACCTCCCCCAGCCGTGCCGGCTCGGCCGAGTTCAGGTCGGCGATCACGGTCTCCCCGCCGATCGTGGTCTGGCCGACGATCACCTGGGGATGGACGCCGTCGGGCAGGTAGATGTCGGTCCGGCTGCCGAAGCGGATCAGCCCGTAGCGCTCGCCCGCGGCCACCGCCTGCCCCGGCTTCAGGCGGCAGATGATGCGCCGGGCCACCAGCCCGGCGATCTGCACGAAGGCGATCTCCCGCCCGTCGTCCAGCCGCAGCCGGATCGCCATACGCTCGTTCTCCTCGCTCGCCTTGTCCAGCGCCGCATTGAGGAAGCGGCCCTTGCGGTACTCCGCCGCCTCGACCGTGCCGGCGGCCGGGGTCCGGTTGACGTGGACGTTGAAGACGTTCAGGAAGATGCTGATGCGCAGGCGCGGCTCGGGGCCCATGCCCAGCTCGGGCGGCGGGACCGCCGGCACGATCATCTGCACCGTCCCGTCCGCCGGGCTGACCAGCAATCCCGGGCGGGCCGGCACGACCCGGTCGGGGTCGCGGAAGAAATAGACGCACCAGGCGGTCAGCAGCGCCCCGATCCAGCCGAGCGGCTGGGCGACGAAGGCCAGGACGGCCGTGGCGGCTGCGAACAGCGCGATGAAGGGCCAACCGGCACGGTTGATCGGAACGACGACGGATTGCAGAGCGGACATGGTCGGAAGCTGGTTCCTGCGCTGGTCTGGATTGAAAGCGGGCTGGGCGGACACCGATACTTATGACACCGGAGGCCCGATGCAAACCACTTCCGCCGCCGCACCCCGGTGCCTTTACCCGATATTAAGGCGGAAGGATCCATCATGCTCCCCCCGGCGGCGCCCTGCGCGGTCCATTTCCACAGCGGAGCGGATAGGATGCAGGCTCTCGTCGAAGTTTCGCAGGCGGCGCTGCCGCTGAGGCTGGGGACCGTCCACGTCACCCCGGACGGCCTGCTCGGCATCGCCGCGGTCCCGTCGGCGTCGAACCAGCGCTTCGTGGTCGACGACCTGCTGTTCCAGGTCTCCACCACGCCGATCGGCGACCGCATGCGCTTCCGCATCTGGGCGGAGATCGGCTGGGTTCCCTACACCGCCCAATCGCCCGAGCGCCGCCGCGACGTGCTGACGATCCTCCGGGCGTCGCAGCACCTGGAACGGGCCTGCTTCGTACTCGACGACGGTCAGAAGATCCTGGTGATCGGCGAGTCCGAGGCGGAGGAGCATCTCGACGTGACCGGGGTCGTGTTCGAGACCCTGCTGTTCCTCCAGGAGGTCCGGCCCTACCTGCGCATCCTGTCCGATTATCTGTGATCCGGCTGCGATCCGGCGCCCCGCCCCGTCAGTTGGTCGGGGGCACGCTGAAGATCTGGCCCGGATAGATCAGGTCCGGATCGCGGATATGCTCCTGGTTCGCCTCGTAGATCTGGCTGTATCGGACGCCGGAGCCGTAGGTGCGCCGCGCGATGCGCCACAGGCTCGCTCCGGGCTGGACCACCACCGACTGGCCGGCCGGAAGCATCGCGGCCTGCTCCGCCATCTGGAACGGGATCTCGGCGCGGGCGGCGACCTTGCCGTCCTCGGCCACCTGGTCGGCGCGGAGGGCGTAGCGGCCCGGCCGCACCGGCTGTTCCGGCGTCAATGCCCAGCGTCCGTCGTCGCCGGACTGGGCATGGCCGACCAGCAGATTGTCGAGATACACCTGGACCCGGGTCCGCGGCGGCGCCCGTCCCCCGATATTCACCCGCCCGTCCGCACCGTAATCGACCACGTCGATCGACACGCCGCCGGCCGGCCTCGGCGCGGCGGCCGGGACGGCGGCGGACGGCGCCTGGAGGACGGCCGACGGGCCGATGCCGTCCCGGGGCACCGCCAGGGCGATCGCGCCGCCCGCCTCCTGGCCCGCCTCCCGGCCCACCTCCTGGCCCGCCTCGGGCAGCACCAGCACCACCACGTTCTCGGAACCGACCGGCGCCTCGGCGTCGGGTGCCAGCGCCGACAGGCTGAGCTGGCGGCCCCCGGGGCCGAGCGGATTGTCGGGGAGCAGCACCCATTCGCCCCGCTGGTCGGCGATCGACTGCCCGATCGTCCGGCCGCCGTCGAGCACGGTCACGGTGGAATGCGGCTCGGCGCGCCCGGCGATGACGGCGTTGCCCTGCGGGGTGATCCTGACGACGTCGAAACTGGGCGGCGCGCCGGGCCGGGGCTCCGGCCTGGACGGCTCCGGGTCCCTGTCCGGCGGCGCGGCGGGTTCGGGAGCGGGCGCCGCGGCGGAAACGGACGGTCCGGAATCGGGCCTCACGGCCGCGGGCGGCGCCGCGTCCATCAGCGATTCACCGGTCTGGTCGAGCCAGGTCAAGGCCAGGGCCACGCCCAGCAGGGCGACGCCGACGGCACCGATTATGAGCGCTCTCTTCACGATCGTCCCGCTTGTTCTTCCCCGAACGATCCGACCCTCGTCCGCCGCAAAGTCTATTCGGTGTAGATCAGGATGCATAGAAGTTACGTCAACAGCCGAAGCTCATCGGTCTAAATCATGCCGGGCCATCCGTCGAGCCGGTCCGTTCATGCCATGGACGCAAGGGCATGCGGCGGATCGTCATGGTTGCACTTGGCGCGGCGGCTCCGCCGTGAGAGGCTGGAAAGCGCGGACGGATCGACCGTCGGCGGCAGGCGCCATGTCCGGTTCCGGCCGCCGCGGTCCGTAAGGGTGATGGAATGAAGGACTTGACTTCGATTTGTGTCTATTGCGGCTCGTCTAGCCGGGTCAGCGATACCTACAAGGATGCCGCGCACCTGCTCGGCACGCTGATCGGGCAGAGCGGGCGCCAGCTCGTCTATGGCGGAGGCCGGGTCGGGCTGATGGGGATCGTCGCCGACGCCGCGATCGCGGCCGGCGGACCCGTCGTCGGGATCATCCCGGAGCACATACAGGTGCTCGAGGTGGAGCATACCGGCTTGACCGAGTTGCTGGTGGTCGACAGCATGCATACCCGCAAGCGGCTGATGGTCGACCGCTCCGACGCGTTCGTCATCCTGCCCGGCGGGCTGGGCACGCTGGACGAGACGTTCGAGATCCTGACCTGGAAGCAGCTCCGCCTGCACGACAAGCCCGTGGTGGTGGCCAACATCGACGGCTACTGGGATCCGTTCGAGGCGCTGCTCGACCACATGATCGCCCAGGGCTTCGCCCAGCCGGCCCACCGCAAGCTGTTCAGCGTCGTGACCCGGGTGGAGGACGTGATGCCGGCCCTGTCGCGCCAGCCGGAGCCGGTGATCAAGCCGGAGACCAAGTGGCTGTGATCCGGTAGCGGCCCGGTCGGGGCGGCGGGCCTGCGACGCGGGATCGCTGCGGGCAAGTGCGCCTTCTTATGCGGAAGCGACGGTGCTATAAGACGCGCCGTCCAAACTTCTGGAACGCCGCACGACGCCTGCTGAACCGCCGCGAACGGCGGGATCCGGGGCGCCCAAGAACCACACGCTACCCGCTCCAACCGGGAGATTCCATACATGGCAAAGATTAAGGTCGCTAACCCCGTCGTCGAACTCGACGGCGACGAGATGACCCGGATCATCTGGCAGTTCATCAAGGACAAGCTGATCCTGCCCTACCTCGACATCGAGCTGAAATACTACGATCTGGGCATGGAGCATCGCGACAAGACCGACGACCAGGTCACCGTCGACGCGGCCAAGGCCATCCAGCAGTACGGCGTGGGCGTCAAGTGCGCCACGATCACCCCGGACGAAGCGCGGGTCAAGGAATTCAACCTCAAGAAGATGTGGAAGTCGCCCAACGGCACGATCCGCAACATCCTGGGCGGCACCGTCTTCCGCGAACCGATCATCTGCTCCAACGTGCCGCGCCTGGTTCCGGGCTGGACCAAGCCGCTGATCATCGGCCGCCACGCCTTCGGCGACCAGTACCGCGCGACGGACTTCCAGGTTCCCGGCCCCGGCAAGCTGACCATGACCTTCACGCCCGACGGCGGCGGCGAACCGGTGACCTACGACGTCTTCCAGTTCCCCGAGGCCGGCGTCGCCATGGGCATGTACAACCTGGATGAAAGCATCCGCGGCTTCGCCCGGGCCTGCATGAACTACGGCCTGGCGCGCAAGCTGCCGGTCTACCTGTCGACCAAGAACACGATCCTGAAGGTCTATGACGGCCGCTTCAAGAACCTGTTCCAGGAGGTCTTCGACGCGGAGTTCGCCGACGAGTTCAAGAAGCTCGGCCTGACCTACGAGCACCGCCTGATCGACGACATGGTCGCCAGCGTGATGAAGTGGGACGGCGGCTTCGTCTGGGCCTGCAAGAACTACGACGGCGACGTCCAGTCCGACACCGTGGCGCAGGGCTTCGGCTCGCTGGGCCTGATGACCTCGGTGCTGCTGAGCCCCGACGGCAAGACGGTGGAGGCCGAGGCCGCCCACGGCACCGTGACCCGGCACTATCGCGAGCACCAGAAGGGCCGCGAGACCTCGACCAACCCGATCGCCTCGATCTTCGCCTGGACCCAGGGCCTGTCCTATCGCGGCAAGTTCGACGGCACGCCCGAGGTCACCCGGTTCGCCGAGACCCTGGAGAAGGTGTGCGTCAGCACCGTCGAGGCCGGCTTCATGACCAAGGACCTCGCCATCCTGATCGGCCCGGAGCAGCCCTGGCTGACCACCAAGCAGTTCCTGGACAAGCTGGACGAGAACCTGAAGAAGGCCATGGCCGAAGCCGCCTGATCCGGCTCCGGCACGGACCTCGTTTCGCTGCAACCCCGCCCGATTCGTTCGGGCGGGGTTGCTTTTTGCTGCGCGGCGCGCAAATCTATCCTCCTATTCGCGAAATGGTATAAACCGGACGCGTCATAATACCGGCGGGCTACCTGTGTCCGCCGTGCAGAGGAATTGCAAAGATGCCACACAAGATCAGAATCGCGATCGTCGGGGCAGGTGAAACCGGCGCGCCGCTTCTTGAGCAGCTTCTCTCGGCAGATTTTGTCAAGGTTATAGGCATTGCCGACCTAAATCCCGATGCTCCGGGCATTGTATTGGCCCAGTCCAGGGGTGTGAAGACTTACAGCGATTTCCTGGAACTGGCTCGGATGGGCGAAGATATCGATATATTCATTGATGTGACCGGTGTACACAAGGTCCGGGATGCTTTGCGGCACTACATGCGGGATTCGGACAATCACCATACCGTGATCATGCATGAACTGATCGCCGTCCTTCTGCTCTCGCTGTCCAAAGGTGAGCTGGTCCAGATCAAGCATGGCGATTTGGATTATTGAGCTCCTGTTGGCTGCGTTCACTCGGCCTTGATTATAGGAATATGGAATAACAGGTTCAGGACGGCCTCCATGATTTCGCCACTGCTGTCGTGTTTGTAGGGAAACGGCACTCCCGCAGGCCGCTCCGCGAAGCTTGTGGAAAACGTTTGTTTTCGGCAGGTTACTCCTCGTTCTGGATGCTACGGACTAGCCTCCGTTCTTCGGATCCGATAGGAACCGTGCCCGCGCCGTATGTGTTTTCCGCATTGGACTCTCGCGTGTACGCGTTATGTTGATGCACCAATTCAGCTCAAGGGAGAAGGTCGTGCGCCTTAATCAAATCGCTGCCTCGGGCGTCTTTGCGTTCCTGGCGATGTCGGTGGTTGCGCCCGCCAGCGTGCTGGCTCAAAGCGCTCCGGAAAAGTGCAACACGGTGGTGGACTCCACCGGCAAGCCCGTGGTTGCCGCCAACAATACCGCCGTTCTCCACGCCGGAAGCTTCGACTGCCCGCCGCCGCCCGCAGCGGCCGCCGCCGCCCCGGCCGCAGCCGTTCCTCCGGCCGCTCCGCTGGCCAACGCCGTCTACTTCGTGTTCTTCGACTTCGACCGCTCGGCCATCACCCCGGCGGCGCAGGACATCCTGAACACGGTGGTCAGCGATGCCCGCCGGACCAACGCGTCCCGCTTGAACGTGCTCGGCCACACCGACACTTCGGGCTCGGCGGCCTACAACCAGCGCCTGTCGGAGCGTCGTGCGACCGCCGTGCGCGAGGCCCTGGTGCAGCGTGGCGTTCCGGCCGATCAGATCACCACCCGCGGCGTCGGCGAGACGCAGCCTCTGATCGCCACCGGCGACGGCGTCCGCGAGCCGTCCAACCGTCGCGCCGAGATCCGCTTCCAGTAATCGGGCGGGTTTCACGGGACCCTTCGAGCGGAGGGTCCCACCGGGAGAAAGGGGTGCCGTCCGGCGCCCCTTTTTCTTTGCCGGCAATCCGGCACGGGGCAGCCAACGCCAAAAAAGAAGCCCGCCGGTGGGGTGCCGGCGGGCTTTCGGGTGGCGTCGCGGAGGTCGGATCAGGCGGCGCCGACTTTGCGCTCGCGATCGTCGTCCCGCTTCTTCGAGCTGGGCTGGTAAGCGATGGCGGCATGCTCCGCGCAATAGGGCATGCCGGGCTGGGCCGTCTTGCCGCAGAAGTGGAAATCCGCGTGCTTGGGGTCGCCGACCGGCCATTTGCACATGCGCTCGGTCAAGGCGAGGATCGTGGCGCCGCGCGACGGCTTCTTCTTGATCGGTGACGGCCGTCCTGACAATCCAAGGCGATGGGCCTTGCCGATCACGGCGTTGCGCGTGACGTCACCAAGGGTGTCCGCGATCTCGCTCGCGCTCATCCCCTGACCCCAGAGTTGCTTCAGGCGCTCTACCCGCTCGTCAGTCCAACTCATGCCGCTGTCTCCACTCATCCGGGTCCCTATTATTTGTTGCCGACAGGAGTATGGTGGGCCGCATATGGCGTGCCGCTTTCCATAAAAACCTATATCTAGTGCCGACGCGCTGGAAGGCTACCAGATAAGCCCGCCGGTGCCTAGAGGGTTGCTGTTACATTTATATGCAAAGGTGGTAAACCATTTGTTTAAGTCACAGTTGCCGTCAAATCGAAGATTCCAGCGAACAGAATGACCATTCTGTTCCGATACGGGGGATGAACCGGATATATGCCAATCATTCCAATGGAATGCCGCGTCCCACAGGTCCGCGCGCCTGTGCTCATTCGCAAGGGAAAGATGTCATTGCGATAACATTTCAGGCAGTTGCATGAACTGTTCTTTCTATTTCAATCGAGGGCCGGACATGAAAACGATTACGCACCGTGACTTCGCCGCCACGCCCGCCGGTCGGCACCCTGCCGGTCATCGGCTCAGCTCGCGCATTCCGGCGTCCAGCCCATCGATGGTCAGCGGATACATGCGCCCGCCCATCAGTCTCTGAAGGATGCGGGTGCTCTCCGTATAGCTCCAATAAGCTTCGGGAGAGGGGTTGAGCCAGATCGAGCGGCTGTAGGTGTCCAACAGCCGCTGGAGCCAGACCTGCCCGGCCTCCTCGTTCCAATGCTCGACGCTGCCTCCGGGATAGACGATCTCGTAGGGACTCATCGCGGCATCGCCGACGAAGACAAGCTTGTAGTCCGCCCCATAGGTATGCAGCACGTCCCAGGTGGGCGTGCGCTCGGCGTGCCGGCGGCGGTTGTCGCGCCACAGTCCCTCGTAGACGCAATTATGGAAATAGAAATATTCCAGGTGCTTGAACTCGCCCCGCGCGGCCGAGAACAGTTCCTCGCAGATCCGGATATGATCGTCCATGGAGCCGCCGACATCGAGGAACAGCAGCACCTTGACGCTGTTGTGCCGCTCCCGGACCATCTTGAGGTCGAGCGTACCGGCATTGCGGGCGGTCGAGCGGATCGTATCGGGCAGGTCCAGTTCCTCCGCGGCGCCCTCGCGGGCGAACTTGCGCAGCCGACGCAGCGCGACCTTGATGTTGCGGGTGCCCAGTTCGACCGTATCGTCCAGGTTCCTGAACTCGCGCTTGTCCCAGACCTTGACCGCCCGGCGGTGGCGGCTTCCCTCCTGCCCGATGCGGACGCCCTCGGGATTGTAGCCGTAGGCACCGAAGGGCGAGGTGCCGGCCGTGCCGATCCATTTGGAGCCGCCCTGGTGGCGCCCCTTCTGCTCCGCCAGCCGCTGCGCCAGCGTCTCCATCAGCTTGTCCCAGCCGCCGAGCGACTGGATTTGCCGCTTCTCCTCCTCCGTGAGGTACTTCTCAGCGAGCTTGCGCAGCCATTCCTCGGGGATGTCGGCGGTGACCGGCTCGCCTCCGTCGGCCATCCCCTCCAGTCCCTTGAAAACGTGGCCGAAGACCTGGTCGAACTTGTCCAGGTTGCGCTCGTCCTTCACGAGGCAGGTGCGGGAGAGATAATAGAAATCCTCGACGCTGTAGTCGGCGATACCCTGGCGCATCGCCTCCATAAGCGCCAGGTACTCCTTCAGGGATACCGGCACCTGCGCCTTGCGCAGTTCGTAGAAGAAAGTCGTGAACATGGCTCGTCGGTGAATTTCGGGCTGAATGGGTCAGGCCCGCATAGTGCCATGTTTCAGCCCGATGATTCCGCCCTTATTTTCCCGGATCCTTGCGGGCGGGAGGCGGCACGTAGGCGAGGCTGGTGGGAAGTCGGCGGCTGATCTCCTCGACCCGGCCACGCAACTCCGCCACGTCCAGGAGTTCCTCGATCCGCCGCAAGCGGTCCTCAGCCGAGGTCATCCGAGCTTCCAGCCGGACCAAGGTGTCGGACATCCGGACCTGCTCCTGCCCGACGCGCGTCAATTCCCGGCTCATGCGATCCTGTTCCGCTGACAGGCGGGCCAACCCCTCGTTCATGCGGTCCTGTTCCGCTGACAGACGGACCAGTTCCGCAGACATACGCTTTTGTTCCGAAAGAATGCGTTCCTGCTGTTCCAGGATGGTGGAAAGCATCGGCTCAAGCCGATTGAGGATCACAAGCGCTTCATCCGGCTTTTCCATGTCGCAGGCATCTTCCAAGGGCAGTCAACCCCGGAGCTTAACCGTTACGACCGCATTCGTCACGAACTTTCGAGGTATGCCCTCTCCCTTCAGCCGCCGCCCCGTTCACGCCGGCTGAGGAAGGCCAGGCGCTCGAACAGGTGGACGTCCTGCTCGTTCTTCAGCAGGGCTCCGTGGAGCGGCGGGATCAGCTTCTTGGCGTCGCGGGTGCGCAGGGTTTCCGGCGACACGTCCTCGACCATCAGCAGCTTGATCCAGTCCAGCAGTTCCGAGGTGCTGGGCTTCTTCTTGAGGCCGGGGGTCTCGCGGACCTCGTAGAACAGGGTCAGCGCTTCCCGCAGCAGGTCGCCCTTCAGTCCGGGATAATGGACCTCGACGATGCGCGCCATCGTCTCCGGCTCGGGGAAGCGGATATAGTGGAAGAAGCACCGGCGCAGGAAAGCGTCCGGCAGTTCCTTCTCGTTGTTCGAGGTGATGATCACGACCGGACGCCGGCGCGCCTTCACCACCTGCCGCGTCTCGTAGACGAAGAACTCCATCCGGTCCAGTTCGAGCAGCAGGTCGTTGGGAAATTCGATGTCCGCCTTGTCGATCTCGTCGATCAGCAGCACCGGCGCCTCGGGAGCGTCGAACGCCTCCCACAGCTTGCCCTTGACGATGTAGTTCGCGATATCGCGGACCCGTTCGTCGCCCAGTTGGCTGTCGCGCAGGCGGCTGACCGCGTCGTACTCGTACAGGCCCTGCTGCGCCTTGGTCGTGGACTTGATGTGCCACTGGATCAGCGGGCGGCCCAGCGACCGCGCGATCTCCTCGGCCAGGATCGTCTTGCCGGTGCCGGGCTCGCCCTTGACCAGCAACGGGCGCTGGAGCGCCACCGCGGCGTTGACCGCCACCCGGAGATCCTCGGTGGCGACGTAGTTGTCGGTGCCGGTGAACTTCTTCGATTCAGGAAGGGTCATCTCAGGCGGCTCCCGCCATGGCCTGCTCTATCGCCGCGACCGCGTCGCCGGCGCTGGCACCGTCGGGTCCGCCGGCCTGGGCCATGTCGGGGCGGCCGCCGCCGCCCTTGCCGCCGACGGCCGCCGCCCCCGCCTTGACCAGCTCGACCGCGCTGAAGCGGCCGGTCAGGTCCTCGGTCACCGCGACCACCAGCGACGCCTTGCCGTCATTGACCGCGACCAGCGCGATCACGCCGGAGCCGACCTGCTTCTTCATCTCGTCGGCCATGGGTTTCAGGTCCTTGGCCGGCATGCCGTCGAGCACGCGCGCGGCGAACTTGATGCCGGCGACCTCCTTCTCGCCGCCGCCGGCCGGACCGGCCCCGCCGCCCATGGCGACCTGTCGGCGAAGGTCGGCAAGCTCCCGCTCCAGCCGGCGCCGCTCCTCGACCAAGGCCGCGACGCGGGAGGGCACCTCGGCCGGCGTCGCCTTCAGGGCCGCCGCGGTCTGCTGGAGCAGGTGCTCCTGCTCGTTGAGGTAGGCCGCGGCGCCGGCGCCGGTCAGCGCCTCCACGCGGCGGACGCCGGCCGCCACGGCGCCCTCGCCGACGATCTTGAACAATCCGATGTCGCCGGTGCGGCGGACATGGGTGCCGCCGCACAGCTCGATCGAGAACTCCTTGCTGGCGTCCGGGTCCCGCCCGCCCATGGAAACGACCCGGACCTCGTCGCCGTACTTCTCGCCGAACAGAGCCATGGCGCCCAGCTCGACCGCTTCCTGCGGGCTCATCAGGCGCGTGACCACGTCGCTGTTGCCCAGGACCCGGCGGTTGACCTCCGCCTCGACCACGGCGATATCCTCGGCGGACAATCCCACCGGCTGGCTGATGTCGAAACGCAGGCGCTCCGGCGCCACCAGCGAGCCTTTCTGGGTGACGTGCTCGCCCAGCCGGCGGCGAAGCGCCTCGTGCAGCAGGTGGGTCGCGGAATGGTTCGCCCGGATCGCCGACCGTCGGGCGGTATCGACCCGAAGCTCGACCACGTCGCCGACCGAGATGGCGCCCTTGGCGACCTTGGCCTGATGGACCCACAGCGCTCCCAGCTTCTTCTGGGTGTCGGAAACCGGCACCTCGGCGCCCTCGGCGGTGAACATCACGCCGCTGTCGCCGACCTGGCCGCCGGATTCGCCGTAGAAGGGAGTCTGGTTGACGATCACCTGGACGTCGGTCCCGGCCTCGGCCTTCTCCACCCGCTGACCTTCTACGACCAGGGCCAGTACCTTGCCCTCGGCCACCTCGGTGTCGTAGCCCAGGAACTCGGTGGCGCCCAATTCGTCGCGCAGCTCGAACCACAGGGTCTCCGTCGCGGCCTCGCCGGAGCCGGCCCAGGCCTTGCGCGCCTCGGCCTTCTGGCGGCCCATGGCCTGGTTGAAGCCGTCGATGTCCACCGAGCGGTTGCGACCGCGCAGCACGTCCTGGGTCAGGTCGACCGGGAAGCCGAAGGTGTCGTAGAGCTTGAACGCGACCTCGCCGGGCAGCGAGCCGCCTTCGGGAATGCCGGCGGTCTCCTCGTCCAGCAGTCGGAGGCCGCGCTCCAGCGTCTGCTTGAACCGGGTCTCCTCCAGCTTCAGGGTCTCGGTGATCAGCGGCTGCGCCCGCACCAGCTCCGGATAGTGCGTGCCCATCAGCTGGACCAGCGCCGGGACCAGCCGGTACATCAGCGGCTCCTTGCAGCCGATGATATGCGCGTGCCGCATGGCGCGGCGCATGATCCGGCGCAGGACATAGCCACGGCCCTCGTTGGACGGCAGGACGCCGTCGGCGATCAGGAACGAGGTCGAGCGCAGGTGGTCGGCGATGACCCGGTGGGAAACCGCGTGCGGGCCGTCGGCGGCGACCTTGGTGGCATCGGCCGAGGCCAGGATCAGCGTGCGCAGCAGGTCTATGTCGTAGTTGTCATGCTTGCCCTGGAGCACGGCCGCCAGCCGCTCCAGGCCCATGCCGGTGTCGATCGAGGGTTTCGGCAGGTCGATCCGCCGGTCCGGCGTCACCTGCTCGTACTGCATGAAGACCAGGTTCCAGATCTCGATGAAACGGTCGCCGTCCTGGTCGGCGCTGCCCGGCGGGCCGCCGGCCACCGCCGGGCCGTGGTCGTAGAAGATCTCGGAGCAGGGACCGCACGGCCCGGTATCGCCCATGCGCCAGAAATTGTCGTCGGTCGGGATGCGGATGATCCTGCCGTCGTCCAGGCCGGCGATCTTCCGCCACAGGGCGGCCGCCTCCTCGTCCGAGGAGTGGACGGTGACCAGAAGCTTGTCCGCCGGAAGCCCGTACTCCTTCGTGATAAGGTTCCAGGCATGCTCGATGGCGCCTTCCTTGAAGTAGTCGCCGAACGAGAAATTGCCGAGCATCTCGAAGAAGGTATGGTGCCGGGCGGTGTAGCCGACATTGTCCAGGTCGTTGTGCTTGCCGCCGGCGCGCACGCATTTCTGGCTGGTGGTCGCCCGGGAATAGGGCCGCGCCTCGGCCCCGGTGAAGACGTTCTTGAACTGCACCATGCCGGCGTTGGTGAACATCAGCGTCGGATCGTTGCGCGGCACCAGCGGGCTGGACTCGACGATCTGGTGACCCTGACTGGCGAAATAGTTCAGGAAGGTGGCGCGGATGTCGTTGGCGGTCTGCATGATGGCGCTCGGTTCCCAGGACGCAGGTATGGTGCGGCCCGTCTTCTGTTCAAAGGTTTCGGCCGACACGGGTTTACCTGCTTGTACCGTGCCGGTGGGGCCGATGTCCACCGATGCCCGACCGAAGCCCCGGGGAATGCCCAAACGGAAAAGCCGCGCGGTCCCGAAGGTCCGCGCGGCTCGCTTTCCGGTGCGCGATAACCCCGGACGGGATATCGCGCGGAGCGGATCAGTCCGGGCTGCTGGCCTCGCCGTCGGCTTCCGGCGTGCCCATCATGGCATTGGCGACCAGGCCGGCGTTGGCGCGGATCTTGGCCTCGATCGCGTCGGCCACTTCCGTGTTCTGGCGCAGGAAGTTCTTGGCGTTCTCGCGGCCCTGGCCGATGCGCTGGCCCTCGTAGCTGAACCAGGAGCCGGACTTCTCGACCACGTTGGCCTGAACGCCGAGGTCGAGCAGCTCGCCGACCTTGGACACGCCCTCGCCGTACATGATGTCGAACTCGACCACCCGGAAAGGCGGGGCCATCTTGTTCTTGACCACCTTCACGCGGGTCTGGTTGCCGACCACGTTCTCCCGGTCCTTGATCGCGCCGATGCGGCGGATGTCGAGACGGACCGAGGCGTAGAACTTCAGCGCGTTGCCGCCGGTCGTGGTCTCCGGATTGCCGAACATGACGCCGATCTTCAGCCGGATCTGGTTGATGAAGATCACCGTGCAGTGCGACTTGGAGATCGAGCCGGTCAGCTTGCGGAGCGCCTGGCTCATCAGGCGGGCATGCAGGCCGACATGGCTGTCGCCCATCTCGCCTTCCAGCTCGGCGCGCGGCACCAGGGCCGCCACGCTGTCGACCACCAGCACGTCGATGGCGCCCGAGCGCACCAGCGTATCGGTGATCTCCAGCGCCTGCTCGCCCGCGTCGGGCTGGGAGATCAGCAGCTCGTCCACGTCGACGCCCAGCTTGCGGGCGTATCCCGGATCGAGCGCGTGCTCCGCGTCGACGAACGCGCAGGTGCCGCCGTTCTTCTGGGCCTGGGCGATGGCATGGAGGGCCAGCGTGGTCTTGCCCGAGCTTTCCGGGCCGTAGATCTCGATGATGCGGCCGCGCGGCAGGCCGCCGATGCCGAGCGCGATGTCGAGGCCGAGCGAGCCGGTCGAGACGACCTCCGCCTCGGTCGGGGTCTCGCGGGCACCGAGCTTCATGATGGAGCCCTTGCCGAACGCGCGTTCGATCTGACCGAGGGCCGCGTCTAGTGCCTTTTGCTTATCCATGGGACTTTCAACCAAACGCAAGGGTGCGGACGACATGCTGGGGCCCCTCTTCTCTCATACGGTCGGCAGGAGTGCAACGTGAAGAGAATGTACCCTTTCCGTTCCCTCCTGCCAAGGGACAATCGGAACATAAAGGGAACGAAATGGCGTTCCCCCTGCCCCCGTGTTCCGCAGCCGTCCGGAGGAGCACCCCATGCGGCCCCCTCGGCACCCCGCCTCATCCGTCGCGCAGGACCTCCTTCACCTTGCCGGCAAGCTGCTTGAGACTGAACGGCTTGGGCAGGAAATGGATGTGCTCGCCGGCGTCGATCTGGTCGCGGAACTTGTCCTCGGTGTAGCCGGAGATGAAGATCACCTTCATTTCCGGACGCTTGTCGCGGACGTGGCGGATCAGCGTGGGCCCGTCCATGTGCGGCATCACCACGTCGCTGACCAGCAGGTCGACCCGGTTCGACTCGGAGTTCAGCAGGCTGAGGGCCGCCTCGCCGCTGCGGGCCTCCAGCACCTGATAGCCCTTGTTGCGGAGCGCCCGGGCGCTGAACACGCGCACCGCGTCCTCGTCCTCGACCAGCAGGATGGTCCCGGTCCCGGTCAGGTCCCCGGCCGACCGTTCCCGGGCCTCGCTCTCGGCCTCCGCCGTCACGCCGGCGGCCTTGGCCGACTGGTGGCGCGGCAGATAGATGGTGAATTTGGCACCCTCGCCGGGGGCGCTGTCGACGAAGATGAAGCCGCCGGTCTGCCGCACGATGCCGTACACGGTGGACAGGCCGAGGCCGGTGCCGGAACCGACCTCCTTGGTCGAGAAGAACGGCTCGAAGATGCGGGCGAGATTTTCCTTGGGAATGCCGATGCCGGTATCCGACACCTCGATCGCGACATATTCGCCGGGCGGCATCTCCTCGTGCTCGCGTCGGGTCGGGCCGTCGGTCGAGACGTTGCTGGTCTGGATGGTCAGCCGCCCACCGCCCGCCATGGCGTCGCGGGCATTGACCGCGAGATTGATGATGACCTGCTCCAGCTGTCCCTGGTCGACCTTGATCAGTCCCAGGTCGCGGCCGTGGGTCATCTTCAGCTCGATGTTCTCGCCGATCAGCCGGCGCAGCAGGTTCGACAGCTCGGCCAGGACGTCGGTGATGTTGAGCACCCGGGGCTGCAGCGTCTGCTGGCGCGAGAAGGCGAGCAGCTGGCGCACCAGGTTGGCCGCCCGGTTGGCGTTCTGCTTGATCTGCATGATGTCGCTGAACGACTGGTCGCCCGGCTTGTGCCGGAGCAGCAGAAGGTCGCAGAAGCCGATCATCGCGGTAAGCAGGTTGTTGAAGTCATGGGCGACGCCGCCGGCGAGCTGGCCGATCGCCTGCATCTTCTGGCTCTGGGCGAACTGCGCCTCCAGGCTCTTCTGCTCGGTCAGGTCGATGAAGTGAAGGATCATTCCGGAGCCGGAACCTGGCCCGGCATCGCCGCTCCCCGATCCGCCGGCCATCCGGCGGGCATAGAGCTGCGCCATCTTCTTGTCGCGGCCCTGGGCACGCAGATTGACCTCGAACGGAGCGATCATGTCGGAGCCGGATTTGATCTGCTCCAGGCGGGCGACCACCGTGGACCGCTCGCCGGCGCTGAACAGCTCGGCCAGGGGACATCCCATGATGCTGCGCAGGGGGCGTCCCACCATGGTCAGGAAGGCCTGGTTGCATTCCGCCAGCCTGCCGCCCTCGTCGATCAGCGCGATTCCGATCGGCGCCTCCTCGAAGAAGCTCTGGAACCGCTGCTCCGACAGGTGCAGGGCCTCGCGCCACTCCCGCTCGGGCGTCAGGTCCCGCACCACCGAGCGGGTGCGCAGCGACCGGCCGTCGCCCGATGCCACCACGGTCTGGACGATGGAAGCCTGGAAACGCCGCCCCCCGAGGCCCTTCATGGTCACGTCGCCGTGGCTCTCCGATCCAGGGAACGGGCTGTGGGCCGCCGACGGGCCGGGCAGCGGTTCGGCCAGGACGTCGTGCAGCCTGACTTGGCTGCCGACCAGGTCAGCCGGCGCGCAGCCGAGCCACTTCGCCAGGGTGGCGTTGGCGTACAGGAAGCGGCCGTCCTGATCGACGGAATAGAAGCCGATCGGGGCGCTGCCCATGAAATCGGACAGGTTCGCCTGTTCGTCACGCAACTGCTGCTCGGCCAGCTTGCGCTCGGTGATGTCCTCGACCACCCACTTGACCAGCCTCTCCCCGGAGCTCGGGATGCCGGCGGCCGGATCCGCATCGGCCAGCGGCATCACCTGGACCAGGAACCATGGCCGGCCCGGCTCGAAAGCCAATTCGGCGGACGCCGCGTCGCCGCGCAACGCCGCGTCGACCAGCCTGCCGATACCGGCGGCCATCTCCGGGTCGTGATCGAAACGCAGCCGGAACGACTCGAGCTCGTCCTTGCCGGCCCCGCCGGCCAGATGGCGGAAGGCGGCGTTGACCTGCACGACGCGGCCGTCACGGCCGGTGATCATGCGCCCTACCGTCCCGGCCTGGAAGGCGCTGGCCAGCATTGCCCGCTCGCCATCGGTCCGGCCCCGGCCGGATGCCTGGAGCGATGAGATCCTGCCCGCCAGCGCGGCGCCGCCGGCGGCGAGAAGGGCGAACATGCCGCCGCTCAGGGCCACGGGATCGGTCACGATCCCGCCTGCCGCCAGCCCCAGCCCCGCGGCGCCGACCGCCGCCAGCCCGCCCACCCCGATAACGGTGGTCCGGGTCAGGGTGCCGTCGCGCGCGGGCTTCCCCAGGGTGGACAGCTCCGGCCCCGCAAGGTCGAGGGCGGATGAAGAAACCTGCTCCTGCACTGCTGCCCCATGCCAATGATTACGTATCGATCCTACTACTTGCATGCGTTCCGCGCGAGGTACGGTTACCGTCCCGAGAAGCGATTTTTGAGCTTGAACACGTAGGATATGACCTCCGCCATGGCCTTATAGTGTTCCGGCGGAATCTCCTGGTCGATTTCCACGGCGGCGTAGAGCGCGCGCGCCAGCGGCGGGTTCTCGACCAGCGGGATATCGTGCTCGCGGGCGATCTCGCGGATCTTGGCGGCGACGGCGTCGGCACCCTTGGCCAGCACGACCGGGGCCGCCATCGCCGACTGGTCGTATTTCAGGGCGACCGCGAAATGGGTCGGGTTGGTCACGACCACGTCGGCGCGAGGGACTGCCTGCATCATGCGCCGCCGCGCCTTGTCGAAGCGCAACTGGCGCAGTCGCCCCTTGACGATCGGATCGCCTTCCTGCTGCTTGAACTCCTCCTTCACGTCATGCTTGGTCATCCGCATCTTCTTGGTGTAATCGAACCTCTGATAGAAGAAGTCGGCCATGGTCACGAACAGCATGATGATCGTGACCCACAGGAACAGCTTGACCACCAGGTACTGGGTCTCGGCCAGCAGCAGGTCCATGGGCATGCCGGCATAGTGCTCGACGCTGGTGATCACCGGTATCAGGACGATCGCGCAGACGACGCCGACCACCCCCATCTTCACGAAGCCCTTGACCATCTCCAGGATGTTCCGCAGCGAGAACAGCTTCATGAAGGCGGGGAGCGGGTTCAGCTTGGTCAGGTCCGGCTTCATCTTCTCCGCGGTGACCAGCCAGCCGATCTGGAGAAGCGTGCCCAGCATGCCGGCCGCCGCCATGATGATCACCGGCAGCAGGATCGCCAGCAGGGCCGCCAGCATGGTATCGGTGAGGATCAGGCCGATCATCCCCTGGTCGAGCCGCTCGGTGCCGGCCCGTTCGAAGAAGCCCACCAGCGCGTCGCTCAGCCGCCGGATCGACGCCGGCGCCACGAGGGAGACCACCACCAGCCCGCCGAGCAGCATCAGCCAGTTCTTGGCTTCCTGGCTCATCGGAACGTTGCCCTTCTCGCGGGCGTCGCTCAGCTTTTTTCCGGTCGGGTCTTCCGTTTTGGAAGCATCATCTTCTTCCTCGGCCATCGGCACCTCCAATCAGCCAAGGGAATCCGAAGGCCATTTCGGAACCGGAACGGCCGTATGCCGGGAGCGGGCTCAGCCGAGCAATCCCATCAGGGTGTCCTGGACCGTCCGCAGCCAGAACAGCATGGTCGCGGAGATCACGATCGCGAACAGGGCCAGGCCAAGGGCTACCTGTCCGCCCATGATCACGGCGAAGGCCTGGAACTGCGGCATCATCTTCTGAAGCAGGCCGACCGCCAGGTTGAACATGATGCCGACCGCCAGGAAGGGTGCCGCCATCTGGGCGCCGATCGCGAAGCTCTGCCCGACCATCTTCGTCGTCATCTCGGCGAAGTCGCCCATCGGCAGGGCTGCGCCGGGAACGAACACCTCGTAGCTCCCGACCACCGCGAGGATCAGGAGATGGTCGAGGTCCGTGACGAACAGCAGCACGACGCCGATATAGCCCATGTAGGCGCCGACCAAGGTGCCCTGGGACGCCAGCGCCGGGTTGAACATGAAGGCGTTGGACAGGCCGATCTGCATGGAGATCAGGGTTCCGGCGGTATCCAGCGCCGCCGTCAGCAGCCGCGTGACGGTCCCGAGAAAGACCCCGATGAAGCTCTCCTTCACGATCAGCACGGTCATTCCCAGGGCGCCCGCGGGAACCGGCGGCAGCATGGGCATCAGGATCGGCTGGACCACCACCGTGATGGCAAGCGCCAGGAGCAGCCGGATGCGGGAGGAGACATAGGCGTCGCCGAAGCCCGGCAGCAGCATGAAGGCGGTGCCGACCCGGGAGAAGATCACCATGAAGGCGTAGATCTGTCCGGTCAGCGCCTCGTTCAGGCTCAGCAGCTCCATCGGCATGGGATCATGTGGCTCCCATGCCGATGATCCGGTCGGCCAGCTGCTGGGTGAAGGTGATCAGGGTCGACAGCATGAACGGCATCAGCAGCAGCAACGCGCCGAACACGAGGACGACCTTGGGCACGAAGGTCAGGGTCATCTCCTGGATCTGCGTCAGCGCCTGGAACAGGGAGATCACGAGCCCGACCACCAGCGTCAGGATCATGATCGGGCCGCCGATCTTCAGCGTCACGACGATCGATTCGCGGACGACCTCCATCACGTCGGTCTCGTTCATGGGCCAGGCACCGGCTTCGGCTTCGGGGAAGGCTCAGATCGGCATCCGCAGGATTTCCTGGTAGGCCTGGACCACCTTGTCGCGCACGCTGGTCGCCGTCTGCAGCGTGAGCTCGGCGTTGGTCACCGCGGTGATGACTTCGGTCAGGTCGGCCTTGCCGACGACCGCGGCGGCGCTGACCTGCTCGCTCCGGTGAAGCTGCCCGATGCCGGTCTGCGCCGCCTCGCGGACGAACGTCGCGAAGGACGGGCCGGCGTCGCGCGGCGCCATGCCGGGCGTGGTGCCGGTGGCGGCCATCTTGGCATAGGCGTTGACGGCGTTGGCGACGGTGGCGACCATGGTTCAGGCTCCGGACAAGGGCGGTTCAGCCGCGCGGATCAGCCGCGCAGGATCTCGATGGTGCGCATCAGCAGCGTCTTGGACGCCTCGATGACGCTCAGGTTCGCCTCGTAGCTCCGCTGCGCCTCGCGCATGTCGTTGGTTTCGACCAGCGTGTTGACGTTGGGGAAGAGGACGTAGCCTTCGGCGTTGGCGCTCGGGTGGGTCGGGTCGTAGCGCCTCTGGAAGTCGCTGCGGTCCTTGTCGATCTTGCGTACCCGCACGGTCTCGACGCCCATCTGGCGGTCGAGCGCGTTCTCGAAGGTGATGACCTTGCGCCGGTACGGCAGGTCGTTGGGCGTCTCGGCCGTCGAGTTGGCGTTGGCCATGTTCTCGGCGATGACCTTGATGCGGGCCCCCTGGACCTTCATGCCGGCGGCGGCGACGTTCAGGCTGTCGCGCAGATCCATGTGGTTTCCTCCTCCTGGCGTCAGGTGTCAGCGGTCAGACGCCGCCGCGGCCGATGGCCGTGCGCATCAGCCCGACATGCTTGCGGTACAGGTTCGTGACCAGCTGGTAGGTCATGCCGGTGTCGGCGACCTTGCTCATCTGCTCCTCCAGCACCACCGAGTTGCCGTCCGGAGCGACCTCGAAATTGTTCTTCGGCCGGTCCTCCCGGACATCGCTGCCGCGCGCGGCGACCGAACCGGACATGTGGCCGACCGCCGTCATCCGGGGAGCCAGCTGGCGTGTCTGGCTCAGCGCGTTGTCGAAGGTGAACCCGGTCAGGTCGCTCGGGCGGTAGCGCGGCGTGTCGGCATTGGCGATGTTCTGGGCGAGCACCTGCTGGCGCTCGGTCAGCCAGTCCAGCTTGCCCTTCATGAGCTTGAAGAGCCCCGTATTGCCCAGATCCATGGTGCCACCACCCTTTGCAACGCAAGGTTCCAGAATTGCCCGCCCGCGTTAATTTGCCGTTAACGCCGCGGCGGCGGCCCGACCGAACTCCGGCCACCCGCATCCCTCAAGCAAGCCGCGAGCCAACGCCGGAAGCCCCGGATTCCTGCGGATCGTCCCGTCGCAGGCCGGTGACGGCCGGCACTGCGGCAATTCCTGCCGGGTCAAGATTGCCGCGCCCTCCTTCAGATTTGGTTAAGCATGACCGGATTAGGGTGACGGCCGGCCCGTGCAAGCGGGCAATGTCGCAAAACCTGGTCGAGACCTCCGTGGCCTATCCGGACCCCTCAGACGCGGGCCGTTCCCGCAGCCGGCACGCCAAGCCGCGCCGCCCCATCGCCGTGGCCCTCCAGTACGAACTGGACGGCCCGTCCCTGCCGCGCGTCGTGGCCAGCGGTCAGGGGCATGTCGCGGAGCAGATCCTGGAAATGGCGTTCGCCTCCGGCGTGAAGGTGCGCGAGGACGCCGATCTCGCCGAGCTGCTGTCGGTGGTCCAGCTCGACTCGGAGATCCCGGCCGACGCCCTGGTCGCGGTGGCCGAGATCCTCGCCTATATCTATCGGGCGAACGGCAAGCTGCCGCCCCGCGGAGGTCAGCCATGACCGGGCGCCCACCGGCCCCGACCCTGCCGGACTCCGCGGACATGCAGGCGATCGAAGGGGAGCTGGAAGGGATCGTGCTGGCGGTGGCCGATGCGCAGGTGGCTCTGGCCGGCGGCGGCGTGATCGACCTGGCAGGACTGGACGACCGGATCGCCGCCATCTGCGCCGCCCTGGAGACCCGCCCCCCGGAAGCGGCCCGGGCGCTGCTGCCCAGGCTTTTGGCCCTGGTGGAAGACCTCAACGGGCTCTCGGCCGCCTGCGACAAGGTCCGGGCCGATACCTCGATCGAGCTGGAACGGGTCGCGACCCGCAACCGCGCCTCGCTGGCCTATGGCCGCAAGCCGGAGCCGCCGCCGCCATTGGGCGGCCCGACCGGCGAATAGCCTTCCGACAGACCTGGAACCCACCGACATGGAGATGGAAACCTATCTGCGCTTCGCCCTGGCCCTCGTGTTCGTGCTGGGCCTGATCGTCGTCGCGGCCTGGTTCATGAGACGGTTCGGCTACGGCGGGGCCGCGGCATCCCGACCCGGCCGCGAGAGGCGGCTCGGCATCGTCGAGGTGGCGCAGATCGACGCCCGCCGGAAGCTGGTCCTGGTCCGGCGCGACGGCGTCGAGCATCTGGTGCTGCTCGGCATGAACGCCGACCTCGTCCTGGAAAGCGGCATCCGGCCCGCGGCGGAAGCGGGGGGCACCGTGCCATGAGGATGCCGCCGTTCCGGACGAGGCTGCCAGCGGGAGCGCTCGTCGTGGGGCTGGCCGTCGCCGCGGCATCGGGCGCATGGCTGGCGGCGTCGCCGGCCCTTGCCCAGAGCTTCAGCCTGGACCTGAACCGGGCGGGCGGATCCAGCACGTCCCAGATCATCCAGCTTTTCGCCCTGCTGACGGTTCTGTCGCTCGCCCCCAGCATCCTGGTCATGGTGACCGCGTTCGTCCGGATCGTCGTGGTGCTGTCGTTCCTGCGCACCGCCATGGGCATCCAGCAGACCCCGCCGAACTCGGTGATGATCAGCCTGGCCCTGTTCCTGACCGCCTTCATCATGGCTCCGACCATGGACGAGGCCTACACGAACGGCATCGCCCCCCTGATCGCCAACGAGATCGACGAGATGGAGGCGTTCGACCAGTCGGTGAAGCCGTTCCACGCCTTCATGATGCGGCACGTGCGCGAGGCGGACCTGATCCTGTTCGCCGACATCGCCAAGGTCGGCGAGATCCGCACCCCCGAGGACACGCCGCTCCAGGTGCTGATCCCCGCCTTCATGATCTCCGAGCTGCGCCGGGGCTTCGAGATCGGCTTCCTGCTGTTCCTGCCGTTCCTGATCATCGACATGGTGGTCGCCTCGATCCTGATGTCGATGGGCATGATGATGCTGCCCCCGGCGGCCGTCGCCATGCCGTTCAAGATCATCTTCTTCGTCCTGGTGGACGGGTGGCACCTGATCTCCGGCACGCTGGTCCAGAGCTTCGGGACGATTTCCTAGAAATCCGGCGGCGTCGATTGCCGCAGGGCGGCTTCCACAAAGATCGAACCGCCGGAATACAGGAAAATGCACAAGAGCTTCCTGAATTACAAATATCACAGAGAATCAGCCGCTCCCGATCTTGATGGCTAGTCATCCAACGGAGTGTGGATGTCGACCTCCGTCCGAACGAGACTCAATATTATTCTTACTCTTTATTGTATGCGATTAATAAAACTTTGACCTCGACAGACAAATTCAGGAACCATCGTGCAGTGCAGCATGTTTGTTTGCATGTGCGAGGACGGCCGGCCACGGCCTGTCCCATCGCCCGAAGACAATCACAGCACATCATCGCGAGGGAACATCTCATGACCACTTCCGTCATCGGACTCTTCGAGAGCCGCGACGTCGCCAGCAAGGTCGTTGGCGAACTGACCAAGGCCGGCTTCGACAAGAAGGCGGTGGAAATCCTGCAGGGGGTCGCGGTATCCAAGATTTCCGGCCGGCTGGTCGAGGCCGGCTATGAGAAGGCCCGGGCCGAGCGCTACGGCGAGGCGGTCGAAAAGGGCGGCGCCCTGGTCGTCGCCGAAACCGACGACGAGAAGGCCGACGAGGCTCTCGGCACCATGCGCCGCTTCGATGTCCTGACCCCGGAAGCCCTGCTGGAAAAGACCGGCGGCTCGGAAACCGAGAAGGCCCAGGTGATCGAGGAAGAGCTGGAAGTCGGCAAGGCTCGGACGACCGGCGGCAAGCGCCTGGAGGTTTCCGTCAGCGAGCGGGAGGTCCAGGAGTCGGTGACCCTGCACGAGGAAACCGTCGATGTCGAGCGCACCAAGGCCGACCGGATCCTGAAGTCCGAGGATGCCGACAAGGCGTTCCAGGACCGGACCGTCGAGATGACCGAGGTCAAGGAGAAGCCGGTCGTCTCCAAGCAGGCCCATGTGGTCGAGGAGGTCGCCCTGACCAAGCAGTCGGGTGAGCGCGAGGCCACCGTGAGCGGCACCGTCCGCCGCCAGGACGTCACCGTCGAGGATATCGACCGGAAGTCCGGCAAGTCCTGACCCGGACGGCCCGTGCGGTCAGGAGGTGGCGGGCTCCCCGCGGGGCCCGCCATCCCCTTCGGCCGCCTTGCTTTCGGCGTCGCCGGCGGCATCCGCCCGCTCGGTGCCGTCGGCGACCGGATTGGCGCCCTTCTGTTCCGGAGCCACATGATCGCCGGAACCGCCGCTGCTCGACGCGGCGGCGGTCGGGCTGCCCGGGCCGGCCGCTTGCCCCACCTTGGTGCCGTCGGCATCGGTCTGCACCGGCTGGCCGGGGCGGAACCTCAGCCGTTCCGTTTCCCTGTTCCTGCTGTTCTGATCATGGTCTGACACGGTCGGCTTCTCCGGATCTCGTTCAGTCGGGAAGACTTAACAGGACCCGGGGGCGTCCGTTCCGTCAATTCACCGCCTGCCCGCCCTGGCGGCCGGAGAGGAACTTCTGGAAGGTCCCGACCTCCTTGACGCGGGACTGGATCGAGGCCAGGTCGACCAGGCCGCCGGACTGGCCCGGACGGGCCAGCACGCGGAAGGTGTCGGCGTGGGGCGTCCCGTCCATGGCCGCCGTGAACTGGCCGCGCAGCCGGTCGAGCCCGGCGCTGTCGCCGGCCAGGGACAGGGCCACCGCCTGGTTCAGCACCAGGTCGGCCTTGTCCTTGGAAAGCGGCGTGCCGGCCGGCGGCGGCGGACCGACCACCTTGGCGAGACCGGCCGCCGCCTCGGCCCACTGGGCGCCGCGCCACGCGATATCCACCCGCATCAGTTCCGCCGACTGGCTGGAATCCTCCTTCAGGAGCGCCACCGCCTCGCCGTAGCGCTTCAGTTCGGCCAGGGCGCGGGCGCGCAGCACGCGCCGCCGGGCCACCATCTCCGCGGACAGGTCGGAAACCTCGGACTGGTCGAGCGCCGACAGGGCCTGCTCGGGCCTGCCGTCCTGAAGCCTGACCTCGGCCAGCCGGGCGCCCACCTCGCCCTTCTCCGCGCCTTGGAGCCTGCCCGCGACCTGGGCCTGGAGCAGGTCCCCGGCGCGCCCGAGCAGGTCGATCTCGACCATCCGCTCGGCCAGCATGCGGACCACCAGGTCGCCGCGCGGCCCCTCGGGGGCGAGGTCCTTGAACTGGTCGTACAGCCCCAGCGCCTCGACCGGCGGGAGCGCCGCGGCACCGTCCTTGATGAACAGGTTGGCGAAGCTGTCGGACAGTCCGCGGGACAGTTCGGCGGCCCGCGGGCTTTCGGGGAACAGGGCGACGGCCTGCCGGATCGTGTTGAAGCCCTCGGCGTAATTGTTCGCCTTCATGTAGGTCTCGCCCAGGCGCTGGAGGATGTCCAGCTCCAGGTCGTCGCCGCGCCAGGCGAAGCGCAGGCGCTCCAGCCGCGCCGCCGCGTCGGCCGGCGTCAGCTTGCCCTGCTCCAGCTCGATATCGACCAGGGCCAGCTCGGCCCGGGTCCGGTAGAGCCGGTCGGTGCCGCTTGCCGCCGCGAGGAAGGATGCCGCGGCACCGTCCTTGTCGCCGGCGAGTTGCTGGAGCTGGGCGCGCCGGAACTGCCCGGCCGGCCTGCGCTCGAAATTCCCACCGGTCCGCCGCGCCAGGGTTTCCAGCAGGCGGGCGGCGCCGGTCCGGTCGCCGGTGCGGATGCGGGCGTCCACCGCGAGGGCGGCCAGCTTGGTGAAGAACGGATCCGGATAGCCGTCGAGCTGGGCACGGGTGCGGTCGAAATCGCGCGCCGCCGCCGGCCAGTCGCCGCGCTCCGCCGCCACCGCGGCACGCCACAGGATCGCCTCCTCCTTGCCGTCGAGCGCCGGGTCGGCGAGGTCGTCGGCGGCCGACTGCGGATCCCCGTAAAGCAGCCGGGCGGCGCCGCGGATCGCCAGGAACTCGGGGCGTGTCTCCAGGTCGGGCTGGTTTCCCGCGAGCAAGCCCAGCAGGCCGAGGCTCTCCGCGGCATAGCCGTGGGCGAAATAGAAATGCGCGAGGTCCATGCGGGCCCGGTCCCGTTCGGCCTCGGGCGCCGCGACGACCGCCCTCTGGACCTCCTGGCGCAGCTTGTTGAACTCGCCGCTCGGGCCGCGCCGCCATCCCGCCAGGTCGAACAGCCCGGTCGGGGACTGGACCTCGCGGCCCCGTCCGCTCAGGCGGGTCGGCGAGACGCCGACCAGGTCGCCGGGCGGCGACAGCATCAGGCCGCCGGCGGTGGTCACCTCGACGCCGTCGCGGATTGGCCGGACCGCGACCGTATCCTCCAGCGGCTGCACCACGATGCCCTGCGCGGCGGGAAGCAGGCGGAGCTGGGCGAACCCGTGCGGCTCGACCACCGCCTGTCCCGGATTGGGCAACGGCACCAGCAGCAGCTGGTCCCCCGCCGCCGGGTCGTTCATCTGGATCACCTGCCGGGCGTCGGGCACGCCGACCACCAGCCGGGCGCCGAGCGGGAAATCGCGCTGGGCATCCACCGGCAGCCCTTCGGGCCGGGCGGCGGCACGCTGGGCCAGCGCGATCCGCCAAGTATTGCCGTCGCGCGCGACGGTCGGCTCCAACCCGTCGGGCACGGCCATGCGGAAGGCGGTGGCGCCCCGCATCGGCACCGTCTCCGGCCCGCCGAGCCCGGGGATCAGGGCATCCACCCTGACCCGGCCCTCGAGGTCCAGCGGCCTTCCGAACACGGCGTAGAGATATCCTGCGCGGACATAGACGGCCGCCGCCGCGGGCTCCTGCGCCTCCACCGTCACGGTGCCGCGCCAAGTCTCGGCGCCGCCCGGGGACAGCGGCTGCGCCGCCACGGGCTGGAGCGGGGCCGCCGAGGGCGGCGGGGCCGGCGCGGCGCGGGGTGCCGGGGCCGCCGCCTGCGGCTGGGGCAGCGGTGCCGGCGGTCGCTCGGATTTCACCGGAGCCGCTGGAGCCGGAGCCGCAGCCTTGGCCGGCTGCGGCGGGGGAGCGGGCTGGGCCGGCGTCGCCGCCACGGTCGCCGTCGCGGGCGGAGCCGGCGCGGGGGCAGCCGGCGCGGCGGCCTCCCGGCGGGGCGGATCGACGACGTCGAGGGCCACGCCGCCGGCCCCGGTGCGGAAATCCTTGATCTCGCTGCCGGACGGGATGGTGACCTGCACGACCAGCCGGCCATCGACGACAGTCTGCCCGATCGTCGGCACGTTGCGCAGGCGGACCCGCTGAAGCCGCGAGAAATCGGCCTGCCCCGGCCTGGAGAAGGTGATCTGGACGGTATCGCCCCGCCGGGCGACGGAATAGTCGACCGCTCCCGGCCAGTCGAACACCAGCCGGTTGCGGTCGGGATGCACGCCCGCGCGGACCCGGACCACGGCCTCCGCGGCTGCCGGCCCGGAACCCGCGGGGGCGGGCTGCTGCGCCGCGGCCGGACCGGAGCCTCCGGACAACCCGGCGGCAAGCAGAATCGCGGCCGCCAGTGCCGCCCCCAGCCGGGTTGTCATGTCGGTTCAGTCGAAGCTGGCGAGCAACTTGTCGATCTCGCTCTGATCGATCGCGTTGCCCGGAAGCTGGGGGCCGTTCAGCAGCGAGGACTCGTCGCCCGGGTCGGCCGCCGCGGCGGCGTCCCGGTGGGTCTTCTGGACCTCGTCGCCCAGGGCCTGGATCAGCACGTCGATCCTGCCCTCGATATGCTTGAGCGTGCGGACCACCTTGGTGATGCGCTGCCCGGTAATGTCCTGGAAGTTGCAGGCCTCGAAGATGGCGGTGACGGCGGCGGTCAGCGCGGCGCCGTTCTCCGGATCGACCTTGCCGGCGATGGCGCCGATCACGTCGCAGGAATCCATGATCCGGTTGGTCGCGTCCTCGGTCGCGCCGACCACGGCGTCCAGCTCGTCGGTGGCGCTCGCGATGTGCTCGCTGCCGATGTCGTCCGGCCGGATCGCCGCGATCTCGCGCTTGGCATGCTGGATGTAGCGCGCCAACGCCTCCAGCTCGCCGTAGAGCTTCAGGTCGGCCGCGGAGACGTCGCCCTCCATGGAGGTCAGCACGGCGGTCACGATCCCGGCCACCTCCTCCCGGGCGAAGGGCTGGCGGATTTCATCGCGCGCCAGCGCGAGACGCTGGTGAAGCGGCGGGGTGGAGCCGAAAGGAGCGGTTGTCATCTTCGCCTTCTCGCTGGGCCGGCCTTCGGGCGCCGGTCATTGGGGTATGGTGGGCAGGGCGCGCCGGTCTACGAGCGATGCCGTGACCTCCTTGGCCTTGAGCGGGTCCATCGCCGCGAGGATGGGCGCGCTCTTGGCCTCCTTCATGCGCTCCATCACGTCGAGCAGCACCGGCATGTCGAGCGCCTCGAAGATCCGGGCGGCGTCCTTGGGCTTCATGGTCTCGTAGATCTTGACCAGGCTTTCGAGCTGGGCCGCCTGCTTCTCGTCGACCTGGCGGAGCAGCCCCTCGATGTTGGTCCGCAGGTCTGTCAGCTCCGCCACCTTCTGATCGATCCGCTGCTGCGCCGCGGTGAGCAGGGCCTCGCGCTGGTCGAGCTCGCGGGCGCGCCGGTCCAGCTCCTCCCGCCGCTCGGTCAGCCGCTGGAACACCTCGGCCTGGACATTGCCGAAGCCCTGCCCGTCGGTCTCGCCGGTCGAGGCGGTCACGGTCCGCAGCGGCGGCGGCGGAGCCAGCGCAGGCTGCGGCGCCGGGGCCGGAACAGGAGCCGGAACAGGGGCCGGGGGAGCGGCGGCCGGCTCCCGGGCCTGGACGACGGCGATCGGGTCGCGCATGCCGCCGCCGATCGCCAGCCAGATGTCGCCGACCCGGACGCCCAGCATCAGGACCGCGACGAAGATGGTGAGCGGCAGCAGGCGCGGCCGGAAGCGGGACGGCAGGCTCAGGGTCGCGACGGGGGCCGAGGCTCCGGCGGGAGCGCGGGAGGCCTTGGCCGGAGCGGGGGTCTTGGCGGGGCGTTTGGGTTTGGACATGGCGGTCGGCTCGACGCTGGGTCTGGTGCGCTGCTAGCGCAGGTTTTCGAGGGCGCGCAGCAATTCGCGCTCGGCCCGCGAGCGGGCCTCCTGCGGCGGCGCCGGGGATGGCGGTGGCGGTGCCGGCGGCTCCGGATGGGCTGCCGGCGCGGCATGCTGAAGGGGCGGATGCTGCGCCGCGTTCGACGGGCCGGGCGGCGCCGGGCGGCGCGCGGACGGTTCGGCCCTGGCCGGACGCGCGGGACCGGCGGGCGGCTGCTGCGAAGCCGCCGCGGACGGCTTCGGCACGGCCCCCGCCTTGATCGCGGCGGGAGCGGGGCCGGTCGCGGCGCGCAGGGTGTGGCTGCCGACCGATCCTTCCAGGCGGCTCGCCAGGCTGTCGGCGGCCTCGATCATGAATTGCAGCTCGTCGCGCAGGGTTTGGGCCCGGTCGATCGACTTCTGGAGGGTCTCGGCGACCTTGGCCGCCGTGTCCTTCATGCCGGCAACGCTGGTCTCGGCCCGGCCGGCGGCGTCGGCGAAACCCTTCACCAGCGCGTCCAGCTCGTCCTTGCTGTCGCGCAGGCGGGTCAGCCGGCGGTTCAGCACGATGGCGAAGCCGATGGTCGCCGACAGCAGCACGACGATGAGGACGTCCAGGACGAGGGGCAGCGTGACGGTCATCTCCGGGTATCCTCCTCGCGCGGGGCCTCGCGTTCGATGCGGACCGCGATATGGCCGCCCTTGCGCCCCATCCGGCCGTCGAACATGGGCACGTCGCCGCAGCGGAGCTCGATCGTGTCGTCGGGCGTGGCGTTGAGCAGGATGCGGGTGCCGACCTTCCAGTTCAGCACGTCGTAGAGCTGCACCGTGATCTCGTCCAGGACGGCGCTGATCTGGACTTCGGTCATCCACAGCTCGCTGGCCAGGTGGGTTTCCCAGATCGAGTCCCGGCCGAACTTCTCGCCCATGAACATCTGCAGCAGGAGCTCGCGCACCGGCTCCAGCGTCGCGTAGGGGATCAGCAGTTCCAGCCGGCCGCCGCGGTCTTCCATGTCGATGCGCAGCTTGGCGAGCACGGCGGCGTTGGCCGGCCGGGCGATGGTCGCGAAGCGCGGGTTGGTCTCCAGCCGGTCGAACCGGAAGGTCACCGGCGACAGCGGGTCGAAGGCGGCGGACAGGTCGCTGAGCACCACATGGACCATGCGCTCGACCAGGTTGCGCTCGATCGTGGTGTAGGGACGCCCCTCGATGCGCATCGCGGCGGTGCCGCGCCGTCCGCCCAGCAGCACGTCCACGATGGAGTAGATCAGCGCGCTGTCCACCACCATCAGGCCGTAATTGTCCCATTCCTCCGCCTTGAAGACGGACAGCATGGCCGGCAGCGGGATGGAGTTGAGATAGTCGCCGAACCGGACCGAGGAGATCTGGTCGAGGCTGACCTCCACGTTGTCGGAGGTGAAGTTGCGGAGCGACGTGGACATCATGCGGACGAGGCGGTCGAACACCACCTCCAGCATGGGCAGGCGCTCGTAGTTGACCAGCGCGCTGTTGACCAGCGCCATCAGGCCGGAATTGTCGCCGTCGCCCGAGCCGTCGCTGTCGAAGCCCAGCAGGCTGTCGATCTCGTCCTGGTTGAGCACGCGGGTCGAGGTCCCGCCGCCCACGTCGCCGCCGCCGCCGTCGCTGCCCTCGTCGGCCAACGCCGCCCACTCGGCGGCCAGCCGCTCCTCGTCGCTCAGCCCGTCCAGCTTAAGGTCGCTCATGCCATGCTCCCCCGGCTCACTGGATCAGCATTTCGCGGAACAGGACGTCCTTGACCTGCACCGGCTGGGCGGCGACGCCGACGCGCATCAACAACTCCTCGCGCAGCCGGTAGATCCCGGCCGAACCGCGCAGGTCCTCCAGCCGCAGTTCGCGGAGGTAGACTTGGAAGTTGTCGACGATACGCGGCATGACCTTCTCTATTTCCGGCACATCTTCCGGCCGGCCGACCTCTATGCTGATGCTGATCTTGAGGAAGCTGGGGCGGCGCCCGGTGCTGTTCAGGTTGACCACCAGGTCCGGCACGTTGAAGAACACGCCGCCGCCGCCCGGCGCGCCGTGTCCCCCGCCATGCCCGTCGCCCTTCGCGCCATGTCCGTCGCCTGCATGGGCAGGCGCCTCTTCGCCGTGGCCTTCCTCGGCGGCGGGTTCGGCAGGGCTGAAGACGCCCGCGAAGAACGCGGCGGCCCCGCCGCCCAGGACCAGGAGCAGCGGCAGGATGACGAACAGCACCAGCTTCTTGCCGCTGAACTTCTTGCGTGCCGGCGCTTCGCCGCCTGCCCCCTCATCTTCCTCGTGGGTTGCACCCGCCATAATCACTGGGCTCCCTGCGATCGCCGCGCGTGCGAAAAACTAGGTAAACACTTAGCTCGGGATAGTTAACAAGTCGTTGAAGCTACCCGGCTTTATTAAGCGCTACTGCCATTCTGCAAGACGCAGACCAGTCCGCCGTTCAGGAATCTTTAAGTATAATTCCTCTCAATCTTCCGTCGAACCCCCGGCGGATGCCCCGGCGGGCCGATGCGCCGCACCGGCACCCTTTGCCCCGCCCGCTCCGCCGGAACCGGCAATTTGTGCCGGGCAATCCCTGCCCCGGAGCGCCGGAGGCGGCGAAACCCCGGCGGTCCCGCGGCTTCCCGGGTCTGGCACGGGGGATGCAAAGGGTATCGCGGCACGGCGGACGGCGCCGGGCCAGCAACCAGGAACGAGAGCGTCGGACATGGAAAACCCCATCTACATCGCCCTGTCGCGTCAGGACGCGCTGCGCCGGCAGATGGACGTGGTCGCCAACAACCTCGCCAACATGACGACGCCGGCCTACAAGAACCAGCGCATGATGTTCCTGGAATACCTGGCGAAGCCGGCGGCCACCCCGGTCGAGAAGATCTCCATGGTGCAGGACTACGGCGTCCTGCGGAACACCGCGGTGGGCCCGATCAGCTCCACCGGCAACCCCCTCGACGTGGCGCTCCAGGGCGACGGCTACCTGACGGTCGAGACGCGCGACGGCCAGCGGTTCACCCGCAACGGCCGCCTGCAGCTCGACCTGGACCGCCAGATCGTCGACACCAACGGCCTGCCGGTGCTGAACGAGCAGGACCTGCCGATGACCGTGCCGCAGAATTCCGGCCCGGTCACCATCGCGGCGGACGGCACGGTGTCGTCCGACCAGGGCCAGATCGGCCGCATCAAGCTGGTCCGGTTCGAGCGCGAGCAGTTCATGACCGAGCTGGGCGGCGGGATCTACACCACCGACGAGCCGCCCCTGCCCGCCCCCGGGACCAAGATCGTCCAGGGCGCGGTCGAGGAATCCAACGTCCAGTCCGTCGTCGAGATGACCCAGATGATCGAGATCTCGCGCCAGTACGCGAACAACCAGAAGATCATCGATGCCGAGCACGAACGGCAGCGCAACGCCATCACCAAGCTGTCCCGGCTGAGCTGAAGCCCCGGCTACCCCCGAGAGGAAGAGGAACCAACCATGCGTAGCCTGAGCATCGGCACCACCGGCATGCTGGCCCAGCAGCTGAACGTCGAGACCATCTCGAACAACATCGCGAACATGACGACGACCGGCTTCAAGCGCCAGCGCGCCGAGTTCCAGGACCTGCTGTACCAGAACCAGCGCCGGGTCGGCTCGACCTCGTCGGACGCCGGCACGATCGTTCCCTCGGGCGTCCAGATCGGCGCGGGCGTCAAGGCCGCCGCCGTCTACCGGATCAACGAGCAGGGCAACCTGTCGGTCACCGACAACGCGCTGGACCTGGCGGTGAACGGCCAGGGTTATTTCCAGATCACCCTGCCCGACGGCGACACCGCCTATACCCGCGCCGGCTCGTTCCAGATCAACGCCGAGGGCACCGTGGTGACGGCCGACGGCTATACCGTGCAGCCCGGCATCGTCGTCCCGGCCGACGCCGTGGACATCACGGTCAACGGCAGCGGCGAGGTCCAGGTCAAGCTGGACGGCCAGATCCAGCCCCAGGTGGTCGGCCAGATCCAGCTCGCCGTGTTCCCCAACGAGGCCGGCCTGGAGGCGATCGGCAGCAACCTGCTGCTGGCGACCCCGGCGTCGGGCGACGCCGTCCCCGGCAACCCCTCGGCCCCCGGCTACGGCCGGCTGGTCCAGGGCGCCCTGGAGACCAGCAACGTCAACATCGTGGCCGAGATCACCAACCTGATCACCGCGCAGCGCGCCTACGAGATGAACTCGAAGGTGATCAGCACGACCGACCAGATGATGAACACCACCAGCCAGCTGCGCTGAGCGGAGGACCGATAGATGAACAAGCTTTCCCTGATCGCCCTGTCCGCCTCCCTCTCCGCCGCGCTGTCCCTCGCCGCCGCCCTGCCGGCCGACTCCGCGACCCTGCGGACCGACGCCACCATCGAGGGCGACACCGTCCTCCTGGGCGACCTGTTCGACGACGTCGGCGACAAGGCCGGGCAGCCGGTCGGCCGCGCCCCGGCGCCGGGCCGCCGCGCCACCTACGACGCCGGCTTCCTGGTGCGGCTCGCCTCCTACCACCAGCTGGGCTGGCGCCCGGCCAGCCAATACGACCGGGTGGTGCTGACCCGCGGCAGCACGATCGTCGACGCCGAACGGGTCCGCGACGCGGTGGCGCAGGAGCTGGCCGGCCGGTCGGAAGCCGACCGGCTCGACGTCGACCTGGACAACAAGCTGCTGGAATTGCACCTGCCGAGCGGCCAGCCGGCGACGCTCAAGCTCGAATCCGTGACCTACGACCAAGTCCAGGGCCGCTTCAGCGCCGTCGTCGTCGCTCCCGCCGAAGGGCCGGAACAGGGTCGCACCGCCATCTCCGGCCGTGCCGCCGCCATCGTCGAGGTGCCGGTCCTGACCCGCCGGATCAAGCCGGGGGAAATCATCACCGCTTCCGACATCGGCTACACCGAGGTGCGGATGAACCGGATCGGCGCCGAGCTGCTCCGCGATGCCGACGATTTGGTCGGCCAGACCCCGCGCCGGCAGATCTCCGCCAACACCCCCGTCCGGGCCCGCGACCTGCAGCAGCCGCAGGTCGTCGCCAAGGGCGCGCTGGTCACCATGGTGCTCCAGCACAAGTCGATGATGCTGACCGCCCAGGGCAAGGCCCTGGAGGGTGGATCCGACGGGGCGGTGATCCGCGTCGTCAACACCATGAGCAACCGCACCGTCGAGGCGGTCGTCGTCGGCCCCAACCAGGTGACCGTCGCCAGGCCCGGCGCCGCCATCCTGAACTGATTTCCTGAACTGATCTCCCGAACCGATCTCCTGCCGAAACGTCCGGCACCCGAGGAATACCGCCATGTCGACCTTCGCCCGCATCGCCCTGATCGCCGCCGCCGCCGCTTCGCTCTCCGCCTGCAACGCCACGAGCCGCCTGTCCGAAGTGGGCAGCGCGCCGGCCCTGTCGCAGATCGAGAACCCGAACCGCGCTCCCGGCTTCGTCCCGGTCAGCCTGCCGATGCCGGCGCCGCAGACCGGCGTGCGCGAGGCCAACTCGCTGTGGCGCTCGGGCGCCCGGGCCTTCTTCAAGGACCAGCGGGCGAGCCGGGTCGGCGACATCCTGACCGTGACGATCAACATCAACGATCAGGCCCAGATGAACAACCAGACCACCCGGACCCGGGCCAACAGCGAGAACGCCGGCATGCCGGAGATCTTCGGCTTCGACCTGAACAAGGTCCTGCCCGGCACCAGCGCCGCCAAGGCGCTGCTGGAAGGCAAGCTGGAGGGCAATTCGACCCAGTACGAGCCGGGCGGGCGCGAGAACCTGCTGGGCCTGTCCAGCGACACCAGCAACAAGGGCACCGGCCAGATCAACCGCCGGGAGACGATCACCCTGCAGGTCGCGGCGCTGATCACCGACGTGCTGCCCAACGGCAACCTGGTGCTCCAGGGCCGCCAGGAGGTCCGGGTGAACTTCGAGGTGCGCGAACTGCTGCTGGCCGGCGTGATCCGGCCGGAGGACATCAGCTCCGCCAACTCGATCAGCTACGAGAAGATCGCCGAGGCCCGGATCTCCTACGGCGGCCGCGGCCAGATCACCGACGTCCAGCAGCCCCGCTACGGCCAGCAGATCTTCGACATCATCATGCCGTTCTGACGAACGGCCCCGGAAAACCGGTGATATCCAGGGGGGCTTTCCGCCGTGACGCATTCACGCCGGAAAGCCCCTTTCGGTGTTTTCCCGTCGATGCCGGAGACAATGCCAGCGCATCACGATGCCGCGTTACTGGCGGGCGTGCTTGGGGCAGCTCCAGCACCTGTCCGGAGTGAATGAATCGCTGAGCTTGGCAAAGGCCAGCTCGATCGGGCTGTAGGGCGGCGGGATGAGAGGCCAAGCGCTCCTTTGCTTGGGAAAGGCTCCTGGGCATCTGGCTTCCCTGCGCCCGCCGGATGCTCGTACTCAGGTCGACGCTGAACCGGCGTGCCGCTGCTCGGAAGAAGTTCCCACTCTCGATCGCTCCGAGAATCCGGACACGCAGATCAGACGAGTAACCCTGACCCATGATCCACCTCGCTACACGGTGAATCACACTCGATCCGAGATCACAACATCGATCTGGGTTTTGCGCTCTTCGCTTTAGAACTGCCGTCCGCCGTCTTGCCGACAGCTCATATCCATATGATACTATCCAGATTACGGAAATTAAACGGGTCTATTGTCTGATATCTTCGGCTTGGGATAGAAGCCCGGGAACTGCTTAACCTCAGGCCAGACAGTGATACGGAGACAAACCATGCGCTCGCATCACCTGCTCCTCCTGGCCACCATCGCCTTCGCTCCCGGCACGGCTCTAGCCGTCCCGACCTACACAATCACGGATATCGGAGACCTCGGCGGAACCTTCAGCCTTGGCTTTGATGTCAACAATGCCGGCCAAGTCACCGGTGCCGGTCTCATTCAGAATGATGTCGGCCAGCATGCGTTCCTGTGGGACCCTGTGAGCGGAATACAGGACCTCGGCACGCTCGGCGGGCGTTTCAGCCAAGGAATTGGTATAAACGCCAGAGGTCAGATAACAGGGAACAGCCTATTACCCGGCCCTGAGATCACGGGCAGGGTCCATGCCTTTCTATGGGAACCCACCACCGGCATGCGGGATCTCGGCACCATCAGCGGGGGCGACGGCTTCAGCCAAGGCACGGACATCAACGACCAAGGCCAAGTGACCGGCGGCGGTAACATCGACGACCCCAACACCCCAAGCCATGCATTCCTGTGGGACCCTGCAACCGGCATGCAGGACCTCGGCACTCTCGACGGAGACAGGGTCAGCCTCGGCCTGGGTATCAATGCAGGCGGCCAAGTGACGGGCAGGAGCGGGACATTCGATGACACGGCAGGTAGGTACAATGCCTTCTTATGGGATCCGGCGACCGGCATGCGGGATATCGGCACCCGCAGCGGGGAGTTCAGCATCGGCAACGACATCAACGATAGGGGTCAGATAACGGGAACCAACCAAACCAGTGACGCAGACTTTCGTGCATTCCTGTGGGACTCAGCGAACGGCATACAGGATCTCGGCACACTGGGAGGAAGGTACAGTTCCGGAAACGGCATCAACAACAGCGGCCAAGTGGTAGGATCGAGCGAAGACGCAAACAGATCCGAGCATGCGTTCCTGTGGGACGGGACGAGCATGTTCGACCTGAATGGGTTGATCAGTCCAGAGGCAGGATGGACCGTCATACGTGGAGAGGCGATCAGTGATAGGCGCCGGAAGGCTTATGGATCAACTGGCGCCGGTACTCTGCTCGACCCATGATCCGCTCAAGCCTGGGCACGATTCCGCATCAGGCGGGTAAGGCTTTCCCCCAGCACCAGAAGGCTGACACCCAGGAGCGCTACATCCTTGATCAGAAACTGGCCGGTGGCGTTAAGCCAGGGGAAGCTGCCCAAGGACTCTTCCCAGATCGGCAGCGCGAACATGGTGGAAACGGTGACGGCGAAGGTCAGAGCGCCAAGTGCGCCACCGACGACACCCGCACGTGCCGACCATGGCGAGGCAACCAGCAGTATCGCGGTGATGAGTTCGACGACGCCGAGAAGATATGCCGCGCCCGCCTCACCGAACGCCGGGTAAAGCCAAGCAAGCCAAGGTGTCCCACTGATGAGCGGCTTGAGCGCATCGATCTCGATCTGAGTGAACTTCAGAATACCGATCAGGAAAAGCGGCAGGACAATACCGGCGAGTGACACGACCCGGCCGGTGAACGTGAAGCGGCTGGGCAGTTCTGTCCGCGAGAGATAGGCGGCTGCGCCGACGGCGGATCGAACGGGATTGTTCATCATAAGTCCTCTGATCAATTGTATGCGTCAAGCATATAACATAGATAGGGGATTGATGTCTATGCGCCATGCATATATTTTCGACGCATGAACGACGACAGAACTGCCAATATCGTCGGTGCGCTTGCCCTGGCCATCTCCGACACTCTGCTCCGCGGAGCCCAGGCCGCTGCACCGGAACCAGGCCCCGCCGCAGCCGCCATATCGCTGCTCGCTCACGATCCGGGCATGTCGATCGACCGGCTACGGCGCGCGCTTGGTCTGTCGCATCCAGGTGCGGTGCGTCTGGTCGATCGCCTGGTGGCGAATGGCGCAGTAATTCGTGAAGTCTCTGATCGCGATCGTCGTGCCGTCGCGCTCGTCTTGACTGAAGCCGGCCGAAGAACCTGCGCGGACATTCGGGCGGCGCGATTGGACGGCGTCGCCAAAATGCTCGATCTGCTCGATGCGGATGAACGTGCCGCTCTGGGTACGTTGACGGAGAAGTTGCTGCGTGGGCTTATCAAGGGCGAAAATCACGCCTACTCGGTCTGTCGGCTCTGCGATGAGAGCGCGTGTGTGGATTGTCCCGTTTCCAGTGCATTGGGGTCCTCCGACCCGATCAGATGCCAAGAACGCGACATCTCCTCTTCGAAATAAGGTTATAAGACCACTCGCTCCGGCATGCCGTCGTCGCGTCGGTCGGTAATCACTCGTCCACAGCTTGCGGGAAACCTCGGAAGAAGTTCAAGAAATGCATCGACACGCGAACAGGCAACGATATCCCCATTCTGCGTGTGCGATCACCTCGGGCGAGGCCACCCGCCACTCGTAACAAATGGCCGCCAGCGCTGTTGAACTTCCTCGAGTACAAGAACTTTCATGGAAGACGACAGGAGACCGGCAATGCTCAAGGGTGGAATTCTCTGGATGATGGGTGTCCCGCTGATCGTGATCATCGTGCTCCTGGTTATCGGCGTGATCTGATCCGCCCGCGGGCTTCAAGGGAGAGCGCACGCCCATGTCATTCGAGCTTCCGTTCCTCTCCCGCCGGACCTTGATCAGGACCGGCTCCATCGGCTTACTGTCCGCCGTCGCCGGTCCCGCGATGGCGGCCGGCGGTCCGGCGGCACCCGGCCCGACGCCGCTGGACAGGGGCAAGGTGGAAGGCGGCAAGGTGACCTTTCCCAACTGGCGCGGCGAGGCCGACCGCCCCTCCCCTCCGCCGCCGGCACCCCTGCCGCCGGACCAGCGCGTCGGGTTCGCGATCGTCGGGCTCGGCCGCCTGTCCCTGGAGCAGCTCCTGCCCGCCTTCGCCGAATGCAAGCGGGCGCGGCCGGTGGCCCTGGTCTCGGGATCGCCGGAGAAGGCCAGGCTGGTGGCCGCCCAGTACGGCATTCCCGACCAGGCCGTGTACGACTACGCGGGTTTCGACCGGATCGCCGAAGATCCCCGGGTCCAGGTCGTCTATGTCGTGCTGCCCAACGGGCTTCACCGCGAGTTCGTGATGCGCGCCGCCAAGGCCGGGAAGCACGTCATGTGCGAGAAGCCGATGGCCAACAACTCGGCCGAGGCGCGGGACATGGTCGCCGCCTGCGACCAGGCCGGCGTCAAGCTGATGGTGGCCTACCGCTGCCAGTACGAACCCTATAACCGCGAGACCATCCAGCGGGTCCGCTCCGGCGACATGGGCGCCGCGCGGTTCATCGAGGCGACCAATACCCAGGTGATGGGACCCGGCGACCAGTGGCGCTTCAGCAAGGCGCTGGCCGGCGGCGGCGCGCTGCCCGACATCGGCCTCTATTGCCTGAACACGGCCCGAGCGATCACCGGGGAGGAGCCGATCGAGGTCTTCGCCCGGATCTTCAACCCGGAAGGCGACCCGCGCTACCGCGAAGTCGAGGAATCCGTCTCCTTCATGCTGCGCTTCCCCTCCGGGACGATCGCCAACTGCACGACCAGCTACGGCGCCCACGAGAGCAAGGACCTGCGGGTTCGGTTGGAGAAAGGCTGGATCGACCTGGAGAACGCCTTCGCCTACGAGGGCCAGCAGATGCAGGTGGCGCACCGGGGCGGCAAGGCGGAGATCGTCGAGCGGGTGCGCCTGCCGCAGCAGAACCAGTTCGCGCTCGAGATCGACCACATGGCGTCCTGCGTCAAGGAGAACCGGATGCCGCGGACGCCCGGCCAGGAGGGCGTGCAGGACCATGTCCTGATGGAAGCCCTGTATGAATCCGCCCGCACCATGGCTCCGGTGTCCCTCAAGGCGGTGTCCGGGCGGGACACGACCCGGGGACCGGAACCGCAGCAGGAGGGCTGAAGCGCATCCGGACCGGGCGCTACGCGTCCGACCCCCGTCGGAGGCGGACCGGTGGCGCCCGGAAGGTCAGCAGGTGGACGCTGAACAGATGGTCGCCGTCCGTCCAGGTCTCGTCGGCCCGCCATCCGGCATCGGCCGCCAAGTCCCGGAACTCCTCCACCGTGTATTTGTGCGAAACCTCGGTATGGATGGTCTCGCCCGCCTGGAACCGGAACGGAGCGCCTGCGACCAGGACGGTCTGGGGCTTGAGGCTTTCCAGGTGCATCTCGATCCGGCCGAGATCCCTGTCATAGAAGGCGCGGTGGGCGAAGGCCGCGAGGTCGAAGGTTCCGTCCAGTTCGCGGTTGATCCGCTCCAGCAGGTTCAGGTTGAACGCCGCCGTCACCCCGGCCGCGTCGTTGTAGGCGGCCTCCAGCCGCCCGATGTCCTTCTTCAGGTCGACGCCGATCAGCAGCCGGCCGCCCCCGCCGAGTTGCCGGCCCAGGCGCGCCAGGAACGCCCGTGCCTCCTCCGGCGAGAAGTTGCCGATCGTCGAGCCGGGGAAGAACGCGAGCGTGCGCTCCGCCCCGCCCTTCACAGCAAGCGGGAAGGGCCGGGTGTAGTCGGCATGGATCGGCTTGACGGATATCTCCGGATAATCCGCCGCCAGCCGGGCGGCCGACGCTTCCAGATGCGCGCCGGAGATGTCGACCGGGATGTAGGCGGCAGGCTCGTCCAGCACGTCGAGCAGCAGGCGTACCTTGACGCTCGACCCGCTGCCGAGTTCCAGCAGCGTGACGCCGCGACCCGCTTTTCCGGCGATGTCGCCGGCGTAGCGGGCGAGGATGGCCGTCTCGGTACGGGTCGGGTAATATTCCTCCAGCTCGCAGATCCGGTCGAAGAGCCGCGATCCCCGCTGGTCGTAGAAATGCTTGGCCGGCAGAGCCTTCACCGCTTGGCCCAGCCCGTCGAGGACGTCCTTGAGGAATTCCGTGTCCCGGTCGGGCCCGGGCGCAGGCATGCCGATGCGGCGGCTGGCTGTTCCATCCGTCATGTATTCCTCCCTTGACCTTATTTTCGTCTGACGGCGGCGATCAGCGGATCGGCAGAACGATATCCCGGTATTCCGGATGACGTTCCACGTAGCTTTGCACGAAGGTGCAGTACGGCTCGACCTTCAGGCCGCGGCGCCGGACGTCGTCCAGCACGCCGCTGGCCAGCTTCGATCCGATGCCTTGTCCGGACAGCGCCTCGGGCACTTCGGTATGGACGAGGGCGATGACATCGTCCTTCAGCCGGTAGTCCATGAACGCAACGGTGCCCTTCACGTCCATCTCGTACCGGTTATCCGCTTGATTGTCGGTGACTTCCGCCACGGGCGTTCTCCTCATGCAGGGTCTCGATGCCTTGCAAGGGAGAACACCCCGGCGGGGGGCTTGGTTCGACAGGAACCGCAAACCTTTCCAAGCCCTCCAGGCGTTCAGGCGGCGGCCGGCGCCTCCGCCCGCCAGGTGGTGACCTGCCGCACCAGAACCGGTGCCAGGAGCACGAGGCCCGCGAGCGTGGAGTAGAGTTCCGGCGCGACCAGCAGGATCGCCGCCATGCCCAGCAGCACCCGTTCCCACATCCGGGCCGTCGTCAGCATCCACCCGGCCAGGGCGGCACCCAGGCAGGTGATGCCGACGATGCAGCCGACGAAGGCGATGATGAAGTCGGTCCAGGTGAAGCCGGGAGCGACCAGCAGCAGCGACGGCGAGAAGACGAACACGAAGGGCACCAGCGCCTTGCCCAGCCCCAGGCGGAAAGCCGTGTTGCCGGTCTTGAACGGATCGGCCCCCGCCATGCCCGCGGCGGCGTAGGCCGCCAGCGCCACCGGGGGCGTGATGTCGGCCAGCACCCCGTAATAGAAGACGAAGAAGTGGGCGACGATCGGCGCCACGCCGAGCAGCCCCAGCGTCGGGGCGGCGATGGTCGCCATGATGATGTAGTTGGCGGTCGTCGGGATGCCGCAGCCCATCAGGATGCAGACGATGCCGGTCATGATCAGGGTGAACAGCAGGGTCAGCGTCTGCGGCGCCGTCCAGCCGGCCGGCAGGAACGCCCCGACCCAGCCGGCCATCTCGGCGGCGGTGGAGGTGACGATGAAGGAGATCTTGAAGCCGACGCCGGTCAGGGTGACCACGCCGACGATGATCCCGACCGTCGCCGCCGCGGCGCCCACGGCGAGCGCGTACTTGGCGCCGTCGCGCAGGCCGATCAGCAGGTCCGGGATGCTCATGCGGTTGCGGGGATTCAGCAGGCCGACCGCGACGCACAGGGTGATGCCCCAGAAGGCGGCCAAGTATGGGGTGTAGCCGGCCAGCAGGATGCCGACCAGGACGACCAGCGGGATCACGGTCGGCCAGTCGCGGCGGAACGCTTCCCGGAGGTCGGGCATCTCGTCGGGGCGGAGGCCCCGCAGGCCGGTGCGCTTCGCCTCGAAATGGACCTGGACCAGCACGCCGAAGAAATGCATGAAGGCCGGGACGATCGCCGCCAGGATGATGGTCGTGTAGGGCAGCCCCAGGAACTCGATCATCAGGAAGGCGGCGGCCCCCATGATCGGCGGGGTGATCTGGCCGCCGGTCGATGCCGTCGCCTCGACGGCGCCGGCAAAATGCGGCTTGTAGCCCAGCCGGATCATCGCGGGGATGGTCAGGGAGCCGACGGTGACGGTGTTGGCGACCGACGAGCCGGAAATCATGCCGAACAGGGCGGACCCGAAGATCGACACCTTCGCCGGACCGCCGGCATAGCGGCCCGCCACCCAGGCGGCGCAGTCGAGGAAAAGCTGGCCCAGGCCGATGCGGGTGGCGAAGACGCCGAACAGCACGAAGTGGAAGACGTAGGTGGCGACCACGCCCAGCGCGATGCCGTAGATTCCCTGGGTCGTGAGATAGAGATGATCGACCAGCTGGGGGAAGCTGGCGCCGGGATGGATCAGGATGCCGGGCATCGACGGCCCCCAGATCGCATAGCCCATGAACAGCAGCGCTATGATCGGCAGGGGCCAGCCGACCGACCGGCGGGTCGCCTCCAGCAGGACGACGATCAGGATCCCGCCCAGCACCACGTCGGTCGTGGTCGGGTTTCCGACCCGAAAGGCCAGGTCGTCCAGCGGGATCAGCGGAACATGCAGCACGGCCACGACGGCCCCGGCGGCGAGCGCCCAGTCCGGCAGCGAGATGCCGAGCGGGCGCAGCACCGTGCCCCGGGCCGGCTGGTCGTAACCCCGCCTGGAGAACGGGAAGACCAGGAACACCAGTCCCAGCACGAAGGAGAGATGGATGCCGCGGTGGGCCATCTCGGACAGCAGCCCGAAGCCCGCCGTGTAATAGTGGAACAGCGACAGCACCACGAGAAGCCCGCCGACCAGCCAGCCGGCGGCGGGCGCCAGCGGCCGGAAGCGGATCTCGCTGTCGAATTTCTCCTCCAGTTCCTTCGCCTTCTCCGGGTCGAGTTCGAGCGAGGACTTGGACAAGTGCGGCTGTTCGCGCGACGAATCGCTCATCGGTATTCCAGGATCATGATTTCGGCTGTCAGGAAAGGGTTGGGCCGGCCCCCGTCAACCCACCGGGCACGCGGGGGCCGGGGGCGCTCAGTTCAGCACGCCCTTTTCACGGTAGAACTTCTCGGCGCCCGGATGCAGCGGGATGGCGGTGCCGCTGGTCGCGTTCTCCAGGGTGATCAGCTTGCCCTTTGCATGGCCGGCATCCAGGGCCGCGCGGGCGCTGTCGCTCCAGAGCGCCTTGACGATGTTGTAGACCAGTTCTTCCGGCTGGTTGGCGCTGGTAACCCATTGGGCATTGACCGAGATGGTCTGGGTCTCCGGAACGTCGCGGTAGGTCCCGGCGGGAACAGTGTCCTTGGAGAAGAACTGGTACTCGGACAGCAGCTTGTCGGCTTCCGGACCGGCGATCGGGACCAGCGTGATCCCGCTGGAGGTCGCCAGTTCGGAAATGGCGCCGGTCGGGTAGCCGCCGACGAAGAAGTAGGCGTCCAGCGCGCCGTCGCGCAGACGGTCGCCCGCCGGGCCGGGCTTGAGATATTCGGCCTTCACGTCCTTCTCGGTCAGCCCGTAGGCGCCGAGCACGATCCGCGCGTCGACCAGCGTGCCCGATCCGGGTTCGTCGAGCGACACCCGCTTGCCCTTGAGGTCGGTGACCGACTTGATGCCGGAATCCTTGGTCGCGACGAGGTGGATCGTCTCGGGATACAGGGTGGCGACGGCGCGCAGGTTCTCGATCTTGCCCTTGCCTTCGAACAGGCCGGTGCCGGTATAGGCCCAGTAGGCCACGTCGGACTGCGAGAAGCCCGACTCGAGCGAGCCGCCGTTGACGGCGCTGATGTTGGCGACGGAGCCGTTGGACGACACGGCGGTCGCCACCAGTCCGGGCACGCCGCCGCCGGTCGCCGAGATCGTGTTGGCGATCAGGCCGCCCACGGGATAGTAGGTTCCCGCGGTGCCGCCCGTGCCGATGCGGAAGAAGGCAGGCGCCTGGGCCATGGCGACGGTGGTGCCGAGCGCGATGGCCCCGAGCATCGCCCCGATCGCCAGGCGGCTTTTTCTTGTCATGAAGCTCACGGCAGTCCCCTCTCTACTATGCAGACTTGTCGGACCCGTTCCTGCCGGTCCGATATGTCGGGGGATCATGGCGGTTGCCGTTGAGATTGTCACCCTATCGGATTGTTCCGAAACATAGGCATTCCGCTTATGACCGGGGCACGTTGCGCTCCAGGTCGTCGAGCCAGGTGCGGGCCGTCGTGTCCGACGGCGCCCGCCAGTCGCCGCGCGGGGACAGCGACCCGCCGCCGCTCACCTTGGGCCCGTTGGGCATGGCCGACCGCTTGAACTGGCTGAAGCCGAAGAAGCGGCGGACGAAGACCTCCAGCCACTGCCGGATCTGCGGCAGTTCGTAGCTGCGGCGCCGCTCCGGCGGGAAGCCGGGGGGCCACGCGCCCCGCTCCGTGTCGCTCCAGGCATGCAGGGCCAGGAAGGCGATCTTGGCCGGCCGGTAGCCGAAGCGGAGCGTGTAGTACAGGTTGAAGTCCTGAAGCTCGTAGGGGCCGACCTTGGCTTCGGTGCTCTGCGGCGTCTGGCCGGGCTCGACCGGCACCAGCTCGGGCGAGATCTCGGTCCCGAGGATCGCGTCCAGGGTCGCCGACACGTCCGATTCGAACTGGCCGGACGCGCTGACCCAGCGGATCAGGTGCTGGATCAGGGTCTTGGGCACGCCGGAATTGACGTTGTAGTGCGCCATCTGGTCGCCGACGCCGTAGGTGCACCAGCCCAGGGCGAGTTCCGACAGGTCGCCGGTGCCGACCACGATGCCGTCGTTCTGGTTGGCCAGCCGGAACAGGTAGTCGGTGCGCAGGCCGGCCTGGACGTTCTCGAAGGTCACGTCGTAGACCGGCTCGCCCCCGGCGAAAGGATGCTTCATGTCGGCCAGCATCTGCCGGGCCGCCGGGCGGATGTCGAGCTCGCGCCAGGTGACGCCGAGCGACTCCATCAGCCGGACCGCGTTGCCCTTGGTGTGGTCGCTGGTCGCGAACCCCGGCATGGTATAGGCCAGGATGCTGGACCGGGGCAGTCCGAGCTGGTCCATGGCGCGGGCGACCACGATCAGGGCGTGCGTCGAGTCGAGGCCGCCGGAAACGCCGATCACCGGATGCTCGGTGCCGATCGCGCGCAGCCGCTGGACCAGGCCGGCGACCTGGATGTTGTAGGCCTCGTAGCAGTCCTGCTCCAGCCGCGCCGGATCGGCCGGCACGAAGGGGAAGCGCTCCACCCGGCGTTCAAGCCCGATATCGGCCCGCGGCGCGTCCAGGCGGAACCGGACCGTGCGGAAATCGGCGCCGATGACGTCCCGGTAGCGGCGGTTGTCGTCGAAGCTGCCCATCCGCGCCCGCTCCTGGCGGATGCGGTCCAGGTCGATGTCGGCCACGGCGATCTGGTCGCCGGTCGGGAAGCGGTCGGTCTCGGTCAGGACGGTACCGTTCTCGTAGATCGAGGTCTGGCCGTCCCAGGCGAGGTCGGTGGTCGATTCGCCCGCCCCCGCGGCGGAGTAGAGATAGGCCGCGATGCAGCGCTCGGACTGGGACTGGCAGAGCAGGCGCCGGGTGTCGGCCTTGCCGATCGTGATGTTGCTGGCCGACAGGTTCGCCAGCACGGTGGCCCCGGCCAGGGCGCCCGCGGAGCTGGGCGGCACCGGCACCCACAGGTCCTCGCAGACCTCCACATGGACGGTGAATCCTTGCAGGTCCTCCGCGGCGAAGAGCAGGTCGGGCCCGAACGGCACGCTCTGGCCGGCGATCCGGATCTCGCCGCCGCCGGTGCCGGCGCCCGACGCGAAATAGCGCTTCTCGTAGAATTCCCGGTAATTGGGCAGGTGGATCTTGGGGACGACGCCCAGCAGGCGGCCGCGATGGATCGCAAGACCGCAGTTGTAGACGCGCCCGTCATGGCGCAGCGGCGCCCCGACGAGCAGGAGCGGCAACAGGTCCTTGGAGCCGGCGACGACATCCTCCACCGCGCGCTCGACCGCGTCCAGCAGGGAGTCCTGGAGGAACAGGTCGTCGATCGCGTAGCCGGACAGCGCCAGTTCGGGGAACAGCGCCAGCGCCGCCGAGCGGTCGTGGCATGTCCGGGCGACGCGCAGGACGGCCTCGGCGTTGCCGGCGGGATCGGCGAGCGAGCACCTCATGGTGCAGGAGGCGACGCGCGCAAAGCCATGCTGATAGATCGAACGGAACGTCATGGGAGCTTCCGGAGCAGCGGATCGATGGTCTGGATCCAACAGTCTAGACCACGATTCGTTGACAGGCGAACTTGATCCCGTCCGCCCCGCCGATCCTTTTTCCGGGCCGCCGGTCAGCGCTGGTCGCGCCGCCACTGCTCCCCGAAGTCGGCGGCGAGTTGGCGCAGGCCGGCGGCGACCGCGCCGGCATGGCTGCCGCGCGGCGTGCTCAGCAGCATGCCGCGGTCCCAGTAGAGCACCTGGACCGTCTTGCGCTGCTGGGTCGAGGGGAGCGTCAGGGTATGCGCCGACTGGGCCTTCAGGCTCAGCCAGGTCACGCACAGGGACGAACTGTCCCGCAGCGTCGCGATCGTCGGGATCAGGTAGACGCCCGGGGTCACCGTGGTGAAGGGCTGGGCTTGCGACAGAAGCTCGGTCCGCAGGCCGGCGGACTGGACGGTGAGCTGGATGGAGTCGTTGACCAGCTGCTCGGTCAGACCGCATTCGGCGTTGGCTGCACTGGAAGCCAGGTCGACAGGCATGACCACGGCCATGTTGACGCCTTCCAGGACGGCGCTCTCCCGGCCCTGGCCGGGCGCCTGGGCCAGGGCCGGCAGGCACGAGGCGGCGAGCGCCAGGATGGAGACGACGAGGCGGCGGACCGGGCGGCTAATCGTCACGGTGGGTCCGTTCCAGCCGTTCATGCCTTTCCTGGGCTTCGAGGCTCAGCGTCGCGATGGGACGCGCCTCCAGCCGGCGGATGCTGATCGGCTCCCCGGTCTCCTCGCAGTAGCCGTAGCTTCCGTCCTCGATCCGCTCCAGCGCGGCGTCGATCTTGGAGATCAGCTTGCGCTCGCGGTCGCGGGTCCGCAGCTCAAGCGAACGGTCGGTCTCGAGCGAAGCCCGGTCGGCGATGTCGGCTTCCTGGAGCCCGCCTTCCTGTAGGCTTTGCAGCGTCTCCTCCGACTCGTGGAGGAGCTCCGAACGCCACTTCAGCAGCTTCCGACGGAAATACTCCGTCATCTGGGGGTTCATGAAAGGCTCGTCCTCGGACGGCCTATAGTCAGGCGGCGGAAACGGTGACGACATCCTCTAACACCCAAACCGGATGGCTGCCGAAACGGCGCGGAGTATATGGATCGGCAAGCCCGACCGCAACCGTCGCGGATGGGCTTCTCGACCGGATACAAGCCTTTGGAAAAGCGGCGAAATCCTGGGGGGATGAGCTACCCTCTGGGCGACAGCTTGGCAAGCTCGACCTGCGCCCTAAGGTCGATTTCGTCCAAAATCTCCACCAAACGGGGATCGTCGACTTCCGCGCGGTGGCTTTGGGCCACCTGCTGGAGGGCGTTCAGTTTCGACTCCGGCAGGCCGCCCGACAGCAGGGCGTGCCTGATCTCGTCCAGCCGGTCCAGCAGCTCCTCCGCGCGGGCCTTCGCTTTCGACGGGCCGCTTGTCGAATCCTCCACCTCCTGTAGGTTGAGGAGCGGGTTGATCGCACCGGCCGCCTGGGCGCCGTTGACGCCCGAAGCCGCCGCGTCGTCGGTGCCGTGCAGGGCCCGGGCGAAGGCGCTGGCCAGGCTGCCGTCGGAACGGCCGGTGCGTTTCGCCGCACCGCTGTTGCGCAAGGAACCGGGACCTTCGACTTTCATGGCACAAGATGCTCCAATACCGATTTCCAAGGGTGATCATATCTAAATTAATACCCGGTTAACGGGCACCCTCCGGTCACAGGGGCGGAGGCCGGCAGGAATTGCCGGGACGAACCGGCACTCCTTGCCGCGCGGCCGTCCGGCGGCCGGGCCGCTTCCGGCGCCGGCGCGGGTTTCCGGGGCTGGCACGCAATTCGCTTGGGAGAGGGACGCCAGTAGAGGAGCCGACCCGCCATGACCCCGTTCCCCCGCCAATCAGCCGCGACTCGGACGCCGCTCCGAGTCCGTCTCCGGAATGCCGCCCGGACCATCCTGGCGCTGGGCGTCGCGGCCGTCGTCGTGGCGGTCGCCAGCCCGGCCCTGGCCAACTCGCGCATCAAGGACATCGTCGACGTCGAGGGGGTGCGCGAGAACATGCTGATCGGCTACGGCCTGGTGGTCGGGTTGAACGGCACGGGCGACAGCCTCAACAACTCGCCCTTCACCGAGCAGAGCCTGATCGGCATGCTGGAGCGGCTGGGCGTCAATACCCGCGGCCAGTCCATGAAGACCCGCAACGTCGCCGCGGTGATGGTGACCGGCACCCTGCCCGCCTTCGCGGCCCAGGGCAGCCGGATCGACGCCGTCGTGTCGGCGCTCGGCGACGCCAAGAGCCTGCTCGGCGGGACCCTGCTGGTCACCCCGATGCTGGGCGCCGACGGCGAGGTCTACGCGGTGGCCCAGGGGCCGCTGGCGGTCAGCGGCTTCAGCGCGGCCGGCCAGGGCGCCTCGGTCACCCGCGGCGTGCCGACCTCGGGCCGGATCTCCGCCGGCGCCATCGTCGAGCGCGAGATCGAGTTCTCCCTGGCGGAACTGCCGGTGCTGCGGCTGTCGCTGCGCAACCCCGACTTCACCACCGCGCAGCGGGTCGCCCAGGCGATCAACGGCGTCTACGGGGCGAACACGGCGCGGGCGACCGACCCGTCGGCCGTGGTCGTGACGGTGCCCCAGATGCGGCGCGGCGACATCGTCGGCCTGATGACGGAGATCGAGCAGCTCCGCGTCACTCCCGACCAGCCGGCCCGCGTCGTGATCGACGAGAAGTCGGGCGTGATCGTGATGGGCGAGAACGTCCGGATCAGCACGGTGGCGATCGCCCAGGGCAACCTGACCATCCGCATCACGGAGACCCCACAGGTGTCCCAGCCCAACCCCCTGGCCGCCGGCCAGACCGTGGTGACCCCGCAGACCAACATCCAGGTCGACGAGCAGTCGAACAACCGGCTGGCGATCATGTCCAACGGCGTCAGCCTGCAGGAGCTGGTCGAGAGCCTGAACGCCCTGGGCATCGGCCCCCGCGACATGATCAGCATCCTGCAGTCGATCAAGGCGGCCGGCGCGCTGCAGGCCGAAATCGAGGTGATGTGATGGACGGCACCCTGACCCCCCCGGCCCTCGCCTCCGCCGGCCTGGCGACCGGAGTCCTGACGAACCCTGCTCCCGCGGCCCGTCCCCGGGCCGGGGCGGACGACAAGGCGGTCGCCAAGGCCGCCGGCGAGTTCGAGTCGCAGTTCGTGTCCCAGATGCTGAGCCAGATGTGGCAGGGCATCGAGACCGACGGATATTTCGGCGGCGGCAACGGCGAGGAGATGTTCCGCGGCCTGATGATCAACGAGTACGGCAAGATGATCACGCAGAGCGGCCGGCTCGGCATCGCCGACCAGGTCAAGCAGGCCATGCTGAAGATGCAGGAGGTTTGAATGATGGAAGCGGCGACCGCGGTCGGCCAGACCTGCGAGACGATGGAAGCCTACGCCGCCCTGCTGGAGCGGGAGACGGAGGCGGTGAAGGCCAGCCGGCTGGAGGAGGTCGCCGGGCTGGGCGACGCCAAGGCCGCGCTGGCCGGCAGGCTGGACCACCAGCTCAAGGTGCTTCGCCACAACAAGGCGGTGGTGGCCGGCGTCGACCTGGCGCTCCGGCAACGACTGGAGACGCTGTGGAACCGGCTCAACGCGATCGCGGAGGCCAACCTGGCGGCGCTGAAGACCGCCGAGGAGGCGACCAAGCGGGTGATCGACATGGTCGTCGACGTGACCAAGCAGAACCGGCAGCAGCACTCCGTAGCCGGCTACGGCAAGCCGAGCGCCCGCTACCCCACCGGCAGGGCGCCGCAGGCGCTCTCGGTCGCCGTCAACACGACGCTGTGAACGGTCCCGGAGCCTCGACGCTTCCGGGCCAGGCGGGCGGGATGCCGGGGGGCGTCCCGCCCGCCGTCGTGTCCACCGGGAACGCCCTGCCGGGTACCGGGCAAAATCTTCCCGACAGGCCCCCGCCGGCAATTGCCTACCTGCTGGAATATCGAGGAATAACAATGCCCTAAGGTTTGGCCCGCAGCTTGCTTTACTGGATACCGTACAGCCAGCGAGGATGCCGTGGAGATCACCCAGACCATAACGATGCCCCAGGCGGCATCAACCGGGAGCGCCGGCGCAGCCGCCGCGGCTCCCGCGGCCGGCGGGACCGCGGACGGCGGCTTTCTCGCCCTGGTCGCCCACTTCATGACCCCCCAGCCCGCCGTCCCGCAGCTCCCCCCCGAAGCCGGGGCCGCGGAGGAGGCCGGCACGACCGACCAGGATGCCGGCACCGTGCCGGACGGACTGCTGAGCCTGATCGCGCCGGGCCTGTTCTCCAACCTGGCGGTGCCGCAGCGGCTGCCGGCCGAAGCCGGCGCCGCGACCGGCGGCCTCTCCGCCGACGCCGGCATGTCGGCTCCCCCGGCGGATGCTTCCGGCACCGATCCGCTGCCGCCCGCCCTGCCCGGCATGGTCCCGATGCAGCCGGCGCAACGCCCCGAACCCCCCGTCAAGGGAATGGCGCCGCAGCCGGGCCAGGACGGCCGGGACGCCGACGAGAATGCCGCGGCGGCGGACGCGGATGCCCAGGAGGGCGACTCGCCGCTGGACGAAGAGGTCCTGGCGAAGCTGGTCGAGGAAGGAAGGGCCAAGCTCCAGGCCGGGCCCCGCCCCGCGCCGCAGGCCGAGACGAAGACGCTGGCCGGAACGGGCGCGCAGCCCGAGACGAAGACGCTGGCCGAGACGAGGGCGCAGCCCCAAGCCGAAGCCGACGCCGTGCTGCCGAAGCCGGAGCAGGACCGCGGCAGGACCGCCCCGCAGGTTGCCGGCGCCACCGCCGACGTCGATGCCGAGGCTCCGCCGATGGTCCAGGCGGTTCGCAGCCCGGCGCCCCGCGACCCGGCCGCGCAGCAGCCGGCAAGGACGGAGCGCCAGCCGGAAACGGCCCCATCGCACGCCCGCGAAACGATGGTGCTGCAGCAGCAGCCCGAGCGACAGGCGGCCCCGGCAGTCCCGGCCACCCCTGCAGTCCCGGCCGTCCCGGCCGCGAATCGGCCGGAGGCCGCGGAAGCTCCGCTGGACGCGGCCACGGCCGACGGTGCCGGGTTCGTCGCCGCGACGCCGTCGGACGACGCGGCCGGCGGCGACCCGATGTCCGAAGACGCGGACCGGGGCGACGGCCACGGCAGCCGCCAGGCGGCGCGTCAGGCCGACCGCCACGAGCGGGCCGCCCAGCAGCACGCCGGCGGCGTTCCCGACGCCGCGCCCTCCGCGGCATCCGGCGCCGAGACGACGGATGCCGCGGAGGCCCGCCCGGTCGCCGGCCCGGTCGCCGGCCCCGTGGCGAACCCGGCCGACGGCGGCCGCCCGGTCGGGGACCGCGGCGTCAAGGACGCCGGCAGCTTCGAAGAAGTGCTCGTCGCCGCCGGCAACGGCAATGCCGCGCCGGCGGAACCGGAGGCCGATCCCGCCCTGGCGGTCCAGGCTCCCGGCCGCGGCCCGGCGGAGAGCGAGGCGGTGGACCGCGCCGCCCCCGGCCATGCCCGGAGCCCGATGCCCCATACGCCGGCCGAGCAGGTCTCGGTCCAGATCGGCAAGGCGGCGGCCGGCCGGATCGACCAGATGGTGATCAACCTGAAGCCGGTCGAACTGGGCAACGTCGAGGTCAAGCTGGACTTCGGGGCCGACGGCCGGGTGCAGGCCTCGATCCGGGCAGAACGCCCGGAGACCCTGGAAATGCTCCAGAAGGACCAGCGCACGCTGGAACGCGCCCTGGCCGACGCCGGCCTGCGGACCGACGCGGGCAGCCTGAGCTTCGACCTGAAGGGACAGGGCGGCAACCAGCGCCAGTTCGCCGGCTATACCCAGCCGGCCGACCGCCGGGGCCGGAATTTCGGCGGGATCGAGGAAGATCTCAGTTTGGCGGCCGCCACCCCGGCCCAGTACAAGCCCGGCGGCGCCAGCCGCAGCCGTCTCGACATCCGCATCTGAGCGCGAGCAGGAGAACGACCATGACGACGATCAACGGCACCGCCCAGACCGTGGGCCAGACCGCAGCCACCACGAAGACCGAGGCGTCCCGCGCCAAGCTGACCCAGGATTATGACAGCTTCCTCAAGCTGCTGACCACCCAGATGCAGAACCAGGACCCGCTGTCGCCGATGGAGTCGACCGAGTTCACCAACCAGCTGGTGCAGTTCAGCCAGGTCGAGCAGCAGATCAGCCAGAACGACAAGTTGGAGAAGCTGCTGACCATGCAGACCAACAACCAGACCCAGGCGTCGCTCGGGTTCATCGGGCTCGACGTGGAAGCCAGCGGCAGCGCCTTCACGTTCGACGGGAGCACGGCCAAGATGTCCTACACCCTGCCCGAGACCTCCACCTCCACGAGGATCCAGATCAAGAACGACAAGGGCGTCGTGGTCCGGACCCTCGACGGGACCCGCCTGGCCAGCCGCCAGGAACTGACCTGGGACGGCAAGAGGAACGACGGATCCGCGGCGCCGGCCGGCAACTACAGCTTCGCGGTGGTGGCGCCCAACGCGGACGGCAAGCTGCTGACCGCCAAGACCTCCGTCTACGGCCGCGTCTCCGGCATCGAGTCGGGCAACGGCAACACCACCCTGCTGATGGGCAACGTGCCGGTCAGGATGGAGGACGTCGTCTCCGCCCGCCAGCCGATCGCCGCGGCCGCCTGACCAAACGCCCCTCAGTCATTCGCCCAGTCCCGTTACCTTCCGGCCTCCGCCCAGGCGTAGCAGGCCGCACCAAAGACCAAGGAGAGTATCATGAGCCTGTTCGGATCCCTCTTCACCGGCGTTTCCGCCCTGAGCGCGCAGAGCCAGTCGATGAGCATGATCGCCAACAACATCTCCAACGTGAACACGGTCGGCTACAAGCGGAACGAGGCGGCCTTCTCCAGCCTGGTCACACAGGCCAGCCGCAGCACCGTGTACTCGCCCGGCGGCGTGCGCGCCTCGACCGAGCAGACGGTCAACCAGCAGGGCATCCTTCAGCAGAGCGCGTCGTCCACCGACGTCGCGATCTCCGGCTCGGGCTTCTTCGTGGTCCAGGCGAGCCCGAACGGCAGCAGCACGCAGGAGACGCTCTATACCCGCGCCGGCTCCTTCTCGGAGGACGAGAACGGCTTTCTGCGGAATTCCAACGGCTACTACCTGATGGGCTGGGAGATCGGCGACGACGGCCAGCTGGTGAACGCCACCGCCGACGTGGCCAGCCTCACCCCGGTCAGCGTCGGCTTCGAATCCGGCCGGACCAAGCAGACCACCCGGGCCGACGTCGTGCTGAACCTCGACGCGCGCCAGAACACCGGGCTGGCCGGACCGCACTTCAGCCGCAGCATGACCGTCTACGACTCGCTCGGCCAGGCCCAGCAGCTGGCGCTCGACTTCACGGCGACCGCCACCCCCAATACCTGGACCCTCGGCATCAGCGATCCGGCCGGCGGCGCGCTGGCGACCCCGACTTCGGCCATGACCCTGGTGTTCGGCACCAACGGCAAGATCGACAGGGTGGCGACCCAGGCGGCCAACCCGACCGACATGGTGCTCGACCCCGCCGGCAGCGCGACCGGCAGCCTGCGGCTGAACCTGACGGATATCGACTGGGCCAACAACTCCGACGCCACCCAGGACATCACGATCGACATCTCGGGCTTCACCCAGTCCGCGTCCGACTACAGCGTCGGCACGATCAACCAGGACGGCGCCGAGCTCGGGCTGCGGACCGGCATCTCGATCGACGCCGACGGCAACGTGGTCGCCAGCTTCAGCAACGGCCTGACCCAGAACCTGGCGCGGGTGCCGGTCGCCACCTTCACGAACCCCAACGGCCTGCAGGAGCGCAGCGGCAACGTCTATATCCAGACCAGCCAGAGCGGTGCCTACAACCTGCGCGAGGCCGGTACCGCCGGAGCCGGCAAGATAGCGACATCCTCGCTGGAAGCCTCCAACGTGGACCTGGCCGACGAGTTCTCGCGCATGATCGTGACCCAGCGGGCCTACTCGGCCGGCACCAAGATCATCAGCACCGCCGACCAGATGCTGACCGAACTGCTCCAGCTCCGGTAAGGTCCGATGGATCGTTAATATTTCGTTAAGGTTGAACTGGACCGGGCGCCCTGCGGCGCCCGGTCGAATTCGGGCACCTAACTGCTGTGCCTGCGTGCGCGAAATGCTACTGTGCTCGTCGACCGCACCAACTCCATACGGGTATCCGCAGTGTCGTTGAAGATTCGCCTGGCACCGGAAGAACGCATCGTCGTCAACGGGGCCCTGATCCAGGCCGATGGCCGCTGCACTCTGATCTTCCTGAACAACGTCTCGTTCCTGACGGAAAAGCACATCATGCCGCCGCAGTCCGCGTCGACCCCGGCACGGCGGATCTATTTCATGATCCAGAATTCATACATGGCGACCGACCAGGAAAGGCCGCCGCTGCTCGAGACGCTGGAAGGCTTCGTCGACGACTTCCATGAGGCGACGACGGTCCCGGCGATCAAGGAAACGCTGGAGTCGATACGCTCGCTCGTGCAGCGGGGCGAATACTACCAGGCCCTGAAACTGGCCGACGCGGTGATGAAGCACGAGGACCGTTTCCTCGACCAGCCGAGCTGGCAGGACGCCAAGCGGGCCTGAGGCGGCGTGGCGCTACACCGGCAACGGCTCGACGGGCCCGTGGCGGAAGGGGATCCAGTCCTTCTCCTCCGGCCGCCAGCGCAGGCCGTACGGCGACTTCAGGAAGATCCGGCTGGGCGGGTCGCCACCCTCGCGAAGCGTACGCTCCACGTCCACCTGGTCGGAACCGCTGAAGAACCCGGTCCAGTAATCCGCCGGGCCGGGATCGGCGCTCAGGGTCCCGGCGATGTCCCGGGCGGCTTCGCTCAGCTGCCAAGCCTGCTCGACCTGTTCGTAGCTCATGCTGCTTCCTTCGGATCAGTCCCGCACGGGGAAGATGACGCGGCCGGCCCCGGGGGTCAAGCGGACCGCGACTGCGCCGCACCCGCCGGCACGACCATGACGCGCACCTCCGGTCCTGCGCAACCCCGGCGGGGAGGGTAAAGGCGATGCTCGAACAGCTTGCGGCGGTGGCCCGCCGGCACCAGACCGACGGAAGGCCCGCCGAGGCCGAGGCGCTTTACCGCCAGGCCCTGGCCCTGGACGGGTCGGTGGCCTCGCTCCACCGTGCATTGGGCACCGCGCTGGAGGATCAGGGACGCGTCGAGGAGGCGGCGGGCTGCTACCGCAGGACCCTCGTCCTGGCACCCGACGATTCCGACGGCTGGTGCGACCTCGGCATGGCGCTGCGGCGCCTCGGGCGGACGGAGGAGGCGCTGGGCGCCTACCGGCGCGCGACCGTCCTGGAGCCGGGTTTCGTGGAAGCCTGGTTCAACCTGGGCAATGCCTTGACCGGCCTGGGCCGCTTCGAGGAGGCGATCCGGGCCTATCGCCAAGCCCTGGGCCTGCGGCCCGGCGATCCCGAGACCTGGTGCAACCTGGGCAATGCGCTCCACGAGCGCGGCCGGATCGCCGACGCGGCGGCGGCGGCGGGCATGGCCGTGGCGCTTCGGCCCGACCACGCGCCGGCCCTGGTCAACCTGGGCAATGCGCTGATCGAGCAGGGCCGGTTCCGGGAGGCGCTGGCCCAGTTCCGCCGGGCGGCCCATGTCCGTCCGGCCGATCCGGCCTCCTTCGCCGGAGCCGGGATGGCGCTCCGCCAGCAGGGCCGCACCGAGGAAGCCCGGGCCTCGTTCCGGCAGGCCTGGAAGCTGGGCGGCGACCCCGGGCTCGAGGTCAGGATGGCGCTGGCCCTTCCGATCATCCCGGAGTCGGAGGCGCACATCCGGGAGGTGCGCGAGCGCCTGGCCGACGGGGTGGCGCGGCTGGCCGGACGGGGCATCCGGCTGCGCGACCCGCTCGCCCAGGTCGGCCAGACCTGCTTCTACCTGGCCTACCACGCCGCCGACGACCGGCCCCTCCAGCAGGCCGTCGCCGGCCTGTACGAGGCCGCCTGCCCCGACCTGCTCCAGGACCGCGCCGACCCGCCGCCCCGGCCCGACGGCCGAACCCATGTCGGCTTCGTCTCCCAGTACTGGCACCAGCACACCATCGCCAAGCTCAACCTCGGCCTGATCCGGACCCTCGACCGCGAGCGTTTCCACGTCACCCTGTTCACCACCCCCCACGCCGGCGACGCCCTGCGCGACGCCCTGGTCCGCGCCGCCGACGCCACCGTCGAGCTGCCCCTCGACCTCGGCGCCGCCCGCGACGCGATCGCCGCCCGACGCCTCGACGTCCTGTACTATGCCGACATCGGCATGTCCGCCCTGACCTACTTCCTCGCCTTCGCCAGGCTCGCCCCGCTGCAGTGCCTGACCTGGGGCCATCCCGACACCACCGGCATCCGCAACCTCGACCGCTTCCTGTCGTGCGCCGCCATGGAGCCGGACGGCGCCGAGCGCCACTACTCCGAGCGCCTGGTCCGACTGCCCGGGACCACCCTGCACTACGCCAGGCCCCGCCTGCCGGCCCGGCTCAAGCCGCGCTCGGCCTTCGGACTGCCCGACGACGCCCATCTCTATGTCTGCCCGCAGAGCCTGTTCAAGATCCATCCCGACTTCGACCGCGCCCTGGTCGACCTGCTGCGCCGCGACCCGAAGGGCCTGGTGGTGCTGCTCTCGGGGCGCGACCGCAACCTCGACGCCCTGCTGCGCCGCAGGCTCGCCGCCGCCGGAGCCGACGTGGCGGCGCGCTTCCGCTTCCTGCGCCAGATGCCGCTGCCCGACTTCCTGTCGTTGGTGGCGTGCAGCGACGTCATGCTCGACCCGCTGCACTACAGCGGCGGCAACACCAGCCTGGAGGCCTTCGCGCTCGGCACCCCGATCGTCACCTGGCCCGGTGCCTTCATGCGCGGCCGCCACACCCACGGCTTCTACCGCCTGATGGGCCTGGACGACTGCGTCGCCCGAGACCACGCCCACTATGTCGACCTCGCCCTCGACCTCGCCAGCCAGCCAGACCGCAGGGCCCACGTCATCCGACGCGTCCTCGACCGCGCGCCCCTCCTGTTCGACGACGCCAAAAGCGTCCGGGCCATCGAAAACGAAATCCTCCGGACACCTTGAGCCTTTTCGCCAGCGAAAAAGGCCGGAGGAGGGTTGCCCCTCTTCCGGCCCATGCCGCCCGCTACCCTGGACCGGACGGTCAGGCCGTCTTCTGGGCGACGAAGATCATGCCGAACACGGGCCGGCCGCCGCTGTTGCGAAGCTGCTCGCGCGCGACCGACAGCACCTTGAAACCGGCATCGGCCAGGGCCTTCTGGACATAGGTCCGACGGTGGGCGAACCGGCCGGCGGCCGAAACCTCGAAGTCCGCCAGGAACGACTCCTCCACCGAGAAGGCGAACAGACCGTCGGCCTCGACGGCCGCCGCCACCTTGGCGAAGAACTCCTCCAGGCGGCCGATATAGCCGCACACGTCGGCGGCGGCGACGACGGAGTAGGCCCGGTCGATCTCTCCCAGGGAGACCTGCAGGTCGGCGGCCTCGAGCTGGTCGTAGATCCCCTTCTCCAGGGCCAGCTTCAGCATGTTGCGGGAGATATCGACGCCCTTCTGGAAGTCCGCGATATCGCGCAGCATGACGCCGGTCAAACCGGTGCCGCAGCCGAGGTCCAGCACGGAGGCGAAGCGGGTCCTGCCCGGGACGGCCTTCAGCAGGTAGCGCCGGATCAGCCCGGGGACGCGGTAGCGCAGCTTCTCGATGACGTCCTGCTCGTAAAAGCTGGCATACTCGTCGAACATCCCTTCCACGAAGTTCGTCGGGATCGAGTCCATGTCCTCGTCCCGCAGCAGGGAGAGCATGTGCTTCGATTTCCAGTTCGTCGGATCGAGCTCCACCGCCCTCTGGAACGCGGCGAGGGCTTCGGCGTTGCGGCCCGGGATCCTGTGCAGCGCATTGCCCAGGTTGTGGTACAGCTCGGGGACCTCGACGATCGCCAGGGTCCGCCGGCACGCCTCGACGCTGCGGCCGTATTCCTTGAGCGAATTCAAGGCGCTGGACAGGTTGACCGCGGCGTCCAGCATGTCCGGATGAACCGCCAGGACCGCCTCGAACAGCTCCACCGCGGCGAGGTGCTCGCCCTGCCCCATCATGGCGAGGCCAAGGTTGATATAGAGCTGCGGATGCTGCTCCGGTTCGGAATTGTTGATCGCCTTGACATGGAAGACGACCGCCTCGTCGAACATCTTCATCTGCTGGAGATGCACCGCGAGGCTGTTCAGCAGTTCCCAATCGCGCGGCCGGGCCATCACGGCGGTGGCGAGATCCTGGATGCCGTCGCTCAGTTCGCCCTGCCGGGCCCGGCAGGTGCCGCGCAGCGCCAGCAGGTCGGCATCCTCGGGCTGATCGATCATCGCGGCATCGACCGCGGACCGCGCGCCTTCCAGGTCGCCGCGCGTCAGCAGGATCGTGGCGCGCTGCTTGAGGTCCGCCAGGTCGGCGGCGTCGGCCGGCATTTCCATGGTCATTTCAGCAGACATTCATCTTCTCCAGATCCCGGCGCTCGGCCGGTGTTGCGGCGGACACCGCCGGCGCGGAGGAAGGCCGCCGCCAGGGCTGGGGTGTCCGGCATCTCACGCAAAGAGGTTCAGGACGTACTTGTTGGACCCGGTCGAAGACCGGCCATCGTCGGACGCCATCAGGAAACGCTGGGCCAGCTTGTCTACGAATTTGCCGTCCTTTAGATCGGACAGCTTCAACCGTTTCTCGATCGCCGCTGCCTGCGCTTCGACCGACTGGTTGGCGAGTTGCAGCGGAAGGCCGAGCGCCGTGGTCACGACATGGCGCATCCGCTGATCACCCAGGATCTCGTACGTATTCTTGACGGAGGAAGCGTTCTCTTTGAAATACAAGGCTAACGGGACTGCCGAATTCTGAGAGGCCAAGCCGGCGTCATACTTGTTCTTGACGTACAGCTCGGCCAAGTCCGCCTTTGTGCTCTCGCGCTGGATCGTGCCGAGGCCGTTCTCGCCGAGCTTGAGAAGGCTGGCCGCCGTCTTGAAGCGCTTGTCGATCAGCTTGTTCATCAAGGCGTCCGGATCGTCGGCCTTCTGGGTCAGGACCTTCTTGAGAAGGCCCATCTTGCCGGTTTCCTTGCCCAGGTCGACGGCGTCCAGCACGAACTGGATCATCCGCCTGTCCTTGAACAGGTCGTCGACGGACTTCACGCTCTGGATGTTCTTGTTGAAGTAATCGACCTCCGCCTTGACGTCCTTCCGCTCCGCCATCTTCTCAAGCGCCGCGTCGCCCTGCTTCAGGGCGAGCTTGTATGCGGCGATCGCCGGCATCTTGGCGAAGACGAGGCTGCTGGACATGGTCGGACTCCGCGATGTCGTCTGATCTCTTCCCGGCCGGCCCCCTTACGCCGGAGGGATCTCGGTCGGCAGGCCCGCGCCGGCGGCCATCTCGGGCTGCGCCGCAAGGCCTTCGATCATCTGGGTATTGATGTCGATCAGGAAATCGACATCCAGGGTTCCGGTGATGTTCTGGTCGATCTCGCGGATCACCGTCTGGCCGATCGAGATGATCTGGGCGCGCAGCGGTGCCGGCAGGCGGTTCTGGTCGTCCTGCAGCAGCTTGACGATGGTCATCCAGAGCAGCTTGTCGTCCGAGGCGGCGCGGACGAGGTCCATGCCGTTCGGATTCGCCTTGCCCTGGATCAGGCCAAACGTGACTCGCTTGAAGAGATTGGCCTCTTGCGAGCGATAATCGGTCTTCATCATCGCCGCTTGTTTGTAGGCATTGATCTTCGAGTTCATTGCCACTTCCGTTCAGAACTGCAATTAGCTGGTGATTTCAAGGGAAGGGAGCCGCAGGAACCGCCGGAAGGGCCGCAAGGCCACCGCCCCCCTCCCCGGAACGGCGCCCGGAGAGGGTTGGACGCGGGTTCGACCTTAACGGAACAGGCCCAGCAGCGACTGCGGCGACTGGTTGGCGATCGACAGCGCCTGGCTGGACAGCTGCTGCTTCACCTGCAGGGACTGCAGCCGCGCGCTCTCCTTCGCGAGGTCGGCGTCGACGATGGCGCCCAGGCCGGTGTTGGTCGCGTCGGCGATCGCGTTGTTGAACCCGATCTGGTTCGTGATGCGCCGGCTGTCGGCGGCCAGCTGGTTCATGGCGCGGCCGAGGTTGCTTTCGGCGTTGGCCAACGCGCCGGTCGTCGCGATCAGCGCCGCGGCGGCCGAGTAGTCGGACGCGGCGGAAAGCTGCCCGTAAACGGCGGACGCCAGGTTCTGCGCCGTCACCGTGATGTTGCCGCCGTCGATGTTGGAGATGATCGACTGGTTGGTTCCGGTATTGATCAGGGTGATGTTGTTGTACTTGGCGTCCTTGATGAAGTTGTCGATGTCGTTCTTCAGCGTGTTGTACTGGTTCTCGTAGTTCGTGCGGTCCGCACCGGTCAGCGCCTGGTCGGCAAGCTTGGTGAGGACGACGCGGACATCCTGGAGCGACTTGGAGATGTTTTCGCCGGCCTTGACGGCGACGTCGATCATGCCCTTGCCGACCGCGAGACGCTCGTTCACCGCGCCGATCGCCTTGACGTCGCTGCGGATGCCTTCCGCGACGGCATAGGACGCGCCGTCGTCGTAGGCGTCGGCGACGTTCAGGCCGGTGCTGATGCGCTTCTGGGTGGTCGACAGCGAGTCGCTGACGCTGTTCAGGTTCTTCAGGGCGATCATCGCCCCGATGTTGGTATTAACCGAGTTGGCCACCGGTGCCTCCATTTTGGATAGATTGCGGTCTTCTTCCGCGACTCGATGGTAAGCCCAGACCGTAAAAAGAGTCTTAATTGCCGGATTCCCGGGAGGGACATCCGCATCTTGAGTTGCATGCGAAACATCAGGAAATCCGCGGTTCTCCGCCCTTCCGGGCAGCGGCCCGCCGACAGCTACGGGCGCTTTCTCACGGGAAAAGGGAAAGCAGCGTGTTAAAAAATGTCGCGGGGTTGTGATATGCCCGGCACCGCTCGCCCGCTGCGGGGCCGAGCGCCCGAAGGTCCTGCCAGTCGCCGGCCAGGCGGACGAGGGCCTCCTCGACGGCGTCCACGGTGAAATCGGCGGCGCGCGCGGGCGTGTGGCCGAGGCGGGCGGACTCCAGGTCCATCCAGGAACCGGACGTGATCAGCACGGGCTTGCCGGTTCCGACCGCCTCCAGATAGACGTGGGAGGTGCGGACGTCGTAGATGTCGGGCTGATAGGGAACCAGCACCGCGTCGGCGCTCGACAGCAACGCCAGGTAATCCGCCTCGGACAGGTTCCGGTCGATGAAGTCGACCTCCTGCAGGTCCCGGCGCCATTCCCCCAGGAGCGACCCGAGCAGTTCCGGCCGGCCGCACTGGATCGTGAAGTCGATGCCGGCCAGGGCCGCGGGACGGCGGCGCAGCGACTCGACGATCAGGTGGATGCCCTTTTCCTCCCGCGCCTCGCCCAGATACACGAAACGGGGCCTGCGGGCTCCTCCCTCGCGGAGGGTCACGGCGGGATAGCGGATCGGGATGGGCAGGCTCGGCATCTCGAAACCGGCGAGCTTGCCGTAGAAGCGGGCCAGGCCGGCATTGTCGCAGGCCATCATCACGCGGTCCGCCGGGAACTCGGTCCAGAGCGAGACGGCGTAGCGTTCCAGCGCCACCGCGATCTCGTGATACCGGCGCGCCAGGTGGAACCAGGGCGGAAAGCGCAGGACGAGGCAGACGCGCGGCTTGGGGTCGGGAAGGCTGCGGTACCAAAGGTAAAGGCCGACCATCTCGCTGCCCAGCACGGTGTGCATGACCACGATGTCGTCGGCCGCGAAATCGACCGGCACGCCGTCGCACAGGTTGCGGCAGAAGCTGGCGTTCTTGGTCGACCAGTTCTGGATCGGCGCCAGTTCCGGCAGGCCGGCGGTCTTGGCGTAGGAGTGCAGGTCGAAGATCAGGCGGGCGTCGAACTGGTCCTCGATCGCCGGGTCCATTCCCTTGAACCCGTAGAACACCGAAGGCAACCCATGGGCGGCCGCCTGTTCCCGCAGCACGAGATCCAGGTGGTAATGATGGCCGGCGGTGCTGTCCAGGCCGGGATCGAGGACGACGAGTTTCATCAGGCTTCCCGCATGAGGTCGAAGCGGCTGGTTAGCACCGGCATGGTTGACGAGTCGTGAAGCCTCACTCCGCGGGAGCCGGGCGGCCGTGACGCTACAGGAAGTCGATCAGGTTCACCTGCCGCAGGGTCGAGGTGACCTTGTACGACGCCTGGAGCTGGGTCTGGATCAGCTGCAGCTTGGTGATCGCCTCCGCCATGTCGACGTCCTCGACGGCACCCAGGTTCGTCCTGGCCGTCTGGGCGGTCACGTCGTGCTGGTTGTCGATCGCCTCCATCCGCTTGTAGGTGGAGCCGAGGATGCCGACATGGTTGTCCAGGTTCTTGGCGGCGCTGTCCAGCGCGTTGCGCGTGGCGTCCAGCATGGTGGTGTAGTCGGCGAACGATCCCGGATTGGCGGGATCGTAGGTCAGGGTCGCGGCGGTCGCCAGGCTGCGCAGGATCTCGCGGAACGGGGCGAGTTCCCCGGGGGGCGGGGCCGGGCTTTCCGGTCCGTTGGCGCGGACCTGGTAGCTGAGGTCGAGGTTGCGGTCCACCCGCGCGCGGAGCGGCGACGGATCGGCCGCCTGGAGCGCCGTCGAGAAATAGGCGTCGTCGGTCGCGATCGCCGTGGTCGCCGCCAGGGTCGCCGCGGCGCCGTTGGCGGCGAAGGCGGTGACTTCGGCCTGCACGTCGGCGAAGAACTGGGCGGAGTCGGGGAACGGCGGATTGTCGATGTCGCTGCCCGCGAAGATGTAGCGCCCCTCCACCTGGGTGCCGAGAAGCTGCACGATCTCCTCGTAGCCGCGCCGGGCGATATCCTGGACCACCGTCTGGTTGGGCGGCGGGTTGCCGGTCAGCTTGGTCAGCTGCTCGCGCACGTCGCGCGCCACGTTCTTGATGCGGTCCATGGTCTCGACGGCGCTGGAGACCCGCAGCTTCGCGGAAGCGATGTTCTTCTGGTAGGTGTCCAGCTCGGTCACCTGGCCGCGCAGGTCGATCGACTGGCGCGCATCGGCGCCCAGCCCGCCGTAGACGGACGTCTTCTTACCGCTCGACACCTGCGCGGAAGTCTCGGTCAGGCGCTGCTGGATGGCCAGGTTCTGGGTTTGCAGCCGCAGGAACTGTCCGTTGGTCGAGATCGAGGTCATGGCCGGACTCCCTGGTCGGATCAGCGCAGGATCGAGATGAGGTCGTTGAACAGCTGCCGGTTGGTCGAGACGACCTGGGCGGAGCTGGAATAGGAACGCTGCAGCTGGATCAGGAGCGATACTTCCTGATCCAGGTTAACGCCGGATTGATCGGACAGCTTGGTCCTGAGATGGTCGCGCAACGTCGTGGCGGGTTCGAGCTGGGCGGTGGTGCTGGCCCGCAGGTTCGTCTGGTGGCTGACCAGCTCGGCGGCGAAGGACGCCAGCGTCGCGCTGCCGGGCAGCACGGTGCCCAGGTCGGCGTTGGGGCCGAGGCCGGTGGTCTGGAAAGTCCGGTTGCCGCCCAGCACGCCGTCGACGATCGTGCGCAGCAGGTTGCTGTTCGCCGGGGCGGTCCCCGGCACGATCGGCGATCCGTCGCGCAGCAGGCTCGGGGTGTCGATGACCGCCTGGGCCACCCGGATCTGGTTGGCGAAGCCGACCGACGAGGTGGGCGGGGAGGCCAGCGGGTCGTCGACCGGAACCACCCCCGTGCTGTCGGTGAACAGCAGGAGCCCGGCGCTCTCGAACGACTCGCCCATGGTCTGGGCGAACTCGTCGAGCTGGGCCTGGAACCGCGGCAGGGTCTGGTCGCGCAGCTGGAGCAGCCCGCCCAGGCTGCCGCCCTGCGACAGCCGGCCGGTGACGTCGGTACCGGTCGCGGGATCGCCCAGGCGGATCGGGTCGATGGCGCCCGGATAGGCCGCCTGCGGGTTGATCGAGACCTGGGAGATGGACAGCGGCTGGTAGCCGGCCTCCAGGTAGGGCTGGCCGAACCGGTCGAGGACCGAGACCGTGCCGTCGCCCCGGCGCATGACGTTGACCTCGATCTGCTCGGAGATCTTCCGCAACGCCTCGTCCCGCTGGTCTTCCAGGTCGGGCTGGGACTGGCCCGTGGCGGTGAGGGACCGAATCTGCCGGTTGAGGTCGTCGACCCGCTGGAACTGGTTGTTCAGGTCGGTCAGCGCGTTCTCGATATCGACCTGGACCTGGGTCCGGATGTCGTTGATGCCGTCGGCAACCCGGTTGAGGGTCCGGGCGACGGTGTCGGCCAGCGAAACGACCTCGTTCTGGAGCGGAACGGAATTCGGCGTGTCCATCAGCCGGGTGAAGCCGTCCTTCATCCGGTTGAGCACGTTGCCCAGGGAGCTTTCCGAGCCGGGATCGCCATGCAGGGTCTCGACCTGGCTCAGGTAGCGTTCCTGCACGGTCAGGTTGGCGACCCGGCTGCCCTGCTTGCGCACCTCGTTCTGAAGCGCGGTGTCGACCTCGCGTTCGACGTTGCCGGTCTGGACGCCGACGCTCTGGCCCTGGATGACCTGGGTATACTGGGTCTGGATCTTGCGCGTATAGCCGGGAGTATCGGCATTGGCGATGTTGCGCGAGACGACGTCCAGCCCCTGCTGGACAGTCCGAAGTCCGCTCATCGCCGTGCGCAGGGAAACGTCGAGGCCCATCTGATCCACCATCACCCGCAGGTCCCGCCGGATGCGGTGCCTGTCGGCGATCCTCCAAGCAATCTCCGGGCCAGAAGGAAAACTCTTCGACCGCAAAGGGCTTTCGGGGCGTCGCCGACCACCCGGGGCTCGGCAACGCAGCTGCGCCGGCCTCGAGTCCCGGCAAAATCTGCCGGGGGCATGCATGCTTTGCCGGGATGCCGGAGCAGAGCGGAGGATGCGGAAACATGCTATTCATGCTAATTCCGATTCATGCGGCGACATGAAGACTTCTGCATTCGATCTTCCCGCACCTGCCCCAGCCCGTGCACTCCAGTCCAGGACCGCGCAGCCATGCCACACCTGACGCTACGCCAACGCCTGATCGGCCTTGCCGCCGGCCTGACGATCGCCGCCGGAATCACGGGGAGCATCGGGGCCGCGGGCATCGTCGCGTCCAACCGGGCCGCCGACGACCTGATCGTCATGTCGGATGCCCTGGCCAGCCATCTGCTGGGCGACATGATGCACGACGCCCTGCGCGCCGACGTCCTGACCGCCCTGCTGTCCAGCGCTTACGGAACGCAGGAGAACGACCATGACGCGACGCGGGAATCGCTGGACGAGCATGCGGGGACCTTCCGCGCGGCGCTTCGGGCCAATGCGGAGCGGTCCGGCCTGGACCAGGAGATCAAGGCGGCCTTGGGCGAGGTCGAGCCGGCGCTCAACCGTTACATCGCCTCGGCGGAGACGATCGTCGGCCTGGCCCGGACCAGCCCGGTCGAGGCCCAGGTCCGCATGCGGGATTTCATCGAGGCGTTCGAGACCCTGGAGGAGCGCAACGGCGCCATTTCCGACCTGATCGGGCGCCGCAAGGCGGAACGTGCCCTGCAAAGCGCCACGACCGGTCGCTTCACGATCGCGCTGACCGCGGCGATCACGCTGCTGACCATCGCCGCGGCGGTGGTCCTGTCGGTGCTCGGCGTCAGATCGATCACCCGGCCCCTCGGGCAGGCGGCCGCCGCGATCCAGGCGATCGGCGCGGGGCGGCGCGACGTGGCGCTCGACGGAACCGGGCCCGACGACGAACTCGGGAAGGTCGCCAGGGCGATCCTGACCATGCAGACCCAGGCATCCGCGCTGGACGCGATGCGCGCGGCGGAGGACGCGCGGCGGGACGCGGCGTCGCGGGAAGCCCTGCGCATGGCCGAGGCCACCGGCCGCTTCAACGACGGGGTCGCCGGCGTCGCCGCCGCCCTCCTCGGGGCCGACCGGGATCTTCGCATGGTCGCCGAAGGGATCTCGGCCCAGGCCGCCACGGCGAGCCGCCAGGCGGCGGCCGTCCAGTCCGCCGCCGAAAGCACCGCGTCGTCGGTCGAGGGCATCGCCTCCGCTTCGGAGGATCTGGCGTCGTCGGTCAAGGAGGTCGGCGGCCGGACGGCCGAGGCCGCCGCCGTGACGAGGGAGGCGGTCGCCCATACCGGGCGGGCCGCAACGCGCATACGGGACCTGGAAGGCGCGGCGCAGCGGATCGGCGATGTCGTCCGCCTGATCAACGGCATCGCGGAGCAGACCAACCTGCTGGCGCTGAACGCCACCATCGAGGCGGCGAGAGCCGGGGAGGCCGGCAAGGGCTTCGCCATCGTCGCGCAGGAAGTCAAGCTGCTGGCGAACCAGACCGCGTCGGCCACCGCCGAGATCTCGACCCAGGTCGCCGACATCCAGTCGGAGACCGGCATGGCGGTGGAGGCGATGCGGGAGGTCGCGGCGACGGTCGAGCGGGTCAACGCGATCGCGACCGCCATCGCCGGGTCGGTCGAGCAACAGAGCGCCGCGACCGAACGGATCGCGGCGAGCATGGCCGACAGCGCCGGGTCGGCGCGGGAGATCACCGGCGGCCTCGGCAGCGTGACCCGGGCGATCCGCGAAACCGACGAGGCGGTCGGGAGGATGACCGACTCCGCCGTGCAGATCACCCGCCAGATCGATATCCTGCGCGCCGAGGCCGACCGCTTCACCGCCGAGTTCCGACCAGGGGCCGCCTGACCGTCCGCGGAGCGGCAAAGACCGGGATGTCGCCGGGGGCGCGCCGGTGTTACGGTGCGGCGGTCCAAGTCTCCCACGGAACGATGCCTGCAGATGCTCGCCGAACTCCTCAAGACCGCCCAGCACCATCATGAAGCGGGACGCCTGGCCGAGGCGGCGCGGGCGTGCCGGCAGGCGATGGCGCTGGCTCCTCCGGCCGGCACCCTGCTCGTGATCGGCCAGGTCGGCGCCCAGGCCGGCGACTGGGACCTGGCGGCCGACGCCTTCGGGATCCTCGCGGCGGCGCGTCCCGAAGACCCGGACATCCTGCTGGAGTACGGCATCGCCCGCAGGCACCAGGGACGGCCCGACGACGCCGCCGAAGCCTATCGGCGCGCGATCGGCCTCGACCCGGGGATGATCGAGGCCTGGCTCAACCTGGGCCACGCGCTGCTGGAGCTGGGAAACCCCGCCGAAGCCGCCGGGGCCTTCGGGACCGCCGCGGCGCTCGCCCCGGATCACCCCCCGGCCCATGCGAGTCTGGGCATGGCGCTTCTGGCCGCCGGCGACCCCGCGGGGGCGGAGGCCGCGTTCCGCGACTCCCTGGCGCGCGATCCGTCCGGCATGCCGGCGCTCGCCGGGCTGGGAACCGCCCTGGTCCGGCTGGGCCGCCTGTCCGACGCGGCCGAGGTCCATCGGCACACCCTGGCCGTCGATCCCTCGCTCGCCTCCGCGTGGCACGACCTGGCCATGGTCCTGGCCGCGCTCGAACTGCCGGAACGGGCGGCGCCCGCCGCCCGCCGCGCGGTCCTGTGCGACCCGGCCGACTCCGCCGCCCCGCTGACGCTCGGCAACATCCTGCTCGTCCTGGACCGGCTGGACGGGGCCGAGGCGGCATACCGGCACGCCGCCTCGCTGCGTCCCGACGGGGTGGACGCCTGGAACAACCTGGGCTTCTGCCTGAGCCGCCTGGGACGCCACGGCGACGCCCGCGACGCCCTGGCCCGGGCCGCGGCCCTGGATCCCGCCTACGCCACATCCTGGTGCAATCTCGGGACCGCCCTCGCCGGCCTGGGCCGCCACGGCGAGGCCGACGCGATGTGGCGACGCACCCTCAGGCTCTGGCCCGACCATCCGGAGGCGCTGATCAGCCTGGCCAACGCCCGCCTGCGCGACCACCGGCTCGACGCCGCCGCCGCGACGCTGGGCCATGCGCTGGCCGTGACGCCGGATTTCGCGCGCGCCCAGACCATGCTCGGCAACATCCTGCTGGACCAGGGCCATACCGGGCGCGCCCGGACGGCCTTCCGCCAGGCCCGCCGCCTGTGCGGCGATCCCGGGCTCGAGGTGAAGGAGGCGCTGGCCCTTCCGATCATCCCGGAGTCGGAGGCGCACATCCGGGAGGTGCGCGAGCGCCTGGCCGACGGGGTGGCGCGGCTGGCCGGACGGGGCATCCGGCTGCGCGACCCGCTCGCCCAGGTCGGCCAGACCTGCTTCTACCTGGCCTACCACGCCGCCGACGACCGGCCCCTCCAGCAGGCCGTCGCCGGCCTGTACGAGGCCGCCTGCCCCGACCTGCTCCAGGATCGCGCCGACCCGCCGCCCCGGCCCGACGGCCGAACCCATGTCGGCTTCGTCTCCCAGTACTGGCACCAGCACACCATCGCCAAGCTCAACCTCGGCCTGATCCGGACCCTCGACCGCGAGCGTTTCCACGTCACCCTGTTCACCACCCCCCACGCCGGCGACGCCCTGCGCGACGCCCTGGTCCGCGCCGCCGACGCCACCGTCGAGCTGCCCCTCGACCTCGGCGCCGCCCGCGACGCGATCGCCGCCCGACGCCTCGACGTCCTGTACTACGCCGACATCGGCATGTCCGCCCTGACCTACTTCCTCGCCTTCGCCAGGCTCGCCCCGCTGCAGTGCCTGACCTGGGGCCATCCCGACACCACCGGCATCCGCAACCTCGACCGCTTCCTGTCGTGCGCCGCCATGGAGCCGGACGGCGCCGAGCGCCACTACTCCGAGCGCCTGGTCCGACTGCCCGGGACCACCCTGCACTACGCCAGACCCCGCCTGCCGGCCCGGCTCAAGCCGCGCTCGGCCTTCGGACTGCCCGACGACGCCCATCTCTATGTCTGCCCGCAGAGCCTGTTCAAGATCCATCCCGACTTCGACCGCGCCCTGGTCGACCTGCTGCGCCGCGACCCAAAGGGCCTGGTGGTGCTGCTCTCGGGGCGCGACCGCAACCTCGACGCCCTGCTGCGCCGCAGGCTCGCCGCCGCCGGAGCCGACGTGGCGGCGCGCTTCCGCTTCCTGCGCCAGATGCCGCTGCCAGACTTCCTGTCGTTGGTGGCGTGCAGCGACGTCATGCTCGACCCGCTGCACTACAGCGGCGGCAACACCAGCCTGGAGGCCTTCGCGCTCGGCACCCCGATCGTCACCTGGCCCGGTGCCTTCATGCGCGGCCGCCACACCCACGGCTTCTACCGCCTGATGGGCCTGGACGACTGCGTCGCCCGAGACCACGCCCACTATGTCGACCTCGCCCTCGACCTCGCCAGCCAGCCAGACCGCAGGGCCCACGTCATCCGACGCGTCCTCGACCGCGTCCCCCTCCTGTTCGACGACGCCAAAAGCGTCCGGGCCATCGAAAACGAAATCCTCCAGACCGAATGAAATCGGGCGGAACCCGAACTTCAGCGAAGCAGACGCCTTGGCCGCCCCTTCGCGGTCGCGCGCCGCCTTGTCCCCGGCGCGGATCGTCCCGGTCGTTTCCCAAAAGTATTACATCCGAAAGTGTAACTCCTTGTTGCAAGCTACTTTGAAGATGGACATAATCCCGGCCATCAACACCGGGCGGGGCAAGCTTCGAAGGCCACCCGCGATGTCCAGCAACGGCTGCAAGCCAGCAACGACTGCACCAGCAACGACTGCAAGAGGGTGGCACGACAATGACCGAAACGATCGAACTGATTGCTCTCCCGCTCCAGCCCGGCGGCACCGTCATCGTCAAGGGCGTTCCGATCCACATGCAGGACGACGGCACGGTCATGGTCCCCAAGGATACCCCGACCCTGACCCGCGAACAGTTGATCCTGGACGAGAAGGACGCGGACACGGCGACCAAGCGCATCTATTACGCGCTTCAGCTGATGACCCTCGACGGCGCCTCCGCCGGCATCTACCACGATAAGCTGATCTCGCTGCTCGACGATCGGGCGGAGGCGACCGAGCTTCAGCCGGTGCTGCGCAGCCTGGCGATCATCTCGGAGCTGAGCCGCAAGGGCGAGTACCTCGCCGCGCTGGAGGTCTGCCGCCACCTGATCCAGTTCGACGATGCCCTGGTCCGCGAGTTTCCGGCCGGCTGAAGCCCGGCGGCATGGCGGATCCAGGCCACCCCGGTTAGAGCATGTCCTATGAGTATCCGGCGGCCCCCGCTTCCAGGGCCGCCTCTTCCGCGTCCCCTCCCTTCCCGTCCGGCGCCCTGAGCGTCGGGCTGCTTGCCGAAGCCGAACGGTCCCTTCTGGCCGGGAATCTCGTGATGGCGGCCTGGCTGTGCGAGGAGGTCCGGCGGGTCGATCCCGACTCCCCCGGTGCCCTGCACCTGCTCGGGCTGATCGCCGAGCGGGAAGGCCGCCTTTGCGACGCGTCCCGGCTCTTTCGCCAGGCGCTGGCGGCGGAGCCGGAATTCGGTGCCGCCTGGCTCAGCCTCGCCTCGCTGCACCGGTCGAGCGGCAATGCGAAAGCCGCGCTGCTGTGCTGCCGCAGCGCGCTCCTGATCGACCCGGCCGACCGGGACGGCTGGTACAACCTGGGCAATGTCCTGCTCGACGACGGCTGCGCTTTCGCCGCCGCCGAAGCCTATGGCCGCGCCTTGGGCATCGACCGCCATCACGACCCCGCCTGGCACAACCTGGGCATAGCCCTCCATCTGGCCGGCCGTTCCGACGCCGCCCTGACGGCCCTGGGCAATGCCGCGGCGTACCGGCCGGACAATCCGGCGCCCCTTCACCAGATCGCGGTGGTCCGGTTCCGTACCGGCGACCTGGACGGCGCCCTCCGGGCGGTGGGACGTCAGGCCCGGCTCGATCCCGCACAGCTCGACAGCAGCCTGATCCGGCTCCTGGCGATCGCCCTGCGCGACGCCGGGCGGACCGGCGATGCGATCCCGATCACCGCGCTGGCGGTGGCGCACCGGCCGGAGGACGTCGACCTCCGTCACTGCCTCGGGATGCTCCACCTGGCCGTCCGCGACATGCCGGCGGCCGACGCGATCTTCCGCGCGACCCTGTGCCACGGCCCGGCCGACCCCTTCGCGCTGAACTCGTACGGCGTGATGCTGAGCGGCATGGGCAGGTCGCGGGAGGGAGTCCGGCTGCTGCGGCGGTCCCTCCTGCTGCAGCCCGGAAACGCGGAGATCCACAGCAACCTGCTGCTGACCCTCCAGTATGACGGGACGCTGGGCCTGGCCGACCTCTACCGCCTCCACGCCGAATGGTACCGCCGCCATGCCCCCTCCGGCGGGCCGGCCGGCGCGCGCCGGGTGGCTCCCGATGCGATCCGCGATCCGGGGCGGCGGCTCCGCATCGGTTACGTGTCGGCCGATTTCGGCCAGCACCCGGTGGGCTTCTTCCTCAGCGGAGTGGTCCTGCACCATGACCGGGACTCGTTCGAGGTCCATTGCTATTCGGCGCGCCGGCGGAGCGACGCCCTGACGGACCGCTTCCGCCGCATGGCGGAGCATTGGCACGAGATCGGCGACACCGACGGCGAGGAACTGGCCGACCGGATCCGCGGCGACGGCATCGACATCCTGGTGGACCTGTCGGGGCATACCGCGAACAACCGCCTGCGCGCCTTCGTCCACCGGCCGGCGCCGGTCCAGGCGACCTGGGCCGGCTATGTCGGAACCACCGGCATCCCGGCCATCGACTATCTCATCTCCGACCCGCGCCAGACGCCGGACGGGGTCGATCCCCATTACGCCGAGCGGATCATGCGGCTGCCCGACTGCTATGTCTGCTACGAGCCGCCGCCCTATGCGCCGCCCGTCGGCCCGCTGCCGGCCCTGGAGTCGGGCGTCGTCACCTTCGGCTGCTTCAACAATCTCGCCAAGCTGGACGAGTCCAGCATCGCGCTCTGGAGCACCCTGCTGCGCGACCGTCCCGACCGGCGGCTGATGCTCCAGACCTTCGCGCTCGACGTTCCGAGCGTGCGCGACGCGGTGGCGGCCCGGTTCGCCGCCCACGGCGTGGCTCCCGGCCAGCTCGACCTGCGGCGGGCGTCCGGCCACGCGGGCCTGCTCCAGTCCTATAACTCGGTCGACATAGCGCTCGATCCCTTGGCCTATTCGGGCGGGCTGACCACGCTGGAAGCCTTGTGGATGGGCGTACCGGTGATCACGCTGCCGGGCGAGCGGTTCTGTACCCGCCACAGCCTGTCGCACCTGACCGCCGCCGGGCTCCCCGGCCTGGTGGCGGAGGACGCTTCGGGGTACCTGGCGCGGGCGGAGGGGCTGGCCGCCGACCTCGGACGGCTGGCCGACCTGCGCGGCAGGCTGCGCGACCGGATGGCGGCCTCGCCGCTCTGCGACGCCGCCCATTTCACGCGAACGCTGGAAGCGGCTTTCAGGCGGATGTGGCGGGACCGGTGCCTTACCGGAAGGATTGATTAACCGTTTCGGCATAGCTTGGCTATATCTTTCGGCGGCGTGCCGCCGGATTTGCCAGCGCGGAAACGCTCATGAAGATCCTGGTTACCGGAGCCGCCGGCTTCATCGCGGGCTATGTCGTGGCCGAACTGCTCAAGCACGGGCATCAGGTCGTCGGCATCGACAATTTCAGCAAGTACGGCCCCGTCGCCAAGGCGCACGACGGCCATCCCGGCTACCGTTTCGTCTTCGGCGACTGCAAGGATGTCGGCCTGATGACGGAATTGGCCGCCGACTGCGACCGGATCGTCGCCGGCGCCGCGATGATCGGCGGCATCTCGTACTTCCACCAATATGCCTACGACCTGCTGGCGGAGAACGAGCGGATCACCGCGTCCACCTTCGACGCCGCCATCGCGGCGCACCGGGCGGGACGGCTGGGCCGGATCGTCGTGCTGAGCTCCAGCATGGTGTTCGAGAGCGCCTCGACCTTCCCGACGCCGGAGAGCGAGATCACCCGCGCCCCTCCCCCCGCCAGCAGCTACGGCTTCCAGAAGCTGGCGGTGGAGTATTTCGCGCGGGCGGCCCACCAGCAGTACGGGCTGCCCTTCACGATCGCGCGGCCGTTCAACTGCGTCGGCATCGGCGAGGGCAAGGCGTTGGGAGACGCCGAGATCATGAGCGGAAATGTCAGGCTCAGCATGTCCCACGTGCTTCCGGACCTCGCGCAGAAGGTGCTGAAGGGGCAGGATCCCCTGCATATCCTGGGGGACGGCGGCCAGGTGCGCTGCTACACCCACGGCAGCGACCTCGCCCGGGGCATCCGCCTGTGCGTCGAACGGGACGAGGCGCTGAACGACGACTTCAACCTGTCCACGCCGGAGCCGACCACCGTCCTGGAACTGGCCGCCCTGGTCTGGCGCGAGGTCCACGGCGACCGGCCGCTCCGCCACGCCAGCGACGCCCCCTTCGAATACGACGTGCAGCACCGCGTTCCCGACACGGCGAAGGCCGCGCGGGTGCTGGGTTTCGCCGCCACGGTGCCGATCGCCGAGAGCGTGCGCGAAGTGGTCGGTTGGGTGCGCGCGGAACTCGCCGCAGGCCGCCTGTGACAACCTGAACAGCGAACGCGGGAGCCTCGGCGATGGACTACCAGCATGACCGCACGGTCTGCATCATCGGTCTCGGCTATGTCGGGCTGACACTCGCCATCATCATGGCGGAGGCCGGCTACACGGTCCGGGGCGTCGAGCTGAACCGGGATTTCACCGACCGGATCGTCACGGGAAAGGCCCACTTCCACGAACCCGGCCTGGACGAACGGCTCGGCTTCCAGCTCGCGGCCGGGCGCTTCCATGTCGGCAACGCGCTGCCCGACGATCCCGCCGTCTCGCTCTACATCATCACGGTCGGGACGCCGCTGGGGCCGGACGGCAAGGTCCGGCTCGACATGGTCAGGCGGGTCACGCGGGAGATCGCGGACCGGCTGAAGGACGGCGATGCCGTCGTCCTGCGCTCCACCGTCAAGATCGGCACCACCCGCGACGTCGTGATGCCGATCCTGGCCGAGACCGGGCGCGACGTCGATGTCGCGTTCTGTCCGGAACGGACCCTGGAAGGCCGCGCGCTCTACGAGCTGACCCATCTGCCGCAGATCATCGGCGCCGCCTCGGAGCGCGGCTCGGTCCGACTCGCCCAGGTCTTCAACGCGATCACGCCGACGGTGATCCGGGTTCGCGATCCGGAAACCGCCGAGATGATCAAGCTCATCGACAATACCAGCCGGGACGTCGGCTTCGCCTTCGCCAACGAGGTGGCGCGGCTGTGCGGCGCGGTCGGCATCTCGGCCGCCGAGGTGATCACCTTCGGCAAGCTGGGCTATGCCCGGACCCAGCTGCCGATGCCCGGCCCGGTCGGCGGCCCGTGCCTGAGCAAGGACTCGCACATCCTGGTGGAGAGCATGACCGATCGCGGGGTCATGCCCGAGATCGCCGCGGCCGCGCGCACGATCAACGAACGGCTGATGGTCGAGACCGCCCGGTACATGGCCGGCCAGGTGCTCCGGTGGCACCGGTCCGGCGCCCTCAAGGTCACCTTGATGGGCCTCGCCTTCAAGGGCCAGCCGGAGACCGACGACCTGCGCGGCAGCACGGCGATTCCCCTGCTCGCCGAACTCCGCCGGCTGATGCCGGAAGCGGCTTTCTGCGGCTATGATCCGATCGTTTCGGCCCAGGATCTGAGCGCGCTGGGATTGACCCCCCTGCCGGACCTGACGCAGGCGTTCGACGGGAGCCACCTGGTCGTCATCCACAACAACCACCCGGCGTTCCAGGCCATGCCGCTGTCACGGCTCTCGCGTGGGATGGCCCGGCCCGGCATGGTCTACGACTTCTGGAACAACTTCCTGCCGGAGCGGCTGACCCTGGATGCCGGTATCCGCTACGTGGCGCTGGGAACCCACTCCATGGGTGCGGGGCACGCGGAGTCCGCCGACTGCTCCGCACCGTGATGCCCTCCCCCGGAGGGCATCCGCGGGACCGGGACGGATCAGGCCGAGATCGAGTTCAACGGGGGACGGGCAGCGCCGAACGCGGCCCCGCCTTCCCCGGCTCCAGAACCGGCCAGTCGCGGCGCGGGCGTCGGCACGGCGATGGGAATGGCCGCGCCGATGGGAGCGGGCACGGGAGTCGCGGATGCGTCGGCGCCGGCCTGCCCGGCTTCCGACGGTCCGGCCGCGGGCTGGCCGAAGGCGACCCGGATCGGTTCGCCCTGCCGCGCCGATTTCGTCGCGTCGGCTTGCTCCTGCTCCTTCGACCGCTCGGCGATGGCCCGGTTCCGATAGGCTTCAAGCTGCTTCTCGGAGGGATACTGAACCAGCACCTTGCCGTCGGATCCGTCGCGGTACTGGAGCACGGTGCGCTGCGTCTCGCTGTCGAGACGGACGACCGGGCTGAAGTAGCGGGAGGGTTCCGACGCGGCACCGGCGGTCGGATCGGCTTCCTGCTGAGCCGTCCGCGGAACTGACTGCTGGGCGGGCGCGCGTACCGCCGCCGTTCCCTGCAGTGTGTTTCCGATGGCGTCCATCATAGCTGACCCAATACTGGTGATCCATGTGCATGGTCCCGACTCCTGCGGGAGGAGTCAAGGGATTCTTAACTGGCGGCCGAAGAATCCCTCAAGCGCTATACCTTTTGTTAACATATGACTCGCGAAGAGTGGGAAAGTTAGCCGGCCCACGGACTTATGCACCACCGCTCCGCCCGCGAGTCCCGCCCATCGGGGTAGTCTACCCCTTTGGAGCGACAAGATTTCCGCGAGTTAGCAGTTTTTTAAATTGGCGCTCGGATACTGACGCCCGCTGCCGACGGATGAGTAAGGATTCGCGAGGTAACCTGTCGCATGACAGCTCATAAAGAAGACCCGATGATGGACAGTGTCGTAGACCTGGCCTCGCGGGTAATGACGGAGGCAGATCTTCCGCCACCCGATACCAAGCGCTGGGTCATGAGGCGCAAGGCGGAAGTAGTTGCCGGGGTGCGTTGCGGGTTGATCAGCCTTGAGGAGGCCTGCCGTCGCTACACGCTGTCGGTCGAGGAATTCCTCTCCTGGCAACGGTTGATCGACAGTCACGGGGTGCGCGGGCTGCGGGCGACCCGCCTGCAGGACTACCGCCAGGGCGAGAAGGCGACCCTGGCCGAGTGAGGAGCCGCGCGGGGCCATGTCCGGTCCCGGTCATTCCGCCGTTCGGCCGTCGCGGCCATCCCAGAAGGCGCCCCGCTTTCCACCGGCATCCCGGGGCCGGTTCCCCCTCCCGGAGACCCTCTCCCGCTAGGCAGAATTTGCCGGGCGGGCATCGAAACCGGGTCTTCTTAACCATCCATAAACGAAAATATCGTTACATTTCAGGCGAGTGACGGCCTGGGCCGGCGGCTGCGTCCGCAGTCCGCCGAAGCAACCGGTTTTGTAAGCCGCCATTCCCAAGCCGCCAAGGGCAGCCCGCTTGAACACGCTTCTCCAGACCCTGCGCAATCTCGGCCCGGTACGGCTGGCCGCCATGGGCGTGGTGGCGCTGGGCCTGATCGGCTTCTTCGTCTACCTGATGACCCGCCTGTCCACCCCGGACATGGCCCTGCTCTACAGCGATCTCGACCCCAAGGACGGCGGCGCCATCGTGCGCCAGCTGGAAGAGCAGAAGATCCCCCACCAGGTCAACGCGGAAGGCACCCGGATCATGGTGCCGTCCGATCAGGTCGGACGTCTTCGGATGGTCATGGCGCAGGCCGGGCTGCCGGCCGGCGGCTCGATCGGGTACGAGATCTACGACAAGCCCGAAGGGTTCGGCACCACCAGCTTCGTCCAGGGCATCAACCACCTGCGCGCGACCGAGGGCGAGCTGGCGCGCACCGTCGCCACGCTGGGGCCGATCCAGCAGGCGCGGGTCCATCTGGTTCTGCCCAAGCGCGAGATGTTCAGCCGCAGCCAGCAGGCCGCCACCGCCAGCGTGTTCCTCAAGCTGCGCCCGGGGCAGCAGCTCAAGCGCGAGCAGATCGTCGCGATCCAGCACCTGATCGCGGCCGCCGTGCCCCAGCTCGAACCGAACCAGATCTCGATCGTCGACGACCGCGGCAACCTGCTGGCCCGCGGCATGGGGGCCGGCAGCGAGCAGCTCCTGCAGGCCAGCGCGGACGAGAAGAAGCTGGCCTACGAGCAGCGCACCACCCGGGTGATCGAGGACCTGCTGTCACGCTCCCTGGGCTTCGGCAAGGTCCGCGCCGAGGTGACCGCCGACCTGGACTTCGACCGCATCACCACCAGCTCGGAGATCTTCGATCCCGAGAGCCAGGTCATCCGGTCGACCCAGACGGTCGAGGACAACAATGAATCGACCGACCGGGACGCGCTCGACCCCGTGACCGTCGCGAACAACCTGCCGACCGCCAACTCCAACTCCTCGGAGTCCGCCGCGACCAGCCGCACCAAGGGCGCCCGGACCGAGGAGACGATCAATTACGAGATCAGCAAGACGGTCAAGAGCCACGTCCGCGAATCCGGCCAGGTCCGCCGCCTGTCGGTCGCCGTGCTGGTGGACGGCCTCTATGCGCCGGGCGCGGACGGCACGCCGGTCTACAGCCCCCGCTCCCGGGAGGAGATGGCCCAGATCGAGACGCTGGTGCGCTCCGCCATCGGGTTCGACGCCGTCCGGGGCGACACGGTCGAGGTGATCAACATGCGCTTCGCCACGCCGGACGCGGAGTTCGCCGACGCGGGCGCCACCTTCCTGGGCATGGCGAAGGAGGACCTGTTCCGCATCGCCGAGATGATCGTGCTCGCGATCGTCGCGATCCTGGTGATCCTGCTGGTCATCCGGCCGCTGATGGCCAAGGCCTTCGAGCGGAGCGACGACAGCGCCGCGGAGGAGGAGGCCGAGCGCCTGCTGACCGACCAGACCGCCGCCCAGGCGCAGCTCATGGGACCGGGGGCGCTGGCCCAGGACCTGGCGCTGGAAGACGCCCAGGCCGGCGAGGAGCTGGAGCAGATGATCGACATCAACCGCGTCGAGGGTCGCGTGCGCGCCTCGTCGCTCCGCAAGGTCGGCGAGATCGTGGACAAGCATCCGGAAGAGGCCGTCTCGATCATCCGGAGCTGGCTGTACCAGGAAACCTGATCCGGTGAACGGGGAGAATTGAGCCGTGGCAGCGCTGCGCATCCGTGAAGACTACCGCACCCTGACCGGGCCGGAGAAGGCCGCCATCATGATGCTGGCGCTGGGCGAGGAGCACGCGACCAAGCTGTTCACCCACATGGACGACGAGGAGATCCGCGAGCTGTCGCAGACCATGGCCAACCTGGGCACGGTCAGCGCCAACATCATCGAGCGGCTGTTCGTCGAGTTCGCCGAGCAGATCTCCTCCACCGGGTCGCTGGTCGGCACCTACGAGAGCACCGAACGGCTGCTCATGAAGGTGCTGGACAGCGAGAAGGTCAACCAGATCATGGAGGATATCCGTGGTCCGGCCGGCCGCACCATGTGGGACAAGCTGGCGAACGTGAACGAGACGGTGCTCGCCAACTACCTGAAGAACGAGTACCCGCAGACCGTCGCCGTGGTGCTGTCCAAGATCAAGGGCGAGCACGCGGCCCGCGTCCTGGCCCAGCTGCCGGAAAGCTTCGCCATGGAAGTGGTGATGCGCATGCTGCGCATGGAATCGGTCCAGAAGGAGGTTCTCGACGACGTCGAGCGCACGCTGCGCACCGAGTTCATGTCGAACCTGGCCCGCACCAGCCGGCGCGACGCCCACGAGATGATGGCCGAGATCTTCAACAACCTGGACCGCAACACCGAGAGCCGGTTCCTGGCGGCCCTGGAGGAGCGGAACCGCGACAGCGCCGAGCGCATCAAGGCGCTGATGTTCACCTTCGAGGACCTGTCCAAGCTCGACCCCTCCGGCGTCCAGACCCTGCTGCGCGTCGTCGACAAGCCCAAGCTGGGTCTCGCCCTCAAGGGCTCGTCGGAAACGCTGCGCGACCTGTTCTTCACCAATATGTCGGAACGCGCGGCCAAGATCATGCGCGAGGACATGGCGGCCATGGGACCGGTGCGCCTGCGCGACGTGGACGAAGCCCAGATGTACATGGTCCAGGTCGCCAAGGACCTGGCCGCGCGCGGCGAGATCGTCATGGCCGAGGGCAAGGGCGAAGACGAGCTGATCTATTAGGCCCGGCCGGAACCACGGAGATCAGGCCCCGACCATGTCATCGACCCGCAAGTTCCTGTTCGACACCGAGTTCGACGTGGACGTCGCGCGCCGGCGCGAGGAACGCCTCGCCGCCGAGTCCGTCGCGGCGAAGCCGCCGCCTCCGGAACCGGAGGAGCCGCCCCCGCCGCCCGAGCCGGTGTTCAAGTCGGCCGACCTGCTCCAGGCGCACGAGGACGGCTACGCCGACGGGTTCGCCAACGGCAAGGCGCAGGCCGAGGCGGCGGCGAACGCCCGGATCGCCGCCACGCTGGATCGCCTGGCCGACCAGATCGAGTACATCGTGCAGAGCGCCGCCGAGAGCGCCGCGCGCCAGCGCGAGGGCGTGATCGAGATCGGCGCCGCGATCGCCCGAAAGCTGCTGCCCGACTTCGCCCGCCGGCAGGGCACGGCGGAGATCGAATCCATGATCGCCGCCTGCGTCGGCGACCTGATCGACGAGCCCCGGCTGGTGATCCGGCTGGCCGACGCCGACCTGGACGCGCTGTCCGAACGGATCGACGCGATCACCACCCGGCGCGGCTTCGCCGGCAAGGTCGTCCTGCTGGCGGAACCGACGGTCGCTCCCGGAGACTGCCGGATCGAGTGGGCCGACGGCGGGGCGGAGCGCGACAGCGCCCGCCTGTGGCAGGACATCGACAGGGCCGCGGCCCGACTGCTCGACCCCGGCCTGCATCCGGCGGGCGCGAACCATGGCCCGGCACACGCCCCCGGCCAGTCCGCCCCTTTCCCGGCGGCAGCGCCGTCCACCGTAATCGACAGCTAGGAGAGGCCCGATGGCCAGCAAGGACAGCTTTTCGCTCGACGAACTCGACGGCGGCTCCCGCGACGTCGCCGAATTCGACAGCCATGCGGCCAAGGACCTGGAGGCGATCTACGACATCCCGGTCCAGATCTCCGCGGTGCTGGGGAAGGCGACCATGCAGGTCAGCCAGCTCCTCAAGCTCGGCCGCGGCGCCGTCGTGGAGCTCGACCGGAAGGTCGGCGAGGCGATCGACATCTATGTCAACAACCGCCTGGTGGCGCGCGGCGAGGTGGTGGTCGTGGAAGACCGGCTGGGCGTCACCATGACCGAAATCATCAAGTCCGACCGGTCTTGAGCGCTTCGGCCGGAACGGTTTCTGGGGGATACGGGTCATGCGACTGCTGATCGTCGGCACGCTGGAAGGCTACATCACCGCGGCGGGCAGGATCGCCCACGAGCGGGGCGCCAAGGTCGCCTACACGGACGGCATCGACAAGGCCATGAACGCGTTGCGCGGCGGCCAGGGCGCCGATCTGGTGATGATAGACGTCAAGTTCGACATAGCGCGCCTGATCGACGCGCTGAAGCTGGAACGCATCACGGTTCCGGTCATCGCCTGCGGCATCGGCACGGACGCCCAGGCGGCGGTCCGGGCCATCCGGGCCGGCGCCCAGGAATACATCCCGCTGCCGCCCGACGCGGAGCTGATCGCCGCCGTGCTGGAGGCGGTGGTCCAGGAAAGCCACGCGATCGTCAGCCGCGACCCCGCCATGGGATCGGTGCTGCGCATGGCCGACCAGATCGCGCCCAGCGACGCCTCCGTCCTGATCACCGGCGAGAACGGCACCGGCAAGGAGCTGATGGCCCGCTACATCCACCGCAAGAGCCGGCGGGCCGACAAGGTCTTCGTCGCGGTCAACTGCGCCGCGATCCCCGAGAACCTGCTGGAATCGGAGCTGTTCGGCCACGAGAAGGGAGCCTTCACCGGGGCGCTCGCGCGCCGCGTCGGCAAGTTCGAGGAGGCCAACGGCGGCACCCTGCTGCTGGACGAGATCAGCGAGATGGACATCCGGCTGCAGGCCAAGCTGCTGCGCGCGATCCAGGAGCGGGAGATCGACCGGGTCGGCGGCAGCCACCCCGTCAAGGTGGACATCCGGGTCCTGGCGACCTCGAACCGCCGCCTGGAGGAGGAGGCCCGCGCCGGCCGTTTCCGGGAGGACCTTTACTTCCGCCTCAATGTGGTCAACCTGCGCCTGCCGCCGCTGCGCGACCGCCCGGCGGACATCGTCGCCCTGGCGGCCCATTTCGCGAAGAAGTACGCGGAGCAGAACGGCATGCCGGAGAAGCAGCCGACCCCCGCGGCGCTCGACGTGCTGAAGTCCCACCACTGGCGCGGCAACGTGCGCGAGCTGGAGAACACCATGCACCGGGCGGTGCTGCTCTCCCGCGGGAAGGACATCGACACCGACGCGATCCTCCTGACGGACCCCGCCCCGGCGCCCGCCCCCGCTCCGTCCCCGGCTCCGATCCACGCCCCGGCGGAGGCCGCGCCGGCCGCACTGGCGGCCGCCCGCGCGGCGGCCGGCTATGCCGCCTATGGCGGCGGCCGGATCATGGCGCCGCCCCCGGCCAGTCCGCCGCCGGCCGCGTCCACGCTCCCCGGCAGCCTGACCGGCCTGGTCGGCCGGACCGTCGCCGACGTCGAGCGCGACCTGATCATCGACACGCTTCACCACTGCCTGGGCAACCGCACCCATGCTGCGACGATCCTCGGCATCTCGATCCGCACGCTGCGCAACAAGCTGAAGCAGTACAGCGAGGAAGGCGTTGCCGTCCCGCCGCCGGGCGACATGGAAAGGGCAAGCCTGTGAGGCACCGGCATAGGGCGACGCCATGACGGACCAGACCACCGGCGGCGGCTTCAACGCGGGCGACCTGTTCCAGACCGCCAAGTCCATGATCCTGCGCGGCGACATCGCGCTCGCGATCGGGCTGGTCATGATCCTGGTGGTCATGATCCTGCCGATGCCGTCGTTCCTGCTCGACATGTTCCTGGCCCTGTCCATGACCATGTCGGTGCTGATCCTGATGACCGTGCTGTTCATCCAGAAGCCGCTGGAGATCAGCTCGTTCCCGACCATCCTGCTGATCACCACCCTGCTCCGCCTGGCGCTGAACCTCGCCTCGACGCGCCTGATCCTGTCCCACGGCCACGAGGGGCCGGACGCCGCCGGCGCGGTGATCGAGGCCTTCGCCGGCTTCGTGATGGGCGGCAACTTCGTGATCGGCGTGATCGTCTTCGCGATCCTGACGATCGTCAACTTCGTCGTCATCACCAAGGGTTCGGGCCGCATCGCCGAGGTGGCGGCCCGCTTCACCCTGGACGCGATGCCCGGCAAGCAGATGGCGATCGACGCCGACCTGTCCGCCGGCATGATCGACGAGCCGGAGGCCCGCAAGCGCCGCAAGGAGCTGGAGGACGAGAGCGCGTTCTTCGGCTCGATGGACGGCGCGTCCAAGTTCGTCCGCGGCGACGCCACCGCCGGCCTGATGATCACCTTCATCAACGTGATCGCGGGCATGATCATCGGCATCGCCCAGAACGACATGCCGTTCATGGAGGCGGCCGACACCTATACCCGGCTGACCATCGGCGACGGCTTGGTGTCGCAGATCCCGGCGCTGATCATCTCGGTCGCGGCGGGCCTGCTGGTGTCTAAGGCGGGCGTCTCGGGATCGGCCGACAAGGCCCTGTTCGGCCAGCTCAGCAACTATCCCACGGCGCTCGGGCTGTCGTCCGCCATGCTGATGATGCTCGGCATGCTGCCGGGCATGCCCTTCGTCCCCTTCATGGCGCTGGCCGGCGCCACCGGCGCCGCGGCCTGGTACCTGCCGAGGATGCGGGAGAGGAAGTCCAAGGAACTGGCCGAGGAGGCCATGGAGCAGGTCGCCCCGGCGCCGATCGCCGACGAGCCGATCTCGACCGCGCTGTCCATCGACTCGGTCCGGCTGGAACTGGGCTACGCGTTGCTGACGCTGATCAACACGGCGAACGAGGGTTTCCGCCTGACCGACCAGATCAAGGGCCTGCGCCGCCAGCTCGCGGCGGAGGTCGGGTTCGTGCTGCCGTCCGTCCGGATCCAGGACAATCTGCAATTGCCGCCGAACACCTATGTGGTGCGGATCAAGGAGATCGAGTCGGGGCGCGGCGACATCCGGCCGAACATGCTTCTGGTGATGGACCCGCGCGGCGAGGCGATCTCCCTGCCCGGCGAGCCGACGGTCGAGCCGACCTTCGGCCTGCCCGCCATGTGGATCGAGCAGAACTACCGCGAGGAGGCGCTGTTCAAGGGCCTGACCGTGGTCGACGCCTGCACGGTCATCACCACGCACCTGACCGAGGTGATCAAGGACAACATGCCCGACCTGCTGTCCTATGCCGAGACCCAGAAGCTGCTGGACGAGATCGGGCGCGAGAGCCAGAAGCTGGTGGCGGACGTCATCCCGGCGCAGATCACCATGGGCGGGCTGCAGCGCGTGCTCCAGAACCTGCTGGGCGAGCGGGTGTCGATCCGCGACCTCGCCACCATCCTGGAAGGCGTCTCGGAGGCGTGCGGCTTCACCCGCAACATCACCGCCATCACCGAGCACGTCCGGACCCGGCTCGCCCGCCAGATCTCGGAATCGAACAGCAACGAGGCCGGCTTCATCCCGCTGATCACCCTGTCGCCGGAATGGGAGCAGGCCTTCGCCGAATCGATCGTCGGCGACGGCGACGACCGTCAACTTTCGATGGCGCCGTCCCGCCTTCAGCAATTCATCACCAATGTGCGGCAGACTTTCGAGCGTCACGCCATGATGGGCGAGACGCCGGTGCTGCTCACCAGCCCCGGCGTCCGGCCCTATGTGCGGTCGATCATCGAACGGTTCCGGCCGGCGACCACGGTCATGTCGCAGAACGAGATCCACCCCAAGGCCAAGATCCGGACCCTTGGGCAGATCTGATGGCGGGGACGAGGGAAAGCCAAGGCCGGCGCGAACCAGCCGGGATTGAAAGGTGACGTAGGTGCGGCTGAAGAGCTTTCATGCTCCGACCATGGTTGAAGCGATGCGGCTCGTCCGCGACGCGTTGGGCGACGATGCCATCATCGTCGCGACGCGCGAGGAGGAGGGTGGCGTCCGCCTGACCGCCGCGATCGACGACGCGGAACAGCCGCTGCTGCCGCCGCCTTCCAGCCACGAGCCTGAACAGGAGCCGACCGCCTATGGCCATGGCGGCCGATCCTGGCGGCGCGAGCCGGAAATCGACATCGTCGACCTGATCTCCGACACGCTGACCCGCCACGGAACCCCCGCGGGCATCTGCGACCGCCTGCTCAACACCATCGCGACCTACGACACCGGCGATCCGGTGGAAGCGCTGAGCGGCGCCCTGGACAGCATCTTCACCTTCCAGCCGCTGCCCCACGGCCGCGCGCCCCGCCCCTTCATGCTGATCGGGCCGCCGGGAGCCGGCAAGACGCTGACCGTCGCCAAGCTGGCCGCCCGGGCCACCCTGGGTGGCCGCAAGGTCGGCGTCATCACCACCGACACGGTGAGGGCCGGCGGCGTCGACCAGCTCGCCGCCTTCACCAAGCTTCTGAAACTGAAGCTGCTGGCGGTCGAGGACACCGACTCCCTGGCCGACGCGCTCGGCGTCCAGCGCGGGGTCGAGCAGGTGCTGATCGACAGCGCCGGCCGGAACCCGTTCGACCCGGACGACATGAACGACCTCGGCGACCTGCTGAACGCCGCCGACCTGGAACCGGTGCTGGTGCTGCCGGCCGGATGCGACGCGGCAGAAGCTGCCGAGGTAGGATCTGCCTTCCGCGAACTGGGAGCGCGCCGCCTGCTGCTCACCCGGCTCGACATGACCCGGCGGCTGGGCAGCCTGCTCGCCATCGCGTACGAGGCGCGCCTGAGCTTTTCCGACATCAGCGCCACCCCGCAGGTCGCCGAGGGGCTGAGCGCGCTCGATGCCGAGTCTCTGGCACGCCTCTTGCTCCCCTCCAGCGTCCAGCATGCGACACGATCCGCCAAGCAAACGGGAACTTTCTCATGACCGAAGCATCCTCGGTTTTCCCCGCCAACATCACCCCGCTGCGTGGCCACAACGTCGTCGCCGTGGCGAGCGGAAAGGGCGGCGTCGGCAAGACCTGGTTCTCCATCACCCTGACCCACGCCCTGACCAAGCTGGGCCGGCGCTCCCTGCTGTTCGACGGCGACCTGGGTCTGGCGAACGTGGACATCCAGCTCGGGCTGATGCCCAAGCGCGACCTGGGATCGGTGGTCGAGCGCCGCATGTCGCTCCAGACCGCGGCCGAGCGGTTCGAGGACGGCGGGTTCGACATCATCGCGGGCCGCTCCGGTTCCGGCAACCTGGCCAACCTGACGGTCCAGCGGCTGAACGAGCTGCGTGCCGACCTGCTGGAGGTCGCCCGGAACTACGACGCCGTCGTGATCGACCTGGGCGCCGGCGTGGACCGCACCGTCCGCCAGCTGTCCGGCCCCGCCGGGATCACGCTGGTGGTGACGACCGACGAGCCGACCTCGCTGACCGACGCCTATGCCTTCATCAAGGTCACCCACGCCGCCAACCCGAACGCCGACCTGCGGGTGGTGGTGAACATGGCGAGCAGCGTGCGCGAGGGCGAGCGCACCTATGTGACGATCCTGAAGGCCTGCCAGAACTTCCTGAAATTCTCGCCGCCGCTGGCCGGCATCATCCGCCGCGACCAGAAGGTCCGGGACGCGATCCGCAACCAGGTGCCGCTGCTGATGCGCTCGCCCAGCTCCGACGCGGCCTCCGACGTGCGCAACCTGGCGGCAAAGCTGTTCACCGTGCCATGACCGGAACGGTGCCGCCCGCGGTCGCCGCGACCCCCGCGGGCGCGGCCGGCACCGGAGCCGGAGCCGCGGCGTCCATGGCGACTCCGCCGCCGCAGCCGGCCGGCGAGGCGACGCTGGAAAAGCTGCCGGAAAAACTGAAGAACCTGATACGGACCATCGTGCTGTCCGGGACGGTGGTCGAACAGACGGCCGACGGCGGCGTCAAGGTGCGCACCCAGGCGGGCGACGTGAGCCTGAAGACCCCCATCCCGCTGCTGCCGGACCGCCCGGTCTCGCTCCGGATCCCGCCGGGCAACCCGCCCCTGAAGGCGTTGGTCTTCATGCTCGGCCCGCCGGCCGCCCAGGCGCCGCCCCCGCCGCCGGCCCAAGTGCCGCAGCAAGTGCCGCAGCATGCCGCGCCGGCACCGTCCGCAACACCGCACGCAGCATCGCCCGCAGTATCTCCCCAGGTGCCGAAGGCATCGCCGCCGCCCGCCGCGGCGGGCGTCAACCAGCCCCCAGGGGCGAATGCCGCCGCACCGGCGCAGGTGCCTGCGCCGCAGGTCCGCGTGGGAACGGTGATCCCGGCGATGGTCGTCTCCTCCAGCCCTCCTCCGCTTCCGCCTCCCCTACCGGCAGCGGCGCCGACCCTGCCCGCCGCCCCTCCCGTGCCGACACGGACGGCGGCCCTGTCCGCCCCGCCCCCTCTCCCGACGCCGGCTGTCCCGGCACAGGCTGCCCCGAGGCAGGCTATCCCGGCGATGCCCGCGCCGGCCCTGGGCGCTCCCGCCCCGGTGCAGGGCGCTCCCGCCCCGGCCATGCCGGGTGCGCTGCAGGCACCCGCTCCGGCGGGGTCAGCCGCCGCGCAAACGCCATCGGCCAATCCGCCGGTTCCGCAGGCTCCGCCGTCCGGGACGGCACCGGGTCCGGTCCAGCAGGCGCCCGCCCCCGGAAGGCCCGCCCACCCGGGTCCGGCGCCGCAGGCTTCCGCCCAGCCTGCCGTGACCATGTCCCCGCCGGTTCCGCCGGGTTCGCCCCCGGCCCCGCAGGCGACATCCCCGGCCCTCCCTCAGACCCCGCCGCCGACTCCGGAAGGGTTTCGCCAGCCGGCGCAGCCCCTTCCGATGCCCCTCCTGAAATCGGGCACGCCGGTGGAGGTCCGGGTCATCGCGCTGCCGACGCAGCCTCAACCGGCCACGCCGGCCGCCACGCCGGCCCCGGCAACCACGCCGCCTCCGGTCCAGCCGCCACTTCCGCAGGGCGGTGCCGCGACCCTGCCGGCGACCGTGGCGGGCACGACCAATACCGGGCAACCGATCCTGACCACCGAGCGCGGCGTCCTGGTGCTGAACACGCGCGTCCCGCTGCCGCCCGGGACGCAGGTCGCCGTCAGCCTGCCCGCCCCTCCGCCCGCCGCCGAGCAGCCGTTCGACGCCCTTCGGGGGCGGGACTGGCCGGCGCTCCAGGACGCTCTCGACGTCCTTGCCAGGACCGATCCCGCGGGCGCCCGTACCCTTGCCAACGCGATCCTGCCCCAGGTCAACCCGCGGCTTGCCGCGACGCTGCTGGCCTTCGCGGGCCATGTGAAGAAGGGCGACGCCCGGAGCTGGCTGGGCGAGCCGGCCGCTCAGGCGCTGGAATCGCTCGGGCGCCGCGAATTGGTCGAGAAGCTGGGGGAGGACTTCAAGCAACTCGCGCAGCAGGCGTCGGAGCCCCTCCCCGGGGATTGGCGCGCCTATTCGATCCCGTTCTCCGACGGCACGGAGTTCAGCCGGATCAACCTTTATGTCAGGCACCCGGATGCCGAGGAGGTGGACGAGGATGGCGAGAACGCGGCCGGAAGCTCCGCCCGGGCCAACCGGTTCCTGATCGACCTGACTCTCAGCCGGCTGGGCGAGCTGCAATTGGACGGGCTGGTGCGCCACCGGCGCTTCGACCTGATCCTCCGCACCCACCTGCCCCTGCCGCCGGAGATGCGCCGGGAGATCGGCCGGATCTTCCACGACTCGGTGGAGGCGCTCGGGATGACGGGGGGCGTGTCGTTCCAGGCGGGTACCCAGGGATGGGTCGCGGTCCAGCCCGGCTGCGCCGGAAGCGTCGGCTTCAGCGCCTAGCGCCGGCGCATGAAGCCGCTGAGCGCCACCTCGTCCAGGGCGGCGTCCTCGCGCTGCTTGCGCTTGGCCTGGTCGCGCTTGTCGCGGCCCTCCTGCGCCAGTTCGTAGCGCTTCAGTTCCTGGAAGGCTTCCGCCATCTCCTCGGTCGCCTCGGCGATCTGCGCCTGGACCTGGGCGATGGACTGCGCCAGGCGCTTGCGCCGCTCGATCGACAGCTTGGCGAAGTTGCCGTAGCCGAACCCGGCTTCCGGCGAGGCGCGGGCGATCTCCTGCTCCGCCGCGATCTCCGCTTCCAGGCGCCCGGCGTCGTCGGCCAGCTTGTCGGCCAGGGTCTGGAGTTCGGCCAGGGCCCGGCGCTTCTCGTCGAGGCGCCACTTGTGGAGGCGGATCAGTGTGTGCAGGCCGCTGCTCATGGCCAGGGTTCACCCAGGATCTCGGCAAGCTGGGCATACCCCGTCGCCATGTCGGTACGCTCGCGCTTGCCCTGTTTCAGGAAGGCCTCGATGGCCGGATTGTACTCGATCGCCTCGTCCACCAGCGGATCGCTGCCCCGGCGATAGGCGCCGAGCCGGATCATCTCCGCCATGTCGTTGTAGGCCGACAGCAGCCGCCGCGCCCGGCCGACCAGCGCGTTCTCCCGGTCGGTGTTGCAGCCCGGCATGGTGCGCGAGACGCTGCGCAGGATGTTGATGGCGGGATAGCGGCCGCGCTCGCCGATGGCGCGCTCCATCACGATGTGGCCGTCCAGGATGCCGCGCACGGCGTCGGCGATCGGTTCGTTGTGGTCGTCGCCGTCCACCAGCACGGTGAACAGGCCGGTGATGTTGCCCTCCCCCACGCCGGGGCCGGCCCGCTCCAGCAGGCGCGGCAGTTCGGCGAAGGTGGTCGGCGGATAGCCCTTGGTGGTCGGCGGCTCGCCGGCGGACAGCCCGATCTCGCGCTGGGCCATGGCGAACCGCGTGACGCTGTCCATCATGCACATCACGTTCTTGCCCCGGTCGCGGAAATACTCCGCGATCGACATGGTCATGTAGGCCGACTGCCGCCGCATCAGCGGCGCCTCGTCCGAGGTCGCGACGACGACGACGCTGCGCGCCATGCCGTCCTCCCCCAGGTCCTCGGTGATGAATTCCTGCACCTCGCGGCCGCGCTCGCCGATCAGGCCGATCACGTTGACGTCGACCGACATGTAGCGCGCCAGCATCGACATCAGGACCGACTTGCCGACGCCGGAGCCGGCGAAGATGCCCATGCGCTGGCCGCGGCAGCAGGACAGGAAGGTGTTCATGGCGCGCACGCCGAGGTCGATCTTCTCGCCGACGCGGCGGCGGGAGTGGGCGGGGGGCGGGTTGTTGCGGATCGGGATGCCGACCTTGCCGTTCAGCAGCGGACCCTTGCCGTCGATCGGCTCGCCCAGGGCGTTGACCACGCGGCCCAGCCAGCTCTCGTCGGGGAACACTTCCGGCCCGCCTTCGGTGACTTCCGCCTTGCAGCCGAGTCCGATTCCGTCCAAGCCGCCCAGCGGCATCAGGAGCGCCCGCCCCTGCCGGAACCCGACCACCTCGCAGGGGACCCGCCGCCCGGCCCGCGCGACGATCGTGCAGCGTCCGCCGATCGACAACAGGCGCTCCACGCCGCCTACCTCCACAAGTAAGCCCAGCACGGCCGTTACGCGCCCAAAGTAGCGATACTCTGGTATGCGTTCAATTTCGTTAATAAAGTGGCTTTGCTGGAGGCGCACGATGTGAGATATCTATACGTGTATTAACCGTGTTGGCGGATGATTCGTCGGCAAATGCAGCGAAAGCGAAGATATGCAGGAATGATTAACTTTCTGTAAACTTTGCTAACGGTAGCATTAAGCTGAATCGTCTGTTAATATGTGTATCATCTGGTTCGGCAGGGTTGTGTTCCTGCCCATCAACGTCGGGATGTCGCCATGAGGGTTCTGCTGGTCGAAGACGACTCCTCGGTCGCCAAGAGTATTGAATTGATGCTGCATTCCGAGGGCTTCATCGTCGATTCCACCGATCTCGGTGAGGATGGGCTGGAGATCGGAAAGCTGTATGACTACGATATCATCATCCTGGACCTGATGTTGCCGGACATCGACGGCTACGAGGTCCTGCGCCGTCTGCGGTCCGCCCGGGTGACCACGCCGATCCTGATCCTGTCCGGCCTGTCGGAGCTGGACCACAAGATCAAGGGACTGGGCGTCGGCGCCGACGACTACCTGACCAAGCCTTTCGACAAGCGCGAGCTGATCGCCCGCATCCAGGCCATCGTCCGCCGCAGCAAGGGACATTCCGACAGCGTGATCCGGACCGGCCGCCTGACGGTCAACCTGGACACCCGCACCGTGGAGGTGGACGGCCAGCCGCTGCACCTGACCGGCAAGGAATACGGCATCCTGGAACTGCTGAGCCTGCGCAAGGGGACCACGCTGACCAAGGAGATGTTCCTGAACCATCTCTACGGCGGCATGGACGAGCCGGAGCTGAAGATCATCGACGTGTTCGTCTGCAAGCTGCGCAAGAAGCTCGCCCAATCGACCAACGGCGACAACTATATCGAGACGGTGTGGGGCCGCGGCTACGTGCTGCGCGATCCACAGGAAGAGGCGGTATCCCAGAAGGCCCAGGCGGCGGGGTGACGAACCCCGCCGCATCGGCGTCTCCACCAACAAGATCCTGGCCGCGGATGAACGGCGATGGAATCGGATACCTGGCCGGTATCCGATTCCATCGCCGTTTTTGCCTTCCGGGTCCGCGTCAGCCCGCCACGGCCCGCGCAGCCGGCGCGCCGGCGGGCTGGTTCATCACGTAGAGCCCGCGCTGATTGTCCATCGGCTTGAACCGCTCGGTGATGCCCAGGACGGTCTCGGCGCCGCCCAGATAGAGCACGCCGTCGGCCGGCATCAGCTTGGCGATGCTGTCCAGTACCTTGCCCTTGGTCGGCTGGTCGAAATAGATCAGCACGTTGCGGCAGAACACGACGTCGAACTGGCCGAGCGGGGTCAGGTCGGTCAGCAGGTTGTACTCCCGGAAGGAGACCATCTGCCGAATCTTGTCGTTGAGCTGCCACTTGTCGCCGATCTGCTTGAAGTACTTGACCAGATGGGTGATCGGCAGGCCGCGCTGGACCTCGAACTGAGTGTAGATGCCGGCCTTGGCCTTCTCGACCATCTCCGACGAGAGGTCGGTGCCGATGATCTCGAACCGCCACCCGTCGAGCCTGGCCCCCTCGTCCAGCAGCAGCATCGCCAGGGAATAGGCCTCCTGACCGCTGGAGCACGCGGCCGACCAGATCCGGATCGAGCGGCGCGCCCCGCGGCTGGCCAGCATCATCGGCAGGACCACGTTGCGGAACTGGTCGAACGGCTTCTGGTCCCGGTAGAAGGACGACTCGTTGGTCGTCATCGCCTCCGTGATGTCGCGCAGCAGCGCCTCCTCGCGGCGGGTGCGGATGGCTGCGGCCAGCTCGTCGAGGCCCTTCATGTTCCACTTGCGCGCGACCGGCATAAGCCGCGACTCGAGCAGGTAGGCCTTGTCGCGGGACAGGACGAGGCCCGAGCGCTGCTTCAGCAGGGTGCTGAACATGTCGAAGTCTTCGACCTTCATGCTGCGGTCCTCAAAGCAATCTTGCGGATGTAGGGTCCGATTTCACGGAGCGGCAGGACGGCGCTGCACAGGCCTGCCGTGGATACTGCGCCCGGCATGCCCCAGACCACGCTCGACGGCTCGTCCTGGGCGATCACGATGCCTCCGGCCGCCACCAGCTCGGTGCAGCCGCGCATGCCGTCCTGGCCCATTCCGGTCAGGATGATGGCGAAGGCGCGGCGTCCGTAGATCTTGGCGATGGTGCGCATCATCGGGTCCACCGCCGGGCGGCAGAAATTCTCCGGCGGGTCCTTGTTGACCGACAGCACCGTCCCGGTGCCCCGGGTCGCCAGGGTCATGTGGAAATCGCCCGGCGCCAGGTATATGCGTCCGCCGACCAGCGGTTCGCCGTCCTTGGCCTCCGCGCAGGCGATGCCGCACTGGCGGGTGATGTGCTCGGCCAGGATCGTGGTGAAGGTGGCCGGCATGTGCTGGGTGATCAGGATCGGCTGGCGGATCCCGCCCTTCAGGTGGGACAAGACCTCGAACAATGCCTGCGGTCCGCCGGTCGAGCTGCCGATCGCGATGATGTCCGGCGGCGTCACGACCGCGGGCATCGGGCGGAGCACCACGGCGGCGGGGTCCATCGAGCGCGGACGCGGCAGCGGCGCCAGGGGAGCCGCCACCCGCTCGTTCCGCAGGCTCGGCCGGTTGCGCGACCCGGCGCGCCGGGCAGAGGCGGCCAGCGCCTTGACCTTGCCGACCAGCTCCCGCTTGAAGCTGTCCGCCGCCCCCAGTTCGCGGGTCGAGGACGGCTTGGTGACGTAGTCGGCCGCCCCGGACTGGAGCGCCTTCATGCTGACCTCCGCCCCCCGCAGGGTCAGCGTGGAGGCCATGATGATCTTCACCGCCGGATCGATCGCGACCAGCTTGGGGATCGCGGTCAGCCCGTCCATCACGGGCATCTCGATGTCGAGGACGATCACGTCGATGCTCTGGCGGGTCAGGGCGTTGATGGCCATCTGGCCGTCGCCGACCGAAGCCACGACCCGCAGCTCGGGGTCGCCCTCCAATGCGCGGGACAGCAGGCCGCGGATCACGGCGCTGTCGTCGACCACCATCACCCGGTGGGGGTCGTCCGCGACCGCTGCGGCACCAGCGGGTTTGCCCGGAATATCGCTCATGCTCCTCCGGGCCTCAGATCAGGCCGACCTGGGCGAACTTGGTCTGGATGATGTCGCTGTCGAAGGGCTTCATGATGTACTCGTTGGCCCCGGCGCTCAGCGCCTCCTGGATGTGGGCCAGGTCGTTCTCGGTCGTGCAGAACACCACCTTCGGGGCGTCGCCGCCCGACATCTTGCGCAGCCGCCGCAGGAACTCGATGCCGGTCATGACCGGCATGTTCCAGTCCAGCAGGATCGCGTTCGGCATCTCCCTGGCGCAGGCTTCCATCGCCTGGCGCCCGTCCTCGGCCTCCGAGCAGGTGAAATGCAGTTCCTCCAGGATCTTCCGGGCCACCTTGCGGACAACGCGGCTGTCATCGACGACAAGACAGGATTTCATTAGGGAGACCTCGGCTAGGGCGCTTGTTTCCGGGGCGCGGGGCGGGACCGGGCGGATCGGCGATCCGCCCGGTCCCTGCCGCCTACACCGCCTCCAGATTGGCGAAGTTCAGCAGCCGGGACACGTCCAGCACCACCAGCAGCGTCCCGTTCAGTCGATAGATGCCGGTGGACAGTTCGCGCCACCGGACATCGAGCGTCGACGGGTTGCGTTCGAAGTCGTCGGACGACAGGCTCAGCACCTCGCCGACGCCGTCGACCATCAGGCTGTACAGCTCGCCGCGCAGGTCCACGACGATGCTCATGCCCGGCTTTTCCTTGGGCCGGGCTGGCAGGCCGAGGCGCAGCCGGACGTCGATCGCGGTGACGATACGTCCCCGCAGGTTCAGCGAACCGGCCACCTCGGGCGGCGCCAGCGGGATGCGGGTGATGCGCTGGTGACCGAGAACGTCCTGGACCTGCAGCACGGGGATCCCGAACAGCTGGTCCGCGATCATCATGGTCACGAAGTCTTCGTTCGCGTTGACCGAGAAGTCGTCGTACTTGGTCTTCTTGGCCGGCAGGTTGGCACTCATGCGGCACCTTTGGTCTCGGAGAGGGTCTGCGACAGGGTGAACAGCAGGGCGTCACGGTCGAACTTCGCCACATAGTCGGTGAAGCCGGCCTGACGGCCGCGGTCCAGGTCGCGCGGCGACGCGTGGCTGCTGAGCGCCACCAGGGGGGTCGTGTTCCAGCGGGTGTCCTTGCGGATCATCTGGGCGAACTCGAACCCGCTCATGCCGGGCATCTCGATGTCGCTGACGATCACGTCGAAGTTCTCGCCCGCCTCGCACAGGTTCAGGGCCTCGTCGGCGCTCTCCACCGTGGTCACCTGATAGCCCGCCACCGTCAGCAGCGGGGTCAGCAGGTTGCGGAAGAACGGGCTGTCGTCGACCAGGAGCACCTTGTGGGCCTTCTCCTCCTCGTAGGCATCCCGCGCCGAGGAGCCGAACCAGTCCTTGTAGGCCTGGGTCAGGAAGAAGCCGGCGTCGATCAGGTCGGTCGCCTTGCCCGCGATGATCGCGCTGCCCATCATGCCCGGCCGGTCGGCGGCCAGCTCGACCTGCAGGCGATCCTCGACGATGTCGACGATCTCGTCCACGATCAGGCCCATGGAGCGGTCGCCGTCGGCGAACACCAGCACCGGCTGGCGGCCTTCGCGCTTCATCTCCCAGCCGCTGTCGATCGGGACCAGGGGCATGAGCTTGCCGCGGTACTGGACCACCGGCATGCCGTTGCTGAGCTCGACCGCGCTGAGATCGACGTCTTCCAGGCGGGCGACCAGCGAGAGCGGGACCGCCTTGGGGCTGACGCCGCCGGCGCGGAACAGCAGCAGGGCGATCTTGTCGTCCTGGCGGGTGGCGTGGGCCACCGCGGTGTCGGTCGCGGCGGCGTCGCCGACCGCCATCTCGCCGGACGACGCGGCGATGCCGTTCGGGTCCAGGATCATGATCACGCTGCCGTCGCCCAGGATCGTGTTGCCCGAGAACATCTCGATGTGGCGCAGGATCGGGGCGACCGGCTTGACGACGATTTCCTCGGTGTCGAACACGCGGTCGACGATGATGCCGAAGGTGTAGGTGCCGACCTGGGTCACGACGATGAAGGTCTCGGTGTCGTCATGGGCCGGGCCGTCCAGCCGCAGCAGGCGCTGCAGGGACACCAGCGGCAGCAGGCGGTTGCGCAGGCGCAGCACCGGCGTGCCGTTGATCCGCTCGATCGTGTGCTCGCTGTCGGCGGCGGCGCGGACCAGCTCGACCACGCTGATCTGCGGGATGGCGAACCGCTCGGTCGCGCACTCGACGATCAGGGCCGAGACGATCGCCAGGGTCAGCGGGATCTTGATGATGAAGGAGGACCCGCGGCCGTAGGTCGACTTCATCTCGATCGTGCCGCCGATCTTCTCGATGTTGGTCTTGACCACGTCCATGCCGACGCCGCGCCCGGAGACGCTGGTGACCTTCTGGGCGGTCGAGAAGCCCGGCTTCATGATGAAGGCCTGGATCTGGCTGTCAGACATGGCGGCCAGCTCGGCCTCGGTCGCCAGGCCGTTCTGGATCGCCTTCTGCTTGATCCGGTCGATGTTGAGGCCACGGCCGTCGTCCGTGATCTCGATGATGATGTGGCCGCCCTCGTGGTAGGCGTTCAGCGTGACGCGGCCGGTCTCGCTCTTGCCCGCGCGCAGCCGCTCGACCGGCGTCTCCAGCCCGTGGTCGGCGGAGTTGCGCACCATGTGGGTCAGCGGATCCTTGATCAGCTCCAGCACCTGGCGGTCCAGCTCGGTGTCGGCGCCCAGCATCTGCAGGTCGATCTTCTTGCCCAGTTCATGGGCCAGGTCGCGCACCAGGCGGGGCAGCTTTGCCCAGGCGTTGCCGATCGGCTGCATGCGCGTCTTCATGACGCCTTCCTGCAGCTCCGACGTCACGTGGTTGAGCCGCTGGAGCGGGGCCGCGAACTCGCTGTCCTTCTGGCTGCGCAGGATCTGGAGGAGCTGGTTGCGGGTCAGCACCAGTTCCGAGACCATGGTCATCAGGTTTTCCAGCAGGTCGACGTTGACCCGGATGGTCTGGGCCGCGACGGCCGATTCCTTGCTGCCGGCGTCGCGCGTCTCGTCGGCGGTGAAGCCGGCGCCGGTCGGCGCGTGGGCGGCGGGGGCCGGGGCCGCGACCGGGGCGGACTCGTGGACCACCAGCTCCTTCGCGGCGGCGACCGGCACTTCCGGCTCCGGCGCGCGGGCCGGGGCGGCGGGGACCTGGGGCGCCGGCACGGAGGGAGCGGGCGCCGATGCCGCCACGGGTACCGGCGGAGGCTCGGGCGCGGCGGGGATCGCGGCGACGGGTTCCGGAGCGGGCGGCGGGGCGGGCGCCGCGGCCGCGGCGGGGACGTCGCGGCCTTCGGCGATCGCGTTGAGGCGCGCGATCAGGTCGCTGTCGTCACCCGGGGGCTCGGCCTCGGTCGCTTCCAGGACCGACAGGATGAGCTTGATGGTGTCCAGCGATTCGAGGATCGCCGAGACCGCCTGGGGCGATACCGACAGCTCGCCGTCGCGGAACTTGCCGAGAACGTTCTCCGAAGCGTGGGCGACGTGCTCCAGGCGGGGAAGGCCGAGGAAGCCGCAGGTCCCCTTGATCGTATGGACCAGCCGGAAAATGTTGCTGAGCAGTTCGGGGTTGTTCGGGTTTTGCTCGAGCCGGACCAGCTCGACGTCGAGAACCGAGAGGTTCTCGGACGTCTCGGTCAGGAATTCGCTGAGCAGATCATCCATGACGATATTTCCCACGCCGTTTTTGGGCTTGCCGCTTTGCCATTCGGGCCCAAGAATGCACGACGCCACGCCGGCAGGCGTTCACTCCGGGACCATTCAAGCCTGCCAAACACTGATTAAGAGTACCTTACTTTCGAGTTTACGAAAAAGTTCTAATTCAAGAGATATAGACAAGGCAAGCTATTGCCACCGCCCTCGGCGGGTAGCAATAGACACGTTTTCTAGAAAAAAGGGAAACGCCCCGGGGAACCCGGCGCGGCAGGGCTCCCGATCCTGTCCGGATCCGTCAGATATTCAATCTCAGGACGAAACGCTCGGGTCCGTCCGGCTCGCCGGAAGCGCGCATTCCGTAATGTTCCGCGAAGCGCCCGGTTGCGTACGCGTGGACCGTACGCGGGGTCAGGGAGTCGATGTCGGCGCTGCCGGACAGCGCCTGCAGCGTCTCCGGCCGCAGCCCGGCGGAGCGGCCGGCCGCGATGACGACGGGGTCGCCGCCCGGTCCCGGCTCGACGGTGATCCGGCCGCCGTGGGCAAGCGCCTCCTCGCCCAGGATGACGAGGTTGAGCAGCACCTTGCCGGCGCCCTGGGGCATCGGCGCTCCCTGACCCAGGCGCCCCGGCTGCCACTCCAGCTTGTGCTTGGTCCCGGCGAAATAGCCCTCGGCCGCCTGGACGACATCGGCCATTCCGGAAGTCTCGCCGGCGGCGCCGTAGGCGAGGCGCAGGAGCTGAAGCCGGCGGGATGCCTGATCGGCGCTGTGCGCGATCAGCCCGATGGCTTCGTCGGCCATGTCGGAGCCCATCTCCTCGATCAGTTCGACGCCGTTGTTGATGGCGCCGACGGGGCTCACGAGTTCATGGCACAGGCGGGAGCACAGCAGCTCGACCACGCGGATATCCAGGTTGGTCCTCATCTCATCCCATCGGTGGCTGGAGCGATTCCTGATGTCACCCGTTGAGTCTATCATGGTACGGAATGGTTACGGCTGGAAGAAATCCTTTTCGACGCCCGATGCGCATCAGGACCGGACATGAGCGACCCGACGATGGTTCCCGGCGCCCTGGTGCGCCATCCCGCCCAGCCCGACTGGGGGCTGGGCCAGATCCAGTCGGCCATCGGCCACCGGGTCACGGTCAATTTCGAGCATGCCGGCAAGGTGCTGATCAATGCCGCCGTCGTCTCGCTGGAGGTCGTGGATCCCGACGACGGCGACCTGCATTGACCTGACCCGGCGTGCCGGAGCGGTACCCGATCAGCCGCACCGTGTTGCGCCATGGGCGCAACCTACGGTTCGATGCAGGCCGATACCCGTAGGTTGCGCCCATGGTTCAGCGCAGCGGATCGACCTGATCGGGCACGGCTCTAGCCGCCGATCAGGCTGACATGGGCGGCGACCACCCGCCAGCCCTCCGGGGTGCGCATCCAGGTCTGGCTCTGCCGCCCGGTACGCGGGTTGCCCTCGCGGCGGAACTCGGTGTTCGCCGTCGCGAAGTCGCGCCCGTAGGTCGTGATCACCGTGTTGAACAGCGCGCGCGCCAGCCCGGCCGACGGGCGGGCGGCGCGGAACGCCGAAATCGCGCCGTAACCGTACAGGTTCTCCGCGACGCCGTAGCGCAGGGTGTGCGGGCTGTCCCAGAACAGCTCGTCCAGCACGGCGACGTCGTTGGTCACCAGCGCCGTCTCGTACCGCTCGAACGCGGCGGTGACCTCCGCCAGGGTCCCGGGGTCGTTGATCTCCATGGCCGTCATCTTTCCCAGCTGGTTTCGCCGCGCGCCACCGGCGCCTGGCAGACCCCCTTGGCCTCCAGGTCCGCCGCGACCCGGAGCGCCAAGTCCTCCCGTCCCGGCGCCGCCACCACCTGGACCCCGATCGGCAATCCGCCGGGCCGCCGCACCGGGACCGCCACGACGGGCAGCCCGATCAGCGACAGCGGCTGGGTGAAGATGCCGATGTTCGGCCGCACCAGCATCTCCACCCCGTCCAGCACCATGGTCTGCTGCCCGATCGGCGGCGCCGTGCAGGGCGTGGCGGGAGCCAGCAGGATGTCGACGCGCGAGAACAGCTCCATCACCCGGTCATGGTACCAGCGGCGGAAGCGCTGCGCCTGGAGATACCACGGGACCGGCACCATGGCGCCGGCCATCAGCCGGTCGCGGGTCGCCGGATCGAAGTCGGCCGCCCGGGTCCGCAGGCGGTCCAGGTGCAGGCTGCCGCCCTCGGCGGCGGTGATGACATAGGCCGCGGCCCGCGCCCGCGCCGCCTCGGGCACCACGACCGTGTCCCGGGCCCCCAGCGCCTCTGCGACCGTCGCCACCGCCTCGAACGCCACCGGGTCGCCGCCGCGCGCGAAGTAGTCTCCGGCGACGGCGATCCGCAGCCCCTCCGCTCCCTGTCCCAGCACGGGAGACACGGGGGTGCCGGCCCCCGGTTCCCGCATCGCGTCGTAGGCCGCGGCGAGGTCCGCCGCCGAGCGTCCCAGCGGCCCCAGATGGTCGAGGCTGAAGCAGAACGGGAAGGTTCCCTCGCGGCTCAGCCGGCCGAAGGTGGGCTTCAGCCCGAACAGCCCGCAGAACGAGGACGGCACCCGGATCGACCCGTTGGTGTCGGACCCCAGCGCCAGCGGAACGAACCCGGCCGCGACGGCGGTTCCCGACCCGCCCGACGAGCCGCCGGACATCCGCGCCGGATCGTGTGGGTTGCGCGACGGGCCGTGATGGCTGTTCTCCCCCGTGAAGTCGTAGGCGTACTCGCCCATGTTCAGGGCACCGACCAGCACGGCCCCGGCGTCGTTGAGGCGCCGGACCAGTTCGGCGTCCGTCCCGGCCGGCGCATGACCGGCATTGATCTTCGAGCCCGCCAGGGTCGGCAGCCCCTTGACGTCGAACAGGTTCTTCACCGCGAACGGGACCCCGGCGAGCGGGCCGGGATCGCCGCCCGAGCGGACCCGGGCGTCCACGGCGGCGGCCTCGTCGAGCGCGCGTTCCGCGGTGACCGCGGTGAAGGCCCCGAGATGCGCGTCCAGCGCCCCGATCCGGAACAGGGCGGCGCGCGCGATCTCGACCGCGCTGACCGATCCGGCCTTCACCGCCGAGGCGATCTCCAGCGCGCCGCTGGCATGGTCGATCATCAGGACTGCTCCCCGGGCCGGAAGGCGGGCGCCAGCTCGACCATGTCGGGCAGCGGGAACTCCGTGACCAGCCGGGCTATCTCGGCGGTGCGGGCCATGTTCGCGACGACGCCGGGACGGTGGTCCGGGTCGATCGCCAGTCCCAGCGCCGCCGCCATGCGATCCACATGACGCTCGGCATCGAAAGTATTATCGGGCATGGTCCTTCCCCTTTGCTAAGGTCTTGGCCGTTCTCGACGCAACCGGCATGCCAATGGCAAAGGCTACGGAATTATTGGCCGAAACGGACGGCCCTGCATAAATGTTGTGCGGGCCAAAGGGGGATCGGGTGACCGGGCGTGAGTGAGCGGAGAATCGAATTGAGGCGGACGCGGTCGGACGAGATCCGCGAGGCGATCGCCGACGACATCATGTCCGGGCGGATCTTTCCCGGCGTCCGCCTGGACGAGCAGGAGCTGGCCGATCGCTTCGGCGTGTCCCGCACGCCGGTCCGGGAAGCGCTGAAGCAGCTTTCCGCCACCGGCCTGATCGTCCTGCGCGCCCACAAGGGCGCCGTCGTCACCCCGATCACCAACGGCGGCCTGTCGGAGCTGTTCGAAGGGCTGGCGGAGCTGGAGGCCGCGTGCAGCAGGCTGGCGGCGGAGAAGATGAGCGGCGCCGAGCGGCGCGCGCTCGAATCGGTCCATCGGGAGGTCGGCGACCTGGTCCGTCGCGGCGATCCGGACGAGTATCACCTGGCCAACATCCGCTTCCACGACATGATTTACCAGGGCAGCCACAATGGTTTCCTGGCCGAGACCACCGTGGCGCTGCGCCGGCGGCTGTCGCCGTTCTCGCGCGCGCAGTTCCGCAACCTGGGCCGCATGGCCCGCTCCTTCGCCGAGCACGACCAGATCGTCACGGCGATCGTGCGGGGCGACGGGGACGCGGCCTTCCGGGCGATGCGCGCCCACTTGGCGACGGTCGAACACGCGTTCGAGGATTATCTGGCCGAGGCGGGCCGGGCGGCCAGGACGATGGCGGCCACTCGGCGCCGGGCGCCTTAGCGGGTCGGCTTGCCCTTGCCGCCGGCCGGGACGGCGCTGGCCGGGGGCAGGTCCTCGGACAGGATGGTGATGTGCAGGTCGTAGGACACCTCGCCCTCGTCCTCGTCCCTGTGCACCACACCGATGAACTCGTCGCCGATCAGCATTTCGATCGGCGCGCCGCGCTTGGGCGGAGGGACGATGGTGATCCGGTCGTTCCCGAAGGTCCGGCGGAGATAATCCTGGACCCTGGCGATTTCGTTGGGCGTCATCACACTCTCGACAGGCTGTTGCGGCGTCATTCCCCGATCCTGGTGCCGCGGTTCGATTGACAACATCGGGCCGAGGCTCCGTGTTGCGGCACCGGAAGCCGTTGCGCAAGTCCGGAATGTGACGACGACTGGTTTTATCGCCGTTCAGGCGCGCGCCGCCACGTAGGCCCGCCAGCCGCCGTGACGGGAGATATCCTCCGCCTCCCGGGTGGCCCAGGCCTCGCACAGGAACCCTTTCACCGGCCCGATCCCGTCGATCAGCACCGTGCCGATGCCGAGCGGCGCCTTGACCGTGGACATGAAGCGGGCGAAGCCGGCGTCCGGCACCGACCACAGTTCGCCCTCGATCGCATACCCCTCCTCCGGCCCGACGCGCAGCAGGCCGGGCCGCGCCGGCGCCATGCCGGTCAGGGCGAACAGGCGGTAGAGCGGCTCGGTCCGGACCGCTGCGACCTTGCGGGCGCCCAGCGCCACCAGCTCGCCGTTCAGGGGCATGCCCTCCATGTGACCGCCGACCACCGCCACCAGCGTTCCCTCCTGCGGGGGAGCCTCGGCCGGCCGGTCCGGCAGGGGAGCGCCGGTGGCGCCCAGGGTCAGCCCGGCGGCACGCTGCCAGCGGCTGCCCAGCGCGGCCAGCGCCCGGTCGCGTCCGGCGGGCGCGATCAGCGTGACGCCGAGCGGCAGGCCCAGGGGTCCGAAGCCGTTCGGCAGGGCGATGGCGGAGAGGTCCAGCAGGTTGGTGAAGTTGGTGTAGGCGCCCAGGTTGGTGTTGAGCGCCACCGGGTCGGCCTCCAGCTGGTCGACCGTGTAGATGGTTCCGGCCGTCGGCACCAGCAGCACGTCGATCTCCCGCCAGGCCCGGCCGGCCGCCCCGCGGAGCTCCTCCAGCCGGTACATCGCGCGGAAGGCATCGACCGCGCTGTACCGATCCGCGGACTGGATGATGCGCCGGGTGACGGGATGAACGCTCTCCGGCCGGTCGCGCAGGAACGTCTCGACCGCGGCCATCCGCTCGGCCACCCAGGGGCCGCTGTAGAGCAGGTCCGCGGTCTCCCGGAACGGGGTGAAGTCGATCGTGACCGCCTGCCCGCCCAGGCCCGACAGGCGCTCGACGGCGTCGGCGAAGAGCTGTGCCGCCGCCTCGTCGCCGAAGAAACGCAGGTCCTCGGCGCGCGGCACCCCGAAGCGGAAGCGCTCGGGCAGCGCCGCGTCCCCCACGGCGCGCGAATAGGGATCGTCGGGATCGAACCCGCGGGCGACCTCGAACACGGCCGCCGCGTCGGCCGCGGTCAGGGCGAAGATGGACACGCAGTCGAGCGACCGGCAGGCCGGCACGACGCCCGACGTGCCGAGGGCTCCGCGCGTCGGCTTCAGGCCCACGATGTTGTTGAAGGCCGCCGGCACCCTGCCCGACCCCGCCGTGTCGGTCCCAAGGGAAAAGCCGACCAGCCCCGAGGAGACCGCCACCGCCGAGCCGGAGCTGGAGCCGCCCGGAATGTAGCGGGCGTCGAACGGGTTGCGCGGGACGCCGTAGGGCGAGCGGACGCCGACCAGGCCGGTCGCGAACTGGTCCAGGTTGGTCTTGCCGACCAGCACGGCCCCCGCCTCGAGCAGCCGCTTCACCACGGGTGCCGTCGCTTTCGGCAGGTAGGCGAAATCGGGGCAGGCCGCCGTGGTCGGCATCCCCGCCACGTCGATGTTGTCCTTGACCGCGAAGGGAATGCCGAAGAGCGGCAGCCGGGCGGCTTCGTCGCGGCCCAGCCCGTCCAGTTCCCGGGCACGCCGCCGCAGGTCGGCCGGGTCGCAGCGGGAGATCCAGACATGATCGTCGCCGGCCGCCTCGATCCGTCGCAGGACGGCCTCCACGACGGCGGCGACCGTCAGGGTGCCGCCCGCATATCCGTCGCTCAGGGTGGCCAGGTCAAAGCTTCCGATTCCGTCGTCCCCGTGCATCGTCATCCCTCCCGATCGGCTCCGTATGCGATCATGCATACAGCAAGCCAGAAGAATAATCATTATTTTACAATGTCTTGCAGCGCGCTCATTCGCTCCCTGAACGCATCTGCCTAAATTTTATCCCGACAGGCCCGCGTGCGCACAAGGCTTATGCAGGTTACGGCCGTCACCGCCGGCGGAAACCCGCAGCCGGGCGGTCTATGACCCTTGGTATAAGGCTTGCACGGCCCTGGCCATCAAACGAATGAAAATTCCTGGATGGAGGGTTCTGATGACGGTGAATCAGGGCATTTCACGTCGCACGGCTCTGGGCGTCCTTGCGGGCGCCGCTGCGGGAACCGCGCTCTCGGGCTTCTCGCCGTTCTCACGGGCCCTCGCCGCCAAGAAGCTGATGGTCGGCTTCATCTATGTCGGCCCGCGCGACGACTTCGGCTACAACCAGGCCCATGCGGAGGCCGCCGCCGCGCTCCGCTCCCTGAGCGGCATCAAGGTCGTCGAGGAGGAGAAGGTCGCCGAGACCCTCGACGTCCAGAAGACCATGGAAAGCATGATCAACCTGGACGGCGCCGAACTGGTCTTCCCGACCTCCTTCGGCTATTTCGACCCGCACATGCTGAAGGTGGCGCAGAAATATCCCGACGTGGAGTTCCGCCACTGCGGCGGCATGTTCAAGGCCGGCACCCATCCCGCCAACACCGGCAGCTATTTCGGCTATATCGACGAGGGCCAGTATCTCAACGGCGTCGCCGCCGGCCACGCGACCAGGTCGAAGAAGCTGGGCTTCGTCGCGGCCAAGCCGATCCCGCAGGTCCTGCGCAACATCAACGCCTTCACGCTCGGCGCCCGCTCGGTCGATCCGTCCATCACCACCCAGGTGATCTTCACCGGCGATTGGTCCATGCCGGTCAAGGAGGCGGAGGCGACCAACGGCCTGGTGAACGCCGGCGTGGACGTGGTGACCTGCCACGTGGACAGCCCCAAGGTCGTGGTCGAGACCGCCGAGCGGCGCGGCGCCTATACCTGCGGCTACCATGCCAACCAGGCGCCGCTGGCCCCCAAGGGCTACCTGACCGGGGCGGAGTGGAACTGGATCACCGTCTACAAGGACTTCGTGACCAAGGCCCAGGCGGGCGAGAAGCCGGGCCAGTTCGTCCGCGGCGGCCTGAAGGAGGGCTTCATCAAGACCTCCGCCTACGGACCGGCGGTCAGCCCCGAGTCCAGGGCGGCCGGCGAGGCGATCAAGGCCAAGATGATGGCGGGCGACTTCCCGATCTTCGCCGGCCCGATCCGCAGCAACGCCGGGGCGGAGGTCATCCCCGCCGGCAAGACCTACGGCCAGACCGACCTTTGGCTCGAAGGGATGGACTGGCTGGCCGAGGGCGTCGTCGGCTCGACCTCCTGAGGAGGGCCGGGACGATGGTCAACCAGACCGCCCGGCTGCCGGGCGCCGCCGCGCCGCCCTTCGGCAGCCTCCCCCTCGATGCGATACGCAGCGCCGCCGAAGCGGTCCTGATCCCGGTCGGCGCCCTGCTCGCCACGGCGGTCTTGTTCGGGATCTTCGTGGCGCTGGCCGGCGCCGATCCGTTCGAGACCTTCGAGCTGATGTACCGGGGCGCCTTCGGCACCTGGTTCTCCTGGCAGAACACGCTCCAGCGGACGGCGCCGCTTCTTCTGACCGCCCTGTGCGTGGCCCTGCCGGCGCGCCTCGGCCTCGTCATCATCGGCGGCGAGGGGGCGCTGGTGATCGGCGGGTTGTGCGCCGCCGCCGCCGGGATGGCGATGGCGGGAACGCCGCCCTGGCTGCTGCTCGGCGTCATGGCGCTGGCCGGCATGGCGGCGGGCGGCGCCTGGATCGCGCTGGCCGGCGCGCTCCGCCAGTTCCGCGGAGTCAACGAGACGATCTCCAGCCTGCTGCTGGCCTATATCGCGATCGCCCTGATGAACCACATGGTCGAAGGACCCTTGCGCGATCCGGCCAGCCTCAACAAGCCGTCCACCCCGCCGCTGGGGGAATCCTCCATGATCGGGTCGATGCCCGGCCTGGACGTCCACTGGGGGCTGGCGTTCGGCCTGGTCGCCTGCGTCGCCGCCTATGTGCTGATGCAGCGGACCACCTTCGGCTTCGGCGCCCGGATGGTCGGCGGCAATGTCCGGGCCGCCCGCATGGCCGGACTGTCGGTGGCGAAGCTGACCCTGGTCACCTGCTTCCTGGCGGGCGCCGCCGCCGGGCTGGCCGGCATGGTCGAGGTGGCGGCGGTGCATGGCAGCGCCAACGCCTCGCTGGTCGCGGGCTACGGCTACACCGGCATCCTGATCGCCTTCATCGCCCGGCAGAACCCGCTGGCGGTGATCCCGGTGGCCCTGATGTTCGGCGGCATCGCCGCCAGCGGCGGGCTGCTCCAGCGCCGGCTGGACCTGCCCGACGCCACCATCCTGGTGCTCCAGGGCATCGCCTTCGTCATGATCCTGGCCAGCGACACGCTCTATGGCCGGTTCCGCATCTTCCAGCCGAGGGGGTGACGCCATGGAGGATCTCGGCTGGTGGGGCGTGGCGCTGGCGGTGCTGGCGGGCGCCATCCGGGTCAGCACCCCCTTCCTGTTCGTCAGCCTGGGCGAACTGCTGACGGAGAAGAGCGGGCGGATCAACCTGGGCCTTGAAGGCACGCTGGTGATGGGCGCCATGAGCGCCTACGCCGTCTCGTACATGACCGGCTCGCCCTGGGCGGGCGTGCTGGTGGCGGGCCTGGCCGGCGCCCTGTTCGGCCTGCTCCACGCCGCCATATGCAGCCTGCCACGAGTCAACGACATCGCGGTCGGCATCGCGCTGATGCTGCTGGGCACGGGACTGGCCTTCTTCCTGGGCAAGCCCTTCATCCAGCCGCAGGCGCCGATCCTGCCGGCGATCGACCTGGGCTGGTGGAGCGATCTGCCGCAGGTCCGCTCGGCCCTCCAGATCAACGTGCTGTTCATCCTGGGGCTGGTGCTGGCGCCCTTCCTGCTGTGGGTGCTGACCAACACCCGCTGGGGCCTGATCGTCAGGACGGTCGGGGACAGCGCCGACGCCGCCCGGGCCATGGGCTATCCGGTCGATCTGGTCCGGGGGGCGGCGACCATGGCCGGCGGCTTCCTCGCCGGGATCGGCGGGTCGTTCCTGTCGCTCTACTATCCCGGAAGCTGGAACGAGGGCCTGTCCAGCGGCCAGGGGCTGATGGCCGTGGCGCTGGTCATCTTCGCCCGCTGGCACCCGATCCGCTGCCTGGGCGCGGCCCTGCTGTTCGGCGGCGCCGGTGCGCTCGGCCCCGCTCTCCAGTCGGTCGGGGTGACGCAGGGATACTACCTGTTCAACGCGGCGCCCTACCTGCTGACCCTGGTCATCATGATCGCGACCTGCTCGCCGACCCGCACCCTGGCCGGCGCGCCGGGCGAACTGAGTATCACCAAATGACGCACATCGACTCCGATCCCTATCCCTGGCCCTATGACGGCGACCTGCGGCCGGCCAACACGGCGCTGATCGTGATCGACATGCAGACCGACTTCTGCGGCAAGGGCGGCTATGTGGACGCCATGGGTTACGACCTGTCGCTGACCCGCGCCCCGATCGAGCCGATCGGCCGAGTGCTGGCGGCCATGCGGCGCGGCGGCTTCACGGTCTTCCATACCCGCGAGGGGCACCGGCCCGACCTCGCCGACCTGCCGGAGAACAAGCGCTGGCGCTCCCGGCGGATCGGCGCCGGGATCGGCGATCCGGGGCCGTGCGGACGCATCCTGGTGCGCGGCGAGCCCGGCTGGGAGATCATCCCGGAGCTTGCCCCCGAACCGGGCGAGCCGGTCATCGACAAGCCGGGCAAGGGCAGCTTCTGCGCCACCGACCTGGACCTGATGCTGCGCCAACGCGGCATCCGCAACATCGTCCTGACCGGCATCACGACGGATGTCTGCGTCCACACCACCATGCGCGAGGCCAACGACCGCGGCTACGAATGCCTGCTGCTGGAGGACTGCTGCGGCGCCACCGACCGGGGCAACCACGAGGCGGCGATCCGCATGGTCAAGATGCAGGGCGGCGTGTTCGGCGCGGTCGCCCGCTCCGACGATCTGCTGGGGGTCTTATCATGAGGTATGGGCCATGAGCTTCCTCCGCACCCATCGTAACGGCGCCCTCGGCCTGGAGGCCGTCGGCATGACCAAGCGCTTCGGCGGGCTCGCAGCCCTGGACGACGTGTCGCTGCGGGTCTCCGCCGGCAGCTTCCACGCGCTTCTGGGCGAGAACGGGGCCGGCAAGAGCACGCTGGTCAAATGCGTCATGGGCTATTACCACGCCGATCAGGGTCAGATCGCCGTCGGCGAGACGGAGCGGTCCATCGCCAACCCGCGCGATGCCCACGCGCTGGGCGTCGGCATGGTCTACCAGCATTTCACCCTGGTCCCCGGCATGACCGTGGCGGAGAACCTGGTGCTGTCGCGCACGCACGTGCCGGCCGTGGTGGACTGGGCGGCGGAGATCAGGGCGCTGGACGCTTTCATGGCCGGGATGCCGTTCCGGGTGCCGCTGGACGTGCCGGTGTCGGCCCTGGCGGCGGGAGAGAAGCAGAAGCTGGAGATCCTGAAGCAGCTCTACCTGAAGAACCGCTTCCTGATCCTGGACGAGCCGACCTCCGTCCTGACGCCCGGCGAGGCCGACGAGGTGCTGGGCCTGCTGCGCCGGATGACCCGGGAGGGCCGGCTGACGGTCCTGACCATCACCCACAAGTTCCGCGAGGTGATGGCCTATGCGGACGAGGTGACGGTGCTGCGCCGGGGCCGCTTCGCCGGGACCGGCAAGGTCGCGGACCTGACCCCCGCCGACATGGCGGAGATGATGATCGGCGCCAAGGAGATCCCCAAGGGCGCCGCCCGCCTGAGCACCGACCTGGGCGAGCCGCGCCTCCGGATCGCCGGGCTGAAGGCGCTGGGCGACGGCGGCCTCCCCGCGGTCGAGGGCCTGGACCTGACGGTCCGTGCCGGGGAGATCGTCGGCATCGCCGGCGTCTCGGGCAACGGCCAGCGCGAGCTGGTCGAGGTGCTGGCCGGCCAGCGCCCTCCCGCCGCCGGGGAGATCCATGTCTGCGGCGAGCGCTACGCCGCGACCCGCGCCGAGATGAAGCGCCACCGCCTGTGCCTGCTGCCGGAGGAGCCGCTGCGCAACGCCTGCGTCGCCCGCATGAGCGTGGCGGAGAACATGTCGTTCCGCAACTTCGACGACCCGCCCTATGCCCGCGGCGGCTGGTGGCTGAACGGCGGCGCCATGCGCGGGGCCGCGCGCGAGCTGATCCAGCTCTACAAGGTCAAGACGCCCGGCCCCGACGCCGCGATCGGCACCCTGTCCGGCGGCAACGTCCAGCGCGCCGTGCTGGCCCGCGAACTGGCCCGTGATGTTCGGGTGCTGATCGTCGCCAATCCCTGCTTCGGCCTGGACTTCGCCGCGGTCGCCGACATCCGCTCGCAGATCATGCAGGCCCGCAACCGGGGCGCCGCCGTGCTGCTGGTCAGCGAGGACCTGGACGAGCTGTTCGAACTGGCCGACCGGATCTGCGTGATGTTCGACGGGCACCTGGTCCACGAGACGCCGACCGGACAGGCCGACATCGGCGTGATCGGGCAGCACATGGCGGGGCATTGACCATGACCGATGTCCTGACGATACCGACCGCCAAGCCCTACCCCTTCGCCTTTCCCCCCGCCCGCACCGCGCTGGTCATCATCGACATGCAGCGCGACTTCATCGAGCCCGGCGGCTTCGGCGAGGCCCTGGGCAACGACGTGACGCCTCTGGCGGCCCTGGTGCCCCATGTCCGCCGCCTGCTCGACGGCTGCCGGGCGGCCGGCTTGACCATCATCCACACCCGGGAGGCGCATGAGCCGGACCTGTCGGACTGCCCGCCGGCGAAGCGTCTGCGCGGCTCCTCCGACCTGCGGATCGGCGACGAAGGACCGATGGGGCGCATCCTGGTCAAGGGGGAGCCGGGCAACGCCATCGTGGACGACCTCGCCCCGCTGCCGGGAGAGATCGTGATCGACAAGCCCGGCAAGGGCGCCTTCTACGCCACGCGGCTCGGCGAGATCCTGGCCGAGCGCGGCATCACCCACCTGCTGTTCGCGGGCGTCACGACGGAGGTGTGCGTCCAGACCACCATGCGAGAAGCCAACGACCGCGGCTTCGAATGCCTGCTGGTCGAGGACGCGACGGAAAGCTACTTCCCCGCCTTCAAGCAGGCGACGCTGGAGATGGTCCGCGCGCAGGGGGCGATCGTGGGATGGACGGCCGAGGTGGACGAGGTTATGGGGGCGTTGGCGCGGTGAAAGCTCAAAGGTATTTGGCCACAGATACACGCAGATAAACCCAGATGAATATTTGATCTTCGGATCAATGAAATGACGGCTTGCGTCAATGATCGATTTTTATCTGGGTTTATCTGCGTGCATCTGCGGCCAAACCTTACCGCCTCCCCACTGCTCCACCTCTGGCGCTCAGCGCAGTACGCGCCAAGCTCTGGCCTTGAGTTTATGCCAGCTTGAACATACTTTGACGTCTGTAAGGTTTATGGAAGCTAGCATCAAGCCATCATGGCGACGCCGCACACCCCGACCTTGGCCCGCGTGGAGCAAGGCGATCCCGCCGTGTCGTTCGGCATCTATGCGTCGGTGATGCAGGCGTTGGGATTGATCGGCGGGCTGGGCGACTTGGCGGCCGACGACCAGCTTGGCGAGGATCTGGAGAACGAGCGGCTGCCCAAGCGTGTCCGGCCGAGAAAGGCGCTCCTGGAATGAGCGGGAGCGAGATTGATGTTCATGCCGACCTGGGCCCTACATCCGGGTCCGACTTCGACTCGACCGAACTGTTCCTGCTCCATCGAACTGGCTCTTGAGAATGCCGGGTATCTCGGCCTGTCCCCGTCCGGGGCCAACGCGATCGTCCGCGAGGTTGCCTCCGCGACTTCGCGATGGCGAACCGTCGCCGCGTCCCTGGGCGTCAAGCCGTCGGAGATCGACCGCATGGAAACCGCGTTCGAGCATGGCGAACTACGGCTTGCGCTGAACGCCGGGAACATCCATCCCGTTCCCGGCGCTCCGCCCTCCTGAGCGGGGGATGGGCGGAAGATTACTCCGCCGCCTCCCGCTGCTCCACTTCCGGCACCCAGCGCAGCACCGGCTTGCGGGCCGCGCCCGTTTCGTCCAGGCGTCTCCGCGGCGTCATCCGCGGGGCACCGAGGAAGTGGTCGGCGTCGCCGGACTTGGCGCGCTCGGCAAGGCCGCGCATCACGCGGATGAAGGCGTCCAGGCTCTGCTTGCTCTCGGTCTCGGTCGGCTCGATCAGGAAGGCGCCGTGGACGACCAGCGGGAAATACATGGTCATGGGGTGGTAGCCCTCGTCGATCATCGCCTTGGCGAAGTCGAGCGTGGTCACCCCGGTGCCCTTGAGGAAGCGGTCGTCGAACAGCGCCTCGTGCATGCACGGCCCCTCGAACGACGGCGTCATCACGTCGCCCAGGCTCGCCATCACGTAGTTGGCGTTGAGCACGGCGTCGGAGGCCACCTGCCGCAACCCGTCGGCGCCGTGGCTCAGGATATAGGCCAACGCCCGCACGAACATGCCCATCTGCCCGTGGAAGCCCTTCAGCCGGCCGAACTCCTTGCCGGTGGAGTCCTCGTCCGCACCGCTCTCGACCAGGGAGAAGCCGTCCGGGCCGTGGACCACGTAGGGCAAGGGCACGAACTTCGCCAGCGCGTCGGACAGTACGACCGGACCGCTGCCCGGGCCGCCGCCGCCGTGGGGCGTGGAGAAGGTCTTGTGCAGGTTGATGTGCATCGCGTCGATGCCGAGGTCGGCGGGACGGACCCGGCCGACGATGGCGTTGAAGTTGGCGCCGTCGCAGTAGAAATAGGCGCCGGCCGCATGCACCGCTTCCGCGATCTCGACGATGTCGCGCTCGAACAGCCCGCAGGTGTTCGGGTTGGTCAGCATGATCGCGGCGACGTCGTCGCCCAGCTTGGACTTCAGCGCCTCGACATCGACCCGGCCGGTGGCGTCGGCCGGGATCGCGTCCACGGTGAAGCCGCAGGCGGCGGCCGTCGCCGGGTTGGTGCCGTGCGCGGATTCGGGGACCAGCACGCGGCGGCGCTGGCTGGTGCCGCCGTCGCGGTCCTCGATGGCGGCGCGGATCGACATCATGCCGCACAGCTCGCCGTGGGCTCCGGCCGCCGGCGACATGGCGACGGCCGGCATGCCGGTCAGCGTCTTCAGCCAGTGGGCCAGCGTGTCGATCAATTCCAGCGCGCCCTGCACCGTCCGCTCCGGCTGGAGCGGGTGGATGTCGCTGAAGCCCGGCAGGCGGGCCAGCTTCTCGTTCAGGCGCGGGTTGTGCTTCATGGTGCACGATCCCAGCGGATAGAGCCCGCTGTCGATCGCGTAGTTCTTCTGGGACAGCCGGGTATAGTGACGGATCACCTCGGGCTCGCTGAGGCCGGGCAGGCCGATCCGCCCGCGCTCCCGCACTTGGCCTAAGCGGCTCTTGACGGCGGGCGGCTCCGGCAGGTCCACGCCGGTGGTGCCGGGGCTGTCCTGCTCGAAGATCAGGGGTTCTTCCAGCATCAGCGCGCGGTTGCCGCTGATGGTGCCGGCCGCGGCGGAAGCCGCTCCGCCGCCCTCGACGCCCAGCGCGTCGATGTGGGTCTTGCGTCCCTGGGTGTTCATGACAGTGCTTCCTTCAGGCCGGAGGCCAGGGCATCCATGTCGGCGTCGGTGTTGGTCTCGGTCGCGGTCACCAGCAGCAGGTCGGCCAGGGCCTCGTCGCCGGGATAAAGGCGGGAAACCGGGACGCCGCCGAGGATGCCGGCCTTGGCCAGCTTGTTGACCACCTTCGCGGCGGGCTTCTTCAGGCGGACGGCGAACTCGTTGAAGAAGCTGTCGCTGACCACCTCGACGCCCTTCAGCGAGTCCAGCCTGTCGGCGAGTTGCACCGCCTTGGCATGGTTCAGCCGGGCCAGGCGCGTGAAACCTTCCTCGCCCAGCAGGCTCATGTGGATCGTGAAGGCCAGCGCGCACAGACCGCTGTTGGTGCAGATGTTGCTGGTCGCCTTCTCGCGCCGGATATGCTGCTCGCGGGTGGACAGCGTCAGCACCCAGCCGCGCCGGCCCTCGGCATCGACGGTCTGGCCGGTCAGGCGGCCGGGCATGTGGCGGACATACTTGTCGCGCGTCGCGAACAGGCCGACATAGGGCCCGCCGAAGTTCAAGGCGTTGCCGATCGACTGCCCCTCGGCCACGACGATGTCGGCGCCCATCTCGCCCGGCGGCGTCAGCAGCCCCAGCGAGACGACCTCCGCGACCGCGACGATCAGCAGCGCGCCCTTGGCGTGGACCGCGGCGGCCAGGTCGGTCAGGTCGCGCACCTGCCCGAAGAAGCCCGGGTTCTGCACCACGACGCAGGAGGTCTTGTCGTCGATAAGGGCCGCCAGGTCTTCCTTCCCCTCCGGGTCGGCGGGGGCCGTCACCACCTCGAACCCGTGGAAGCGGGCGTTGGTGGCCGTCACGTCGCGGTAGTGCGGGTGGAGGCTGCCGGACAGCACGGCGCGGCTGCGCCGGGTCACCCGGTTCGCCATCATCACCGCCTCGGCGCAGGAGGTGGCGCCGTCATAGAGCGAGGCGTTCGCCACGTCCATGCCGGTGATCAGGGCCACCTGGGTCTGGAACTCGAACAGGTACTGGAGCGTGCCCTGGGTGACCTCCGGCTGGTAGGGCGTGTAGGAGGTCAGGAACTCGCCGCGCTGGATCAGGTGATCGACCGCCGCGGGCACGTGGTGGCGGTAGGCCCCGGCGCCCAGGAAGCTGGGCACGCTGCCGGCGGCCACGTTCTTCGCCGCCATGGCGGCGATCGTCCGCTCGACCTCCATCTCCCCGGCATGGGGGGCGAGGCCGTCGATCGGCGCCTCCAGCCGGGCCGACTCCGGCACGTCGCGGAACAGGCTGTCGACCGAGGGCACGCCGATGGTGGCGAGCATCGACCGGCGGTCGGCCTCGGTCAGGGGCAGGTAACGCATCAGCTCAGGCCCTCGCAGTATTCCTGGTAGGCCGCCTCGTCCATCAGGTCGTCCAGGTCGGACTGGTTCTCGAGGCGCAGCTTGACGAACCAGCCCTCCCCCATGGGGTCGCGGTTGACCAGGGAAGGGTCGTCGGCCAGCGCCTCGTTGACCTCGACCACGTCGCCGGCAACCGGCGCGTAGACCTCGCTGGCGGCCTTGACCGACTCGACCACGGCGGCTTCCTTGCCGGCGACGACGTTGCGGCCGATCTCGGGCAGTTCGACAAACACCACGTCGCCCAGCTGCTTCTGGGCATAGTCGGAGATGCCGACGGTGGCGACGTCGCCCTCGACGCGGATCCACTCGTGGTCCTTGGTGAACTTGATGGTGCTCATGGCGGATATCCCGGAATTGAAAACCTGAGAAGAAGGACGGCCGGAGAAACGCTTATCCCCGGTAATAACGCTGGGCGACGAAGGGCATCTCGGCGACCCTGGCCGGAATCGCCTTGCCCCGGACCATCAGGTTGACCGGCGTGCCCGGTGCCGCGGCCGACACCGCGACGTAGCCCATCGCGACCGGGCCGTTGACGCTGGGGCCGAAGCCGCCGCTGGTCACCTCGCCGATCGGGGCGCCCGAGGCGTCGGTGATCGGGGCATGCTCGCGGGCGGGCGCACGGCCGTCCGGGCGGATGCCGACCCGCCGGCGCGCGGTGCCGTCGGCGAGCTGGCCCAGGATCACATCGGCGCCGGGGAAGCCGCCTTCGGCGCGGCGGCGCTTGCCGATGACCCAGTTCAGGCCGGCCTCCACAGGGGTGGTCGTGGTATCGATGTCATGGCCGTATAGGCACAGCCCGGCCTCGAGCCGCAGCGAGTCGCGCGCTCCCAGGCCGATCGCCTCGACCTCGGACTCGGCCAGCAGCAGGCGGGCGACGGTGTCGGCCAGCACGTCGGGCATCGAGATCTCGTAGCCGTCCTCGCCGGTGTAGCCGGAGCGGGTGATCAGCACGGCCACGCCGCGGAAGTCGGCTTCGATCGCGGTCATGAACCGCATGGACGCGGCCTCGGGCACGAACCGGGCCAGCACCTCGGCGGCCTGCGGCCCCTGCAGCGCCAGCAGCGCGCGGTCGGCCAGGTACTCGACCGCGATCCGGTCGCCGATATGGCGGCGCAGATGGGCGACGTCGGCCTGCTTGCAGGAGGCGTTGACGACCAGGAACAGGTGGTCGCCCATGTTGGTGATCATCAGGTCGTCCAGGACGCCGCCCTGCTCGTTGGTGAACAGGCTGTAGCGCATCCGCCCCTGCCCCAGCGCCTGGACGTCGCCGGGAACCAGCGTCTCCAGCGCCGCCGCGGCGCCCTCGCCGATCAGGCGGACCTGACCCATGTGCGAGACGTCGAACAGCCCGGCGGCCGACCGGGTGTGGAGATGTTCCTTGAGGATACCGAGGGGATACTGGACCGGCATGTCGTAGCCGGCGAAGGGCACCATCTTGGCGCCCAATTCCACATGCAGGGCGTGGAGCGGCGTCGTGAGCAGGGGGGCGTCACCGCCAGTTGAGTCACTCCCAGCTGAATTACTCAAGGAACATTTCCTCCGACAGAATCCCATTCCGCGCGAACGGCGCGGTCACGGCCCCCTCTGTCGCGGACCTGAGAGATTCACCGGCGCACCCTTCGGCGGGACCGGCTTACTCCTTCGGTGAGGCTTGCCCGAGTCGGATCCACCGACCGGCATCCTGCTTTCCAGAGTGCTTCCCTCTGCGGTCCTTTTGCCTGAGAGTTTCCGGGGGCGGTTGCTCCTTCGGCGCCACCGGGACGAACGCCCGGCGATCTCTCCCGCGAGAGGTCTTCAGCATGTGTACCTAAGCTAACGGGTGCGGTGCGAAAGTCAACGCACGTCTGCCGTTTCCCCTGCCGCATCCGCGCAGTATAGAGCCTCCATGATCCTTCAGTTCATCCATGTGGTCTGGCCGATCTTCGCGTGCGCCGGGCTGGGCTGGCTATGGCAGCGCCTGGGCCAGCCGTTCGACGAGAAGTCGATCTCGGCCCTGGTGGCCTATCTGGGCGTGCCCAGCCTGCTGCTGACCTCCCTGTCGAAGACCGAGGTGCGGCTCGACGTGCTGCTGGAGACGCTGCTCGCCGGCAGCCTCGCGCTGGCGCTCTGCGCCGCCGCCGGGGCCGCGGCGCTGAAGCTGGCGCGGCTGCCGGTGCGGCCCTACCTGCCCTCGATCATCCATCCCAACACCGGCAACCTCGGCCTGCCGATCGTCTTCTTCGCCCTGGGCGAGCCGGCGATGCCCTACGCCATCGCCTTCTCCACCCTGGTCCAGATCAGCCATTTCACGGTGGGCGTCGGGCTCGCCTCCGGCCAGATGTCGTGGCGCACCGTGCTCGTCTCGCCGCCGCTCTATTCGCTGGCGGTCGCGCTGGCGCTGATCGGCACCGGCACGCCGCTGCCCCGGTGGGTGCTGGACGTCACGGGCCTGCTCGGCGGGCTGACCGTTCCGCTGATGCTCCTGCTGCTGGGCGGGTCGCTGGGAAAGCTGAAGCTGTACCGGCTGGGCCGGCCGGCGGCGCTGTCCTGCCTCCGCGTCGGGCTGGGGCTGGCGGCCGGCCTTGCCGTGTCGAAGGCCCTGGGCCTGGACCCGCTGCCGGCGGGGGTGCTGGTCATCCAGTGCGCGATGCCGGTCGCCGTCTTCAGCTATCTGTTCGCCGTCCGCTACAACGGCCCGGCGGACGAGGTCGCCGGCATGATCCTGATCTCCACCCTGCTGGCGCTGGCGGCCCTGCCCTTGATCCTGCTGGCCGCGGCGTGACGGGACATCGCAGGCATTCCGGCGCCGCGCTTGACCCCCCGGGGCGCAGGACCGATATTCGATGACTGGTTTACGTATACGTAACATAGAGCACAGGTCCAGATGCCGCTTTCAGCACCCGCCCCGCGCGAGCATATCCATACCCGCCGGGTGACCTGCCGGGGCTTCCGCCGGGCCGACGGGCTGTGGGACATCGAGGGCCATATCACCGACGTCAAGACATACCCGTTCGAGAACGATTTCCGCGGCCCGATCGAGCCGGGCGATCCCATCCACGACATGTGGATCCGGCTGACGGTGGACGACCGGTTCGAGGTGAAGGCGGTCGAGGCGGTGACCGACAAGAGCCCATACGGGGTATGCCCGGCGATCACGCCGAACTTCCAGCGGCTGGTCGGATTGCGGATCCGGTCCGGGTGGACCCAGAAGGTCAAGGAGTTGCTGGGCGGCGTCGAGGGCTGCACCCATCTGGTGGAACTGCTGGGGCCGGTCGCCACGACGGCGTTCCAGACGATCTTCCCCGTGCTGGCGCGCGAACGGGCGCGGGGCGGGTCGGTGGACGGCGACTCGCCGTCCGCTCCCGCCGCGCGCAAACGCCCGCCGCTGCTGCTCGACACCTGCCACGCCTTCCGGAGCGACGGCGAGGTCACCCGGAAACAATGGCCGGAATACTATACCGGCAACGACTGAACCCCGGCGATCACTCGGCGGCGTCCGGCGTCTCGAACGGCGTCTGGTGGAACGGTTCGCCTTGCCCGTGGGAGGCCCGGGCATGTCCCTCCTCGGTGGCGGCCGCCCGGAAATAGGCCAGCGCGAAGACCCGGATCGCGGCGGTCAGGGACGTGGCCGGCTCCTTCCGCTCGTTGATCTGGGTGCACAGCGTGTGGATGGTGATCCGCTCGCGCCGGCATATGTCGTACAGGGCGTCCCACATGAAGGGTTCGAGCCGGCAGCTGGTCCGGTGCCCCGCGACGGTGACGTTCCGGCTGACCAGCGTGCTCGGCTTCATGGCCGCCTCCAGGCGCGGTGCGCCGGGTCCCTCGCCGTCCGTTGCGAATTCGGCGGGCTGGTTGTCGCGAGCGCCCGCCGGTTCGGAGGCGACCTCTGGCGCCGGGGCGGCTAGCGCCTGATCAGAATGCATTCGGTGAATCCCTCTCAATCGATCCTACGGAATGCGCCGCCGTCCGATCGACAGGGATCCTCGAAAAACCCATATCAGCCGAATGGTTGCGCAGGTGTGACTTTACGCACTTTCGAGGTAATTTCAACCAATGTCATATACCCTTTGGAAGATATTTCTTCATTACTGCTATCGCTCTGGTTGCTCTTGTATGCAGTCTTCCGCTGCCTGCATCCAGGGGACTTCACCTTGGCGGATCAGGCATCCTCCGCGGGGGTCAGTGTCCTGAGGCTCAGGGCGTGGACCCGCTCCCGCAGCTCGTCCGCGACGGCCTCGTAGACCAGGCGCTGGCGGGCGACGCGGGACTTCCCGTCGAAGGCGTCCGACACGATCAGGACGTTGAAATGGGTTTCGCCCAGGGGATCCGCGCCGGCATGGCCGGCATGGCGGTGGGAGTCATCGACGATTTCCAGCCGACTCGGGCGGAAAGCCTCGGTCAGCTTGGTACGCATGCGGGTCGCGTAGTCCCCGGACTGGGTCGCCGTGCTGGTCATCTTGAAACCGCCTTGCCGATGGGGCTGTTGAGGTGCGTGGTGCGGCGGATGCAGCATCGCCGCCCCTCGAAAAGTGCTATCGTCCCCTTCCCGCTGTCAAGGAAGCCCCTGATTGTCAGATCCCGGTTCCACCCGGCCCGCCCTTTCCTCCCCGGGTTCCCCGTCCGATACCGCAGGGGCCGGCACGGCCGGGACCGGGGCGAGCGCCACCGTCTCGGCCCGAAGCGCCTACCTGCTGCTCGCGACCGTCATCGTTCTCTGGGGGATCAACTGGCCGGTGATGAAGCTCGGCCTGGCCGACATCCCGCCCATGACCTTCGCCGTGATCCGGATGGTGCTGGGCGCGCTCTGCATGTTCGGCGTGCTGGCGGTGCGCGGCGGCATCCGCCTGCCGGACCGCCATGACCTGCCGATCGTGCTGTCGGTCGGGCTGCTCCAGATGGGGGCGTTCCTGGCGCTGGTGACGGTGGCGCTCCAGTTCGTGCCGGCCGGCCGGTCGTCGATCCTGGCCTACACCACTGCCCTGTGGGTCGTGCCGGGCGCCGCGCTGTTCCTGGGCGAGCGGCTGGGCGGCCGGCGCCTGGTCGGGTTCCTGCTCGGCATGGCGGGCGTGGCGGTGATGTTCAACCCGGCGGCGTTCGACTGGACCGACCGCGACGTCCTGATCGGCAACGGCCTGCTGATGGTTGCGGCGCTGGCCTGGGCAGCCCAGATCATACAGGTGCGCGGCCACACCTGGCATGCGTCGCCCCTTCAACTCGCGCCCTGGCAGTTCACGGTCGCGGCGGTGACCCTGCTGCCGTTCGCGGTCCTCCTGGATGCCGGCAAACCCATCGATTGGACCGCGCAATTGGCCGCGGTCCTGTTCTACAATGCGCCGATCGCCACGGCGTTCTGCTTCTGGGCGGTGGTCACGGTCAACCGTGCCCTGCCCGCCATCACCACCTCGCTGGGCACGCTCGGCGTACCGGTCGCGGGCGTCATCGCCTCGGCCGCGATGCTGGGGGAACCGGTGACGCTGACCAACCTGACGGGACTGGTGCTGATCCTCGGGGGACTGGCCTGGCTGGCCCTCGCCGACCGCAGGCCGTCCGGCAACCGATAGCCGCGCTGCGAGCGGGGATGCTTGCCAGCGCTTCAACCTCTGACCATACTTTTCCGATGCACAAGAACCGTGTCCAATACTCGACCCGTTTTTCCGAGGAGGCGCCGCCGGCGACCCGCTGCTGCGACATGCCCACATGCTCGGCCGCGGGCGAGTACAGGGCGCCTAAGGGCCGCGAGCGCCTGAACGAATATTTCTGGTTCTGCCTGGAGCACGTGCGCGAGTACAACAAGGCGTGGGACTATTACGCCGGCATGTCGGAGCGCGAGATCGAGCGGCACGTCCGCAGCGACGTGACATGGCAGCGGCCGACCTGGCCGATGGGCTTCTGGCGCACCCGCGAGCGGACGATGCACGAGGAGGCGATGCGCCAGTACGGCTTCCGCGACGCCGGCGACGGGGCCGGCGCCCGGGGGAACGGCCGCAACGGCCATGCCGACGGCGCCGCCAACCGGATGCGCACCCCGGAGGAGGAGGCGCTGGCCGACCTCGACCTGGAGCCGCCGGTGGACTTCGCGCGGATCAAGGCCAGATACCGGGAACTCGCCAAGATCCACCATCCCGACATCAATGGTGGCGACAAGACCGCGGAGGAGACGTTAAAACGGATAAACAGGGCCTACTCGGTACTGAAAACCAGCTACGGGGCCTGAGACGGCTTCCTCCGGATCCTCGGCAAGGGGGATCCTCCGCACGATAGAACCGGCGCCCGAGCCGTCCACCCAACCGATGAATGAAGCGACAGACACTATGGCCTCCGAAACGACACAACAATCAGCGCTGACCGGCTCGCTCCCGGACATCAAGGTCTCCGTCCGGCAGACTTTCGGGATCGACAGCGACCTCCAGGTTCCCGCCTTCAGCGCCAACTCCGAGCATGTGCCGGACGTGGACGACACCTACCGGTTCGACCACGACACCACGCTCGCGATCCTGGCCGGCTTCGCCTACAACAGGCGGGTGATGGTCCAGGGCTATCACGGCACCGGCAAGTCGACCCATATCGAGCAGGTCGCCGCCCGCCTGAACTGGCCCTGCATCCGGATCAACCTGGACAGCCACATCAGCCGCATCGACCTGATCGGCAAGGACGCCATCGTGCTGCGCGACGGCATGCAGGTGACCGAGTACCGCGAGGGCATCCTGCCCTGGGCGCTCCAGCATCCCTGCGCGATCGTGTTCGACGAGTACGACGCCGGCCGCCCCGACGTCATGTTCGTGATCCAGCGCGTGCTGGAGGTCGAGGGCAAGCTGACCCTGCTCGACCAGAACCGCGTGATCCGGCCGCACCCGGCGTTCCGCCTGTTCGCGACCGCCAACACCGTGGGCCTGGGCGACACCACCGGCCTGTACCACGGCACCCAGCAGATCAACCAGGGCCAGATGGACCGCTGGAACATCGTCGCCACGCTCAACTACCTGCCGCACGACGACGAGGTGAAGATCGTCGCGGCCAAGGTCCAGGGCTACGACGACGAGAAGGGGCGCCAGCAGATCGCGGCCATGGTCCAGTTGGCCGACCTGACGCGCGCAGGATTCATGTCGGGCGACATCTCGACCGTCATGTCGCCCCGCACGGTCATCACCTGGGCCGAGAACGCCAAGATCTTCAACGACATCCCGTTCGCGTTCCGGATCACCTTCCTGAACAAGTGCGACGAGGTGGAGCGATCGACCGTGGCCGAGTACTACCAGCGCTGCTTCGGCACCGAGCTTCCGGAGACCGGGGTCCGCGCCAACCTGGCGTAAGGAAGACGGGGGCGCCGATCCGAGGGTCGGGTGAGGGGCGCCCCGACCCGCGCGAAACAGCAGAGCCGAAGATAGACATGTCCGACAAAGAAAACCCCGTCGAGATCTTCAAGCGCGCCACGTCGGCCACGATCCGGGCCATCGCGGAGCGCAACGATCTCCAGATCGGCTTCAGCGGCGAGCCGCCGGGCGTGGCCGGGGCGCGGGTCCGGGTGCCGATGCCGGCGCGCGACCTCAATCCCCGGGACGTCGCCACCCTGCGCGGAGCGGCCGACGCGGTGGCCCTGCGGCTTCGCCACCACGACAGCGGCATCCACACCCAGCGCATGCCCACCGGCGACACCGCCCGGGCGGCGTTCGAGGCGCTGGAGCAGGCCCGCTGCGAGGCCCTGGGCGCCCGTGCCATGCCGGGCGTCGCCTCCAACCTGGGGGCGGCGCTGGACGAGCGGTACCGCCGCCAGGGGTTCGAGCGGGTGACCGAGCGCGACCAGGCCCCGCTGTCGGAGGTGATGCGCCTGCTGGCCCGCGAGGCCCTGACCGGGGCGCCGCCGCCCGCCACCGCCCGCTTCGCGGTGGACCTGTGGCGCCCCTGGGTCGAGGAGCGGATCGGCAAGGACATGAACGAGCTGGCGGCGCTGCTGGACGACCAGGACCGCTACGCCCGCGAGGTCCGCAAGCTGCTGTCCCACCTGGACATGGAAGTCGGCGGCGAGCCGGAGACGACCGAGGAGGACGACGAGGAGCAGCAGGAAGGCGAGCCGGACGAGAACGAGCCGAACGACGGCCAGTCCCGCGGCGGCGAGGATTCCACCAGCCAGACCGAGACCATGACCCAGCCCGACACCCGCGAGGTCGACCAGGACGACGGGGCGGAGGGCGCCGACCAGATGGACGGCGAGATGGCCGAGGGCAGCGGGTCGGAGGAACCGGGTTCGCCCGGGCAGCCCTGGCGTCCCGACCACGGCCGCCGCAACGAGGTCGATCCCGACGCCTACAAGGCGTTCACGACGGAGTTCGACGAGGTGGTCGAGGCCGACGAGCTGTGCGACCCGGACGAGTTGACCCGGCTGCGGGCCCTGCTCGACCAGCAGCTCCAGCACCTCCAGGGTGTGATCTCCCGGCTGGCCAACCGGCTCCAGCGCCGGCTGCTGGCCAAGCAGACCCGCGCCTGGGAGTTCGACCTGGACGACGGCCTCCTGGACGCGGCCAGGCTGAGCCGCGTGGTGGTCAACCCGGTGCTGCCCCTGTCGTTCAAGCGGGAGAAGGAGACCGATTTCCGCGACACCGTGGTGGGCCTGCTGATCGACAATTCGGGATCGATGCGCGGCCGGCCGATCACCATCGCCGCGATGAGCGCCGACATCCTGGCGCGCACCCTGGAGCGCTGCGCGGTCAAGGTCGAGATCCTGGGCTTCACCACCCGGGCCTGGAAGGGCGGGCAGGCGCGCGAGCGGTGGATCGGGCGGGGCAAGCCGGCCAATCCCGGCCGGCTCAACGACCTGCGGCACATCGTCTACAAGAACGCCGACGCGCCGTGGCGCCGCGCCCGCAAGAACCTGGGCCTGATGCTGCGGGAAGGCATCCTGAAGGAGAACATCGACGGCGAGGCGCTGCTGTGGGCGCACAACCGGCTGATGGCCCGGCCGGAGCAGCGGCGCATCCTGATGGTGATCTCCGACGGCGCACCGGTCGATGACTCGACGCTGTCGGTGAATTCCGGCAACTACCTGGAGAGGCACCTGCGGCAGGTGATCGACACGATCGAGACCCGCTCGCCGGTGGAGCTGGTGGCGATCGGCATCGGCCACGACGTCACCCGCTATTACCGGCGCGCGGTGACCATCGTCGACGCGGAGCAGCTGGGCGGCACCATGATGGAGAAGCTGGCCGAACTGTTCGACGAGGACACCAGGGCCGGCCAAGCCGCCGGAGGCCGGCGCGCAGGGGGCGCGGCCAACCGGCGCACCCGCTGACGTGAAAATGCTTCTCAAACTCGCTTGACAGGCGCGGCGTGTCCTAACAAGGTGCCGAGCGTTGCGAACGCATCTCATTCACGCCGGTCTGTCGAGGGAAACCCATGAACTTCTTCACTCGCGGCACCCTTGCCGCCACTTTCGGCGCCGTCCTTTTGGGCACGGCTTTCGCCGCCCAGGCTGCCGAGGTCAACGTCTATTCGTCGCGCCACTACGACACCGACAAGGCGCTCTACCAGAACTTCACCCAGCAGACCGGCATCAAGGTCAACATCATCGAAGGCAAGGACGACGAGCTGATCGAGCGCATCCGGACCGAGTCCGGCAACAGCCCGGCCGACATCCTGATCACCGTCGATGCCGGCCGCCTGTGGCGCGCCCAGAACGCCGAAATCCTGCAGCCGACCAAGTCCCAGGTGCTGGAACAGGCTGTCCCGGCCCATCTGCGCGAGCCGTCCGGCCTGTGGTTCGGCCTGACCAAGCGGGCCCGCGTCATCATCTACAACAAGGCGGCGGTCAAGCCGGCCGACCTGTCGACCTACGAGGATCTGGCCGATCCGAAGTGGAAGGGCCGCCTGCTGATCCGTTCCTCGACCAACGTCTACAACCAGTCGCTGGCCGGCGCCATCCTGGCCGCCCACGGCGAGAAGAAGACGGAGGAGTGGGCCCGCGGCATCGTCGCCAACCTCGCCCGCGCTCCCCAGGGCGGCGACACCGACCAGATCAAGGCCGTCGCCGCCGGCGAGGGCGACATCGCCATCAGCAACACCTACTATCTCGGCCGCCTCGTCGGGTCGAGCAAGGCCGATGACAAGGCGATCGCGGAGAAGGTGGGCGTCTTCTTCCCCAACCAGAACGACCGCGGGACCCACGTGAACATCAGCGGCGCCGGCGTCCTGAAGAACGCACCGAACCGCGAGAACGCCGTCAAGTTCCTGGAATATCTCGTCAGCCCGGAGGCCCAGAAGATCTTCGCCGAAGGCAACTACGAATACCCGGTCCTGAAGCAGGCGGAACTGTCGCCGGTCATCGCCTCCTGGGGCTCCTTCAAGGAGGACGAGCTGAACGCCTCCGTGTTCGGCAAGAACAACGAGGAAGCCCTGAAGATCATGGACCGCGCCGGCTGGAAGTGAGCTGACGGTCCGGCGGTGGCTACCTGAAATCGTAGGTCGGGCTTCGCCCGTCAGGGCGAACGCCGACGGCGGACTCCAACGTTTCCGCATGCTGTCGGCGCTGGCCCTGCGGGCCAGGGCCGACCCAAGAAACTTGAATCCGATAATCCTTCAGGGCGCGACCACGGTTCGGTCGCGCCCTGTCGCCTTGGCATGGTACAGGGCGCGGTCAGCCCGGCCGAGGGGCTGCTCGATGCTCGTATCCCCGGACCGGCAGCCGGCCACGCCCATGCTGACGGTGATGCCGAAGCCGGTCCCGTCGTCGGCGGCGACTTCCAGGTCGGCCAGGTTCCGGCGGACCCGCTCCGCGATCCGCAGGGCATCCTGATCCGTGGCATCCACCAGCAGGAGCGCGAACTCCTCCCCGCCGAGGCGGCCGACCAGATCGGTGTCGCGCAGCATGCAGCGGCAGCTCTTGACCAGCAGGATCAGCGCCGCGTCGCCCGCGGCATGGCCGTGCAAATCATTCACCCGCTTGAAATGGTCCACGTCGAGCATGACCAGCGACACCGGGCCGCCATAGCGCCGCAGCCGGGCAAGCTCGAGTTCCGCGCGCTCCAGGAAGTGCCGCCGGTTGGCGGCGCCGGTCAGCGCGTCGGTGGTGGCGAGCCGGAGCAACTCCTCCTCCGCCCGGCGGCGGTCCGTCGTGTCCCGCACCACCGCGGTGAAAAGCCGCCCTCCCGGCGAGGCGAAATGCGAGATCGAGACCTCGGCGGCGAACTCGGTGCCGTCGCGGCGCAGCCCCGTCACCGCCGGACGCTCGGTCATGGCGCTGGAACCCCGGCCGGTGCCGGCGAACCGCTCGACATGACGCCGGTGGACCTGACGCGACCGTTCGGGCAGCAGCAGGTCGAGCGACCGGCCCAGGACCTCGTCCGCCCGATAGCCGAACAGGCGCTCGGCGGCCGGGTTGAACAGCGAGATGCGGTGGCCCTCGTCGATCACCACGATGCCGTCATGGGCGAGTTCGATGATTCCCTTCAGGCGCTCCTCGGACAGGCGGACCCGCTCCTCCAGGGATCGGCGGGTGATGGCGTAGCGGATCGCCCGCCGGATGGTCCCGCCTTCGAACTGCCCCTTGACCAGGAAGTCCTGCGCGCCGGCCTTGACCGCCTCGACCGCGAAGTCGGCATCGTCGAAGCCGGTCAGGACGATCAGCGGCAGGTGCGACGCCCGGGCGCGGATGCTGCTGATCGTGCCGAAGCCCTGGCTGTCGGGCAGCGACAGGTCGAGCAGGACCACGTCGCTGGTGCCTGCCGAGAGCCGCTCGCACGCGGCTCCCAGGGAGCCGGCATGGTCGACGACGAAGCGGCCCTCCTCCTCGCCGAGCAGTTCGCGGACGAGGCGGGCGTCGCCGGGATTGTCCTCGACCAGCAGGACCTGGATGGGAAGCATGTCAGGCATTCCGCGCCGCGACGGGATCAGCCGGACGGCAGCCGGACGGCGGTCAGCCAGAAGTCCTTCAGCAGGGTGATCATCCTGATGAAATCCTCAAGCTCCACCGGCTTGGTCAGGAAGCAGTTGGCGTGCCTGCTGTAGGCCCGCCGCACGTCGGAATGGACGTCCGAGGTGGTCAGGATGATGACCGGCAGATCGGTTAGGCCGGGGTCGGCGCGGATGTCCTCCAGCACTTCCCAGCCGTCCTTCTTCGGCATGTTGAGGTCGAGCAGCAGCAGGTCCGGGCGCGGCGCGGCCTCGTGAGGGGGCTGCCGGCGCAGGAACGCCATGGCCTCGACCCCGTCCTCCACATGGTGCAGCTTCGCCAGGAACCTGCCCTCCTTCATGACCTCCTCGACCAGGCGCGCGTCCGCGGGGTTGTCCTCGGCGAGAAGGATGTTCAGGCCATGGGAGAGCTGATGCACGCTGAAGCCCCGATCCGTCGGTGAGCGAAGGGAATGCTTATGACGCCGCCGGTTCCGCGACAAGCTCGGCGCGCGGAGCGTGGTCATCCGCCGCAGCCGCCGGAAGGGTGAAGGAGAAGACGGAGCCGGAGCCGGGCACCGACGACACGGCCATGGTGCCGCCATGGCGCTGCACGATCTTCCGGCAGATCGCCAGCCCGATGCCGGTGCCGGGATGGACGCGCTGGGTATGCAGTCGCTCGAACACCTCGAAGATCCGGTCGAAATACCGGGCCTCTATCCCGATGCCGTTGTCCGAGACCGAGAATTCCCAGGCGGAGCCGGCCGGCTTGACGCCGACGGCTATCCTCAGGTCCCGGTCGGACGCCCGGTACTCGATCGCGTTCGCCAGCAGGTTCCGGAAGACCTCGGTGATCTCGCGGGCATCTCCCGGCACGAGGGGCGCGCGGTCCGGCAGTTCCACGGCGGCGCCGATCGCATGGACGAGTTCCTTCACCCCGTCCATGGCTTCCCGGAGGCAGGCGCCGGTGTCCGCCAGCGACGCCGGGGGATCGCTCCGCTCGATCAGGGAGTAGCGCAGCAGATCCTGGATCAGGCATTTCATGCGCACGCTGCTCTCGACGATGAAGCCCAGGAAATCGTCGGCATCCTTGTCGAGGCGCCCGGCATAGCGGCGGACCAGCAGGTTGGCGTAGCTGACCATGATCCGCAGCGGCTCCTGAAGGTCGTGGGCCGCCACCTCGGCGAAGCGGGCCAGCTCGACGTTGGAGCGCTCCAGCTTCTCGACCGTCCGGCGCAGCCGGTTCTCGATGATCTTCTGGTCGGTTATGTCCTGCGCCACGCCCCGGAACCCGGCGACATGGCCGTCGGCCTGCAGGATCGGGATGCCGCTTCCCCACAGCCACACCGTCCTGCCGTCCTTGCCGATGCAGCGGAATTCCTCGTGGCGGAACGGGCGGGCCGCGGCGGCGTGGTTGCGCAGCACGGCCGTCATGCGGGCGCCGTCCTCCGGCGCCATCGTGTCGACCATGGCGCATCGCAGGAGTTCCGCCGGGCTGTGCCCCAGCACGTCCTGGACCCGGTCGCTGACGAAGGTGTAACGGCCGGCGATGTCGATTTCCCAGATGAACTCCCCGGCCATGCCGACGATGTCCTGGAAGCGCCGGTTGCTCTCGCGAAGATTGTTCTCGATCTCGATCCGCTGGGTCAGGTCGTGGGTGACCACGGAGAATCCCAGCAGACGGCCCTCGCCGCCATCCCGGGCCTCGTTCCGGCCGCCCTCCCATATACTCGCGATGGTCGTGACGCAGGGAAAGCGCGAGCCGTTCCGGCGCAGATGCCAGCGCTCGGTCGAATGCCGGCCCTTCTCGCGCGCGACCGCCAGCTCGACCTCGGGGACGCCGGCCTGGACCGCGTCGGGCAGGAAGAACAGGCCGTAGGGCCGGCCGACGACTTCCTCCGCGCCGTAACCCACGATACGCCGGGCGCCGTTGCTCCAGCTCGCGACCGTACCGTCGGGTCCGAGCATGTAGATGGCGTAGTCCTCGACGCTGTCCACCAACATCGATTGCCGGCACTCGCTGACCAGCACGGTCTCGCGCGCGGCGGCCACTTCGCGGCGGAGCTTGATGGGATCGCGCACCAGCCGCCAAGCCGCGAACCCGCAGGCCGCGGCCAGCAATCCGCCGACCAGGCGCAGGCTGGCGGCGTAGGGGGACCGGCTGGACCAGCCGTCGCGCGGCAGCGCGCCGAGCTGCCAGGTCCCGTTGGGCAGGATGATGTCGGTCAGTACCGGGGATTCCTCGAACAGCTCGGACCGCCCCAGGAAGACCTCCCCCGACGCGCCGAGGCCGTCCCGGCCCCGTATGGCGAATTCGACCGTCTCGTCCCCGGCGCCCGCCGCTCCCGCCTCGCGCAGGATGGTCTCCACGTCGATGATGATGACCGCCAGCCCCCAGACCTTGCCGCGCGGGGTGGCCTGGATGGCGGCCGTCGGGCTGTCGGGCAGCACCACGGGCAGCCGTCCGACCACGGCGACGCCGCCCTGCAGCAGGGGCACCGGGCCCTGGATCAGGAAACGCCGCTTGCCGAGGACCTCCATGATGGCGCCCCGCCGGTTCGGATCGGCCAGCAGGTCGTGGCCGATCGCCTGCTCGTTCCCGGCCAAGGGATAGAAGTGCGTCGCGACCGCGTTGCGCGCCAGCGCCAGGCTGCGCACGCCGTCGATGCCTTCCGCCGCGGCGGCGGCCGCCTCCTCGAACTCGGCCTGGGTCAGTTCCGGGTTGCTGCGGACCAGCGCCACCAGGCTCCGGACCAGGAACAGGCGGGTGTTGAGAGCCTGTTCGACCCGGGCGCGGATCGCCGCCGCGCGTTCGGTCACCGTGGCGGTGGTCTGCTCGGCGTAGCGCCGGCCCTCCGCCGCGTCGATCAGGAACACGCCGCCGAGGACCAGCAGCACGACCAGCGCCGCGGCCAGGGCCGGCAGGAGGCTTTCCCAGCGCGTTCGCGTCATGGAAAGATCCGCGGGTCAGCGCGGCCGGTCGGCGGGACGCGGCACCCGCGATTGACCGCAGGAAGCTTCGACCGCCCTTCCATTCCGATGCTCCTCCCGGTGCGCCGCGCCGCGGACATACGCTGGCATCCGCCGATGCCTGCTGAAGGATGCGACGGCGAACGCTTCGTACCATTACCATACCGGGCATACCGTTTCCGGAGGCGCGACTTATTGTCCGCCCCGAAGATCGTGATTTGAATAACCGGACAGGTCCGGCCTAGCTGGCGCAACCTAGTCACCACAGGGCATCGGGGTCCATCCTGAACGGCGGAACACTGAAACGGCATGCCGCCTCGGCCGCGGCGATCGCCGCCTTCGTCATCGTCGCCGGCTTCGCGGCCGGACCCGCGGCCGGACTGCCGCCGTCGACCGTCGTCGCGGCGGTCGTCGCCGCGGCGGTCGTGCTCGCGCTCCTTCACCGGCTGGACCGGCTGGCCGAAGCCGGGCGGGAGATGGCGGAGCGGCTCCGCCGGCAGCAGGCGGCGATCGACTCGGCCGCGCGCGACGATACCGAGCGGAAACGGGCGGAAGCAGCACTGCGCGACCAGGTGGCGTTCCTCTCCACCCTGCTCGACACCATTCCCAGCCCGATCTACTACAAGGACGCGGCCGGCTTCTATCTGGGCTGCAACCGGGCCTTCGCGGCGATCCACGGCCGCACGGTGGACGAGGTGGTCGGCCGGCGCGCGGCGGACCTGATGGGTCCGGCCCTCGCCGGGCTGGACGACAACGCCGATACCTGCCTGGCGGCCCTGGAAGACCCTTTCCAGGTCTATGAGACCCAGATCGACTTCGCCGACGGCTCGCGCCACGACATCCTGTTCTCCAAGGCGCTCTACCGCCAGTCGGACGGGTCGGTCGGCGGCCTCGTCGGCGTGATGAGCGACACCACCGACCGGAGCCGGCACGAACAGCAGATCGCCGAGGCGCGCGACCGGATGGCCCGGCAGGCGGAGGAGCTGAGGCGCTCCAACGCCGAGTTGGAGCAGTTCGCCTATGTCGCCTCCCACGACCTGCGCGAGCCGCTGCGCATGGTCACCAGCTACCTGTCGCTGCTCCAGCGCCGCTACGAAGACAGGCTGGACGACGATGCCCGCGACTTCATCGGCTTCGCCCGCGACGGCGCCACGCGGATGGACCGGCTGATCCTGGACCTGCTGGACTACTCACGGGTCGGCCGGCGCTCGAAGGCGATGGCGCCGATCCCGGTGGCCGAGGTCATCGCGGCCGCCCGCCATAATCTCCAGGTGGCACTTGCCGAAAGCGCCGCCATACTCCGGGTGCCGCCCGACCTGCCCGTGGTGCCTGCCGACGACAACGAGCTGACGCGGCTCTTCCAGAACCTGATCGGCAACGCGGTGAAATACCGCTCTCCCGGCACGGTGCCGGAAATCTCGATCGACTGGGCCGACGAGCCCGGCTGCTGGCGCTTCGGCGTGACCGACAACGGGCTGGGCATCGCGGCGGAGCATTTCGACCGGATCTTCATGGTGTTCCAGCGGCTCCACGGCCGCGGCGACTATGACGGCACGGGCATCGGCCTCGCGATCTGCCGCAAGATCGTCGAGCACCATGGCGGCAGGATCTGGGTCACCTCCGAACCGGGCCGCGGCAGCACCTTCCACTTCACCCTGGCGAAACCGGCGGAGTGAGCGCCCGGAACCGGGATCAGCGCACGCCGTCCAGGAAGATCGCGACCACTCCCTCCACATGGCGGGCCATTTCTTCCGGCGGAGCCAGGTCGGACGGGCGCAGCAGCATCTTCAGGTATTGGTCGCCGTGCAGCAGCCCCATGAAGGTGGCGGCGGCCTGTTCCGGGTCGCCGACATTCAGTTCTCCGCGCTCGGTGGCCGACCGCAGGTAGTCCGCCAGGATACCGCGGATGACATTGGGGCCGCCCTTGAAGAAGGCGTCGATCGCCCGGGGCAACTGGTCCGCATTGGCGATCAGCAGGCGCATGATCTTCGAACTGTCCGGAGACAGGACGCCCTGGACGAAACTCATGCCGAAATCCGTCAGGGCCCGCTCGGGATCGCCGTCGCGGAACGGGATGTTCCGGAAGCGCTCGGCGAACTCCGCGCATTTCAAGGTGATCGCGGTCTCGAACAGGCCGTCCTTGTCGCCGAACGCCTCGTAGACGGTCGACCGCGACCCGCCCGACAGGGCGATGATGTCGGCCAGGGTGGTCCGCTCGAATCCCTTTTCCAGGAACAGCGTCCAGGCAGCGTCCAGTATGGCGCGGCGCCGCGCATCCCCTCGCGGCCCGCACATCTTGAAACATCCCTCCAGCGTCATCGGCGCACCTCCGTGCCCCGCCCCCTATGCACCACGTCGTCCCCTGCCATTCAGCATCCCTCGATTAGACAGACTTGTACTTTGCACCTGCGCACTATACTGTATCGTACAGTACAGAGCTGACCGGTTCAATGCGGGCTTGCGTCCTGCCGCCCGCCGGGTCGCTTCCTTCAAGAAATACAGACAGGTCATGGGGCTGCGATGATGAATTTCTGGTCAGTCAGGAACTCCTCGATTGCCGTCGCGATGCTTTTTCTCGCGACGGGGTGTGATGGCACGGGCGCCGTCGCCCAACAGGGGGGCGGCCAGGGCCGCCCGCCGGCGGAGGTGGGTGTCGTCACGCTGCAGCCGCAATCGGTCGACGTCACGACGGAACTGCCGGGACGAACCACGGCGGCGCGCCTGGCCGAGGTCAGGCCGCAGGTCAACGGGATCATCCTGAAGCGCCTGTTCGAGGAAGGCGCGGAAGTCAAGGCGGGGCAGCAGCTCTACCAGATCGACCCCGCTCCCTACCAGGCGTCGCTCGACACCGCCAAGGCCGAGCTTCAGCGCGCCGAAGCGGCGGCCAAGTCGGCCCGGACCAAGGCGGCCCGCTACCGCGACCTGGTCAAGTCGCGCGCCGTCAGCCAGCAGGATTACGACGACATCGCCGCGACCCTGCTGGAGAACGAGGCCCAGGTCGCCTCCGCCAAGGCGGCGATCCGGACGGCCCAGATCAACCTCGACTACACGAAGGTCGCCTCTCCGATCTCCGGCCGGATCGGCCGCTCGACCGTGACCGAGGGCGCCCTGGTCACCGCCAACCAGACCCAGGCCTTGGCGACGGTCACCCAGCTAGACCCGATCTACGTGGACGTGACCCAGTCCAGCGCCGAGATGTTCCGACTGCGCCAGGCCGTCGGCCGCGGCGCGATCCAGAGCGTCGAGGGCAAGGCGCCGGTCACCCTGCTGGTCGGCGGATCGAACGACGCCCCCTACCCGCACCGGGGCGAGCTCCAGTTCTCGGAGGTCAGCGTCGACGAATCGACCGGCTCGGTCCGGCTGCGCGCCGTGTTCCCGAATCCGAACCAGGACCTCCTGCCGGGACTGTTCGTCCGGGCCAAGGTCAATTGGGGCGCCGCCGAGAACGTCTTCATGGTGCCGCAGCAGGCGGTGGTCCGCCGGCCCGACGGCAGCGCCTTCGTCTGGGCGGTCGGTCCGGACGGCAAGGCCGCCCAGAAGACGGTGAACGCGGAGCGGGCGATCGGCGACAAGTGGCTGGTCACCCAGGGCGTCGCCCCCGGCGACCGGGTCGTCGTGGAAGGCATCCAGAAGGTGGCGCCCGGCGCCCAGGTCAATGCGGTGGCGCTCGACGCCGGCCAGCCGGGCGCGGTCGCCCAGGCCGAAGAAGCCCGGTAGGGGCGCGGCCCAGATCACGGATCCAACATGTCAAAATACTTCATCGACAGGCCGGTCTTCGCCTGGGTGATCGCGATCGTGATCATGCTGGCGGGCGGCCTGAGCATCCTGGGGCTGCCGATCGAGCAGTATCCCTCGATCGCCCCGCCCTCGATCCGCATCAACGCGACGTATCCGGGCGCCTCGGCCCAGACGCTGGAAGGTACGGTGACCCAGGTCATCGAGCAGCAGATGAACGGTCTCGACCATCTGCGCTATATCTCGTCCAACAGCGACAGCTCCGGCACGGCCCAGATCACCCTGACCTTCAACCCGGAGGCCGACCCCGACATCGCGCAGGTGCAGGTGCAGAACAAGCTGCAGCTCGCCATGCCGCGCCTGCCGCAGGAGGTCCAGCAGCAGGGCGTCCAGGTCACCAAGGGCAACAACACCTTCCTGATGGTCATGGGGTTCGTGTCGTCCGACGGCACCATGCCCCAGGACGACATCGCCGACTTCGTGGCGTCCAGCGTCCAGGACCCGATCAGCCGGGTGACCGGCGTCGGCACCGTGACCCTGTTCGGCGCCCAGCACGCCATGCGCATCTGGCTGGACCCGAACAAGCTGATCAGCTACGGCCTGACCACGACCGACGTGGTGGGCGCCATCACCGCGCAGAACGCCGAGGTGTCGGCCGGCCAGCTCGGCGGCGCCCCGGCGGCGCCCGGCCAGCAGCTCAACGCGACCATCATCGCCCAGACCCGGCTCCAGACGCCGGAGGAATTCAGCAGGATCCTGATCCGGGTCAACACCGACGGTTCCCAGATCCGTCTGGCCGACGTCGCCCGGGTCGAGGTCGGGGCAGAGAACTTCACCACCGTCGCGCGCTACAACGGCAAGCCCGCCGCCGGCATGGGCATCAGCCTGGCGACCGGGGCCAACGCGCTGGACACCGCCGCCGCCGTGCGGGAGCGGATCGAGGAACTGAAGCCCTTCTTCCCGGCCGGGGTCGAGGTCGTCTACCCCTATGACACGACCCCGTTCGTCAAGCTGTCGATCGAGGGCGTGGTGCATACGCTGCTGGAGGCGATCGTCCTCGTCTTCGCCATCATGTACCTGTTCCTCCAGAACTTCCGGGCGACGCTGATCCCGACCATCGCGGTGCCTGTGGTGCTGCTTGGAACCTTCGGCGTGCTGGCGGCGGCCGGCTTCACCATCAACACGCTGACCATGTTCGCCATGGTGCTGGCCATCGGCCTGCTGGTCGACGACGCCATCGTCGTGGTCGAGAACGTCGAGCGCGTGATGGCGGAGGAAGGGCTGTCGCCCAGGGAGGCGACCCGGAAGAGCATGGGCCAGATCACCGGCGCGCTGATCGGCATCGCGCTGGTCCTGTCCGCCGTGTTCGTTCCCATGGCCTTCTTCGGCGGATCGACCGGCGCCATCTACCGCCAGTTCTCGCTGACCGTGGTGTCGGCCATGGCGCTGTCGGTGGTGGTGGCGCTGATCCTGACGCCCGCGCTCTGCGCCACCATGCTGAAGCCGGTCAAGGGCCACGGCCAGCCGCGCAAGGGCTTCTTCGGTTGGTTCAACCGCACCTTCGACCGCGGCAACGCCCGATACCAGCGGGGCGTCGGCCACATGATCCACCGGCGCGGCCGGTACCTGGTGATCTACCTGCTGATCGTCGCCGGCCTGGGCGTGCTGTTCGTCCGCCTGCCCGCCGCCTTCCTGCCCAACGAGGACCAGGGCATCCTGCTGACCCAGATGGCCCTGCCCCCCGGCGCCACGCTGGAACGGACGCTGGAAACCGTCGAGGCGGTCGAGCGCCATTACCTCGAGGACGAGAAGGACTACGTCAACGGCATCTTCGCGGTCGCCGGCTTCAGCTTCAGCGGCCGCGGCCAGAACACCGCCATCGCCTTCGCCAACCTGAAGGACTGGGAGGTCCGCGGCAGCGACGAGGGCGCCGTCAGCGCCATCGCCGGACGCGCCATGGCCTCGCTGTCCCGGGTCCGCGACGCGATGATCTTCGCCTTCACCCCGCCGGCCATCATCGAGCTGGGCAACGCCACCGGCTTCGACATGCAGCTGGTCGACCGCGGCGGCCTGGGGCACGAGGCGCTGATGCAGGCGCGCGGCCAGCTGCTCGGCCTCGCGGCGCAGAACCCGGCGCTGGTCGGCGTCCGGCCCAACGGGCTGGACGACAATCCGCAGCTGCGGATCGACATCGACCGGGAGAAGGCGAGCGCGCTGGGCCTGTCGCTGGCGGACATCAACACGACGCTGACGGCGACCTGGGGCTCCAGCTACGTCAACGACTTCATCGAGAACGGCCGGGTCAAGCGGGTCTATCTGCAGGCCGACGCGCCCTACCGCATGCTGCCGTCCGATCTGGACCGCTGGTACATGCGGAACGGGGCGGGCGAGATGGTGCCCTTCTCCACCTTCTCGACCACTCACTGGGACTACGGTTCGCCCCGGCTGGAGCGGTTCAACGGCGTCTCCTCGATCAACATCCAGGGCCAGGCGGCGCCGGGCGTCAGTTCCGGCGAGGCCATGGCGATCATGGAGGACCTGGCGCGCCAGCTTCCCACGGGCATCAGCTTCGAGTGGCAGGGCCTGTCCTACGAGGAACGGCTGTCCGGCTCCCAGGCCCCGGCCCTGTACGCGATCTCGATCCTGGTCGTGTTCCTGTGCCTGGCCGCCCTGTACGAGAGCTGGTCGATCCCGGCCTCGGTCATCCTGGTGGTGCCGCTGGGCGTGCTGGGCGCCGTCATCGCGGCGCACCTGCGGGGCCTGCCCAACGACGTCTATTTCCAGGTGGGCCTGCTGACGACCATCGGCCTGTCGGCGAAGAACGCGATCCTGATCGTGGAGTTCGCCAAGGACATGCACGACGAGGGCATGGGCCTGCTGGAGGCGACCATCGAGGCGTGCCGCCAGCGCCTGCGGCCGATCCTGATGACGTCCTTCGCCTTCATCCTGGGCGTGCTGCCGCTGGCGATCAGCACCGGCGCCGGTTCGGGCAGCCAGAACGCCATCGGCGTCGGCGTGATGGGCGGCATGATCTCGGCCACCGTGCTGGCGATCTTCTTCGTGCCGGTGTTCTTCGTGGCGGTGCTGAAGCTGGTCGCCCGCTGGGCCCCGAAGGGTCACCAGGGCACACCCGAACCGGCCCAGGCCGACTGACGAGGCGCTGAAGGAAATGACGGACAAGATCATGACGAAACGGCGCCTCGCCCCGGCATCCCTGGCCCTGCTGCTGCTCGGCGGATGCTCCTTCATCCCCGACTATGTCCGGCCCGGGTCGCCGGTGCCGCAGGCTTGGCCGTCGGGTCCCGCCTATATGGACTCGGCGGCGGCCCTGCCGGCAAGCGCGGGGCCCACGCTGGCCGACCTGGGCTGGCAGGAATTCTTCCGGTCGACCCGGCTCCAGGAGCTGATCGGGACTGCCCTGGCCAACAACCGCGACCTTCGGGTCGCGGCGCTCAACGTCGAGCAGGCCCGGGCCCAGTACCGCATCGAGCGGTCCACGCTGCTGCCGGCCGTGGACGTCGGCGGCAGCCTGACCCGCCAGCGCACGCCGGCCGACCTGTCGCGGACCGGCCGGGCCTCGGTCGGCAGCCAGTGGGAAGCCAGCATCGGCACCACGTCGTTCGAGCTGGACCTGTTCGGCCGCATCCGCAGCCTGGAGCAGTCGGCCCTGGAAAGCTTCTTCGCGACCGAGCAGGCCCAGGCCGCAGCCCGGATCTCGCTGATCGCGGAGGTCGCCAACGCCTACCTGACCCTGCTGGCCGACCAGGAGCTTCTGAAGCTGACCGAGGACACGCTGCGGACCCAGCAGCAGTCCTTCGACCTGACCCGGCGCAGCTTCGACCGCGGCGTCGGCACCCAGCTCGACGTGGCCCAGGCGCGCACGGCGGTGGAGACGGCGCGGGCCAACCGGGCGGCCTATGTCCGCCTGATCGCCCAGGACAAGAACGCCCTGGCGCTGCTGGTCGGCACCCCGATCGACGATTCCGTGCTGGACGGGGCGCCGTCGCTCGGCACCGGCGACTTCGTCGCCGACCTGCCGGTGGGACTGCCCTCCGACCTGCTCCAGCGCCGCCCCGACATCATCGAGGCCGAGTACAATCTGCGGGCGGCTAACGCCAATATCGGCGCCGCGCGGGCGGCCTTCTTCCCGACCATCGGGCTGACCGCCTCGGCCGGCACGGCCAGCGCCGCCCTGTCGGGCCTGTTCGACGGCGGCAGCGGCGCCTGGAGCTTCCTGCCCCAGATCGGCCTGCCGATCTTCGACTACGGCCTGCGGGAGGCGAACCTGGAGAGCACCAAGGTGCAGCGGGAGATCGGGGTCGCCCGGTACGAGCGGGCGATCCAGGTCGCCTTCCGCGAGGTGTCCGACGCCCTGGCCGCCCAGGGCACGCTGGACGACCAGCTGGAGGCCCAGAGCGCCCTGGTCGACGCGACGCGGTCGAGCTACGACCTGTCGATCCTGCGCTACAACCGCGGCCTGGACAGCTTCCTCAACGCGCTGGACAGCCAGCGGTCGCTGTACTCGGCCCAGCAGGACCTGATCAACGCGCGCTTGTCGCAGCTCGGCAATCTCGTCACCCTGTACAAGGTGCTGGGCGGCGGGGCGCCGGCCGAACCCGTGAGGGTGGCGGGCAACCCGGAGTAAGCCCGGCTGCTCCGGCTTTCTCGGGCCGGATTTCGAAGGGAGGAAACGAGCCATGAAGCAGGTGATGTTCGTCGAGCTCGGCATGGGCGCCGACCTGCACGGCCAGGATGTGACCAAGGCGGCCGTGCGCGCCGTGCGGAACGCCATCGAACGCAACTCCATGCCGGGGATGCGTACCCTGGTGGACGGCGACACCAGCCGCATGCGGGTGCGGGTCCACCTCGCTGTGCCGGCGGACGCCGAGAAGCTGGACCATGAGGCCGTGCGCGCGGTCTTCCCCTACGGCCAGGTAAGCATCGAGGTGGTCGCCGGCGGGATGCTGGCGCCCAGCGGCATCTTCCTGGCGGACAAGGGCGACGCCAACGAGATGATCTACATCGTCAACGCCGCCGTCGAGGTCGGGATCTGAAACCGGTGCGGAGGGGCGGCGTCCCGCCGCCCAGGGTGCGCGGGACGCGCACCCTCCCTCGGGAGCCTACGGCCCTCCCTCGGGTTCGCACAGGGCTTCCAGCTTCCGGCGGAGTTCATGGGACGCCACCGGCTTGTGCAGGAGGTCGAAGCCGCCGCGCTCGACCTCGTCGAGCAGTTCCTGCGTCGTGTCGCCGGTCAGGATGATCCCCGGGATGTCCGCCCCCGTGGCCGCCCGCAGCTTCCGGATCGCATCCGGCCCCTTGACCCCGTCGCCCAGGCGGTAATCGGCGACGATCAGGTCGGGCACCCCGTCGTCCGCCACCTGGCGCAGCGCGTCGCCCGGGTTCCGGGCCGACAGCACCCGGTAGCCCCAACTCTCCAGCAACAGCTTCAGCCCGATCAGGATCACCGGCTCGTCGTCGAGGATCAGGGCGAGCCCGCGCCCGCGGCGATCGTCGATGACCGGCGGCGCGGCCAGGGCCGCGGCGGCCGATGCGACCAGCGGCACGTCGATCGAGAAGCGCGAGCCGCGGCCCGGCGTCGAGGTCACCGAAACGGGATGGCCGAGCAGCCCGGCGAGCCGGCGCACGATGGCGAGCCCCAGCCCCAGGCCCTGGGCCTCCTCCGCGGCATCGCCGCCGTCGCCCGGGTTGATTCGGTGGAACTCCTCGAAGATGGACTCGGCCTGGTCGGCCGGGAAACCGATGCCGGTGTCCCGCACCTCGATGCGCAGGGTGTCCAGGTCGATCCGGCGGCAGCCGATCAGGATGCGCCCCCGTTCGGTATAGCGCAGCGCGTTTTCGATCAGGTTGCGCAGGATGCGTTCCAGCAGGACGGCGTCGGTCCGCACGGTGCTGTCCGACGGCACCACCTTGAGCCGCAGTCCTTGCCGCTCGGCGCGGTGGGCGTATTCGGCCCCCAGGCGGCGGAGCAGATCGGCGACCGGCATGTCGGTCACCTGCGGCGTGATCACGCCGGCATCCAGCTTGGAAATGTCGAGCAGCCCGTCGAGCAGCAGCTTCAGGGCCTCGGTCGCCTGGTTGATGCTGCCGACCAGCGGCAGCATCGGATGGCCGCGCAATCCATCGGCCAGCGCCGACCCCAGGAAGAACAGGGACTGCACGGGCTGGCGCAGGTCGTGGCTCGCGGCGGCCAGGAACTTCGATTTGGCCAGGACGGCCCGCTCCGCCTCGGCCCGCGCGGCCACCGCCTCGTCGCGGGCGGCCTGGATCGCGGCGTCGGTCCGGCGGCGCAGGGTGATGTCGCGCATGAAGCCGGTGAAGAACCGCTGCCGCCCGTCCGACCATTCGGCGACCGACAGTTCAAGCGCGAAGACCGTGCCGTCCTTGCGCCGCCCCTCCAGGTCGCGCTTCCGCCCGATCACGTTGCGGTCGCTGCCGTGCCGGTAGTTCCAGATGTGGCCGTCATGGACCGCGGCGTCGCGGTCCTGCATCAGCACCGTGACGTTCCGGCCGATGACCTCCGCCGCGGCATGGCCGAACATGCGCTCGGCGGCCGGGTTGAAGGACTGGATGATCCCGGTATGGTCGATCACCACCATCCCGTCCACGGCGGTGTCGACGATCGCCCGGTAATGGGCCTCCGCCCGCTCGATGCACAGCTCCGTCTCGCGCCGCTCGGTGATGTCCTGGAAGGAGATCAGCAGGCCGTCCCGGCAGGGCAGGAGCCGGACCGACAGCCAGCGCGAGAGCGGAGCCGGATAGGCCTCGAAGCTGACCGGGACCTGGTCCGCGAGGGCCCGCGCGCATTCGGTCCGGAAGGTATCGGCCAGCGCCTCCGGCAGGGCCTCCAGCAGCGGCATGCCGACCAACTCCCGGTCGCCGCCCAGCAGGGTCCGGCACTGCAGGTTGGCGTAGGTGATCAGCCAGCCGCCGTCGACCTCGCAGATGCCGTCGGCGGTGCCTTCCAGGACAGCCGCCATCCGGTCGGCCGCCGCTTCCGCCCGTTCCCGCTCCTGCCGGCTGCGCTCCAGCGCGTCGGCCATGGCGTCGAAGGTCCTGCCCAGGGTCCCGAACTCGGACGTGTCGTCGCTGGCGAAGGCGCCCGCCCGGGCGTCGCCGGCACGCCACAGGTCGGCCGTGCGGGCCAGGGCCGCGACCGGGTGGAGGACGAGCCGGTAGGCCAGGGCCGCGGCGGCCGCCAGGGCGGCGAGCAGCCCGGCGCCGATCACCAGCGTCCGGTGCCGCATCACCTCGTCGAGGCGCTGGCGGATCTCCTCCGGGTCGATGCCGATGCCGATGCCGACGAAAAGGCCCCGGACCGCGGCGGAGGGACGCACCGTCGCCATCACCTCCGGAGCGTCCGAACTCGGTGCCGCGGCGTGGGCCGACCGGACCGCCAGGATGGTCCCGGCGCGGTCGGTGACGATCAGGGAAACGCCGTCGGGCAGCGGGACCTCGTCGGGGACGGCGTTCCACCATGCGACGTCGAGCAGCACGGTCACGACCCCGCCGGAATCCCCGGTATCGTCGACATAGCGCAGGGCGAACGGCAGGGCGCCGCCGCCGGCCGCCATGTCCGGCCGGATGAACTCGCCGACCACCATCTCGTCGGTCTTCAGCGCCGCCATGATGTCGGACCGGTCGCCGATCGAGCGCCCGACCTGGTCCGGCCGGCTGGAGCAGAGCAGGACGCCCCGCCGGTCCGCGACCGAGATGGTCAGGTGGGGGGACAATCGCTGGACGGTCCTGTCCAGCAGGGCCTGGCATCCGGCCCGGTCGCCGGCCCTGACGGCATCGGTCGCGGCGACCAGGGCGGCGATCTGCCGGATGCCGTCGAAGACGCGCGCCTGCTCCCCCTGGACCCTGTCGAGCAGCCTCGACGCCTCTTCCCGGACGGCGGCCTCGGCCGAGTTCCGGGCTTCGTAGTCGGTGAAGATGCCGATTCCGACCCCGGGGACCAGGATGGACAGGAAGATCAGGATCAGGCGTGAGAGCAGGCTCATCTGGACGCGCCGCGGCCAATCGGCTGTTGAAGGGCGCGAGGCGCCGTTGTTTGGTGGATTGCGCCGCCGGTTCGAGTCTGCCTGTCCCCCAGGGAGGAGACGGAAGGGTCGTTTCGGCATCGCTACGGATCCGAAGACTCGGCCATCATGGTTAAAATACATTTAATTCAATCCGGAGCGTCAGCGCCCCGGCACCGCGCCGGATCGTCTGCGGACCGGCGCCGCGTGCCAGACCCCGAGGCATTCCTCCGCCGTCGCGGCCGACCCGATGCAGCGCGTGCCGCCTTCCCTGAACCACAGCCGGTAGCGGCCGCCCGCGTCGCGCTCGAAGATGAAGACGGGATCCTCGATCCCCGGCAGCGAGATCAGCAGCCTGTCATGGTGCCGGCCGGTCTGGCGGGCGACCGCCGCCCAGGCGCCCCGTGAGCATTTGGGCAGCGCGATCCGGTAGAAGGCGACCAGATCGGCGGGCGTGAAGCGGCAGGCGGGAAACGGGATCACAGTCATCGCGGCGCTCCTGGCTTTCCTGGTGCCCTTCGACTTCCGATGGAAATCCAAGGGGTGAGGACTGGCGGGAGAGTGGCCCCGGAACGGGAACCGCGCTGTGAAATGGATCACTACACGTTGACGCCCCTTGATTTTTTTTCAGTCGACGGTTTTTCGGGCGCGGCGCCGGCCCGGGCCGCTCAGGCGAAGGTCCTGCCCCGGCAGGGCTCCACCTGGCACGGGTCCCGCTCCAGCTGGATCGTCGAATGCTCGATGTCGAAGCGGTGCGCCAGTTCCTGGCGGAGCCGGCGAAGCACCTCGTCGTGGTCGGCGCCGGCGGCGAGGCTGGCGTGGAAGGTGATCAGCGGACGGTCGGGCGTCAGCGACCAGGCATGGACATGGTGGACGTCCGCCACGCCGGGGACCGCGTCGGCCAGCTCGCGGCTGAGCCGGTCGATGTCCAGCCCTTCCGGCGTTCCCTCCATCAGCACGTGCCAGGACCGGGCGACCAGAGCCCAGGCGCTGCGGAGGATCAGCAGGGCCACCAGGACCGACAGGATCGGGTCGATGGGCGTCCAGCCGGTCCAGAGGATGACGCCGGCCGCCACGATGGCCGCGACCGACCCGAGCAGGTCGCCCAGGACATGGAGCGCCGCCCCCCTCATGTTGAGGTTCCGCTGGTCGCCGCCGTGCAGGATCAGGAACGCGGCGACGTTGACCGCCAGGCCGGCCGCGGCGATGGCGAGCATGGTGGTGCCCATGACGGGAACGGGATCCAGCAGCCGCTCTGCCGCCTCCAGGACGATCCAGGCGGCTACCGCGATCAGCGTGGCGCCGTTGATCAGGGCGGCCAGCACCTGGAACCGGTGCTGCCCGTAGGACCGGTCCGCCGTGGCCGGCCGCCGGCCGACCCTGAAGGCGTACCAGGACAGGGCCAGCGCCGCCGTGTCGGTCAGCATGTGCCCGGCATCGGCGAGCAGGGCGAGCGAGCCGGCCAGGATGCCGCCGGCCGCCTCCACCACCATGAAGCTCCCGGTCAGCAGCAGGGCCAGCAGCAGGCGGCGCTCGTTATGCGAGTGGGAGTGGGCGTGGGCGTGGGCGTGGGCGTGGCCGTGCCCGCCGCCATGGTCGTGGTGAGAGTGGGAGCCCATGCCCGGCACCTCCAAGGTTCAGGAGACCGCCGCCGGCGGCCTCCACCATTAAACCATGGACGGGACCGGTTGTTGTCAACCGCGCAAAGTGCCGCCGGTCGCCTTCGACACCGCGGCGACCACCTTCGCGCCGACCGCATCGATCTCCGCCTCGGTCAGCGGCTTGCCGGTGGGCTGGATGGTGACCGTGATGGCGAGCGACTTGGTGCCGGGATCGATCCCCTGCCCCTGGTAGACGTCGAAGACCGACACGTCGGTGATCAGCCCCTTGTCCGCCCCCTTGGCCGCCCGGACCAGCTTCTCGGCCTCGACCGAGGCGTCGACCAGGAACGCGAAGTCGCGCTGGATCGGCTGGAACAGCGACAGCCGCAGGAGAGGCTTGGCCGTCCCGCCTTTCTTCTTCGGCACCGGCACCGCGTCGAGCATCACCTCGAACGCCGCGACCGCGCCCTTGGCGCCCAGCGCGTCCAGCACTTCCGGATGCACCTCGCCGAACCGGGCGAGCACCGTCGGCCCGAGGCGCAGGACGCCGGAGCGGCCGGGGTGGTACCAGGCCGGCGCGTCGGTCGTGACCTGCAGGTTGCCCGTCGGGGCGCCTGCCGCCTCCAGCACCGCCAGGGCGTCGGCCTTGACGTCGAACGCGTCCACCGGGCGCTGCTTTTCCGCCCACTGGCGCGGCACCAGGGTTCCGGACCGGACGCCGGCGGCGACCGTGTCCTGCCCCTGCGGCGACGGGTCGCGGAAGACCGGGCCGACCTCGAACAGGCCGGTATCCGGATAGCCCCGGTCGGCGTTGCGGCCCACCGCCTGGATCAGGTTGGGCAGGATCGAGGGACGCATGACGTCCAGGTCCGAGCTGATCGGGTTCAGAAGCCGCAGCCCGTCCGTCACGCCGCCGAACAGATCCACGTGGGCGGACGACATGAAGGACCAGGTGACCGCCTCCGACAGGCCGCGCACGGCCAGCACGCGCCGGGCCATGGCCGTGCGCCTCTGCCGGGCGTTCAGGGCCGGCCGGGTGATCGCCGAGGTCCGCTCCAGCGGGATCGCGGGGATGTGCTCGTAGCCGTGGACGCGCAGCACCTCCTCGACCAGATCGGCCTCGCCGTGGATGTCGGCGCGCCAGCTCGGCGGCAGCACGGCCATCACGCCGTCCCCCCGCTCCGTCACGCCGAAGCCCAGCGCCTCCAGGATACGTACCTGTTCCGGTACCGGAACATCGACCCCGCCCAGCTCCAGGGTACGGCCGGGCCGCAGGGTCAGCTCGCGCCGCCAGGACGGCTCCGATCCGGCGACCACCAGCTCGCTGGCAGTGCCGCCGCAGATCTCCAGGATCAGCCGGGTCGCGATCTCGACGCCGGGGATCACGAAGGCGGGATCGACGCCACGCTCGAACCGATAGCGGGCGTCGCTGTCGATCGACAGCCTGCGGCCGGTCTGGGCCGTGCGCACCGGGTCGAACAGCGCCGCCTCCAGGAACACGTCGGTCGTCGTCCCGGTGACGCCGGTGCCCTCGCCGCCCATGACGGCGCCCAGGCTGACCACGCCGCTGTCGTCGGCGATCACGGTCATGCCTTCTTCCAGGGCGTATTCCTTGCCGTTCAGGGCCAGCAGCGTCTCCCCCGCGCGGGCCGGACGCACGGTCAGCCCGCCCCGCAGCTTGCCCGCGTCGAACACGTGCAGCGGACGCGCGATGTCGTGGGTCAGCAGGTTGGTGATGTCGACCAGCGCGGAGATCGGCCGGAGCCCGATGGACAGGAGCCGGTCCTGCAGCCAGCGCGGGCTCGGACCGTTCCTCACCCCGCGGATCAGGCGGCCGACGAACATCGGGCAGGCCTGCTCCTCCCCGGCCCCGAAATCGAGCGTGACGCCGATCGGGCTGGGAAAGGCGCCCGGCACCGGCGTGGTCTCCAGCGGCTTCAGCTCGCCCAGGCCGGCCGCGGCGAGGTCGCGGGCGATGCCGCGGACGCCGGCGCAGTCGGCCCGGTCCGGCGTCAGCGAGACGTCGATCAGGGGATCGTCCAGGCCGACTACCGAGGCGAAGGGGGCTCCCACCGGGGCATCCTCGGGCAGGTCGATGATGCCCTCATGGGCGTCCGACAGGCCCATTTCGCGCTCGGAACAGAGCATCCCGTTGGACTCGACGCCTCGGATGACGCCCTTCTTCAACTCCGCGCCGGTCGCCGGGATGACCGAGCCGGTCGGCGCGAAGACGCCCTTCATGCCCGTTCGGGCATTGGGAGCGCCGCAGACGACCTGGACCGTTTCGGATCCGGTATCGACCATGCAGACGCGCAGCTTGTCGGCGTCGGGGTGCTTCTCGGCGGAGACCACGTAGGCCACGCGGAAGGCTTCCAAACCCTTGGCGCGGTCGACGACCTCCTCGACCTCCAGGCCGAGGGATGTGAGCTTCGAAGAAATCGTCTCGACGTCGGCCCCGGTGTCCAGGTGGGCCTTCAGCCAGGAAAGGGTGAGCTTCATCGTCGGCTGTCCTTATCGGTTCAGGCCCTGGGCCAGGGAAGGCACGTCGAGGGGCACGAAGCCGTAATGCTTCAGCCAGCGCAGGTCGGCCTCGAAGAAGGTGCGCAGGTCGGGGATGCCGTATTTCAGCATGGCGATGCGTTCGATGCCCATGCCGAAGGCGAAGCCCTGGTACTTGGTGCTGTCGATGCCGCAGTTCTCCAGCACGTTCGGATGCACCATGCCGCAGCCCAGGATCTCCAGCCAGTCGCCGAAGTTGCCGATCTTCAGTTCGCCGCCGCGGCGCAGGCAGCCGATGTCGACTTCCGCCGACGGCTCGGTGAAGGGGAAGAAGCTGGGCCTGAAGCGCAGCGGCAGGTCGTCCACGTCGAAGAACGCGCGGCAGAACTCGACCAAGCAGCCGCGGAGGTGCGCCATGCTGGTCTTCTCGTCCACGACCAGCCCCTCGACCTGATGGAACATCGGGGTGTGGGTCATGTCGTAATCGGAACGATACGTGCGGCCGGGGATGATCACGCGGATCGGCGCCTTGTCGGCCAGCAGCGAGCGGACCTGCACCGGCGAGGTATGCGTGCGCAGGAGCATGCGGCTGCCGTCGGTCGGACGGTCCGGCAGGTAGAAGGTGTCGTGCATGTCGCGCGCCGGATGGCCGGGCGGGAAGTTCAGCGCCGTGAAGTTATGGAAATCGTCCTCGATGTCCGGCCCTTCGGCGACCGAGAACCCCATGTCGGCGAAGATCGCGGTGAGCTCGTCGATGGTCTGGGTGATCGGATGGACGCGGCCCTGGGTCTCCGCCCGGACCGGCAGGGTGACGTCGATGCGTTCGGCATCCAGGCGCCGGGCGAGCTCCGCCTTGTGCAGCTCGGCCTTGCGGGCGTCCAGCACCGCCCCGACCTCGTCCTTCAGGGCGTTCATCTGCTGGCCGCGTTCCTTGCGCTCCTCGGGGGACAGGGTGCGCATGTCGGCCATCAGGCCCGTGATGCGGCCCTTCTTGCCCAGTGCGGCGACGCGGACCTCTTCCAGCGCGGCCAGATCGGCGGCCTGGCTCACCGCCGTCAGCAATTCCGTCTTCAGCGCTTCGAGAGCGGACATGGGTTCCTCGTCAAGGTTGGGCGCCGCCGGAAACGGGTGCGGCAAGCGCGAAAAGGGGGCCAGCCCAGCCGGGCGGCCCCCTAGTCAATTGCCGTCGATCGCTCTGGCGCCCGCTTCGGCGGACGCCGGAAAAGATCAAGCAGCCTGGGCGAGAGCGGCCTGGGCCTTGTCGACCAGGACCTTGAACGCTTCCGGCTCGCGCGCGGCGATGTCGGCCAGGACCTTGCGGTCCACGTCGATGCCGGCCCGCTTGATGCCGTTCATGAAGCGCGAGTAGGTCAGGCCGTGCTGACGGACGCCGGCGTTGATACGCTGGATCCACAGGCCCCGGAACTCGCGCTTCTTGTTGCGGCGGTCGCGGTAGGCGTAACGGAGCGCCTTCTCGACCTTCTGGATCGCAATGCGGAAGCACTTGCTGGAACGGCCGCGATAGCCCTTGGCCAGCTTGAGGATCTTACGGTGACGGGCGTGGGTGGTTACGCCCCGCTTGACACGTGCCATGGTTCAGCTCTCCCGATCAGGCGTTGCGCAGGAAGTTCTTCAGGATGATCTCGCCATCCTGCGGCGCGAGCACCATGGTGCCGCGCGCGTTGCGCTTCATCTTCTGGGTACGCTTGACCATGCCGTGGCGCTTGCCGGCGGCCTGGGCCTTGACCCGGCCGGAGGCCGTCACCTTGAAGCGCTTCTTCGAACCGCTATGGGTCTTCAACTTGGACATTTCTGCTCCCAAGAACCTGGAGTGACATATCAGAGCGGTTGGGCATGTCCGTAGGGTCCACCGACCCGGCCTCGCCGCCCGAATGAGCCGTGGGTTATAGTGGGGCGCGCGGGCGAAAGCAAGCCGGCAGTGCGTCCGCGGTCACATCCTGGAAAACGTCCCGGCGGGTGGTCGCGGCTGCGCAGTCGGCCCACGCGAGGCGGGCGACGCGTTCCGCCGGCGACAGTGTTTCAGAACCCCCGGGGGCGGCCGGCGCCGGCAGTGGCTCGCGGAACGTCACCGCTTCCCCGTCAGAAGGCGGCATCGAGGAGTCGGCGCGCCAGGCGATCGGCCGGCGGGACCGGCCGGCCTGCGCCGAAGTCGCGGAGCGGCTTCGCCGATTCGAAGCCGTGGATTTCGGGGATCGGCGCCCCCCTTGCCTCGGCCTGCGGCGATCCGCGGAAAGCTTCTTCCCGGCATGGTCTGCGAAATGCGCGGCGGTCCGACATGGGTGTTCTCCGGTCTGCATGCCCGGATGAATGATACCCGCGGAGCCCCGGCCGACTAACCCGGACGCGGTCGTATACTGCTAAAATTAGATGCATATATGCCGAGGTCCGGCGCGCCGGACCGGCGGCTACTTCCCGCCGAACGGAACCGCCAGCGTGAAGTTCAGCACTTCGCCGCTGTCACCCGTCGAGGTGCCGACCTGGGCCGGATTGGTCACGTGGAAGTATGTCGCACCCAACCGCCAGTCGTTCGAGAATTCGTAGGCGGCGGCGATGCCGGTGCGGATCTCGATCTGTCCATTGTTCGGATCGGTCGGGTCGCGGATCTCGCCCCTGTCGGCGACCCCGGCCGCGATGCTCGGCGTAAAGATGAAGCTCTCGCCCAGCGACAGTTCAAGGCCGATGCCGCCCTGGGTGCCGCCGGAAATGACCGCGTTGCGGTCGCTGGGCGCCAGGGCCGAGCCGGCCGATTCGGGGACGAACAGCCAGTATTTGAGCCCCAGGCCCCACTCCAGCTGGACGTTGGAATTGGGCTCGGCCGGCTTCAGGTCGAAATAGCCCACGCCGCCGGTGATGTATTCCGGCTTCGGCTGGGTGGAATTGATCTGGGCCGTGGCCTCGGCTGCCGTCAGGCAGAATCCAAGCGCGACCACGACTGCCATCATGCGACGCATCTGGATCACAAAGCCCCCTGTTCTGAAGCGCGGGACCTAGCATATAGGCGGAAGTGTAACATCTGGTAAATAGTGCATGCGGCGATGCAATACACTCACCCTCAGGCCAGATGCTTGAATTTTTCCGTAGCCGCAACGAGGGCAGCCCGAATGCCCGGCTCCATGGCCGAATGTCCCGCATCCGGAACGATCACGTAGTCGGCTTCCGGCCATGCGCGATGCAGTTCGTCCGCGGTGGCGATCGGACAGACGATGTCGTATCGGCCCTGGACGATCACCGCGGGGATCCCGCGGATCCGGCCGAGACCTTCCAGCAGGCGGTTCTCCGGCGTGAACAGGTTGTTGCGGAAGTAGTGGGCTTCGATCCGGGCGAGGCCGAGGGCGTGGGTATCCTCGCCGGAGGCGGAGAGGAGCTCCGGGCTGGGCAGCAAGGTCGAGCAGGCGCCCTCGTAGACGCTCCAGACCCGGGCCGCCGCCATGCGCATGCCGTAGTCGGAGCCGGTCAGCCGCCGGTAGTAGGACTCGAGCAGGTCTCCGCGCTCCTCGGCGGGCAGGAAATTGGAGAAGTTGGCCCAGGCTTCCGGAAAGATCGTCCTCATGTGGTACAGGAACCACTGGATCTCCGACCGGCGCATCAGGAAGATGCCGCGCAGCATCAGGCTGATGCAGCGCTTCGGGTGCGCCTGCGCATAGGCCAGTCCCAGGGTGCTGCCCCAGGACCCGCCGAACACGTGCCAGCGCTCGATGCCCAGTTCGGTCCGGAGCTGTTCGAGGTCGGCGATCAGGTGGTCGGTGGTATTATCGCGGATCTCCCCCAGCGGGGTCGAGCGCCCGGCGCCGCGCTGGTCCATGATGACGATACGGTAATGGGACGGGTCGAAGAAACGCCGGTGCGTGGGCGACGCCCCGGCGCCCGGCCCGCCGTGCAGGAAGACCACCGGTACGCCGCGCGGGTTGCCCGACTGTTCCCAGTAGAGGGTATGGATCGCATCGACCTGGAGCAGACCGGTCTGGTATGGATCGAGCGGAGGGAACAACTCGGTGCGGGGCATAGGAGCGGGCCGTATGAAGTGGAGCGGATTGAAGTCTATGGGACGGCGCGCACCGTGGCAAAGCCGCGTTGCACGGGCAACAGAAAACGGACCGGCCATTTTGGCGCGGGCGATCGCCCTGGCCGCCCTGCTGTTCCAGTCCTGGACCGGCACGGCCGCGGCGGACTTGCCCCGCGACCTGGCGAGGGGGGCTGCCGCGACCGTGGTCGAGGTGATCGACGGCGACACCGTGGTGCTGGATACCGGCGGCGAGGTGCGGCTGGTCGGCATCCAGGCGCCCAAGCTGCCCCTCGGCCGGCCGAACTTCAAGGAATGGCCGCTGGCGCGCGAAGCGAAGGCGGAACTGGAGAAGCTGGTTCTCGGCCGGCGCGTGACGCTGTCCCACGGCGGCGCCCGGGGCGACCGCCACGGCCGGATTCTCGCCCACCTGCACACCGAAGACGGGACCTGGGCGCAAGGGGAGATGCTGGGCCGCGGCCTCGCCCGCGTCTACACCTTCCCCGACAACCGCGCCGCGGCGAACGAGATGCTCGGCCGGGAAACGGCAGCCAGGGAAGCCAAGCTAGGGATCTGGACGCTCGGCTACTACCGCGTACAGGACGCGGACGGCAAGGTCGGTCCCCCGGACACGTACCAGCTCGTCGAAGGTACGGTCAGGCAGGTCGCGGACGTACGGGGCCGCATCTTCCTGAATTTCGGCGAGGACTACCGCAAGGATTTCACCGCCACGGTGGCGCCGAAGGACGTCCGGACCTTCTCGGCGTCCGGAGTGGACATCGAGTCGCTGCAAGGGAAGAAGCTCAGGCTGCGGGGCTGGCTGTACGAGCGGAACGGCCCCGCCATGGACCTGACCCATCCGGAACAGGTCGAGGTGCTGGAGTGACCGCGCCGCAGGCGTCCTCCCGGCCGCCAAAGGAAAATGGCGGCCGGGTCTTCCGACCCGGCCGCCATTCTTCCGGAACCGTCAGGGACGTTACGCCGTGCGGCGCTGGGACAACAGGCGAAGCGGCTTGGCCTTGCCTTCGACGGCCTCGCGGTTGATCACCACGCTGTCGACGCCGGTCATGCCCGGCAGTTCGAACATGATGTCCAGCAGCACGGCCTCCATGATGGACCGCAGGCCGCGGGCGCCGGTCTTGCGCTGCATCGCCTTGCGGGCGATCGCCGCCAGGGCGTCCTCGGTGAACTCGAGGCTGACCTGCTCCAGCTCGAACAGCCGCTGGTACTGCTTGACCAGCGCGTTCTTCGGCTCGGTCAGCACCTTGATCAGGGCCGCCTCGTCCAGGTCCTCCAGAGTCGCGACCACCGGCAGGCGGCCGACGAATTCCGGGATCATGCCGAACTTCAGCAGGTCCTCCGGCTCGACCTCGCGCAGCAGCTCGCCGATGCCCCGTTCGTCCGGCCCCTTCACGTCGGCCCCGAAGCCCATGACGGTGCCGCGGTTGCGCTGCGCGATGACCCGGTCCAGGCCGGCGAAGGCGCCGCCGCAGATGAACAGGATGTTGGAGGTGTCGACCTGGATGAACTCCTGGCCCGGATGCTTGCGGCCGCCCTGGGGCGGGACCGAGCAGACGGTGCCCTCGACGATCTTGAGCAGGGCCTGCTGGACGCCCTCGCCCGACACGTCGCGGGTGATCGAGGTGTTCTCGCCCTTGCGCGAGATCTTGTCGATCTCGTCGATATAGACGATGCCGCGCTGCGCCCGCTCGACATTGTAGTCGGCCGCCTGGAGCAGCTTCAGGACGATGTTCTCGACGTCCTCGCCGACATAGCCGGCCTCGGTCAGCGTGGTCGCGTCGGCGACGGCGAAGGGCACGTCGATGATGCGGGCCAGGGTCTGGGCGAGCAGCGTCTTGCCCGAGCCGGTGGGACCCAGCAGCAGGACGTTGGACTTGGCGATTTCGACCTCGCCCCGCCCGGCCCCCGCCCCGTTGGCGAGGCGCTTGTAGTGGTTGTGAACCGCTACCGCCAGCACCTTCTTGGCCTGGGCCTGCCCGATGACATAGCTGTCGAGCGTCGCCGCGATCTCCCTCGGCGACGGGGTGCCGACCGCCTTGGTGTCCCTTTCCTTGTTCTCCTCCCGAATGATGTCGATGCAGAGATCGACGCATTCGTTGCAGATGAACACGGCCGGGCCGGCGATCAGCTTCACCACTTCATGCTGGCTCTTGCCGCAGAAGGAGCAGTAGAGGGTCTGGTTCGAGTGTTCTTTCGTCATATCCGGGCTGTACCTTGGTCCCTGCGAGCAACCGGAACTGCATCACGACTCGATGCGGCGAAGCGGTGTGGATTGTCCGCGTCTATCCACAATGTATGGTGCATCCCCAACAGTTAACAGTTCCGAGGTGGATTTTCTGCGTAGAAGGTTCCAGCCTGTTGCAGCACTGCACGATCATACCAGTCCTGCACACCTTTCATGCCAGCGTCAACACGACGCATGACATAGAACGCCGTTGGCCTGTAAGCGGTTCGGTATGCCGTGGCATGCATGACACGCTACCACGCCTCCGGTCACACGCCATCATGCAAAACCTCCTGAAGCGCGGGCGCACCCGTCTGAACCGCCGGTCGCCCCCCTACGATCGCGATTGCCGCCGGGGTCGCCACCGGGTAAGTTCCCGGCCATGACCGAAGCGGCCGACCACGCACCGACACCCTTGGTCGCTCCCCCCGCCGCCCTGATGCCGACCTCCCCGATGACCGGGCAGGCCGCCGGACGGCGCCGCCGCCTGCGTCTGCCGATCGCCGCCGTGCTCGTGGCGGGGTTCGGCACCCTGATGCTGGCCGCGGTGGCAAGCGTCCTCATCCTGGGGCTCAGCAGCGCCGGGCGCAACACTTTTGCCTTGCTGAACGACAAGGCCGACTTGGCGATCGACAATGTCGTGGTGAGGGTCCGCCACCAGCTCGATCCGGCGCGCGATCAGATCACGTACCTGAACCGGCTGATCGAAAGCGGAAAACTGGATCCGGATGATCCGGAAGCCATGCGCGACACCTTGCGCGGGGCGCTGGCCGCGACGCCCCAGGTGACCGGGATCGGCTTCGCGCCTCTCAACCAGATAATGACGAGGGCCGGCCGAATCAACGGCGAGATGGTGGAGAGCACGCTCGACCTGTCCGCCTCGCCCGAGATGACCGCGGCCATGGCGGAGGCCAGGGACCGCCAGGGTCCTTTCTGGGTCGAGCCGATGTGGTCGCCCGAGGTGAAGACGACGCTGCTGACCGTGCGCATGGGGGTGCGGCGCGACGACCGCTTCATCGGCATGCTGATCGTCGGGGTCTCCATCGGCGACCTCTCGCGCTTCCTGTCGGAACTGTACGTCGACGAGGGGCTCAGCGCCTTCGTCCTCTACGGCCGGGAGCACGTGCTGGCCCACCAGGCGCTGCGCTACAAGGAATTCGACTTTTCCGACCATGGCGGCGGACTGCCGCTGCCGCGGATCGACCAGGTCGACGACCCGGTGCTCGCCAGCCTGTGGCGCAACAGCCGGCCGGCGGACACCTTCGCGATCCCCGGACGCAACTCGGCCAACGCCGAGGTGGTCGAGATCGGCGACGACAGCCACCTGTTCCTGCTGCGCACGCTGGAGGGCTACGGCGCCCAGCCCTGGACCGTCGGTATCAATTACCGCCTGGACGAGGTCGGGGTGGAGGTCGAGCGGCTGTGGACGACCGGGCTGGTCGGATTCGGCATCCTGCTGGTGTCGGTCGGCGCCGCCCTGTGGATCGGGCGTGCCATCAGCCGCCAGATCGCCCGCCTGGCCGCGGCGGCGGCCAGCGTCAGCGCGCTCGACTTCCGCGGCGCCCCGACCCTGCCCGACAGCCGCTTCCGCGAGCTGGCGAACGCGGCGGACGCCTTCAATTCCATGGTCGCCGGGCTGCGCTGGTTCGAGACCTATGTTCCCAAGGGGCTGGTGCTGCGCCTGATCCGCCGCAGCGCCCAGGGCGGCGGCACGTCGGGCCTCGTCTCGGAGGAACGGCAGGTGACCGTGATGTTCACCGACATCCGGGGCTTCAGCACCCTGGCGGAGGATCTCGGCGCCGCCGAGACCGCGGCCCTGCTGAACAGCCACTTCACCCTGCTGGCCACCTGCATCGAGGCCGAGGGCGGCACGGTGGACAAGTTCATCGGCGACGCGATCATGGCGTTCTGGGGCGCCCCGGAAGTCCAGCACGACCATGCCGCGCGCGCTCTCCGCGCGGCCCGCGCCATGGCGCTGGCGCTGCGGGCCGACAACGCCAAGCGCATCGCGGTCGGCCTGCCGGCGGTGCGGATCCGCGTCGGCCTGCACAGCGGCCCGGTGGTGGTCGGCAACATCGGCTCGGCCAGCAGGATCAACTACACCATCGTCGGCGACAGCGTGAACACGGCCGCCCGGATCGAGGAACTGGGCACCGCGATGCAGGGCGATGCCGAGATCATCGTGCTGGTGGGCGCCACGACCGCGGCGGAGAGCGGCGGCTGCGTCCCGCTCAGCCCGCTGGGTCCCCAGAGACTGCGCGGGCGAAGCGGCCGGGTCGAGGTGTTCAGGCTGGACGCCTGAGCACCCCTCCCTTCCCGGCCGTCTCTAGGCCGCCAAGCCCAGGCCCTTCTCCATCACCAGCGCCAGGCGGCGCGAGAAGGCGGCCGGATCCGGGATCGGCTCGCCCTCGACGATGCGGGCCTGGTCGAGCAGCAGCCAGGCGACGTCCTCGATGTTGTCGGAGAGACCCTCCTTCGCCGCCATCCCGGTCAGCCGGCGGATCAGCGGGTGGGTCGGGTTGACCTCCAGGATGCGCTTGGCGCCGCCGTCGAGCTGGCGGTGCTGCTTCAGCAGGCGCTCCAGGTGCATGTCCATGTCGCCCTCGTCGGCCACTAGGCAGACCGGGCTGTCCGTCAGCCGCTCGGAGATCCGGACGTCCTTTACCGAGTCGGCCAGGGTCAGCTTCAGCGCCGCGACCAGGCTGCCCAGGTCGTTCTCGGCGGGCTTCTCCTCTTCCTTCTTCTCGGGCTCGCTCTCGGCCTTGATCTTGGACAGGTCGGCGCCGCCGCGGGTGACCGACTTGAACTTCTTCTCCTTGTACTCGGCGACCGAGGGGATCCAGAACTCGTCCACCGGGTCGGTCAGGAGCAGCACCTCGACGCCGCGGGCCTTGAAGCCCTCCAGCTGCGGGCTGCGGCGAAGCGCCTCGATGTCGTCGCCGGTGATGTAGAAGATCGCGTCCTGGCCTTCCTTCATGCGGCCGACATAGTCGTCCAGCGAGACCAGCCCGTCGGAGCCCGTGCTGCGGAAGCGCATCAGCCTGGTCAGCTGCTCGCGGTGTTCGTAGTCCTCGTACAGGCCTTCCTTCAGGACGGCGCCGAAGTTCTCCCAGAACGACGCGTACGATTCGGCCTGCTCAGCGTCGTCGGCCTTCTTCACGAGGTCGCCCAGCACGCGGCGGACGATGCCGGCGCGGATCTTGGCCAGCATCGGGTTGTGCTGGAGCATCTCGCGGCTGATGTTGAGCGGCAGGTCCTCGCTGTCCACCACGCCGCGCAGGAACCGCAGGTACGGCGGCAGCAGCCCCTCGGCCTCGTCGGTGATGAAGACGCGCTTGACGTACAGCTTCACCCGGTGCCGCCGGTCGGGGTTGAACAGGTCGAACGGCTTGGCCGAGGGAACGAACAGCAGGCTGGTGTATTCGATCTTGCCTTCGGCCCGCCAGTGCAGGGTCAGCCAGGGATCGTCGAAGGCGTGGCCGACATGGTGGTAGAATTCCTTGTACTCGTCGGCCGTGATCTCGTTCCTGGACCGGGTCCACAGCGCCGAGGCCCTGTTCAGCGCCTGGGCGTCGGCGGCGTCGCCGAACAGGATCGGCAAGGCGATATGGTCGCTGTATTTCTGGACGATCCGCCGCAGCCGGTGTTCCTCCAGGAACTCGCCCTCGTCGGCCTTCAGGTGCAGCACGACTCGGGTGCCGCGCGGGGCCTCATCCGCCTCGCTGACCGTGAACTCGCCGCGCCCGTCCGAGACCCAGCGCCAGCCCTGGCTCTCGCCCGCCTTGCGGGTCAGCACCTCGACCTTGTCCGACACCATGAAGGCCGAATAGAAGCCGACGCCGAACTGGCCGATCAGGCCGATGTCCTTCTTGGCGTCGCCGGTCAGCTTGTTCATGAAGGCCGCGGTGCCCGACCGCGCGATGGTCCCCAGGTTCTCGATCAGATCCTCGCGGTTCATGCCGATGCCGTTGTCCGCCACCGTCAGGGTCTTGGCGTCGGCGTCGGTCAGCAGGCGGATCTTGAGGTCGGGATCGTCAGCCGAAAGCTCCGGCTGGGTCAGGGCGGCGTAGCGCAGACGGTCGCAGGCGTCGGATGCGTTCGAGATCAGCTCGCGCAGGAACACCTCCTTCTCGCTGTAGAGGGAGTGCGCGACCATGTCGAGCAGGCGGCTGACCTCGGCCTGGAAACTGAGCCGTTCCTCGGACATTGCAGTATCACCTTCGGATATAGGTTCGGTGCCTTGAGCAGGCTGATGGTAAGGTGCGCCAGATATGTGAAATGCCGCGAAAAGCTGCAACCCCTTCCGGCACCGGAGCGTGAGGGGCGATAACGCCCCTTGCAATGCAGCACGCGAACCCCAATGCTCTCCCCCATGAGCGCAGCATCTTCTGGCGTGGCCTTTCAGCACCAGGGTCAGCACCAGGGGCGGGTTACCGCAGTCCTTGGGCCGACGAACACCGGCAAGACCTTTCTCGCCATCGAGCGGATGCTGGGTCACAGGTCGGGCATGATCGGGTTCCCGCTGCGCCTTCTCGCGCGCGAGAACTACGACAAGATCGTCAAGGCGAAGGGCCGTCACGCGGTGGCGCTGGTCACCGGCGAAGAGAAGATCATCCCGCCGCGCGCCGTCTATTTCGTCTGCACGGTCGAATCGATGCCGCTGGACCGGCCCGTCGCCTTCATGGCGGTGGACGAGATCCAGCTCTGCGCCGACCCGGAACGCGGCCACATCTTCACGGACCGGCTGCTCAACGCCCGCGGCATGGACGAGACCATGTTCCTGGGCGCCGACACCGTCCGGCCGCTGATCCAGAGGCTGGTGCCCCGGGCCGAGTTCATCAGCCGACCGCGATTCTCGTCGCTGACCTATGCCGGGCACAAGAAGCTGACCCGGCTGCCGCCGCGCTCCGCCGTCGTCGCCTTCTCCGCGACCGACGTCTACACCATCGCCGAGCTGATCCGCCGGCAGCGGGGCGGCACCGCCGTGGTGCTGGGGGCGCTCAGTCCGCGCACCCGCAACGCCCAGGTGTCGCTGTACCAGACCGGCGAGGTCGATTACCTCGTCGCGACCGACGCGATCGGCATGGGGCTGAACATGGACGTGGACCATGTCGCCTTCGCCCGGCTGACCAAGTTCGACGGGCACGCCCCGCGCAAGCTCCGCCCGACCGAGATCGCCCAGATCGCCGGGCGCGCCGGCCGCCACATGACCGACGGCACCTTCGGCACCACCGGCGACCTGAACGGCCTGGACGCGGAGACGGTCAACGCGGTGGAGAACCACCAGTTCGAGTCGCTCAAGGCGATCATGTGGCGGAACACCGCGCTGCGGTTCGAGAGCCCGGGCGCGCTGATCAAGAGCCTGGAGCAGCGCCCGCCCCGGCCGGAGCTGATGCGCGCCCGGGACGCCGACGACTACCTGTCGCTGGTGGCGCTGTCGCGCGACCAGGAGATAGCCTCCCTGGCGACCAACCGCGGGGCCGTGCGGCTGCTGTGGGAGGTCTGCCAGATCCCCGACTTCCGCAAGGTCCTGTCCGACGCCCATACCCGACTGCTGTCCCAGATCTACCGCCACCTGATGACGCCGGAAGCCCGCCTGCCGGAGGACTGGGTCGCCAAGCAGGTCGCCCGGATGGACAGAACCGAGGGCGACATCGATACCCTGGTCTCGCGAATCGCCCATATCCGGACCTGGACCTACATCTCGCACCGGCCGGACTGGCTGACCGACCCGGCCCACTGGCAGGCCCAGTCCCGCGCGATCGAGGACAAGCTGTCCGACGCCCTGCACGAGCGGCTGACCCAGCGATTCGTCGACCGGCGCTCCGCCGTGCTGGCGCGCACCCTGGCCGGCGGCGGCGAACTCCTGGCCGCCGTCACCGCCGCAGGCGAGGTGCTGGTGGAAGGTCACCATGTCGGCCGGCTGGAGGGCTTCCACTTCACGCTCGACCCCGAGGTGCGGGAGGACGACGTGCGAGCCTTCATGAGCGCCGCGCGCCGGGCGCTTCGCGACGAGATCGGCCGGCGGGTCCGCCTGCTGGAACAGGCGGGCGATGACAGGATCGACCTGCGGCCCGACGGCATCCTGGCCTGGGACGGCCATCCCGTGGCGCGTCTTGGCCCGGGCACGTCGGTCCTGACCCCGGCGGTGATCCCGCTGCACGACGACCTGTTCGAGTCGGGGCAGCGCGACCGGGTGCGGGCGCGGCTCGGCCGCTGGGTCGAAGGGTTCGTCAAGGAGCGGCTGGCGCCCTTGTTCAAGCTGCGCGAGGCCGATCTGGCCGGCCCGGCGCGCGGGCTGGCCTTCCAGCTTTCCGAGTCGCTGGGCAGCCTCGCCCGGCCCGACCTTGAGCCGCTGATCGCCGGCTTCAGCAAGGCCGACCGGCAGGCGCTCAACCGGCTGGGCGTGCGGCTGGCGACCAGCCAGGTTTTCCTGCCGGCCCTGATCAAGCCCCGGGCGGTGGAGACCCGCGGCCTCTTGTGGGCCGTGCTGCACGGCGGCCACGCCGCGATGCCCCTGCCCCCGCCCACTCCGCCGGCCGGCCGGGTCTCGGTCGCGACCGATGCCGTGCCGCCAGGCTTCTGGGAAGCGGTGGGCTATCCGCCGATGGGACCGCGGGCGCTCCGGGCCGACATCCTGGAGCGGTTCGAGCGCGAACTGTACAGGCGGTCCGGCGAGGGCCCGTTGACCGCGGCGCCCGACCTGGCCCAGATGATCGGCAGCACGCCCCAGGACCTGGAAGGGGTGCTGGCGGCCATGGGATACCGCCGCAGGGAGGACGAGGCCGGCGCCGTCACCTGGGCGCGCGGCAAGCCGCCGCGCCGCCGGCAGGAGCGGAAGGGCCGGCGCCGCGGTGCCGCGGCCAATCCGCGCGCGGAGGCGTCCCCGGACTCCCCCTTCGCCAAGCTGAGGCAGATCGAGTTCATGCGATGACAGCGGACGAGGATCGGGACGAGGATCAGGGCGACGGCGGGGCCGCCACCGCCCGGGAGCTGGCGTCCGGCAGGCTGCGGCTCGACAAGTGGCTCTGGTACGCCCGCTTCTTCAAGACGCGCAGCCTGGCGGCGAAGCTCTGCGCGGCCGGGGCCGTCCGCATCGGCGGCGCGCCGGTCACCAAGGCGCATCACGCCGTCAAGCCGGGCGACGTGCTGACCTTCGCCCAGGGGCGCCATATCCGGATCATCAAGGTGGTCGCCCTGGGCTCCCGGCGCGGTCCGGCGCCGGAAGCCCAGGCGCTGTACGAGGATCTGTCGCCGCCGGCGCCAGAGACGGCGATGGCCCGTCCGGCGGAACGCCCCTCCGGGGCCGGCCGGCCGACCAAGGCGGAACGGCGGGCGACCGAAAGGCTGCGGTCGGATTCCTGAGTCGATTCGCCGGGTCGGCGCGGAACTTACCTGCTGCTGCCCGGTTCTCAGCGCGCCATGCCAGACATCCTCGCCGATCCCCATACCTGGGCCAGCCTGTTGACCTTGACCGTGCTCGAAATCGTGCTCGGCATCGACAACATCATCTTCATCTCGATCATGGCCGGGCGGCTGCCGCCGGAGCGGCAGGCGCGCGGGCGGCAGGTCGGCCTGGCGCTGGCGCTGGTCACCCGCCTGGGCCTGCTCGCCTCGATCGCCTGGATCTCGACCCTGACCAACCCGCTGTTCACGGTCGGCGAGTTCGACGTGTCGATACGCGACCTCGTGCTGATCGTCGGCGGCCTGTTCCTGCTGGCCAAGGGGACCACGGAAATCCATCACAACCTGGAGGGCGAGGACGAGGAGGCCGGGGGGAAGGGCACCGCGACCTTCACCTCCGTGGTGATCCAGATCATGATGCTGGACATCGTCTTCTCGCTGGATTCGGTGATCACCGCGGTCGGCATGGCGCAGCACCTGGAAGTCATGATGGCCGCCGTCATCATCGCCGTGGGCGTCATGCTGTTCGCGTCGGGCCCCGTCAGCCGGTTCGTCAACGACCATCCCACGGTCAAGATGCTGGCGCTCAGCTTCCTGCTGCTGGTCGGCGTCGCCCTGATCGCCGACGGCCTGCACTTCCACATCCCGAAGGGCTACCTGTACTTCGCGATCGCCTTCTCGATCCTCGTCGAGTCGCTGAACCTGCTGGCGAACCGGAGGCGGCGGCGCAAGCGCGGCCTGGCCGGCCGGCCCGCCGGCAGCCCGCGCGCGGCGGGGTGACCCGCGGAACTCGGCCGGGCCGCCTCAGCCCCGCCGGAAGACCACGGACAGGTTGTTGGCCGGCATCTCGATGACCTCGTCCAGGGTGAGGCCGGAGCCGGCCGCCGCCGCGCAGACCTCCTCCAGGTCGCGCACCCCCCACTCGGCGTTCTGCGCCTTCAGGGAATGGTCGAAATCCTCGTTGCTCGGCGCGGTGTGCCGCCCGTCCCGCCTGTACGGGCCGTACAGATAGAGCGGCGCGCCCGTCGGCAGGGTGCGCCCCGCCCCCGCCATCAGGCCCTGGGTCGCCGGCCAGGGGGAGATATGGATCATGTTGATGCAGACGATGGCGTCGGCGTGAGTGACGGGCCAGGCGCGGGCCGCGGCGTCCAGGCTGGCCGGAGCCGTGACGTTGGTGACGCCGGTCTCGGCGATCCAGGCCCGGATGCTGGCCCGGTTGTCGGGGTCCGGATCGGTCGGATGCCAGATCAGGTCGGGCAGCGAGCCGGCCAGGAAGACGGCGTGCTCGCCGCTGCCGCTGGCGATCTCCAGCACGGTGCCGGCGGCGGGAAGCACGCGCCGAAGCACGCCCAGGATAGGTTCCCTGTTGCGCTGGGTCGCCGGGGCATGGCGGCGGTGGTCTGGGCCGGCTGCGGTCATCATGGCGAGCAGGCTAGTGCCTCCCGCACCCGAGGGCAAGGGTCAGCAGGGGTCGTCATCGACAGGACAGCCCCCATATCTGACGGACTGCATGGTTTCGCGATACCGGCCCGGCGATGGGCCGCAAGGATGGGATTTCCGTAATGCTGGCTCGACTGAAAGCACTGTTGATGGATGCCGACGAAACGGCCCGGCGGGCCGGGCGGCACTCGCGCGACGAGGTGCAACTGGCGGCCGCGACGCTGCTGGTCGAGGCGGCGCGCCTGGACGACGAGTTCGGCGAGCGCGAGCGCGCCCGCATCCGCGACCTGCTCGAGGGGCGCTTCTCCCTGTCGGGCGCCGAGGCGGAAGACCTTCTGGCCGAGGCCGAGACGGTGACGGAGGGGCCGGCCCAGTGGCACCGCTTCACCTCCACCCTGAAAGACCGCTTTTCCGACCAGGAACGCATTCAGATGATTGAAATGCTCTGGGAAGTGGTCTACGCCGATGGCGAACTGCACGATCTGGAAGCCAGCCTCTTGCGCAGGGTGGGCGGACTGCTCTACGTCTCCGACCGCGACCGTGGTGCGGCCCGGATGCGCGTGCTTCAACGGCTGGGCATCGCCGACTCCACGCTGGAGGCGCCGACCGGAGAGAGCTCGAACTAGAGATCTCCATCTGACTGAACTGCTGCCGGCCCCCGGGACCAGGACGAAGCCCGGGCGTCCGAAGAGGATAAAGGGAAAGCGAGCATGCCCTACGTCGTCACCGAACAGTGCATCAAGTGCAAATATACCGACTGCGTCGAGGTGTGCCCCGTCGACTGCTTCTACGAGGGGGAGAACATGCTTGTGATCCACCCCGACGAATGCATCGACTGCGGCGTCTGCGAACCGGAATGCCCGGCCGAGGCGATCGTCCCGGACACCGAGCCCGATGCGGAGAAGTGGCTGGAGCTGAACCGGGAGTATTCCCTGCAATGGCCGAACCTGACCCGCAAGAAGGACGCGGCGCCCGAGGCCGAGGAGTTCAAGGGAGCCCCGGACAAATTCGAGAAGTTCTTCAATCCCAATCCGGGATCTGGCAACTGAACGTTGGGCTGGCGCGCTATTCGTCAGCCTGAAAGTTTATTCTTACGTTCCGCCATGCAATTCCCGCAGGTCCGCCATCGTGCGACCGGCGGGAGCTTGCTTATGACCAAGACGTTATATCTTTGTAACGCCCTCCTCACTTCCTATATAATGGCGGCCCTAGGCCCGGTCGCTTTCGCGCGCGTCCCGGGCTTGCGATGCTCCAGGCTCGGATTGCCTTATTCGTCGGCCCTTGAACCTCATGGGGGCTGGTGGATGGCGCTTCAGCCTTTCGTTGTCCCGAGGCATCCGGCCGGGACAGCCGGGTGCCAGCGAGCGTGAAGTGAGAGCCAACAGGAATGATGAACAAGCTTGAGTTCACGGCCGGTGATTTCGTCGTCTACCCGGCCCACGGGGTCGGTCGTGTCGAGGGAATCGAAACGCATCATATTGCCGGCCAGACCGTAACGCTTTACGCCATCACCTTCGAGAAGGAGCGCATGACGCTGAAGGTACCGGTGGGTAAGGCCAAGGACTCAGGTCTCCGCCGCCTCAGCTCCAAGGACCGGATCAAGGTCGCGCTGGAGACGCTCCAGGGCCGTTCGCGCGCCCGCCGCGCCATGTGGAGCCGCCGCGCCCAGGAATACGAAGCCAAGATCAATTCCGGCGACCCTGTCTCGATCGCCGAAGTGGTGCGCGACCTGTATCGCGGCAGCGACCAGCCCGACCAGTCCTACAGCGAACGCCAGATCTACCAGGCGGCACTGGAGCGGCTCGCCCGGGAGCTGGCCGCCGTCGAGAAGATCGACGAGATGAAGGCCACGGAACGGCTCGAGGCCGTCCTGACCAAGGCCGCCGCCTGAGCTGCGCGGAAGCTGGGGCCGGGGACCGCAACAATCCCCGGCCACTCCCTTTTATCGGCTTTTGCTGGGCACGCCGGGCGCCTAAACTCCGGCCACAGTCCAAGCCGGACCGGAGTTGCGTTTACGCGTCCTGATGTCAGACAATCAGAAATTTGCAGATATCGGCCATCCCAAGCGGATCTGGGCCGTGGGTGCCGTCCATGGCGAAGTCGACCGTCTGGCGGCATTGCATGCCGACATCGGCCGGCGGTTCACGCCGGGCGATCGGCTCGTCTACACCGGCAACATGATAGGCCGGGGTACCGCGGTTCGGGAAACGATGGACGAATTGCTGTCGTTCCGCCGGACCCTCATCGCGATGCCCGGCATGCTGGCGGAGGATGTCGTCTATCTCCGCGGCGCCCAGGAGGAGATGTGGCAGAAGCTGCTCCAGCTTCAGTTCGCGCCCGATCCGGCCGTCGTCCTGAGTTGGATGCTCCGGCAGGGCGCCGACGCGACCCTGGCTGCCTATGGCGGCAACCCGGACCAGGGCCTGGCCGCCGCGCGCGACGGGGCCGTCGCGATCACGCGCTGGACCAACAGCCTGCGGGGCGCCATGCGCGGGCACCCCGGTCACGAAAACGTGATGAGCGCGCTGCGCCGCGCCGCCTACACCAGCCAGCCCGGCGCCGGACCGGCCGAACGCAATCCTGCGGGCGTCCTGCTGGTCTCCTCCGGCATCGAGATTTCCCGGCCGCTGGCGGCCCAGGGCGACACCTTCTGGTGGGGCGGTACCGGATTCGGACGCATCGACCAGCCCTACGACCAGTTCCGCCGCATCGTCCGCGGGTACGACCCCGGACGCGGAGGTATCCAGGCTGGTGATTTCACGGTCACCCTGGATGGCGGATGCGGTTTCGGCGGCCCGCTGGTCTGCGGCTGCCTCGCCGCCTCGGGGGAGATCCTTGAGCTGATAGAGGTCTGAAGCGGCGGCCGGCCGGCTGAAAAAACTTCCTTCCCGATGTGATCCGGGTCCGCCCGGGCTGCGTATCTGAAGCAACCGACGGCACCCGCCGGTGTTGACCCTCACGGACAGGGCCATCGCCGAGGTCGCGCGTCCATCAGGGGGAAGGACAGGACGATGGCTCATATCGATGACCCGGAAACACAGCGGGCCAATCTGACTTTCATCAAGGCCTCGATGCGGGAACCTCTCCTTTCCCGTGACCATGAATTCGAACTGGCGCGCAACTGGCGGGAAGACGGCAACGAGTCGGCGCTTCACGATCTTGTCCGCGCCTATACCCGTCTGGTCGTCTCCACCGCGTCGCGCTTCCGGAACTACGGCCTGCCCATGGGCGACTTGGTCCAGGAGGGCAATGTCGGCCTGATGCAGGCCGCCGCCCGGTTCGAGCCGGATCGCGAGGTGCGGTTCTCGACCTACGCCGCCTGGTGGATCCGCTCGGCCATGCAGGACTATATCCTGCGCAACTGGTCGATCGTGCGGACCGGCACCACCGCCGCCCAGAAGAGCCTGTTCTTCAACCTGCGCCGCCTGCGTGCCAAGATCGAGGATGCGTCCAGCAACGGCGCCCTGACCCAGGCCGGCCGGCTGAAGATCGCGACCGAACTGAAGGTTGAGGTCCATGAGGTGGAGGCGATGGAGATGCGCCTGAGCGGCGCCGACCAGTCGCTCAATGCCCCGATCAGCGACAGCAGCGAGGACGACTGGCAGGATTTCCTCGCCGACCAGCGGCCCAGCCCCGAAGACGTCGTGATCGGCATGCGCGACAGCAACACACGCTCCAAGTGGCTCGCCGAAGCCCTGGGCGAGCTGAGCCCCCGGGAGCGGACCATCATCGCCCAGCGCCGCCTGCGTGACGACGGGGCCACCCTGGAGGAGCTTGGCAGGGAACTCGGCGTCAGCAAGGAGCGGGTCCGCCAGCTCGAGCACCGCGCGATGCTCAAGCTGAAGGAGTCCATGATGCGCCGGGTGGAACTGTCCAGCGACCTTCTCCTGGAGATGTGATCGCTTTCGCTGACCCGGGGAGGTACGCCGGGCCTCCGGACCCGGCGCTCGGCAGGACTCAGGCCGCTTCCTTGGTCAGCTTCTTCAGCCTGCTGTCAAGATACCACCAGGCCATCCGCGTAGCCGCCCGGTACAGTGTCGTATGGGGCTTCAGACCGACCGCCTTGAAGATCATCGCGACGCCGCGGTCAACGTGGGTCGGACGGTAATAAGCATAGGCCCGGCGCATATAGGCACGGGTGTTGGTCTCGCGGTCGTAGGGAGCGTCGGAGCCGTTGGCCGCGTAATAGGCATAGGCCAGCTCGTCGTCCTCGGACTCGTTGATCCGGCCCAGCGCGATGCGCAGCCGGGACAGCCGCCCCAGGTCCTCGCGCTCCATGTAGCGCTTGAGATGCTGGTAGAACAGCTTGTAGTGACGGAGCTCGTCGGTCGCGATGCGGCGGCAGATCTCCTTCAGAACCGGCTCGTCCGTCGCATCGCCCAGGGCCGTGTAGTAGGAACTGGTGCCGGTCTCGACCATGCAGCGGGCGATCAGCTCGCCGCTGCGCGACCCGCGCACCGACTCCGTCGCTTCCAGCTTGATCTTGTAGCCGTCGGTGAACCGCTTGAAGGCGTCCTCCAGGGAGAAGGAGGGATCGATGATCTCGGCCCAGCGGCCGAGCGCGGCACCATGCTGGACTTCCTCTTCCGCCCAGTCCCGGGCCACCTGCTGGAACTCGGGATCGTCGTTGAAGACGTTGCACAGGTAGGTCGCGTAGTCCCTGCCGTTGTACTCAACGAGAGCCGCGGCCTTGATGATCTTCAGGATCTCCGCATCCGCTTTGGATCTGTCGATCCGGTCCCAAGGAAGATCCTCCAGCGTCCAGTGTTGATAGCCCATTCTTTCCCAAGCCGATTCTTGTTGACCCTGAAAGACCGATGGCCCGGCTTAGGCGGCCAGGCCATCGATATCAGGTCTGCAGATTATCCCACCATGCGCGTTTTACAACGCCGGAGCGGGCATCAGTGCGCGGTGGTGCCGGTGATCGCCTCGAGCTTGGCGCGGGCGACCGCCAGGCGGCCCTCCGCGGCGGCGCGCTCGCTGTCCGACTTGGCGTCCTCCACGTCCTCGCCCACGTCCCTGACCTCCTGCTCGACCGCGGCGCGGTCCAGTTCGCTCAGGTTGGTCGCCTGCTCGGCCAGGACGGTGCAGCGGGTCTCGGTCACCTCGGCGAAGCCGCCGGCGACGAAGATCCGGTCGACGACCCGGTCCCCTTCGAAGATGTCGATGACGCCGGGGCGCACCGTGGTGATCATCGGCGCGTGACCGGCCAGCACGCCGAAGTGACCCTCGCCGCCCGGCACCACGACCATGTCGACCGGCTGGGAGACCAGCAGCTTTTCCGGCGAAACCAGCTCGAACTCGACTTTGTCGGCCATGGATAGCTCTCGTTCCTGAGTTAGGCGTCAAACAAGGCGAAGGGGCGATCGGGCCCCTTCGGCCTCCGGTACTTACGCGGCCTCGGCGGCCATCTTGCGGGCCTTCTCGACCGCTTCCTCGATCTTGCCGACCATGTAGAAGGCGGCCTCGGGGAGATGGTCGTACTCGCCGTTGACGATGCCCTTGAAGCCCTTGATCGTGTCTTCCAGGCTGACCAGCACGCCCGGGGTGCCGGTGAACACCTCCGCGACGTGGAACGGCTGGGACAGGAAGCGCTGGATCTTGCGGGCGCGGGCGACGACCAGCTTGTCGTCTTCCGACAGCTCGTCCATGCCCAGGATCGCGATGATGTCCTGCAGCGACTTGTAGGTCTGCAGGACCTTCTGGACCGAGCGGGCGACCTGGTAGTGCTCGTCGCCGACGACGCGCGGGTCAAGGATCCGGCTGGTGCTGTCCAGCGGGTCCACGGCCGGGAAGATCGCCATTTCGGCGATCGAGCGCGACAGCACGGTGGTGGCGTCCAGGTGGGCGAACGAGGTGGCGGGCGCCGGGTCGGTCAGGTCGTCGGCCGGCACGTAGATCGCCTGCACCGAGGTGATCGAGCCCTTCTTGGTGGAGGTGATGCGCTCCTGGAGGGCGCCCATGTCGGTCGCCAGCGTCGGCTGGTATCCCACCGCGGAGGGGATGCGGCCGAGCAGCGCGGACACTTCCGAACCCGCCTGGGTGAAGCGGAAGATGTTGTCCACGAAGAACAGCACGTCCTGGCCTTCCTCGTCGCGGAAATACTCCGCGAGGGTCAGGCCGGTCAGGCCGACGCGCGCGCGCGCGCCCGGCGGCTCGTTCATCTGGCCGTAGACCAGCGCCACCTTGGAGCCCGGGCCGTCGGTCTTGATGACGCCGCCCTCGATCATCTCGTGGTAGAGGTCGTTGCCCTCGCGGGTCCGCTCGCCGACGCCCGCGAAGACCGACACGCCGCCGTGCGCCTTCGCGACGTTGTTGATCAGCTCCATGATGGTGACGGTCTTGCCGACGCCGGCGCCGCCGAACAGGCCGATCTTGCCGCCCTTGGCGTAGGGCGCCAGCAGGTCGATGACCTTGATGCCCGTGACCAGCACCTGGGCTTCGGTCGACTGGTCGACGAAGTCCGGGGCGGAGCGGTGGATCGGGAGCGTCGAGGTGTTGCCGACGTCGCCGCGCTCGTCGATCGGCTCGCCGATCACGTTCAGGATGCGGCCCAGGGTCGCCGGGCCGACCGGCACCGAGATCGGGCTGCCGGTGTCGGTGACCGGCTGGCCGCGGACGAGGCCGTCGGTCGTGTCCATCGCGATCGCGCGGACGGTGTTCTCACCCAGGTGCTGGGCCACTTCGAGCACCAGCGTCTTGCCCTCGTTCTGGGTGTGCAGGGCGTTCAGGATCGCGGGCAGGTCGGCTTCGAACTGGACGTCGACGACCGCGCCGGTGATCTGGGTGATCTTGCCGATGGCGTTGCTGGGCGCGGCGTTGGTCGGCGTGGTGCCGGTCTGGATTGCAGCAGTCATGTGGGTTCGCTCCCTCGGAACCAGATATCAGTGTCGGACGCTTGCAGACGTTAGATCGCCTCGGCACCGGAGATGATCTCGATCAGCTCCTTGGTGATGACGGCCTGGCGGGTCCGGTTGTAGGTCAGCGTCAGCTTGTTGATCATGTCGCCGGCGTTGCGGGTGGCGCTGTCCATCGCGGTCATCCGGGCGCCCTGCTCGCTGGCGGCGCTTTCGAGCAGCGCGCGATAGACCTGGATCGACAGGTTCTTCGGCAGCAGGTCGGCGAGGATCTGGTCCTCCTCCGGCTCGAATTCGTACAGCGCCTTCGCCTCGCCCTGGCCCTCCGCCTGGGTCTCGGCGGCCTCGCCCTCCGGCATGGCGAACGGGATCACCTGCTGGACGGTGACGACCTGGGTCATCGCCGACTTGAACTTGTTGTAGATCACCGACGCCACGTCGTACTCGCCGGCATCGAACAGCTCGAGCACCTTGGCGGTGATCATGTCGGCCTCGGCGAACGACAGCCGCTTGCGCCCGATGTCCTCGTAGGACTGGATGACGCTGTTCGGGTTGGTCCGGCGGAGCTGGTCGCGGCCCTTGCGGCCCACGGTCAGCACCTTGACGGTCTTCCCCTCGCTTTCGAGCCGGGCGATCTGGCGCCGCGCTTCGCGCACGATGGTTCCGTTGAAGCCGCCGCACAGGCCGCGGTCCGACGTGATGACGACCAGCAGGTGCACGTCCTGCTTTCCGGTACCGGTCATCAGCTTCGGACCTTCGCCGTTGCTCGACACGTTGGCGGCGAGCGACGCGAGCATACGGCCCATGCGCTCGGCGTAGGGACGGCCGGCCTCCGCCTGTTCCTGCGCGCGGCGCAGCTTGGAGGCGGCGACCATCTTCATGGCGGCCGTGATCTTCTGCGTCGACTTGACGCTGGAGATACGGTTTTTAAGGTCCTTAAGGCTTGGCATTCGAGGCCTTCATCACACCGGGGGTTGGAGCCCTGCCTTCCTGATCCCCGATGCGGTCCCCCGGAACACCGGGAGGCCGCATCCAGGGACCGCTTCGAGCTTAGACGAACACCTTGGAGAAGTTGTCGAGGAAGCCCTTCAGCTTCTCCTCGGTCTCCTTGGAGAGCGCCTTCTCGGTGCGGATGGCGTCGAGGATGTTGGCCCCCTTGGAGCGGACCTCATCCAGCAGCTTGGCCTCGAACCGGTTGACGTCCTCGACCTTGACCTTGTCGAGGTAGCCGCGCACGCCGGCGAAGATCGAAACCACCTGCTCTTCCACCGGCAGCGGCGAGAACTGGCCCTGCTTCAGCAGCTCGGTCAGGCGGGCGCCGCGGTTCAGCAGCCGCTGGGTCGAGGCGTCCAGGTCCGAGGCGAACTGCGCGAAGGCGGCCATCTCGCGGTACTGGGCCAGCTCCAGCTTGATGGTGCCGGCGACCTGCTTCATCGCCTTGATCTGCGCGGCCGAGCCGACGCGGCTGACCGACAGGCCGACGTTGATGGCCGGGCGGATGCCGCGGTAGAACAGGCCGGTCTCCAGGAAGATCTGGCCGTCGGTGATCGAGATGACGTTCGTCGGGATGTAGGCCGACACGTCGCCGGCCTGCGTCTCGATGATCGGCAATGCCGTCAGCGAACCGGCGCCCTTGGCGTCGTTCATCTTCGCCGCGCGCTCGAGCAGGCGGGAGTGCAGGTAGAACACGTCGCCCGGATAGGCTTCGCGTCCCGGCGGACGGCGCAGCAGCAGCGACATCTGGCGATAGGCCACGGCCTGCTTGGACAGGTCGTCATAGACGATCAGCGCATGCATGCCGTTGTCGCGGAAGAACTCGCCCATGGCGCAGCCGGTGTAGGGCGCCAGGAACTGCAGCGGCGCCGGCTCCGACGCGGTCGCGGCGACCACGATCGAGTATTCCAGCGCGCCGGAGTCTTCCAGGGTCTTGACGATCTGGGCGACGGTCGAGCGCTTCTGGCCGACGGCGACATAGATGCAGTAGAGCTTCTTGCTCTCGTCGTCGCCCTGGTTGATGCCCTTCTGGTTCAGGAAGGCGTCGATGGCGACGGCGCTCTTGCCGGTCTGACGGTCGCCGATGATCAGTTCGCGCTGACCGCGCCCGATCGGAACCAGGGCGTCGATGGCCTTCAGGCCGGTCTGCATCGGCTCATGGACCGACTTCCGGGGAATGATGCCGGGCGCCTTCACCTCGACGCGGCTCATGACCACGTCGGTCAGCGGGCCCTTGCCGTCGATCGGATTGCCCAGGCCGTCCACGACGCGGCCCAGCAGGCCGCGGCCGATCGGCACCTCGACGATGGCGCCGGTGCGCTTGACGACGTCGCCTTCCTTGATGTCACGGTCGTCGCCGAAGATCACGACACCGACATTGTCGGTCTCGAGGTTCAGCGCCATCCCCTTCAGACCGTTGGGGAACTCGACCATCTCGCCGGCCTTGACGTTGTCGAGGCCATAAACGCGGGCGACTCCGTCGCCGACCGAGAGGACCTGGCCGACTTCGGCGACATCCGCCTCATTCCCGAAATTCGCGATCTGTTGCTTGAGGATCGCGGAAATCTCCGCGGCGCGGATTTCCATCAGCCAACCCCTTTCATGGCGATTTGCAGCTTGTTCAGCTTGGTGCGCACGGAGCTATCGACCATGCGCGAACCGACTTTGACGATCATGCCGCCGATCAGGGACGGGTCGACGGTGACCCGCACCTCGATCTTGGACCCCATCTGGGCCCTGAGGGCATCTGTGAGGGCCTGGACCTGGGGATCGGACAGGCGGTATGCCGAGGTCACGTCGGCGGTCATCTGACCGCGGCGGCGCGCCAGCTCGGCAAGGTAGCCGTCGATCATGCCGCGCAGCGCGAACAGCCGGCGGTTCTGGGCGACCAGCCCGACGAACCGCTGCGTCAGCTCGGACACGCCGGCCTGGCGGAGGAGAGCGCCCATCGCCCGGCTCTGGTCGCCGCGGGACAGCACGGGGCTGCGTACCATACGGTCCAGTTCGGGACTTTCGACGAGCATCTGCTTGATGGCGGCCAGATCCTGGGCGACCTGGTCCAGCGCCTTGTTTTCGTCCGCAAGCTCAAACAGGGCAGTCGCGTATCGCCCTGCCAGCCCGGATACTCCTGTACCTTCGGATGCCACGCGGTACCTCGGTTCGGTCCATAGACCTTGTTGATTTTTAGGGCCTTGGAGGAGAAGACATGCGTCGGGCAGGCCCCCTCCCCTGACGGCGAGCGGTCACATAACACAGGGAGCCGGTGCGCGCAACCGACTCAAATCCAGCAAAACCGGGCAGTTGGGGCCGAAAGACCCCCGGCTTTACCGTTCTGCGGGCGGCACCGGCCGGCCTGCGACACTAAGGCCGGGGAGCGGAGGCGATCCGGACCGCGATTAAGCGCAAATTAACTTTGGATGCGCATCTTTAGGGGTGCCGCCGGCTGGCGGTGCGGCGACCGGTCCCGCCGGTATCGCCCCTTCGGATTTTTCCTCTGATCACGCCTCCGGATCACCTGACCATGACCGTCGTCGCCTTCAGCCTGGCCCGCTTCACCCCGGCCGACCTTGCGGAATTCTACGAGATAGCCCGGCCGCGCATGGAGCGCGGGCTGTGGGCCGGCGTGTCCCGCCAGACCAGCCCCGAAGGCGACCTGCTGCTGGTCACCTTCCCCCATCTGGACCGCCCCGTCTTCCGGTTCGAGCGCGATCGGCGCGGGACTTATACCCTGTGGTTCCACGACCGCCAGGGCTGGCACAGCATCGGCAGCGGCTCCACCTCGACCGAGTGCCTGTCGATCTGGCGCACCCGTCCGGCCCGCGTCCCGGCCCCCGCGCTGCGGGAAGCGTGAGGAGGGCTCAGCGGGACCGGCCTCCGTTCCGCTGGCTTTCCACGAAGGCGCGCAGCACGGCGTTCATGCGGCTCTGCCAGCCGCGCCCCTGGGCCTTGAAGAAATCCACCACCTCGGCGTCGTAGCGCACCGTGACCTGGCGCTTGTTCTCGCGCGACGGCAGGGGAAAGGGAAAGCCGGGCACGGAAAGTTCCTCCCAGTTGTCCGGCACCGCCAGATCGGGATCGGAAGCGATCTGGGCCTCGATCTCTTCGTCGGTATCCTCGCGCGACCAATCGGTTCGATCCTCGCCCCTCGCGATCATCGCGTCAATTTCCGATGCGGTATACCGCACGGTATCGTCTCTCTTCACCATACCTTGCCCCCCTGGCGGAAATGATCCGGATACGCTCTTCCCGGATCGTCCAGACCACGGCAAAAAACTTGTCCTCGATCCGGCCGACACTGACCCACCGCTCTTCCGCGCCACGGGCCGAAAGATAGACGACCACCGGTCTTCCATCGAAAAGCTCGCGCATGCGCGGAAAGTCCACCCCACGCGCTTCAAGCGTCGCTTGCCGCTTAGCCTCGGACCACTCGAATTCCAGGTCCATGACGCCTCGCGTGTAGTTGCATTGTAGTTACAAACAGGACCGAATCGCAAGGTTTGCCTATAACACTTTCGATGGATCGAACGCGATCGCAGGCGCCCTATAGAAAGCTGTAGGGGTCGATATCCACCTGCACCCTGACCGTTCCGGGCACCTCCACCCGCGCCAGCCAATCGGCGATCAGCGGCTGGACCGACACGGCGCGGGGCGCCTTCAGCAGCAGCCTCCGCCGGTGCCGGCCGCGCAGCAGCGCATAGGGCGCCGGCGCGGGTCCCAGCACCTGGACCGTTTCCGACCGCGGCGCCGTACGCCCCAGGGCGCGGGCGACCGCTTCCACCGCTCCCTCCTCCTCGCCCGACACGATCAGCGCGGCCAGCCGGCCGAACGGCGGCATGGCGTGAATGTGGCGCTCCTCCGCCTCGCGCTCGTAGAACGAATCCCGGTCGCCCGACACCAGCGCCTGCAGCACCGGATGTTCCGGCATGTAGGTCTGGAGGAAGACCCGCCCCGGACGCTCCGCCCGCCCGGCCCGGCCGGCGACCTGCTGGAGCAGCTGGTACGTCCGTTCGGCCGCGCGCAGGTCGCCGCCGCCAAGCCCCAGGTCGGCATCGACCACGCCGACCAGCGTCAGCATGGGAAAATGGTGGCCCTTCGCCATCACCTGGGTGCCGATCAGCAGGTCGATCTCGTGGTCCTGGACGCGGCGGACCATCTCGCGGATCGCGTGCGGGCCGACCAGGCTGTCGCTGGTCATCAGAGCGGTGCGCTGGTCGGGGAACAGCTGGGTCACCTCCTCGGCGATCCGCTCCACGCCGGGACCGCAGGCGGTCAGCGATCCCTCGGCGCCGCAGGACGGGCAGACGTCCAGCAGCTTCACCGTGAAGTCGCAGTGGTGGCATTGCAGCTTGCCCGCCAGGCGGTGCTCGACCAGCCAGGCCGTGCAGTTCGGGCATTGCAGCCGGTGGCCGCAGTTGCGGCACAGGGTCAGCGGCGCATAGCCCCGCCGGTTGAGGAACAGCATTCCCTGTTCCCCCGAGGCGAAGGTCTCGGTCAAGGCCTGGACCAGCGACGGTGCCAGCCAGCGGTTGCGCGGCGGCCGGTCGAGCCGCAGGTCGATCAGCTTCATCTCCGGCATGCTGGCGCCGCCGTGGCGGGCCGGCAGGTCGATCCGGCCGTAGCGGTGGGCCTCCGCGTTGATCGCCGATTCGAGCGACGGCGTCGCCGAGACCAGGACGATCGGGATGCCGGCCAGGTGCGCCCGCGCCACCGCCATGTCGCGGGCGTTGTAGATCACCCCGTCCTCCTGCTTGAACGAGGGGTCGTGCTCCTCGTCGATCAGGATCAGGCCCAGCTCGGGATAAGGCAGGAACAGGGCCGACCGCGCGCCCACCACCACGCGCGCGGCGCCGGTCGCCACGTCGCGCCAGGTGGCGCGCCGCTGGGCGCCGGACAGGTCGCTGTGCCACTGGTGCGGCGGCGCCCCGAAGCGGAGGGCGAACCGCTCCAGCCACTGGGCCGACAGGGCGATCTCCGGCAGCAGGACCAGCACCTGCTTCCCGGCCTCCAAAGCCGCCGCGATTCCCTCGAAATAGACCTCCGTCTTGCCCGACCCGGTAACGCCGTCCAGCAGGGTCGCGCTGAAGGCGCCGGCCGCGACGCGGGCGCGCAGGGCCGCGGCCCCGGCCGCCTGCTCGCCCGACAGATGGGGGCCGGGAAGGCTCCAGTCCGGCAGCGGCAGGTCGCGGGTGGGATGCAGCAGCACCGGCTCCAGCACGCCTGCGTCGGCCAACCCGCGGACCACGCCGACGCCGCACCCGGCATCAAGCGCCAGCTCGGCCGGGGGGCGCGGCGGCCCGTCGGCCAGCAGGTCGAGCACCCGGCGCCGGGCCGGGGTCATGCGCAGCTCGGCCAGCCGGCCGGGATCGCCCAGGCGATAGGCGGTCACCGGCTTGGGCGGTTCCATGCCGCCGATCGCGCTCAGGGCCATGCGCAGGACGGCACCCGGCGGCGCCATTGTGTAGGCGGCCACCCAGTCGATGAAGCGCCGCTGGACCTCCGGCATCGGCGGCACGTCGAACCGCTGGGCGATCGGCCGCAGCTTGCCGTCGGCGACTTCGCCCGCGCCCGGCCCCCAGACGACGCCCAGCAGGTGGCGGGGGCCGAGCGGCACCTCGACATAGTCGCCGGGCGCCACGTCGAGCCCGGCCGGCACCTTGTAATCGTACGCCTCCGGCAAGGGCAGCGGCAGCAGCACCGACACCCGCCTGGGAGCCGGAGGCGGCGCCTCCCAGCCATCGCCGAAATCGAATCCGGGGGCGGAACTGGAACCCTGATCCACCATGGGCTAGAGTGTTCCCGAGTTTCCGGGCCGGCTGCCGCGCAGGCGCCCGCCGCAATCGCCGCTTCGCTCAATCAAGGATCGTTTCCTGATGAAGTTCTTCATCGACACCGCCGACCTCGCCGAAATCCGGGACCTCGCCGATACCGGCCTCCTGGACGGTGTTACCACCAACCCGTCCCTGGTCGCCAAGTCCGGCCGCAACTTCATCGAACTGGTCAAGGAAATCTGCCAGATCGTTCCCGGCCCGGTCAGCGCCGAGGTCGCCGCGATCGATTTCGACACCATGCTGGCCGAGGGCAAGTACCTGGCGACCCTGGCACCGAACATCGCGGTCAAGGTGCCGCTGACCCCGGCCGGGCTGAAGGTCTGCAACATCCTGTCGTCCGGCGGCACGATGGTCAATGTCACCTTGTGCTTCTCCGCCGCGCAGGCGCTGCTGGCGGCCAAGGCCGGCGCCACCTTCATCTCCCCCTTCGTCGGCCGGCTGGACGACATCGGGTATGACGGGCTGTCGCTGATCTCCGATATCGTGCAGATCTACGACCAGTATCCCGGCATCACCACCGAAGTGCTCGTCGCCTCGATCCGCCACCCGATCCACATCGTCGAGAGCGCCAAGATGGGCGCCCACGTCGCGACCATGCCGCCGTCGGTGCTGCGCCAGCTGTTCAAGCATCCCCTGACCGAGAAGGGCCTGGATCAGTTCGTCGCCGACTGGGCGGGCACTGGACAGACGATTCTGGACAAGGCCGCCGAGTAGGCTCACAACGTTAACGCCTGATGGAGTAAGTTCCGCTTGGGACGGGCACGGGTTCAGACAATGGGAGAGGGCCGACGCTGATGGCTCGGGAAACCGGACATAGCCAAAGGACGATGGACGCGCTGACTGCTGAGGATGTCGCGGCATATCTGCGCGAGCATCCCGATTTCCTGACCCAGCACGCCGACCTTGTCCAGCACCTGACGCCTCCCGCCATGGCGCACGGCAAGGGAGTGGTGGATTTCCAGTACTTCATGGTCGAGCGGCTTCGCGGCGAGGTCGGGCGCCTGAAGGAGCAGCAGCGGGAGCTGATCACCACCACTCGCGCCAACATCAACAACCAGAACCGGATCCATGCCGCCGTGCTGTTCCTGCTGGACGCACGGTCGTTCGAGCAGCTGATCCAGACCATCACGACGGATCTGGCGGTGCTGCTGGACCTCGACGTGGCCGGCCTGGCGGTGGAGGCGAACGGCGACGACAGGCCGCACGTACACACCTCGGGCGTACGGGTGGTCGAGGCGGGTACGGTCGACGGGTGGCTGGGCAAGCGCGACGTCATGCTCTATTCCGACACGCGCGGCGACCCGGCGATCTTCGGCGCCGCGGCCGGGCTGGTACGCTCGCAGGCGCTGATCCGCATCCAGGTCAGCGAGGATACGCCGCCGGGGCTGCTCGCCTTCGGCAGCCGCGATCCCGACATGTTCCATTCCGGCCAGGGGACCGAGCTGGTCTGCTTCCTGGGCCGGGTGATCGAGCGCAGCATCCGGGCATGGCTCGACCTGCCGGAGTAATCGGTTTCTCCTGCGCCGAGGACGTCACGGCGGCGATCGCCGCCTGGCGCCGCTGGCTGGAGATGGAGAAGCGCGTCTCGCGCCACACGCTGACGGCGTACACCGCCGACCTCTCGGGATTCCTGGAGTTCCTGACCGGATATCATGGCCGCCCGCCGGCGCTGAACGACCTCAGCGCCGCCCGGCTGATGGATTTCCGCGCCTGGCTGGCCCGGCAGGCCGCGGACGGCCTGGGCACGGCGAGCCGGGCGCGGGCGCTGTCGGGCATCCGCAACTTCTTCCGCTGGCTCGACCGCAGCGGGCGGATGCACAACGCCGCGGTCGGGCTGATCCGGGCGCCCAAGCTGCCCGACCGGCTGCCCAAGCCCCTCACGGTGGCCGACGCCGCGGCCTTGCTGCCCAACGCCGAGGCCTGGGCCAACCAGCCCTGGGTCGGCAAGCGCGACCGGGCGCTGTTCACCCTGCTCTATGGCTGCGGCCTGCGCATCGACGAGGCCCTGAGCCTGGACCGGCGCGACATGCCGGCCGACGATACCCTGGTCGTGACCGGCAAGGGCAGCAAGCAGCGCATGGTGCCGGTGCTGCCGGTGGTGCGCGACGCCCTGGCCGACTATGTCGCCGCCTGCCCCTACGCCCTGCCTGCGGACGGGCCGCTGTTCGTCGGGGTGCGCGGCGGCCGGCTCAGGGCCGCCATCGCCCAGAAGCAGATGCGGGAGATCCGGCATTTGATGGGCCTGCCCGACACCGCCACGCCCCACGCCCTGCGCCACAGCTTCGCGACCCATCTGCTGGCCGACGGCAGCGACCTCCGGGCGATCCAGGACCTGCTCGGCCACGCCTCCCTGTCCAGCACCCAGCGCTATACCGAGGTGGACGCGGACCAGATGCTCGGCGTCTACGACAACGCCCATCCCCGCGCCCGCAGGAAGCCCGCGGAGGACTAGCGCTTCCCGCCGTCTCTCCCGCCGCTTCCCATGTCGCCCAGGGCGAGCAGCGCCACCGGCCCCAGCGCCACCACCAGCCCTTGGGAGACGAAGGCCAGTCCCCAGGCCAGGTGGCTCTCCCCGCCGCCCGCCGCGTCCAGGACCACCCCGAACATCACCGAGCCCACGAAGGCCGCCCCGAATCCGAGGAAGGAATGGACCGCCATGGTGGCGCCGCGGCGGCCCGGCAGGGCGTTGGTGACGGCGCCGACGGTCAGCGACGCGCTGTCGGCGGTCACCGTGACGCCGTAGAGCGCCACGACGCAGACCGCCAGCCAGAACGGCAGGCTCGCCGAGAAACCGACGCCGCAGGCCAGCAGCGCCGACCCCGCCATGATCGCGACCAGGACGCGGCGCCGGCCGTAGCGGGTCGCGGCCTCGTTGCCGAGGATGCTGGCCGGAAGCCCCAGCAGCAGGATGACGGTGCCCAGGGTCGTGACCACCGCCGGGACGGTCCCATCGGGCACGGTCCCGGCGCTGGCCGCGAAGGCGAAGGCAAGGAAGGCCACCAGCCAGGCGCGCAGGCCGAACAGCTCGTAGCAGTGCGCCGAATAGGCCAGGATGTAGCCCATGGCCGCCCGGTGGCGCAGCACGGGCCGGAAGTCGAGCAGCGCGGTCTCGGCCGCCGCGGGACGCTCGGCCGGCGCCCGGGGGATCCCCCACCAGGCGAGCGCCAGGGCGGCGGCGGTCGCCGCCGAGGAGGCCAGGAAGGCCACCCGCCAGCCGAACTCCGCCCCCGCCAGCCCGGCGATCAGCACCGAGGCGCTGGAGCCCAGCGCGTAACTGGCCGTGTAGAAGGACAGATAGCGCCCCTGCCGCGGCCCGGCGGTATGGTCGGACAGGATCCGCAGCCCCGGCATGTAGGTTCCGGCCAGCCCCACGCCGCCCAGGGCCCTGAACAGCATGGCGGTCCAGAACCCCTCCGCGAACAGCGCGAAGCCCAGCAGCGCCAGGGCCGCCAGCGCCGTCGAGAACAGGTAGATCCGCCGAGGATCGATCCGGTCGGTCAAGGTGACCAGGACCGGCACGGCGGCGACGTAGCCGCCGTGGAACACGCCGTTGATCCAGCCGGCCTCCACCGTGCCCAGGCGCCACTCCGCGAAGAAGGTCGGCAGCAGCGCCGGGAAGCTCATGGTGCCGGCCATGCCGAGCACCTCGGCAAGGCAGAGCACCAGGGCCAGCCGGCCGGGAGTGGACCTTCCGGCCGCCGGATCCGACGGCGCCGGCTTACATGTGGAGGGGTCGGCCATCCACCGCCAGGGCCGCTTCCTTGACCGCCTCGTTCAGGGTCGGGTGGGCGTGGCAGGTCCGCGCGATGTCCTCGGCGGACGCACCGAACTCCATCGCCAGGGCCAACTCGGCGATCAGGTCGCCAGCGCTGGCGCCGACGATGTGGACGCCCAGCACGCGGTCGGTCGCGGCGTCGGCCAGCATCTTCACGAAGCCTTCGGTCATGCCCAGGGCGCGGGCGCGGCCATTGGCGGTGAAGGGGAACTTGCCGACCTTGTACTTGACGCCCGCGGCCTTCAGCTGCTCCTCCGTCTTGCCGACGGTGGAGGCCTCCGGCCAAGTGTAGACCACGCCGGGAATGGCGTCGTAGTTGATGTGGGCCGACTGGCCCGCGATCAGCTCGGCCACCGCGACGCCCTCGTCCTCGGCCTTGTGGGCCAGCATCTGCCCCTCGATCACGTCGCCGATGGCATAGATGCCGGGGACGTTGGTCTCCCAGTGGTGGGAGGTGACGATCCGGCCGCGCTGGTTGATCTCGACGCCCATCTCCTCCAGGCCCAGCCCGGCGGTGTAGGGCCGGCGGCCGATCGCGACCAGGACGACGTCGGCCTCGATCTGCTGCGCCTCGCCGCCCTTGGACGGTTCGACCGTCAGGGTGACGCCCGCGTTGCCCACCGCGGCCGCCGTGACCTTGGTGTTCAGCTTGAAGGTCATGCCCTGCTTGCCCAGGATGCGCTGCATCTGCTTGGACACTTCGCCGTCCATGCCCGGCAGGATCCGGTCCAGGAACTCGATCACGGTAACCTCGGCGCCCAGCCGGCCCCAGACCGAGGCCATCTCCAGCCCGATCACGCCGCCGCCGATCACCGCGAAGCGCTTGGGCACCTCGGCCAGCTCCAGCGCGCCGGTGGAGGTGACGATCCGCTGCTCGTCGACCTCTACGCCGGGGACCGGCATCGATTCCGAACCGGTGGCGATGATGATGTTCTTGGCACCGACGGTCTCGCTGCCGCCATCGCCCTCGATCGTCACCTCGTTCCTGGCGGTGATGCGGCCGCGGCCCTTCAGCCAGTCGACCTTGTTCTTCTTGAACAGGAACTCGATGCCCTTGGTGTTGTCCTCGACCACCTTGTTCTTGTTGGCCATCATCGTCGGCAGGTCCAGCTCGACCGAACCCAGCTTGATGCCGTGCGACGCGAAGCTGTGCTTGGCTTCCTCGAACTTCTCCGAACTGGTGAGCAGCGCCTTGGACGGGATGCAGCCGACATTGAGGCAGGTGCCGCCCAGAGTCTTGCGCATTTCCACGCAGGCCGTCTTCAGGCCGAGCTGAGCTGCGCGGATCGCGGCGACGTATCCGCCGGGACCGCCGCCGATGACTACAACGTCGTAGGTTTTCTCAGGCATTTTTCTTCTTCGCCTCCGTGGGCAGCTCGCGAGCGTGGCCGTGCTTTGCGGATGCGATTTATGGCCTCTCAAGCGGCCCGTGGCAATCGCCGTGACTGTCACAAGCCTATGGAAATGCCCGAAATCCCTGATATTGGCGGTACTTGGCGGCACGCAGGGCAGCTGCGCGGCGATGGGTCGCACGGCTGGTCCCGGCGCCATGGCACTGCCGTAAATCTTCCTTAACCGAGCAGGCGCTCATCATGCTTGCGGCATAGGACGGAGCGCATAAGACGTCGCTTTCCGGCACACATTTGAAGCAAGAACATGGCCGACGAGACGTTCCATCAAACCCAACATGATCTGGCGCGGACGCTGATCCGTACCTTCTACGAGGCGCTGGCGGTCCAATTCGAGCGCAAGGACCACATTACCCGAGACGAGCTCGACCGCGCCTTCACCCTGATCGAGGGGTTCTGGCCGAAGACGCTGCCCGCCTTCAAGGCCAATTGCCGGCTGTGCCTGGACAAGCACGGCGCCCGCGCCTACAACCCCGATGCCCGCCGCAAAGATTTCCTGACCCGTTTCGTCTTCTCCCTGCTGATCACCAGCATCCCGTCCCGCATGGACCCGATCAGCGGCAAGCACTTCCCCCAGGTGATCGTCCGGGGCATCCAGCGCAACGTCACGACCCTGTTCAGCAATGCCGAGTACGAGATGCTGAACAGCCAGGCCCAGGCGATCTTCGCCACCATCGGGACCGACGACGATACCCAGATGTGGCCGCTGATCCGGGCGGACGAGACCATGAGCATGCTGGCGGACAAGATCTTCATCCGCATGCTGCTGCGCTTCAAGCAGTTCAACCATCAGCGCCAGACCTTCACCGCGGCCATCGTCGGCAGCATCGAGGCCAATGTCTACAAGTTCACCGACCAGGACTTCTGCACCGTCTTCGAGGCGATGTTCAGCCGCTACGAGGCCCTGATCCGCACGCCGGAGGGACGGATCAAGATGGATGTCTATTACGGGGACGGCACCGCGGACGGGATCTCCAGCATCTTCTTCGCCTTCGAGCAGTTCAAGAAGGACCTGGCCGCTCGCGAGGGCCGGACCAAGGGGATGCTGTCGGCGAGGCGCCGGTGACTCGCGTCCAATTTTGGTAGGTTTTTATTAACCATACAGCCGTCATTCTCCCTCTGGTTGACTTGCCAGTTCGGGGAACCCATGACCTGCATCGTTGGATTGATCGAAGGCCGCCGCGTATGGATGGGCGGCGACAGCGCCGGAGTTTCCGGTTTGGACATCACCGTGCGCGCCGACCCCAAGGTCTTCCGCAACGGCGATTTCCTGATCGGGTTCACCAGCTCGTTCCGCATGGGCCAGCTGCTGGCGTTCCGGCTGCGTCCGCCGAAGCGGCCCGAAGGGATGGACGTGTTCCGCTTCATGGTCACCGACTTCGTGGACGAGGTCCGGAACTGCCTCAAGGAGGGCGGCTACGCCCAGCGCAACAACGACGCCGAGCAGGGCGGCAGCTTCCTGGTGGCCTACGAGGGCCGGCTGTTCTCGATCCAGAGCGACTATCAGGTCTGCGAGACGACCCGCGGCTTCCACGCGATCGGCTGCGGCGCCGACTATGCGCTCGGCTCCCTGGCCTCCACCGTCGGCCAGCCGGCGGAGCAGCGCGTCCGGAAAGGGTTGGAATGCGCCGAACTGCTGAATGGCGGCGTCCGTGCCCCCTTCCGGATCGAATACCTGGACGCCGAGGAGGACAACCTGACCCTGCCGCTGCTCAGCGCCGTCGCGTAGAGCTCTGCCCGATCGGGTCGATCCGCCCGGGGCAGCCGAACCGATGCGTTGCGCCATAGGCGCAACCTACGATCGACGGTCCGCAACACCTCCGCCCTGCGTCGAATCGTAGGTTGCGCCCATGGCGCAACACGGTGCGGACCGCCGGCGGTCGCTCAGAAGATGGTCTGGCCGTGACCGACATATTGCGGTGCCATGACGCGGAAGCGTGACCAGACCTTCTTGAGGTTGGGCTGCTGGACGGGCTTGAGCAGGTAGTCGTCGGCCCCCAGCGACCGCGCGTCGCGCACCGTGTCCATCGAGGCGTCCGACGTCACCATCACCACATAAGCGTCGCGCCGCAGCGCCTTGATCGCCTTCAGCGCCTGGATGCCCGTCATGTCCGGCATGTGGACGTCCAGGAAGACGATGTCGAAATATTCCCGGTTGCAGGCCTCGACCGCCATCCGCCCGTCGTCGGCGCCGGTCACCATGCTTTCGACCCCCAGCAGATCGAGGCCGCGCTTCAGCAGCGCCTGGCCGGTACGGCTGTCGTCGGCGGTCAGCACCGCGAAGGGCCGACGGATCTCCTCCAGCGTGGACATGATCCGGTTCAGCGACGCGCCGCTGATCGGCTTGGTCACGAAGCCCAGGGCGCCGTAGTCCTGCGCGGTCCCGCTGGCCGCGGCGCTGGTGTCCGAAGAGATCATGAAGACCAGGGCGCAGGGATCGTACGACCGGATCGCGTGCAGCGTCTGCAGACCGTCGAGGCCCGGCATGTGGATGTCGAGCAGGACGAGGTCGTGGCGTTGCGCGCGGTAGGCCGCGAGGGCGTCGGTCCCGTTGTCCGCCTCGGTGATCTGGAAGTTCGTGCCCGGCCAGACGAGATTGCCCTTGATGAGAGCCCGCATGGCCCGCGAATCGTCGGCCAGCAGGACCTTGACCTTGGCGGGAAGCTTCACGGCTCGCCGTCCCGATGCTCGATGATTTGAACCACGATGAACCGCCCCAGGAATGGATGGACGAGATTAACCGCGACGACGCCCGCCGGGGATGCGGTATGGTGGCCCATCGCCTCGGGTCCGCGCTCGGCGACGGACGGCAGGGACAGGACGGCGGCGCCGCGGACCAGGCCCTTCACGTTTCCCGCGACCGTGTTGCACAGTTCGGCCACCACGTCGGTCCGCTCGGCGGGCGTGGTTTCCTCCGCGGGGATGCCGAACAGGGCGGAGGCAAGGCAGGCCGCCAGCGGCGAGGGCACCCGGACGGCGACGGTGCCGTTCCAGGCGCCGGACAGCCTGGCCTGGGCAAGCACGACTCGGGCGTCCGTCCTGCTCAGCGCCGGGGAAGGTGGCTCCGGAAACGATGCCAGCGCCTCGGCGACGAAGGTGGTGACCGCCTCCTCGGTGATGCCGTGCTCCAGAGCGCTCATGCTGTCTTCCGCCCCGCCGGATGAGGATACGACGACGCCCCGGCCAGGGGATGGCCGGGGCGTGGGTTTCGCTTGCGCCGTGATGCCGGATCAGACGTCCAGCAGGATGCGCTGCGGGTCCTCGATGCACTCCTTGACGCGGACCAGGAAGGTGACCGCTTCCTTGCCGTCGATGATGCGGTGGTCGTAGCTCAGCGCCAGGTACATCATCGGGCGGATCTCGATCTTGCCGTTGACCACCATCGGGCGCTCCTGGGTCTTGTGCATGCCCAGGATGGCCGACTGCGGCGGGTTGATGATCGGGGTCGACATCAGCGAGCCGTAGACGCCGCCGTTTGAGATCGTGAAGGTGCCGCCGGACAGCTCCTCCATGGACAGCTTGCCGTCCCTCGCCTTCTTGCCGAGCGCGCCGATGGTCTTCTCGACCCCGGCGAAGTTCAGCTTGTCGGCGTCGCGCACCACCGGAACCACCAGGCCGCTCGGCGTGCCGACGGCGACGCCGATGTCATAGTAGTTCTTGTAGATGATGTCGGTGCCCTCGATCTCGGCGTTGACCGCCGGGAGCTCCTGGAGCGCCGTGATGCAGGCCTTCACGAAGAACGACATGAAGCCCAGCTTGACGCCGTGCTTCTTCTCGAACACGTCCTTGTAGGAATTGCGCACGGCCAGCAGGTTGGTCATATCCACCTCGTTGAAGGTGGTCAGCATGGCCGCGGTGTCCTGGGCCTCCTTCAGGCGCTCGGCGATGCGCTGGCGCAGGCGCGTCATGCGGACGCGCTCCTCCTGCTCGGCGCGGGCGCGCGGGCCGGCCGGAACGGCGGGCTTGGGCGCCGGCTTGGCCGCGGGGGCCGGAGCGGGGGCGGCCGGCATCTGGGTCGGGCGGCTCTCCAGGTAGCGCAGCACGTCTTCCTTGGTCAGGCGGCCGTCCTTGCCGGTCGCCTGGATGTCCGACGCCTTCAGCTTGTTGTCGTCGATCAGCTTGCGCACCGCCGGGGACAGGGTGTCGTGCTGCTCGGCTGCCGGAGCGGCGGGGGCCGCCGGCGCGGGGGCCGGGGCGGGTTCGGCCTTGGCTTCCGGCTTCGACTCCGCAGGCTTGGCGGCCGGGGCGCCGGCGCCGTCGGACAGGGTGCCCAGCAGGGCCCCGACCTCGACCGTGGCGCCTTCCTCGGCGACGATCTCGGCCAGCGTGCCGGCGGAGGTGGCGTTGACCTCCAGCGTGACCTTGTCGGTTTCCAGTTCCAGCAGCGGCTCGTCCATGGCGACCGAGTCGCCGACCTTCTTCAGCCACTTCGCGACGGTGGCTTCGCTGACCGATTCACCGAGGACGGGGACCGTGATTTCCAGGGCCATGATTTCAAACCTTTTTATGTGAGCGGTTCGCTCGGTTTTGTTGGGAGGTGCGGGGGCGGCCGCAGGACGGCGCCCCCGCAGGTCCGGTTACTTGACGGTCAGCGCCTCGTCGACGAGCTGCGCCTGCTCGCGGTTGTGCCGCTTCAGCAGGCCGGTCGCCGGGGACGCCGCCTCGACGCGGCCGGCATAGAGCGGACGGGTGGCCTTGATCTGGGCGGCGACCATGCAGTCCTCGAGCCGGCGGTCGATGAAGGCCCAGGCCCCCATGTTGCGCGGCTCTTCCTGGCACCAGACCACGTCGGCGTTGACGTAGCGGGACAGCTCGCGGGTCAGCGAGGTGCGCGGGAACGGATAGAGCTGCTCCAGCCGGACGATCGCCACGTCTTTGATGCCCCGCGTCTCGCGCTCCTGCAGCAGGTCGTAATAGACCTTGCCGGTGCACAGCACGACCCGCTTGACCTGGTCGTCGGCGACCAGCTCGTACGGCTCGCTCAGGATGCGGTGGAACGAGGTGCCGGGACCGAAATCCTCCAGCTTCGACACCGCCAGCTTGTGGCGCAGCAGCGACTTCGGCTCGAACACGACCAGCGGCTTGCGGAAGTCGCGGCGGACCTGCCGGCGCAGCGCATGGAAATAGTTGGCCGGCGTCGTGCAGTTCAGGATCTGCCAGTTGTCCTCGCCGCACATCTGCAGGTACCGCTCCAGGCGGGCGGAGCTGTGCTCCGGCCCCTGCCCCTCGTAGCCGTGGGGCAGCAGCATCACCAGGCCTGACATGCGCAGCCACTTGGACTCGCCCGAGCTGATGAACTGGTCGATGATCACCTGGGCGCCGTTGGCGAAGTCGCCGAACTGCGCCTCCCAGATCACCAGCTCGTGCGGCTCGGCCAGCGAGACGCCGTATTCGAAGCCCAGGACCGCCGCTTCCGACAGCGGGCTGTCGTGGACCTCATAGATCGCCTGGCCTTCCCGGATGTTGTTGAGCGGGATGAAGCGCTCCTCGGTCTCCTGGTCGACCAGCACGGAGTGCCGCTGGGAGAAGGTGCCGCGGCCGACGTCCTGGCCGGACAGGCGGACCGGCGTGCCCTCGACGCACAGGGTGCCGAACGCCAGCGCCTCGGCGGTCGCCCAGTCGATGCCCTCGCCGCTCTCGATCGCCTGGGCCTTGGCCTTGAGCTGGCGGGCGATCTTGGAATTGATCTTGATGTGCTTCGGCTCGGTCGATATCGCCTTGCCGACCTCGCGCAGCACGTCCAGCTCGACCGCGGTGTTGCCGCGGCGGTCGTCGCCCGACGCCGCCTCCAGGCCCGACCACTTGCCTTCCAGCCAGTCGGCGCGGTTGGGCTTGTAGTGGCTGGCGACCTCGAACTCGTCCTCCAGCTTCTTGTAGAAGTCGGCGACGATCTTCTCCGACTCCTCCGCCGTGATCACGTTCTCGTCGATCAGCTTCTTGGCGTAGATCTCGCGGGTCGTGGCGTGGCTGCGGATCGCCTTGTACATCAGCGGCTGGGTGAACGCGGGCTCGTCACCCTCGTTGTGGCCGTGGCGGCGGTAGCAGAACAGGTCAACGACCACGTCCTTCTTGAACTTCTGGCGGAACTCGATCGCGATCCGCGCGACGTGGACGACCGCCTCCGGGTCGTCGCCGTTGACGTGGAAGATCGGCGCCTGGATCATCTTCGCGACGTCGGTGCAGTACGGCCCCGAGCGCGAATAGCTCGGCATCGTGGTGAAGCCGATCTGGTTGTTGATGATGAAGTGGATCGTGCCGCCGACGCGATAGCCCTTCAGCTCGCTCATCATCAGCGTCTCGGCCACCAGTCCCTGGCCGGCGAAGGCGGCGTCGCCGTGCAGCAGGATGCCCAGCACCTCGTCGCGGCTCTCGTCGGTCGGCGGGACGGTGCCGCAACGCTGGATCTGCTTGGCGCGCACGCGGCCGATCACGACCGGGTCGACCGCTTCAAGGTGCGACGGGTTCGGGCTCAGCGACAGGTGGACGGAGTTGCCGTCGAAGTCGCGGTCCGACGAGGTGCCCAGGTGGTACTTCACGTCGCCCGAACCCTGGACGTCCTCCGGATGGGCCGAATTGCCCTGGAACTCGGAGAAGATCGCCTTGAACGGCTTGCCCATGAAGTTGGCCAGCACGTTGAGCCGGCCGCGGTGGGCCATGCCGAGCACGACCTCCCGCAGTCCCAGCTGGCCGCCGCGCTTCAGCACCTGCTCCATGGCGGGCATCAGGGCCTCGCCGCCGTCCAGGCCGAAGCGCTTGGTGCCGGTGTATTTCTTGTCGAGGAAGCGCTCGAAGTTCTCGGCCGCGGTCAGCCGCTCCAGGATCGCCTTCTTGCCGTTGACCGTGAAGTCGGTGTGGTTGCGCCCGCCCTCGATGCGCTCCTGGATCCAGGCCTTCTGGTCGGGGTCCTGGATATGCATGAACTCGACGCCGATGGTGCCGCAATAGGTCTTCTTCAGGACCTCCAGGATCTGGCGCAGCGTCGCCGTCTCCATGCCGAGGACGTTGTTGATGAAGATCGGGCGGTCCCAGTCGGCGTCGGTGAAGCCGTAGGTCTTGGGATCCAATTCCGGATGCTGCTCGCGCTTCTCCAGCCCCAGCGGGTCCAGGGTGGCCTGGAGATGGCCGCGGACGCGGTAGACGCGGATCAGCATCAGCGCCCGCAGGCTGTCCAGCGTGGCGGCGCGGAGCTGGTCCTGGTCCAGTGCAGCCGCCGGTGCCGCGGCGCCGTTCGCGGCGGCGTGGCCGTTGGCCTTGGCCGAGCCGTTCGGCTTGGCGGCGGGGGCGGGTTCCTCGCCGATCACCGCCGTGGTGTTGGGCGCCCAGCTCGCCCCGCGCAGTTCGTCCAGCACCTCCCGCGCGTCGTCGTTCAGCTCGCCGAAGAAGCTGCTCCAGCTCTGGTCGACGGACTGCGGGTCCTTGAGATAACGGGCGTACAGCTCGGCGATGAAAGTGGCGTTCGAGCCGAATAGGAACGATGACTGATCAGGGGTCGCTGCGATCGCTGACATTTGTTAATGACGCGGGCGTTGGCGCCCGCGCCCTCTTTCTGGCAAGGGTTTACGGCTCCGATGGGCCGGTCGGGGACCGGCCCGGGCTGATCGTCATCAACCCTTCAGAGCCTTCAGCATGGTGCTGCCCAGGCTGGCCGGGCTGTCGGCAACGTGGATGCCGGCGGACTTCAGCGCCTCGACCTTGAAGTCGGCGGTGTCGTTGCCGCCGGAGATCACGGCGCCGGCATGTCCCATCCGGCGTCCCGGAGGAGCGGTGCGGCCGGCGATGAAGCCCACGACGGGCTTCTTCGTCTTGCTGTCCCTGAGGAATTCGGCTCCCTTGACCTCGGCGTCGCCGCCGATCTCGCCGATCATGATGATGCCTTCGGTCTCCGGATCGTCCAGGAACAGCTCCAGGCTGTCCACGAAGTTGGTGCCGTTGACCGGGTCGCCGCCGATGCCGATGCAGGTCGATTGCCCCAGGCCCGCCGCCGTGGTCTGCGCCACCGCCTCATATGTGAGCGTGCCGGAGCGGGAGACAACACCGATCTTGCCGCGGCGGTGGATGTGGCCCGGCATGATGCCGATCTTGCATTCGTCCGGGGTGATGACGCCCGGGCAGTTCGGACCGATCAGGCGGGTCTTGGAGCCGGCCAGGGCGCGCTTGACGGTCACCATGTCGAGGACGGGGATGCCCTCGGTGATGCAGACCACCAAGGCGATCTCGGCGTCGATCGCCTCCAGGATCGCGTCGGCCGCGAACGGCGGCGGGACGTAGATCACGCTGGCGTTGGCGCCGGTGACATGGACGGCCTCGGCGACGGTGTCGAACACCGGCAGGTCGAGGTGCTTGGTGCCGCCCTTGCCGGGGGTGACGCCGCCGACCATCTGCGTGCCGTAGGCGATCGCCTGCTCGGAGTGGAAGGTCCCCTGCGCGCCGGTGAAGCCCTGGCAGATGACTTTCGTTTGGGAATTGACGAGGACAGCCATTTACGCCGCTTCCTTCACCGCTTTGACGACCTTTTCCGCCGCGTCCGCCAGATTGTCGGCGGACAGGATGGGGAGGCCCGATTCACTGAGGATCTTCTTGCCCAGGTCGACGTTGGTGCCTTCGAGGCGGACGACCAGCGGGACATGGAGGGAGACTTCGCGGGCCGCGGCCACGACGCCCTCGGCGATCACGTCGCAGCGCATGATGCCGCCGAAGATGTTGACCAGGATGCCTTCGACGTTCTTGTCCGACAGGATCAGCTTGAACGCGGTGGTGACCCGCTCGCGCGTGGCGCCGCCGCCGACGTCGAGGAAGTTGGCCGGCTCGCCGCCGTACAGCTTGATGATGTCCATGGTCGCCATCGCCAGCCCGGCGCCGTTGACCATGCAGCCGATCGAGCCGTCGAGCTTGATGTAGTTGAGGCCGTGCTTGGCGGCTTCCAGCTCGGAGGCTTCCTCCTCGTCGGCGTCGCGCAGCTCCTCCACGTCCTTGTGGCGGAACAGGGCGTTGTCGTCGAAGTTCATCTTGGCGTCGAGCGCGATGATGTCGCCCGAGCCGGTCACGACCAGCGGGTTGATCTCGACGATCGAGGCGTCCAGGTCAACGAAGGCCTTGTAGGTCGCCAGGATCAGCTTGACCGCGGCGTTGACCTGTTTGCCTTCCAGGCCCAGGCCGAAGGCGATCTTGCGGGCATGGAAGCCGGAGATGCCGGTCGCCGGGTCGACCGCGACCTTCAGGATCTTCTCCGGCGTGTTGTGGGCGACCTCCTCGATCTCCATGCCGCCCTCGGTGGACGCCATGACGGTGACCCGCGAGGTGGCGCGGTCCAGCAGCAAGCCCAGGTACAGCTCGCGCTTGATGTCGCAGCCTTCCTCGATGTAGAGGCGCTTCACTTCCTTGCCGGACGGGCCGGTCTGCTTGGTCACCAGGACGTGGCCGAGCATCTCCTTGGCGTTGGACGCCACGTCCTCGACCGACTTGACGACGCGGACGCCGCCCTTGCCGTCGGGATTGTCGGCGAAACGCCCGGCGCCGCGGCCGCCGGCGTGGATCTGGGACTTCACCACCCAGACCGGACCGCCCAGTTCCTTCGCGACTTGCTCTGCCTCGGGGATGGTATAGGCGACGCCGCCGCGCGGCACCGACACACCGTATTTTTTCAGCAGGTTTTTGGCCTGATATTCATGAATGTTCATGGACGTCCGTCTATCTGATGGCGGCTATCTGGTGACGGGTGGCAAACGAGGCACCCCGGCTTAAGAATACCTGGCCCGTTCCGTCCGGGTCGCGGGGGTGCCGGCCGCTCAGTCTAGCACCCCCCGCGCCCCGATTGAACCGGGCCCGGCCGTACCGGCTATGCCGGGCGGCCAGTCGGGATACGAAAAAGGCCGCCCGGAGCGGCGGCCTCCCGAAGGCCGCTGTCAGGCGGACTTCTCGCTTTCCATCTTCTTGACGACCTCTACCAGGGTCTTCACGGCCCCGACCGAGTGGTCGAACATGGCCTTCTCGTCGGGGTTCAGCTCGATCTCGACGATCTTCTCGACGCCGCCGGCGCCGATCACGACCGGCACGCCGACATACAGGTCGTCCACGCCGTACTGGCCGGTCAGGTGGGCCGCGACCGGCAGGACGCGCTTCTTGTCCTTCAGGTAGCTGTCGGCCATCGCGATGGCGGAGGCGGCGGGGGCGTAGAAGGCCGAGCCGGTCTTCAGCAGCTTGACGATCTCGGCGCCGCCGTCGCGGGTGCGCTGCACGATCGCGTCGAGCTTCTCCTGGGTGGTCCAGCCCATCTTGACCAGGTCGGGGAGCGGGATGCCGGCGACGGTGGAGTAGCGCACCAGCGGCACCATGGTGTCGCCGTGGCCGCCCAGCACGAAGGCCGTCACGTCCTCGACCGAGACGTCGAATTCCTGGGCCAGGAAGGTGCGGAACCGCGCGCTGTCGAGCACGCCGGCCATGCCGACGACCTTGCTGGTGGGCAGGCCGGACGCCTGCTGCAGGACCCACACCATCACGTCGAGCGGGTTGGTGATGACGATGACGAAGGCGTTGGGGGCGTACTTGCCGATGTTCTCGCCGACCGTCTTCATCACGCCGGTGTTGATGCCGATCAGGTCGTCACGGCTCATGCCGGGCTTGCGGGGAACGCCGGCGGTCACGATCACGACGTCGGCGCCCTCGATGATCGAGTAGTCGCTGCCGCCGACCAGCTTGGCATCGAAACCCTCGACCGGGGCGGACTGCGCGATGTCCAGCGCCTTGCCGTCCGGCATGCCTTCCGCGATGTCGAACACGGCGATGTCGCCGAGTTCCTTCAAGCCTGCCAGCAGGGCAAGCGTGCCACCGATCTGGCCGGCGCCGACGAGCGCGATCTTATTGCGTGCCATGAAGCGTTCCCCAAGTGTTGCCGAGCTTTGTTTACGAGGGAGCGAGGGTCGCTTTGGTCCGGGCCGGCCGGTCCTGAGATCGGCCCTCAAATCCGCGCGGCTACGTACTCCGATTCCGTGCCGAGGGCAAGGGGGACGGGCCGGGCATAACCGAGCGGCGGTTGAGTAGCACCCGCTCACGACCATCGCGCCGACCCTCCCCGGAATCGCGCTTCGGGAACCCGCGGGCCCCGCTTAAGGTTTGGATGGTAATACCAAATCTGGCTGAGGAGATCGCTCATGTCGACCTGGACTTCCCGCTTGTGCGGTGCGGCGGCACTGCTCGCCGCCGCGCTGCCGGTACAAGCCCAAGTGGTATCACCATCGCCCGGGACGGCCCCCGATCCGGCCTCCCGGCAGGCCCAGCCGACCCCTCCCGCCTTCACCTCGGTGACCCCCGGCTCCGATGCCGCGGAAACCTTCGAATGCAGGTCCCTGCTGACTTTGCTGCGGGTCGACATCCCCTCCTGGGAGCGCGCGACCGCCTGGTTCCAGGAACCGTTCGTCCGGGACGAGCCGACGCTCGAACAGCTCGCCGCGCGCCAGCGCTGCTTCGACGTCACGGCCTCCCCGGTCGTGAGCTTCGAGGAAAACGTTCCGGTCGAGCGGCCGGTGGACCGGGTGCCGCGACCGGGCATGTGAGGGGCGCCGGCCCCCACATAGGGCTCCCCGAGGGTCGGCCGGAAGGTCGTTCCGATGTGCTTCGGAGGCAGTTTCCGGTTGTGGCGGCAGATTGACGCAGTGCCCGAAAGTCGGCCGGATCGGGGGCAGTTTGGACAGATTTGTATAGCTTGCCGCCCTCCGGAAGCAACTTCCCGCCGAATGGCCGGCAGTTCCGGAAATCTTCGCATGGCAACCTGCCGGAGGGGCATCCCGCGGCCTCAGCCGATGCGGCCGAGCGCCGGCATCGCGTCGAGCAGCCACCCCGCGACCGCCGGCATGGTTCCCGACAGCATCAGCGCGCCGGTGCCGATCAGCGACAGGCCGATAACCCCTTCGACCACCGGCATGTGCCGCCGCAGGCGCTTCGCGAGGCGGAGGAACGGCCGCACCACCAGGGCTGCGGCCAGGAAGGGAATGCCGATGCCGGCCGCGTAGACGGCGAGCAGCAGCGCGCCGCGCGCCGCGTCCGCCTCGCCGCCGGCGACGAACAGGATGGCGGCCAGCACCGGCCCCACGCAGGGCGTCCAGCCGAAGGCGAAGGCCAGCCCGACCAGATAGGCGCCGGCAAGGCTTCCGGCCGCCCTGCTCCCGGGATCGATCCGCCAGTCGCGGTACAGCGCGGTGACGCGGAACACGCCGAGATAATGCAACCCGAGCAGGACGATCATCGCGCCGGCGATCCGGGACAGCGGCTCCAGATGGTCCGCGACCAAGCGGCCCAGCGCCGAGGCGGTGGCGCCCAGGGCCACGAAGACCGTGGCGAAGCCGAGGACGAAGGCCAGCGCCGCCGCGAAGACGCGCGCCTGGGTCCCCGGCGGCGGCCCGCCGCCCCCCTCCGCATCCGTCCCTTCCCCGCCGGTCAGGCGGTCGAGCGAGACGCCGCCGAGAAAGCACAGGTAGGCCGGCACCAGAGGCAGCACGCAGGGCGAGGCGAAGCTCAGCAGGCCCGCCGCCAGCGCACCGGTCCAGGTGATGTCGATCCCCATCGGCGCGATCCCCGGAACCGGTGACTCAGAAGCCGCTGACCTTGACCGTCTCGTTCTCCGGAATGTTCACGACCTGCCGGCGCTCGATGAAGCGGCGCACCAGGTCGTAGACCGGCGGCCCCTCCGTCCCCTCGTTCACCGAGGCCCAGCCGGCCACGGCGTAGCTGGCCGAGGCGTCGATCGCCTGCCCGGTCCGCAGCAGCGTCAGGGCGCCGATCCGCTGCCCCATGGGCTTGGAGACGTCGATCGCGTAGCCCAGGCCGCCCACCCGCACCATGTCGCCGCCCTGCTGGTAATAGGGATCGGGGTTGAACAGGTTGTCGGCGACGTCTTCCAGGATGTCCTTGATCTGCGCCCCGCTCATCTGCATCCGGTAGGCCGCGGGATAGGTTATGGCCGTCTGGTTGTAGATGTCGTCCATGGTGATGTCCTGGCCGGGAAGCAGCGTGGCGCCCCAGCGGAAGCCCGGCGACAGCGAGATCTCGGCGTCCCGCTCCTCGATCAGCGCCCGGCAGATCAGGTCGTCCCAGGTGCCGTTGAAGTTGCCTCGCCGGTACAGCAGCCCGTCGGTCCGTCCGACCACGCGGGAGATCTCGGACTTGAAGGGGGCCCGCAGCCCCTCGACCACCCCGGCCATGTCCGGATCGGGCGCGATGGCGTCGGAGAAGACCGGGATCAGCTGGAACCGGTAGTCCTTGACCTCCCCGCCCCGCACGTCGAGATCCAGGCGCGACAGGAACTTTCCATGCGAGCCCGACGCCACGATCAGCGTCCTGCCGACCGGCACCACCGCCGGGACCGCGTCATGGGTATGGCCGGACAGCACCACGTCGATGCCGGCGACCCGGCTCGCCAGCTTGCGGTCCACGTCGAACCCGTTGTGCGACAGCAGCACGACCAGCCCGGCCCCCTCGGCCCGCGCCGCCTCCACATGCTTGCGGACGAGATCCTCGCGGATGCCGAACGACAGCGTCGGGTTCATGTAGCGCGGGTTCGCGACGGGGGTGTAGGGAAAGGCCTGGCCGACCACCGCGATCTTCACGCCGCCCCGCTCGTACATCTCGTAGGGCTTGAAGGCCTGCTCGTCCCACTCGGTATCCAGCACGTTGCCCGCGACGAAGGGGCAGCCCAGCTCCTCGATCAGCTCCTTGACCCGCTCGGTGCCGTAGGTGAACTCCCAGTGGAAGGTGCAGCCCTCGACGCCCAGCGCCTTCAGCGCCGCCGCCATGTCGCCGCCGCGGGTCTTCAGCGCCCCGTAGGATCCCTGCAGGCTGTCGCCGCCCTCCAGCAGCAGGGTCTTGCCCGGGCGTTCGGCGCGGATCGCCTTGACCAGGGTCGCCATGCGGTCCAGCCCGCCGACCCGGCCGTACTCCGCCGCCAGCCCGGCATAGCCCACGCTGGAGAAGGCATAGGCCTCGGCCGAGCCCTGCCGGATGCCGAACTTCTTCAGGAAGGCGTCGCCGGTGACGTGCGGCGCCACCCCGGCCGCCTCGCCGATGCCCAGGTTGACCGACGGCTCCCGGAAGAAGATCGGCACGAGCTGGGCATGGATGTCCGTGACGTGCAGCAGGGTCACCGTGCCGACGGGATCGAACCGGAGCAGCCCGTCCTGGGTGATGGCGCCCTCGGCGATGGCTTGGCTCAGCGAGCCGGAAAAGCCGGTCAGGGTGGTGGCGGCCGCTGCCACCTGCAGGAAATCGCGGCGATTGAACATCGCTTCCGCCTCTTGGATGTGTCTTCTCTTGGACAGGCGCTCGGAGCGGGCGGCCGCTGGGGCCTCCCCGCTCAACCGACGGTGATTTCCTTGACGTCCCTGTAGACGGTGCCGTCGTCGTCGGTCCAGGCGAACTCGAACTTGCCGCTCTCCTCCATCTTGACGAGGAAGGTGATGTACGGGTTGGCCGACAGGGACGGATAGAGGTCGGCCTTGAATACCTGCCGGCCGTTGAAGGTCGCGACGAAGCCGTTGATGATCTGGCGCGGGATCGGCTGCCCCTTGTCGTCCTTGCGCTGGCCCGACTCCATGGGGTGGGTGATCAGCGTCTTCACTTCCAGCAGTTCGCCCTTCGCTGCGGTCTTGGGCAGCTTGATCCGGGGCTTGGCGTCGATGGCCATGGTGGCACTCCTCGAATGGGTTGCGGCCGGCAGGCTGCGGCCGGGTCGGGACTTGACCGGGTCGGGACTTGACCGGGTCGGGACTGGGCCGCGGGATCAGCCGCCGCAGCCGCCGATGGTGACCTTGACCTCGGTCTTGTCGATGAAGACCGATCCGTCCTTCATCTCCGCGACCGCCCAGACGTTCTGCGTGGTCGACATGCGCATCCGGGTCGTGACCTCGGCCCGGCCGTTGGCCGGCGACAGGTGGAACGACGCGACTTCCGGGGCGGGATTGCCGTCGGCCATGATGTGGATGGCCTTGACGTGGTCGGCGTCGGTCATCGGGCTGTCCACGGTGACCGCGACCGGCACTGTGTTCCCGTTCTCCGCGATCTCCGGCATCGTCAGCTTCACCCGGCCCGCCACGGGGGTCCGGTTGCCGATCAGGCTCGCCATGAACTTGGTCGCCGCCTCGACCGTGGCATGGGCGGGCGGCGGCAGGAAGACCGTGCCCGCAGCGGCGATCACGCCGGCGCCGGCGGTGGCGAGCAGGCCGCGGCGGCTGATGCCGGCGGCCGGGGTCGAATTCGGCATTGGTGCTTCCTCCTTACGGTTTCAGGGTTGAATCGGTTCGGCACGGAACAGCCTTCCGGGAAGCTTTCCGCCTTCCCCCGAACTCCATGCTGGCATTCGCTTTTATATTATGTTTCTCTTATATAATCCAGCATCAAAGACCGGCCATATGGAATAGGAAGCCGCCATGATCGCCCGCGTCCTGAGCCTCCTCGCCTTCCTCCCGCTCCCCTTCGGGCCGTCGCTCGCCGCCGAGTTGGTGATGTTCGAAGCGGCGGGCTGCGTCTGGTGCGCGGCCTGGGACCGGCAGATCGGCCCCGTCTATCCGCTGACCGACGAGGGCCGGCGGGCGCCGCTGCGCCGCGTCGATCTCCACGGCCCCCGCCCGGACGACCTCAAGCCGATCACCGGGGTCGTCCATACGCCGACCTTCGTCCTGACCGAGGGCGGCCGTGAGGTCGGCCGCATCCGGGGCTACCCGGGCGAGGAATTCTTCTGGGCCATGCTGGGCGACCTGATCCGCAAGCTGGATCCCTGATCCTGCGCCGGCCGGGCCGAACATGCCGATCGATCCCAACAGGAAGGAAACACCATGATGAAGCGCATCACCCTCGCGGCGGCCCTGCTGCTCGGCTTCGCCGCCTCTCCCGCCCAGCCCCGGGCCGAGGACGAGGCCCTCGTCACGTTCCGCAGCCTCAGCCCCTCGGTGGCCCTCGATCTCGCGCGGGCGGTCCTGGACAGCTGCCATCACAAGGGATTCCAGGTGGCCGTGGCGGTCGTCGACCGGTTCGGGACGCCCCAGGTCATGCTGCGCGACCAGTTCGCCGGTCCGCACACGCCGGACACCGCGACGGCCAAGGCCTGGACGGCGATCAGCTTCCGGTCCGACACCCTGAAGCTGGCGGCGTCCACCGCGGGCGATCAGCCCCAGTCGGGTGCCCGCTTCATCGCCGGCGCGGTCATGCTGGGCGGCGGGCTCCCGGTCGAGGCCGGCGGATCGATCGTCGGCGGCGTCGGCGTGTCCGGCGGCCCGTCGGGCGAGGCGGACGACGCCTGCGCGCGCACCGGGATAGCCGCGGTCGAGGACAAGCTGTTCTGACCGCGGTCCCGGGACCGCATCCCCGGCGCGCCTCATGGCCGGACATAGACCCAGCCGGCCAGCTGGCGCTCGACGATCTCGGCGACGCCGGCGGTCACCACCTCGACGCCGGGGATCAGGTCGGCGGGGGTGCGGTTCTGGGTCTTCATGGTGTTGGCGCAGCCGATGAAGGCGACGCCGTAGCGCATCAGGCTGCGGATCCGCTCCGCCACCGGCGAGACGTCGGCGTAGAGCGCCTGCATGCCGGCGCCGAAGGCGACGATCACCACCTCGGCATTGTCCTGGCCGTAGAAGTCCTGGACGTTCACCGCATTGTAGAAAAGGTTGTTGATGTCCTTCTCGTCCGAGCTGGTCAGCTGCAGCAGCAGCCGGCGGGGAGCCTCCGGGCTCGGCTCCGGGCTGGCCAGCACGGTATCGGCCGACGCCGGAGCATGCCCCGCGCCGCCGAGAGCCGCCCCGGCCAGGACCAGGGCTGCCGTCAGGCGCCTGACCGCCGGTCCCATCACTTGCCCGCCGGCGCGATGTCGGGCGTGATGTTGGCGTCCACCGCGCGGGCGGTGATCCTGACCGGCTCGCCCTTGCGGCAGTCCTTCATGCACGGCTCGCCGGCGGGAACGTCCGGACGGGGGTCCTCTTCCAGGAACCCGTCCCGGTTTGGCATCCTGATCGACACCAGCCTGGCGGCGTCCAGCGTCTCGTCCTGGCCCAGCAGGTCGTTCAGGTAGAGGATGTAGGCGACGATGCCGTAGGTCTCGTCCGCGGTCAGGCTGTGGGCCTGGCCGAACGGCATCGAGGTGTAGATGTAGCTGAACACGCCCGGCGCGTAGGGCCAGAAGCTGCCCACCGTGCGCACCGGATCGGCCGTCGCCAGCGTGTCGAAGCCGCCGGCCAGCGGCAGGTAGCGGGTGCCCTCGCCGAAGTCGCCGTGGCAGACGGCGCATTTTTCCGAGAACACCTCCTCGCCGTCGGTGGCGTTGCCGCTGCCGGCGGGCAGGCCCAGCCCGTCCTCCGCCCGGACGGTCCGGTTCCAGCCGGCGATCTCCTCCGGGGTGACCGGCCGGCCGAAGCCGTAGCGGTCGCCGGCCATGGCCGCGCCGGACAGCAGGGTCGCGGCGAGCAGGGCGCCCAGCAGGACGCAGCGGCGTTTCGCATTCTCAGGAAATCTGGACATTCTCGACCTCGCCGCCGGGCAGGACATGCCACGTGTAGATGCTGTTCTTGTGGTAGATGCTGTTGGTGCCCCGGACCGCGCGGAGCTGCGGCAGCGAGGGCTGGACATAGCCGGTCTCGTCGATCGCCCGGCATTGCAGGAAGGCGTCCTTGCCGTCCCAGGTCCACGGGATCTCGAACCGGGTCAGGCACTTGGACAGAACCGGCTCGTTCAGCCGGGCGGGCGTCCAGGTGTTGCCGCCGTCGGCCGAGAAGTCCACCCGGCGGATCTTGCCGCGGCCGCTCCAGGCGAGGCCCGACACGTGGTACAGGCCGGGCCCCTGGCGTATCGGCTTTTCCGGGCAGGGGAAGGTGATGACCGAGTTGGCCTCCTGCATGAAGGTGAACTTGCGCGCCTTGCCGTCCGCCATCAGGTCGGTATAGCGCGATGTCTCCTCGCGGCTGTGCCAGGGCTTGTCGCCGACCTCCAGCCGGCGCAGCCACTTGACGCTCATGTTGCCCTCGTAGCCGGGCAGGAACAGGCGGATCGGATAGCCCTGCTCGCGCCGCAGCCGCTCGCCGTTCTGGCCCCAGGCGACCAGCGCGTCGTCCAGCGCCTTGTCCATCGGGATCGAGCGGTGGTTGCCGGCGGCGTCGGCTCCCTCGGCCAGGATCCACTTGGCCCCGGGCTTCACGCCGCACTCGTCGAGCAGGACCGAGAGCGGCACGCCGGTCCATTCGCAGCAATGGATCATGCCGTGGGTGTATTGCAGGCGCGTCATCTGCGCGCCCTTCCACTCCATCCCGCCGTTGGCCGGGCATTCCAGGAAATGGATCCGGCTGACCGAGGGGAAGCGCGTGAGCTCGTCCATGGTGAAGATCAGGGGGCGATCGACCATGCCGTGGATCATCAGCCGGTGCTCGTCCGGGTTGATGTCGGCGCAACCGCCGTGGTGGCGCTCGAAGCAGACGCCGTTCGGCGTGATGATCCCGGACAGGTCGGCCAGCGGCGTGAAGCTGATCGAGGCGATGCGGTCCGCCGTCAGCCAGTCGACGTTGCGCCGGACCACGTTCGCCTCGTACGGCGACGGCATGCCGTAGGGATACTCGACCACTCCGTATCCGGCCGTGGTCGTCCAGGGCGGGTTGTTGGGCGGCAGGTTCGCCGGATCGGCCGGGCCGGCCAGCGCCGGGCGGGATGTTCCCGACAGCAGCGCCGGCGCCGCCGCGAGGCCGGCGGTTCCGCCCGCGACCTTGCGCAGGAAGGATCGGCGCGACGGGCTCTCCCCGGGCCGGACGGCTGTCGGGGTGCGCGGAGGGGCAGTTTCGTCTTGGTCGTTCATGGTGCGCTCCCTGGGATCGTTCCGCGGGTTCATTTCTTGGCGGGCAAGGTCTGGGCGTAGGCCAGGATGCTGCCGATGATGTCCGCCGGCATCGCGCGGAGCGGCGGCATGGTGTCTCCCGGATGGCCGTTGTAGACGCTGTGCAGCGACCGCCACGGATCCGACGCGACCATCCGGCCGAGCGGCGGCATGGTCCGGACGGCACGGCCGTCCTTGCCGTGGCAGGTCGCGCAGATGGTCTGGAAGAAGGGTTCCCCGGCGGCGGCGTCGCCCTTGAACCTGCGCTCCGCATCGTCGATGAAGACCGCCATGTCCACCTGCCCCCGGGTCACGAAGCGCGCCAGGTCGGTGAGGTCCCGGACCGACAGCAGGCCTCCGAACTGGTGGACCTGGTTCGACAGCGCCGCCGCCACGGCGGCAGGATCGGCCCCCTCCAGGTTCCGCAGCCCGGCGATGCCGTCGCGCCCGCGATAGTCCCAGCCGTGGCACTCGACGCAGCGCCAGGTGGATTGCGGGCGCAGCCCCTCGTCCATGGCCGCCCGGGCGGCCGGGAACGAGGGGTGAAGCCCCGGCGGCGGCGTCCGGCCGTTCTCCTTGAACCAGTTGTCGTAGAGCCGGCCGCCGCGGACCAGCGAGGCGGTTGGGTCGCGCTGGGGAAGGGTCTGGAGATAGGCCAGCGTGTCGGTCAGGACGGCCCGGTCCAGCGCCCGAAGCGCCGGCATGCTGCCGTTGGGATGGCCGTTCATCATGCTGTGCAGGGCATGCCAGGGCTGGTCGCGGCCAAGCTCGCCCAGCGGCGGCATGCTTTCGACCTGGAGCCCGTCGGCGCCGTGGCAGTTGGCGCAGATCGTCTGGAAATAGACGGCGCCCCGCGCCGGCTCGCCCCGGGCCCTGAGGGTCTCCGGGTCGATATGGTCCGTCATGGCGACCTGGCCGCCGGTCACGAAGTTGGCGAGGTCCTGGATGTCCTCCGCGTCGAGCAGCGCGCCGTAGCCGTGGGACGGGTGGCGCAGCAGCGCCGCGACCGCCGCCGGGTCGCCGCCCTGGAAGGCGCCGAGGCCCCTGGCGGTCCCGCCCGAGGCGCCGTCGGCTCCGCGGTAATCCCAGCCGTGGCACTCCACGCAGCGCCCGGAACCGGTCCCGGCGGCGCCCTCCGCGCGCTCCTTGCGGAGATGGGAGATCCGGCGCTCGTGCTCGCCGGTCTCCACGTGCCAGTTATCGTAGAGCCGGCCGCCCCGTGCGATCGAGGACAGCACCTCCTCCGCGCCGGCCGGAAGGGCCGCGAGAAGCGCCGCCAGGACCAGGACGGCCGGACCGATGATGCGGACGGGCATGCTTGCCTCCAGTCGTGCCGGACTCACTTCGGGTCGTATCCGGCGGGCAGTTCGTGGACGATGCCCTTGTGGCAGTCGATGCAATGCTTGCCCTCCTGCATCGCCACGGGGTGCCGGACCTTGGCCCGCCGCCCCTGCTCGCCCAGGTTCATGGCGTCGAAGGCGTGGCAGTTCCGGCACTCGCGCGACTGGGTGCTTTCCATGCGCGCCCAGACTCGGGTCGCCATCTCCAGCCGGTGGGCCTCGAACTTCTCGGGCGTGTCGATGGTGCCCAGCAGGTGATGCCAGACATCCTTGACGGCCACGACCTTGGCGACCAGCTTGGGGCCGAACTCCTTGGGCACGTGGCAGTCCTCGCACTCCGCCCGGACGCCGGTGCGGTTGGTGAAGTGGATGCTCTTGCGGTACTCGGCATAGGTCCCGGTCTCCATCTCGTGGCACGAGATGCAGAACTCCATGCGGTTGGTGTACTCGGCGAAGACCGTGAACCCGCCGAGGAACACGACCGCGGCGGCGACGCCCGAGAAGATCAGGACCATCCCGCCGCCGAAGACGGGCCACGGGCGCGCAAGCCGGTTCCAGAGTCGGCCGAACATGGGGAACTCTCCGATTCAGGGGAATGCCCGCCGGTCCCTCGGGCGCGAAGCGCCCGGGCGGCTGGCCAGGCTCAGCCCCAGGCGTCGTGGCGGATATTGTCGAACCAGCTGTAGGCGTACATCAGATCCCGCCGGCGATCCTCGGCCGAGGCGCCGAGCGGCGAGATGCCGCCCGCGTCCGGCAGCTCGACGATCTTGTTGTCGGCCGCGCTGTAGCCGTAGACGCCCGCGATCGAGAAGCAGTGGTCGGTTCCCGCCACCGAGTAGCAGGTGTTGATGTAGGACGGCTTGGGCGGCTCCTGCCCCTTGAGCGCGGAGACCACCGCCGCGGCGGCCACCTTGGCCTGGGAATTGGCGCCGTAGGCCGACTTGGGCATGGTCGCCGCGTCGGCGGCATCGCCCATCACGTAGATCCCGGGGAGCTTCTTCGCCTCGAAGGTGCCCTTGTTGACCGGGACCCAAGCCCCCTCGGTCAGGCCGGCATCGACCGCGATCCGTCCGGCGCCCTGCGGCGGGATCACGTTGACCACGTCGCCCTTGAAGGTCCCGGCTTCCGCCGTCACCGTCATGGTGCCCGGATCTACCTTCAGCACCTTGCCGCCCTCCTTGAGGGGGATCCAGGTGATCATGCTGTCGGCCGTGCCGAAGCCGTAGAACTTCTCCCAGGCCTCCTTGAACAGCGGCTGCTTGGAGAAGGCGTCCTTGGCGTCGAGGATGATGACCTTCGACTTCGGCTTGTGGTGCTTGAAGTAATTGGCGATCAGGCTGGCGCGCTCGTACGGGCCGGGCGGGCAGCGGAACGGGTTGGCCGGGGCCACCATGACGAAGGTGCCGCCGTCCGGCATGGCCTCGAGCTGGCGGCGCAGCAGCGCGGTCTGCGCCCCCGCCTTCCAGGCGTGCGGCATCTTCTCCGCCGCCTCGACGCCGTAGCCTTCGAGGCCCGCATGGTTCAGCTCGATTCCCGGGGCCACGACGCAGCGGTCGAAGCCGAAGGTCTGGCCGCCCTTGGTCGTCACCGTCCGGGCCGCGCCGTCGACGGCGGTCACCAGGTCGTGGACCACGGCGATGCCGTGCTTCTTCAGCCCGTCGTAGCCGATCGCCAGGCTCTCCAGCTTGCGCTCGCCGCCGATCACCTCGTTGCTCATGAAGCAGGTGTGGTACTGGGGGTTGGCCTCGATCAGCGTGACCTCGACCGAGGGATCGAAGCGCTTCAGGTACTTGGCGGCGGTCGCTCCGGCCGGCCCGCCGCCGACCACGACCACCTTGGGTCCGGCGGCGCGGGCGATGCGGGGCATCGCGACCACGCCGGCCGCGGCGGCTCCCGCCAGATTCAGGGCCGCGAGTTTCAGGAAGGTCCGGCGTCCGGTGTTCTGCATGGCGGCGGCCCTCACTTCACGCTGGCATAGTAGTGGAGGATCGCGTCGAACGCGTCCCTGCCCTGGTCGGCGAGCAATGCGTCGAACTTCTGCTTCTGGCGCTTCTCCATCGCGCGCCGGCCGGACAGGAAGTCGGTCACCGAGAACTGCATGTAGGGCAGCCGCTGCCCGGCGAGCACGCCGACGCCCTCGCCGACCTTGCCTTCCTCCTCATGGCAGGACTCGCAGTATTTCTTCGCCAGGCCCTTGCCGGCGTCCGCCTTCGCCTGGTCCACCGCCTGGCCGGGCCGTTCGAACGGCTTGCCCTCGAAATATTCGGCCAGCTTGTCGATTTCGGCGTCGCTGTAGCCCTTGGCGATCCGTCCCATCACGGTGGAGGGCCGCGTCTCGGTCTTGTAGGCGATCATGCTGTCGACGAAGTATTCCGGCGACAGGCTGGCGATCGTGGGCGTCGCGGCGCCGATGCTGCTGCCGTCGGTTCCGTGGCACGCCGCGCAGGAAACGGCGAGCAGTTCGGTCTCCAGATCCGCCAGCGCCGGCGCCGACCACAGGATCGCGCCGAGCAGGAGGGCGGAACCCAGCCGGCGGCTTGGGATTGATGGCCTCACGAGCATGTCCTGGGAACCTCCCCGTTCCGTTTCGTTGTTCCGGACGGATGCTCCGCTGGCTGTCGCGCTGCCGCCTTCGCCTGAACGATCGTCCGAATGGACGACTTATATCAGGGAACTCGTATATAATGGATTCCGAATGTAAGAAAGCCGGCCGGGGCGGCGCAGAAATGATCCAGATCAATTTTTCGGCAATGCCGGCGGACCGCCGCGCGGCCGCCCGGCCGCTACAGCCCGACCCCGTAGAACTCGAGCTGCCAGGTCATCTCGACCGGGGTCAGCGGATAATCCACGCCGTTGCGGGCATTCAGCAGCATGCGCGGCGGGATGTTGGCGGCGCGCGACTGGAGCTGCATGGCGCACCGCATGCTCAGGCCCGCGCGCCAGGCCAGCGCCGTGACCCCCTTGGGGCTCTGCGCCGCGATGATCTCCTCCACCAGGGACGGAGAGATGCCGGCCATCAGCGCCAGGCCCAGCTTGACGAACACCATGTCGTTCCACGACAGGGCGTCGCTGATGGCGCTTTCGTCGAGTTGTCCGACCATGAAAAGCCGGCGGGCGCGGTGCTCGGGCGACTCGCCGTCGGACCTCTGGTCCAGGTAGTCGATCCGGCGCCGGGCAACGCTGACCACCTCGGCCGCGGTCTCGGCATCCAGGTCGCGGCGCTGGCGCAGGATGGTCAGCACGTGCTGGTCGACGAATTCGGCGAGCCGGACCGCGAGGCGGCCGGGCAGCCTGGGCCGCCTGGCCAGCGGTTCCTGCCAGGACGGGCGGGCGGCCGACTGCTCGACCATGCCGGACAGGGTGTTCTCGGGGATCAGGGCGCCGTGGTTGTCGAGCAGCGCGGTCGATGCCTCGACGTCGCCCGTCTCGTACAAGGCCGCCGCGACCGGGCCGGAGACGCCGCCGCGCTGGGCGATCGCGCTGAGCACCCAGGATTTCGGCTGGTTGGCGATGATGCTCAGCAGGTCCTTGTCGGTCAGGGTGGCGCAATAGTGCAGGATCGGCTCCGCCACCTCCCGCTCGACGTCGCGCGCCAGATGCGCGCACAGGTCGGGCGGCGCGCAGGCGACGTCCTTCAGGCTGGACGCCAGCGCCTGCCGGACTCCGACCGCCTGGTCGCGCGCCAGCTGCTCCAAAGTCCGCACCGTGAGCTGGAAGAGCTGGCCCTGCGCCTCGCGCGAGAGGTCGGGGAGCAGGCGGGCCAGCTTGTCCGCCAGCAGGCGGCGCACGCTCTCGTCGCTGTCGCGCGCCAGGACCGCGCTGGCCTGCGCCGGCGCCGACGGGTTGGCGGCCACTTCGCGGCGCACCTCGACCGCGGGATCGATCGCCAGATAATAGAGCAGTTCCGGCCTGACATCCTCGCGCCCGGCCACCCGCGCGCGGACGGCGGTGTCCTCGCTCTGCGCCATGCGCTTCGAGGTCTCGTAATCGAGCGGGCCGTCGGGCGGCGGGTTCTGCTCTCTGCTGGGCACGATCTGTCCTGGTCTGCCGGGCGCGGCGTTGGCTCGCCGCGCCGATCCCGAACCTTTATCGGCGATCAGGGTTTCCAGAAGATGAACTTGCAGGCTGGGCCTTACAGGCCCGTGGGCGGCGGCGGTTCCGGTTCGGGGTTGGTCGCCGGGCTGAACTCGTGCTCGCGGCGCCGGCCGTTGAACTCGTCCAGGGCCCAGCGCACGGTCGGAAAGGCGATCCTGTCCCAGGGGATCTCGTCCCACCTGAAAAGCCCCACCTCCAGGCTTTCAGGTCCCGCCGCCACGTCCGGCGACCGGAGCCGCGCGCGGTAGATGAGCTGGACCTGGCTGATGCGCGGGATTTCGTACACGGCGAGCAGGCAATCGATCTCGATCCTGGCCCTCGCCTCCTCCCAGGCTTCGCGGATCGCCCCCTCGGCGGTCGTCTCGTTCAGCTCCATGTAGCCGGCCGGCAGGGTCCAAAGCCCCTTGCTCGGTTCGATCGCCCGGCGGCACAGCAGGATGCGGTCCTCCCACGCGGCCACCGACCCCACCACGATCTTCGGGTTCTCGTAATTGATGAAGCCGCAATCGGGGCATACCAGGCGGTGACGGTCGTCGCCCTCGGGGATGATGCGGACTGTCGGCCCGCTCGGCTTTGGATCGGAGGTCATGGCCGTAATGTGGCGCAGCCCGTGGGAGCGGGCAAGCGGAACGCGCCGATGTCCTCGGGCGGAGACTTCAGACCGTGATGTTCACGTTCCGGCCGCGCGTGGCGAAGGGGTCCGTCACCGGCTGGTTCTCCGGCGTGCCGCCCTGCGTTCCGCCGACGGCCTGACCGCCGCCCTGGCCGCCCTGCTGCTCGTCCTGGGGACGGGTCGCGGCTGTTTGGAGCGGGCTGGAGTAGCCCGATGCGGGACCGACTCCCGATGCTTGCACTTGCATGGCGATCTCCTGGACGCGCTGCGGAAGCCGGGCCTCGCACGAGCCCGCCGCATTCCGAAGAAGGGTTATACCGTCTGGAGTATAGCCCGCACCGGAGGGATAAAGCCATACCCATGAGGCTGCGACGGCACTGCCTTTCAGGAGGGTGAATGACCTTGCCCGGCCTATTCTCCAGCGCCCGGCGGGCTTGCGCCAAATAGCTTAAAATACAATCGAATCCGCGGCCCGGTCGCGGCCCGATGATCCAGGGGCGGCGGATTAACATTTTACTAAGGAAGATTCCGCATGCTCTTCACGCTGCGAAGCCAGCGGGAACACGGTCCCGATCCAATGACCGGCCGACCAGAAGGGTCGCGACGATGAAGCGTTTGGTTTTGTTTTCCCAGGAAATACCGGCCGATCGGAAGGCCCGTCCTGTGGCGCATCGCGACGGCGGCCGGGAGATCTCCCGGCGCGGTCCGGCCGGAGGGCGCCGATGAGCGGAGGCGTGACGGAACCCGGATCGGAAGCAAGGACAGGCGGCGGTACAATGGCGCATCTGGCCGATCTGTTCGAGATGGCGCGGGACAGGAGCCAGACCGGACGGCGGGCTCTGGCCGACAAGGTCGGCGATTTCTATTTCGCGGGGCACAGCCTGTCCGACCGCGAGCGCGACCTGGTGGTCGACATCCTCCGGCAAGTGCTGCGCGACGCCGAGATGGATGTCCGGCGATCGCTCGCCGAACGGCTGGCGTCCCATGCCGAGGCACCCCGGGACCTTATCGTGACCCTGGCGAACGACCAGATCGAGATCGCCCGGCCGATCCTGCTGCGCAGCGACGTGCTCGAGGACGAGGACCTGATCGCGATCGTCCGCGCCCACGCCGAGGCCCACCAGCTGGCGGTCGCCGGCCGGTCCAGGATCAGCACGGCGGTCAGCGACGTCCTGATCGAAACCGGCAACACGCGCGTCGCCGAGACGCTGCTGGGCAACCGGGGCGCCAGCCTGTCCGGACAGGCGATGATCCGCCTGGCCAACGTCGCGCGCCGGGTGCCGCCCTTGCGGTCCCCCCTGCTCGGGCGGCCCGAGCTGACGCCGGAACTGGCGACGAAGATCTACTGGCTCGTCTCGCAGGAGCTTCGGCGGACCATCCTCGATCGCTTCGCGATCCCGAGGGCGCAGCTCGACGCGGCGCTCCAGGCCACGCTCCAGGACCTGATCGATGGCACGCGCGGGCGGACCAGCCTGACCGCCGACCAGCTGGAGACGGTCGAGCGGATGGCCGAGGCCGGTGCCATCACGCCGCAGGTCCTGATCCAGACCCTGCGGCTCGGCCAGATCGACCTGTTCAAGGCGCTGTTCGGCCGGATCGCCGGCCTGGGTCCGGAAGCCATGCACCAGTTGATCGCCGAGACCGGCGGCGAGGCCCTGACGCTGGCCTGCCGGGCGCTGAGGATCGACAAGGGCTTCTTCGCCTCGATCTTCCTGCTGAGCCGGGCGGCCCGGCCGGGCGAGCAGATCGTCGATCCGCGCGAATTGTCACGGGTGCTGGCGCTCTACGACCGCCTGACTCCGGAATCGGCCCTGCCGATCCTCCAGGGCTGGCGCCAGAATCCCGCCGCCATCAACCTGGTCCCGCTGCGCCGCCGCGAACGCCCGGATGCCTGACGGCCGTCCCGCCGTCAGGAGTTGGTCGTCGGAACCCAGGGGATGCGCTCGACGGTGATGCCTTCCTCCTTCAGCTCCGACGACTCGGCTTCGGTCGCCTCCCCGTAGATGCCGCGGCTTTCGACCTCGCCGTAATGGATGCGCCGGGCTTCCTCGGCGAAGCGGTCGCCGACATAGTCGCAGTTCTCTTCGACCTTGCGGCGCAGGTCCTTCAGCTCTCGCAGGATCTCGGCCTTGCGCCGGGCCGCCTCGTCGGTGTCCCTGGCGGCGGCGTCGCGCGACTTCGCGATGCGCGGGGCCATGGGCGCCTTGCCGATCCTGACGTCCCCGCAGACCGGGCAGGAGATCTCCCGCGCCGACGCCTGGGCCTCGTAGGCGCCGCTGTTCCTGAACCAGGCTTCGAAGACGTGGCCGGCCTGGCACTTGAGATCGAAGAGGATCATCGACCGTTACTCGTTCCGCTCCCGGCGGCGGCGCCGCCGAATGTTCATCGATCCGACCGAGCTTTCATATATGTACGAATTGGTTAGGCCAAGGTGAAAGCACAAGCGGGTTGACGGACAATGGATACCACTGCATCCCCCACGCCCTTTTCCCCGCCCCCGTCACGGTGGGTGGCCCGCTTCGCGCCTCTGGTGCGCCAGGGCGGCCCGGTGCTCGACGTGGCCTGCGGGTCCGGCCGGCACACGCGCCTGTTCGCCGGCCTGGGGCACCCGGTCACCGCGATCGACCGGACCCTGGCGGGCGTCGCCGACCTCGCCGGCGGCTCCTCCCCGGAGCTGATCGAGGCCGACCTGGAGGACGGAAGCCCCTGGCCCTTGCCGGCGGACAGGCGCTTCGCCGCCGTGGTCGTCACCAACTATCTTCACCGCCCCTTGTTTCCCAGGCTGCTGGCCTCGCTGGAACCCGGCGGCGTGCTGATCTACGAGACGTTCGGGCAGGGCAACGAGCGGTTCGGCAAGCCCTCGTCGCCGGCCTTCCTGCTGGCTCCCGGCGAGCTTCTCGACCGCGTCGGACACCAACTCCAGGTGGTGGCCTTCGAACAGGGCGTGACGGATTTCCCGAGGCGGGCGGTCGTCCAGCGCCTCTGCGCCGTGGCAGATCCCGCTCCCTGGCCGCTTCCGCCGAACCGGGCGGAGGGGTGACCGCCGCCAGCGATGAGACAGAACCTTCCGTGCGATAGGGAGAGACAAGGCGCGGAGCTTTAGCTTACAATTATTTACCTTGTTTGCGCTTCTCGATCGGGCGGGACACCGGCTTGCGGTAACCGCAGGGCTTTGCATACTACGCTATTAGACCGGGAACTGCATGGAAACCTTCTTTCGCGCCCTTGGCGAACCCGGCGACTTTCTGCCCCATGGCCTTTGCTTGACCTGGCGGCCTGAGTTGATCTGGACGCACCTGCTGTCCGACGTTCTGATCGGCCTCGCCTACTGCTCCATTCCGGTCGGACTGCTCTATTTCGTCTGGCGGCGCCAGGATCTCGCCTACAAGTGGATCTTCCTGATGTTCTGCGGCTTCATCCTGGCCTGCGGGATAAGCCACTTCTTCGGCGCCTGGACGTTGTGGAACCCGGACTACGTGGCGCAGGGCGCGGTCAAGGCCTTCACCGCCGCGATCTCGGTCGTGACCGCGGTCGTGCTCTGGCCCCTGATCCCCCACGCGCTCGCCCTGCCCAGCCCGGCCCAGCTCCGCGACGCCAATTTCCGGCTCGAACAGCAGATCCGGGAGCGGCAGCGCGCGGAAGCGGAGGTCCGGCTCGTCAACGGGGAGCTGGAACGCCGGGTCGCCGAGCGCACCGCCGAGCTGGAAGCCGCCAACGCGGCGCTGCAGCGGGTCAACGAGACGCTGGAGGTGCGGGTCGCCGAGCGCACCGCCGAGCTGTCGGAGGCCAACCGCCGGCTGCGCGCCAGCGAATTGCATTATTCCAGCATCTTCCACCATCTGGCCGAGGGCCTGTTCGTCGTCGGCGTGGAGGGCCCGGGCGAGTTTCGGTTCGAGGCGCTCAACCCCAGCCATGAGCGCCAGACCGGCCTGGTCTCGGCCGAAGTGGCCGGCCGGACGCCGCACGACCTCTTCCCGCCCGCCCTGGCCGATCAGATCGTCGAGCGCTACCGCGCCTGCTGCGAAGCCCGCCAGCCGATCCAGTACGAGGAGACGCTCGACCTGCCGGCTGGCACCCGCGTCTGGCAGACCAACCTGGCTCCCGTGCTCGACGCGGAGGGCCGTCCGACCAAGCTGCTGGGCACGGCGCGCGACATGACCGAGTACCGCACGCTGCAGGAGGAACTGGCCCAGACTTCCAAACTGGCCACCCTGGGCACCCTGGCGGCCGGCATCGCCCACGAGATGAGCCAGCCGCTGAACATCATCAGGATCACCGCCGACGACAACCGCCTGCTGATGGAGGAGGAGGGCGTGGAGGCCGACGCGGCCTATCTCCGCCAGGGTATGGAGCTGATCTCGACCCAGGCGACCCGGATGGGCGAGATCGTCGACCAGATGCGCTCCTTCAGCCGGCGCGACGGCCCGGAGGTCGTGCCGTTCGACCCGGTTCAGCCGGTCCGGCGCGCCGTCGGCCTGCTGGAACGGCACTTCGCGACCGAGGGCATGGCCCTGGCCCTGGACGCCCCGCCGGCCGCGCCCGCCGTGGCCGGCCGGCCCGGCCGCCTGGAGCAGGTCGTGATCAACCTGCTGAGCAACGCCCACGACGCCATCGCCGCCCGCCGGACCACCGACCCTGGATTCGAGGGCGGACGCATCGAGGTGCGCCTGTCCGAGGAGCAGGCGCCGCACCAGATCCGCATCACGATCAGCGATGACGGAACCGGCCTGCCGCCGGGAATGGCGGAGCGGATCTTCGACCCGTTCGTCACCACCAAGGAGGCGACCAAAGGGGTCGGCCTCGGCCTGTCGATCTGCGCCAGCCTGATCGGCGCGATGGGCGGGCGAATATCCGCCGAAAACCTGGACCAGGGCGCCCGCTTCACCATATTGCTGCCGGTCCGCAGCAGACCACCGCATGAGAACCCGAATGCCTGACACCGATGCCGTGACGCAAGAACAGCCCAGGAGCCACGTCCTGGTCGCGGACGACGAGGCGATCGCCGCCATGGCGCTCGAACGGTTCCTGACCCGCAAGGGCTATCGCGTCACCACCGCCTGCGACGGCAGGGAGGCGCTGGCGATCCACCGGCAGGATCCGGCCGACATCGTGGTGACCGACATGCGGATGCCGCGCGGCGGCGGTCACGAGCTGATCGGCACCCTGCGGTCGACGGACGGCGACCTCCCGATCGTCGTGATGACCGGCTACATGTCGCCGAACGAGGAGGAGGCCATTCCCGCCGGCGACAGGTTGGTGGTGATGCAGAAGCCGATCGAGGTCGAACGGCTCCTGGAGATCATCCGGAGCTTCGCGGGCTGACGCCGAGGGCACCGCTCGCTCAAGGCACCGATTCCGGCGGCTCGATGGTCCGGTCGTGCTTCAGCGACGGCACCTGGGCGCGGGCCTTGGCGACCTCCTCCAGGTCCAGCCGGGCGGTGACGACGCCCGGCTCCTCGCCGCCGTCGGCCAGGATCTCGCCCCACGGGCTGATGATCAGCGAATGGCCGTAGGTGGTGCGGCCGCCGTCATGGGTGCCGCACTGGGCCGGAGCCACGACGAAGCAGCCGGTCTCGATCGCCCGGGCGCGCAGCAGGACGTGCCAGTGCGCCCGGCCGGTCGGCACCGTGAAGGCGGACGGAACGGTCAGTACCGAGGCGCCGGCATGGGCCAGCATGCGGTAGAGATAGGCGAAGCGCAGGTCGTAGCAGACCGTCATGCCGACCCCGCCCCAGGGCGTCGCGGCCAGCACCGCCCGGTCGCCGGGCCGGAACGTCGCCGACTCGCGGTAGCTCTCGCCCCGCGCCAGGTCGACGTCGAACATGTGGATCTTGTCGTAGCGCCCCGCGATCTCCCCCTCGGGCGAGAACAGCAGGCTGCGGTTGGCGACCCGCTCCTCGTCGAGCTTGACCGCGAGGGAGCCGGCCAGCAGCCACGCCCCGGTCCGCTTGGCCATGTCGCGGAAGAAGGGGACCGCCGGATGGTCGTCCTCCGGCCGGGCCCGCCGCAGCACGCGGCTGCGGCCCAGCACCATCATGCTGACGTTTTCCGGCGTCGTGATGAAATCGGCCCCGGCCTCCCGCGCGCGCAGGATCAGGTCTCCGACCGCGGTCAGGTTCGGCTCGATGTCGGGCCCGGCATTGACCTGGACGCAGGCGACCGTCAGTGCAGCGGCGGGGAGCGAGGCGGCGGGAGGGGCGCCGGTCATCAGGCGCGGCCCAGCATGGGATCGAGCTTGCCGGCCCGGTCGAGCGCGTAGAGGTCGTCGCAGCCCCCGATCGGCTTGGCGTCGATGAAGATCTGCGGCACCGTGGTGCGCCCCTCGGCCAGCTGGGTCATCTCCACCCGCTTGCGCGGCTGCATCATCACGTCGATCTCCTCGAACTGGACGCCCTTCTCGGTCAGCAGCTTCTTGGCCCGCGTGCAATAGGGGCACCAGGGACTGGTATAGATGACGACTTCGGCCATGGACTGCGGCTCCACTGTGGATTGACTATCCCGTTATATGATCGATACCGGCGATTTCGCTAGACGCCGGACCGTATGACTCGAGCGAGCGTGAGGACGTCGACCCTGGCGGCACCCGCGCGCAGCAGGACGCGGGCGCATTCGGAGGCCGTGGCCCCCGTCGTCAGGACGTCGTCGACCAGCACCACCGGCCGTCCGCGGATGCGTTCCGCCAGGCTCGGCCGGACCCGGAAGGCGCCGCGGACGTTCCGCTGCCGGCCGGTCCGGGAATGGCCGCCCTGCGGCGTTGTCCGGCGGTGGCGGACCAGCAGGCCGGGCAGCACGGCGACGCCGGAGCGGCGCCCGACATCCTTGGCGAGCAGCGCCGCCTGGTTGTAGCGCCGGGCGAACAGCTTCCAGCGGTGCAGCGGCACCGGCGCCAGGATGGCGTCGGGCGTCAGCAGCTCGGCCCCGGACCGGGCGAGCCACCCGCCGAAGGCGACCGCGGCATAGGTCTGGTCGGCATGCTTGAAGCCCAGGATCATGCCCCGGCTGCCGTCGTCGTAGCGGAGCGCCGACCGGGCGCGGCCGAACGGCGGCGGGCTCCCGACGCAGCGGGCGCACAGCAGCGTCTCGGCCCGTTGCGCGTCGGGCAGGCCCGGATCGACCACGCCCTCGAACGGCTCGCCGCAGCAGGAGCACCAGGGCGGCGCCAGGAAGGTCAGGGCACCCCAGCAGCGCATGCACAGCGTCCCCTGCCGGTCGACCGACTCGGCGCAGGATAGGCAGCGCGGCGGCAGCACCGCGTCGAGCGCCGCGCGCGCCAGGGTCGTCAGGGAGGCGGTCAGCGGCCAGTCCATGGCGCAGGATCGCACCGCCCCCCGCCGGACGGCAACGGGCCGGATGCCGCACCCGGCGCGCGCCGGACCGAGTTGTGCGGCGCGGCAGGATCTCCATATAAGGGGTATGGACGACAGCGACATCATGAACGTGTTCGACCGCGCCGCGGTCCGCCGCCACCGAGACCGGGCCGCGGCCGGTTTCGCCGGGTACAGTTTCCTGTTCGAGGAGATCGCGGAGCGGCTGGCCGACCGGCTGGAGGACGTCGTCCGCGACTTCCCCACGGCGCTCGACCTGGGCTGCCACACCGGGGAGGTCGGCCGCGCGCTGCGCGGACGGAAGGGGATCGAGAGGCTGGTCCAGTGCGACCTGTCGCCCGCCATGGCCGCCGCCGCCGGGGGCCTGCGCGTGGCCGGCGACGAGGAGCTGCTGCCCTTCGCCGACGGCAGCTTCGACCTCGCGGTCAGCAACCTCAGCCTCCACTGGGTCAACGACCTTCCGGGAGCGCTGCTCCAGCTCCGCCGCGCGCTGAAGCCGGACGGCCTGTTCATCGGCGCCATGCTGGGCGGCGACACCCTGTTCGAGCTGCGGCGCTGCCTGATGGAGGCGGAACTGGACCTGACCGGCGGGGTCAGCGCCCGCATCTCCCCCTTCGCGGAAGTCCGGGACGCCGGCGGCCTGCTCCAGCGCGCCGGCTTCAGCCTGCCGGTGGTGGACAGCGACACGCTGACCGTGACCTACGACAGCGCCTTCAAGCTGATGGCCGACCTTCGCGGCATGGGCGAGACGAACGCCGGGCTCAACCGCCGCCGGCGGCCGACTCCGCGGGCCCTGCTGATCGACGCCGCGCGCCGCTATGCCGAGCTGTTCTCCGAACCCGACGGGCGGGTGACTGCGACCTTCCAGGTGCTCTACCTCGCCGGCTGGTCGCCGCACGAAAGCCAGCAGAAGCCGATGCAGCCGGGCAGCGCCCAGGCGAGGTTGGCCGACGCCCTGAGGACGGAGGAGCGGCCGGCGGGCGACAAGGCGGAACCCTGACGACTCGGCATCCGGCAAATCGGGGAAAACCCTGGCGGCCGGGACCGATCAGACGCCTTCGGCCATGTCGTAGATGCCGTCCATGTCGGCGATCTGGATCCGGTTGCCCTCCTGGAGCGAGATCGCCTGGGAGGTCTTGAGCTGGGTGAAGGTCCGGCTGACGGTCTCGGTCGTGAGGCCGAGATAGTCGGCGATGTCGGCCCGGCTCATCGGGACGTAGACCGGGTTCTCCTTGTGGCCCCGGCGCGACTGGCGCTGCGACAGCATCAGCAGGAACGAACAGATCTTCTCCCGCGCGGTCTTGCGGCCGAGCAGCAGCATCTGGTCCTGCGCTGCCGCCAGCTCGTTGGACGCCATGGAGAACAGGCGCCGCTGCATCTTGGGAAACTCGTCCAGCAGCGCCTCCATCTTGCGGCGCGGGAACCTGCAGAGGGACGTGGGCGTCACCGTTTCCGCCGAATAGGCGTAGCTCTCGTTCATGGCGAGCCCGAGGAAATCGCCGGTGACCAGGAAGCCCGTGATCTGGCGGCGGCCGTCGGGCAGCAGCTTGTAGAGCTTGACCGTGCCGGAGGTCACGTTGAACAGGGCATCCGCCTGATCCCCTTCGGCGAAGATCGTCTGGTTGCCCTCCATGCGCTGCATCTGGACGATGTCGGCGAGCCGGCGCACCTCGTCCGCTTCCAACGCCGCACAGACCGTCAGCGTCCGAACCGGACACGCGCCGCAGGGCGTCGTCTCCGCCGCGGCACCCTTGTCGCGCACCCTGCCCATGTCGAATGGAGGCATCTCGGTTCCCCCCCGCCCTTCCGCTTCCCTATTCCATTCTGGTTATAAATTGGATTTTTCGCAAGATTGCAACACGCCTTAATATAACCATTCTCATAGGGGTTATTTTTGGTCGTTTCGCGGCTGCGGTGTTGCACGCTCGTCATCGTCGAACAGGATGCGGTTGGCGGCTCCGTCGAGGTCGTCAAACTGGCCGGACCTCAGGCACCACAGGAAGCCCAGAAGGCCCAGGAGTCCCAGGCCCACCGCCAAGGGAATGAGATATATGAGCACGTCCATGGGACTGTCCCGGGTTGGCCCGGCGCCGGGCGAGGCGCAGGGCGTTGAGGATGACGATCAGCGACGACGAGGACATGGCGAGCGCCGCGATCAGCGGAGTCACGAACCCGGCGACCGCCACCGGTATAGTCAATAAGTTATAGAGGAAGGTCAGGGCGAAGTTCTGGCGGACCAGCCGGTCCGACCGCAGCGCGACGTCCAGCGCCTCCAGGATCGGCGTCAGCCTGATCCCCTGGAACACCACGTCGGCCGCCGTCTGGCTGACGTCCGCCGCGGTGGCCGGCGACATGGAGACATGCGCCGCGGCGAGCGCCGGCGCGTCGTTGAGGCCGTCGCCGACCATCAGCACGGTGGCCCCGGAGCGGGCCAGCTCCTCCAGGCAGGCGGCCTTGTCGGCCGGCGCCTGGGCGGCCCGCCACTCCTCGATGCCCAGGCGGGCGGCGCAGGCCGCCACGGCGGGACGCCGGTCGCCGGACAGCAGCAGCACCCGCTTGCCGCCGGCCCGCAGGGCAGCCACCACGGCGGCGGCGTCGGGCCGCAGGGCGTCGCTGAAGGCGAAGCGGACGGGGCGGCGGCCCGGCCGGGCCAGCCACAGCTCGGGGCCGGCCGACTCGCCGCCCATCCCGCCATGGCTCCCGGCACCCTCCTCCGCGCCGGTGAAGCGGCGGCTGCCCAGCCGGATCTCCCCGTCCGGCCCGTCGAGGCCGAGCCCGGCGCCGGGCACCTCGCGCACGCCGGACGCCACCGGAACCCCCGGTACGGCGCGGCACAGGGCCCGCGCCAGGGGGTGGCGGCTGGCCCCGGCGATGGCGGCGGCGAGCCGCAGGTCCCCGTCCTCCGCCCCGTCCGTGCCCTGGAGTTCGGGCCGCCCCTCGGTCAGGGTGCCGGTCTTGTCGAACACGACGGTATCGACTCCGGTCAGCCGCTCCAGCGCGGTGGCCGACTTCAGCAGGATGCCCTGGCGCATCAGCCGGCCGCTGGCGATCACCTGGACCACCGGCACCGCCAGCGCCAGCGCGCAGGGACAGGTGATGATCAGCACTGCGATGGCGTTCAGCAGGGCCGGCTGCCACGGGCTGCCGGCCAGGACCACCCAGCCGAGGAAGGTCGCCAGGGCGGTCAGGTGGACCACCGGCGCATAACCCCGCGACACCCGGTCGGCCAGGGCCACGTAGCGCGCCCTGCCCTGCTCCGCGACTTCCATCATCCGCACGATCTCGGCCAGCAGGGTGCCCTCGCCCACGGCGGTGACGGTCAGCCGGAGCGGCGCGGTCAGGTTGAGGGTGCCGGCGAACACCTGGTCGCCCGGCCTGGCGGCGCCCGGCACGCTCTCCCCGGTGATCAGGCCGGTATCGATGTCCGAGACGCCGTCGGAGACCCGGCCGTCCACGGGGATGCGTTCCCCGGCCGCGACCAGCACGGTCATGCCGGCGGCGACCTCGCCGGGCCGGACCACGCGCCCGCGCCCGTCGGCGTCGAGCACGGTGACGGCGGCAGCGCCCAGCGCCAGCAGGTGCTCGGCCGCGGACCGCGCCCGGCCGCGCGCCCGCAGGTCCAGGTAGCGGCCGATCAGCAGGAAGAACAGCAGCGTCACCGCGCTGTCGAAATAGGCGTGCTCCGCGCCGCGGATCGTTTCGGCCAGGCTCATCCCGGTCGCCAGCGTCACGCCGATGGAGATCGGCACGTCCATGTTGGTGCGCCGGGCCGACAGCGCCGCCCATGCGGAGCGGACGAACGGGCGGGCGGCGTAGAGGATCGCCGGCATCGCGATCAGGGCCGAGACCCAGTGCATCAGGTCGCGCGTCGCCGGCCCCATCCCCTGGGAATGCCCGGCCCAGATCGCGACCGACAGCAGCATCACGTTGGCGGCGGCGAATCCGGAGACGCCCAGCGCCCGCAGCAGCTCTCGCTCCTTCACCGCCTCGGCCGCCTCCAGCTTCGCCGGATCGAACGGCACCAGCCGGTATCCCAGGCGGACCACGGCGCCGGCGACCTCGGCGGCGTCCGTCGCCGCCGGGTCCCAGGTCACGGTCAGCCGGCGGGTCGTCATGTTGAGCCGGGCATGGCTGACGCCGGGCTGCCGGCGCAGCACGGTCTCGATCAGCCAGACGCAGGCGGCGCATTGCAGCCCGTCCACCATCAGGTGCAGGCTGGCCCGCCCGTCGGCGCCGACCGAGACATGGGCCGAGAAATCGGCGGGGGCCGCGTCGTCGTCCGGGCGGATCGGCCGCGCGTCGGGATCGATGGAACGGCGGGCGTAGTAGGTGTCCAGCCCCAGGTCGCGGATCAGCGCGTAGGCGGCCTCGCAGCCGGAGCAGCAGAAGCCGGCGCCCCGGCCGGGGACCTCCTGGCCGCAATGGAGGCAGGTGCCCGGAAGCGTGGAGGCGGGAGCGGAAGCGGCGGAGGTGCTCATGTCCGGGTCATCACCCCTTGACCACGACCCGGCGGACTTCCTGGTAGTCTCCCTGGGGATGGTCGGCGACGATCCGGATGTCCCACTGGCCGGCCAGCGGCATCGCGAACTCCGCGCCGTAGCGGCCCTGGCCCTGGTAGGCCAGGTCGACCGTGAAGTCGTGGCCCTCGCTGGTCGGGCGGACGACCCGGGCGGTCACCGTGGCGCCGTTCAGGAGATTGCCTTGACGGTCCTTCAGGTCCACCGTCAGCCGGCCCTGCAGGGCCGCCGCCTGGAAGTCGATCCCGACCTGCCAGCCGCGCTCCTGCTGGCGGCGGGCGCCCTGGATGGCGGCGTTGTAGGTGGTGCCGCGCTGCCAGTAGTGCTGGGTTTCCAGCCCGGTCCAGGTGTTCATCGCGAAATAGACCATGGTCGCGTTCACCGCGACGGTGACGAAGAAGAAGGCGACGAAGATCCACGGGTACCACCACCCCGGCGATCTTCCGCCCGGGCGGGACTGCTGCTGGTCGATGTTCATGGTGCTGCTCGTGGGGTCCATCATGACGTCACTTGTCCGGGCCGATGAAGACCGAGTCGTAGCCCGCCGTTTCGGAGGTCTGCTTGTCGGTCAGGGTGAAGGTGACGGGGGTCGAGGTCGCCTTGAGGGCGGCCGGCGGGGTCCGCACGTAGATCCGGTACGTCGCGACGGTGTCCGGCTTGGCGGAGAGCTCGATCCGGTCCAGCCTCTCGTCCTGGCCGATCACCGACAGGGTGGCGCCCGGCACGCCGGCGAGCTGAAGGCTGTATTCCTTCTGGTACCGCGTCATGTTGGAGATCTTGAAGGTGTAGCCGTTGCGGATGTCGCCGTCGGACAGCGTGACGAACAGCGGCGCGCGGTCGCGCAGCACGCTGATGTCGAGCTGCGGGCGGAAGATCAGTCCTGCGGCCATCAGGCCCAGCAGGACGACCAGGATCAGGCCGTAGATGACGGTGCGCGGCCGCAGCAGCTTGACGCTGGTCTTCTCCCCGCAGGAGCGGGCGACCTGGTTGTTGTGGGTGTCGAAGGTGACGAGATTGAGCGGCCGGCCGATCTTCGTCATGATGTCGTTGCAGGCGTCGACGCACAGGCCGCAGCCGATGCATTCCATCTGGAGCCCGTCGCGGATGTCGATGCCGGTCGGGCAGACATGGACGCAGGCCTTGCAGTCGATGCAGTCGCCCCGCCCTTCCCAGGACTGGTCCTTGCGCTTGGCCCCGCGCGGCTCGCCCCGCCAGCCCTCGTATGTCACGATCAGGCTGTCCTCGTCGATCATGGCGCTCTGGAAGCGCGGCCAGGGGCACATGTAGGTGCAGACCTGCTCGCGCGCCCAGCCGCCCAGCAGGTAGGTCGTGAAGGTCAGCAGGGAGATGAAGAAGATCGACTGGCTGTCGAGCTGGAAATGGAACAGGTTGTAGACCAGCGTCGGCGCGTCGGTGAAGTACATCGCCCAGGCGCCGCCGGTCAGGAAGGCGATGACCAGCCAGGACGAATGCTTGGCGATCTTCTTCATCGCCTTGGACCCGGTCCACGGCCCCTTGTCCAGCCGGATGCGTTCCGACCGGTCGCCCTCGATCTTGCGCTCGACCCACATGTAGAGGTCGGTCCACACGGTCTGCGGGCAGGCGTAGCCGCACCAGATGCGCCCGGCCAGCGAGGTGGCGAGGAACAGCCCGACCGCGGCCATGATCAGCAACCCGGTGAGGTAGTAGATCTCCTGCGGCCAGATCTCGATGAAGAAGAAGTACAGGCGCGGCCCCGTCATGTCGACCAGCACCGCCTGGTCCGGCGCGGTCGGCCCGCGGTCCCAGCGGATCCAGGGAACCAGGTAGTAGATGCCGAGCAGGACGACGACGGCGGCCCATTTGAGCTTGCGGAACTTGCCCGCGACCGATCGCGGGTAGACTTTCTCCCGGTTCTTGAAAAGCGACTTGGGAGCGTGATCCTCCGCCGCGCCGTGGGTCTGGGTAGTCGTCGTCATTCCGTCCGCCTCGGGTCTGCATCGCCGTCTCCGCCGGCGCGCACGCGGCGGATCACGGAACGCAGTGTGAACCGGACAGGTCGGTCCCGGCATTGCGATACATCAAAGCCCGGCGGCGATATTCGGCGCTTTCGGAGGATGCGGCGGGGCGCGGCCTTGCCGGCGTGCCGGGGGCGCTCCCGCCGTCCGCCTCCGGCGGAAGGGGCGGAATGTCATGAAGCGTCATCATTTTCCGTGTCCCGGTCCAGGGGTGCGGCCCGGTATATCGGGAGGGACGCAAGCGTAATTCAGGTTCTTGCCACAGATTACGGCGATGGACAAAGATAAGGCCCGGATCATCTGATGATATCGCCGTAATCTGTGGCAAAACTCCTTCTTCCCGGCCCAGCGTCGTCAGCGGCAGGGATAATCATTCATCCACAGATTCACGCAGATGGACACGGATAAGGCCTGAATAACATTCTGGCCTGCCTGCGCGCATTTGTGGGCAACTCCCTCATCTTCCTGGCAGACATCGTCTACGGCAGGCGATGAAGCCAGGGTCTCAGACAGTCCCTTCCCTAACGGCCTTCCCACACCGGCGGGCGCTTGGCGAGGAAGGCGTCGATCCCCTCCTCAGCGTCGCGGGCCAGCATGTTCCTGGTCATGACGTCGCTGGCATAGGCGTAGGCGTCGTCCAGGCCCATGTCGAGCTGGCGGTAGAAGGCCTCCTTGCCGATCGCCAGGGTCAGCGGCGACTTGGACGCGATCCGGGCGGCGAGGTCCTGGACGGTCGCGTCCAGCTCGGCTTCGGGCACCGCCTGGTTGATCAGGCCGAACATCACGGCGTCGCCGGCGCCGATCATGTCGCCGGTCAGCAGCATCTCCATCGCGTGCTTGCGGCCGACCGCGCGGGACAGCGCCACCATGGGGGTGGAGCAGAACAGGCCGATATTGACGCCGGGGGTCGCGAAGCGGGTCGTGTCCGCCGCTATGGCGAGGTCGCAGGTCGCGACCAGCTGGCAGCCGGCCGCCGTGGCGATGCCGTGGACCCGGGCGATCACCGGCTGGCGCAGGCGGGTGATCGTCAGCATCAGGCGGGAGCACTGCCGGAACAGCGCCTCGTAGGTCTCCAGCCCCGGGTTGGCGCGGATCTCCTTCAGGTCGTGGCCGGCGCAGAAGGCCGGGCCGGCCCCGGCCAGCACCACCACCGCGATCCCGGCGTCGTCGCGGATATCCTCCAGCTCCTCGGTCAGCAGGGTCATCAACTCCATGGAGAGCGCGTTGCGGGCGGCGGGCCGGTTCAGCGTCAGCGTCGCCACGCCGTCGCGGACCTCGCGCAGGAGGATCGGTTCCGCGGGGCGGGCGGCGGCCGGGGCCGAGCCTGTGGCTGTCATGGTGACGTTCTCCCGTTCATTTCGGCTGTGCGATGGTTCGCTTGGGGGCGATGGTTCGCTTGGATGGTGACGCGCATGGGAAACCATGCGACGAAGGGATTCAAGAGACGAGATGACGGGGGCCTGGGAAATGGGTGAGTCGGCGATCGCGGCGGCGGAACTGGAAACGCTGATCCGGGAGGGCGTGCCGCTGGTCGGCAGCTATGGCGTCGCGGTGGAGAGCGTGGGCGCCGGGACGATCCGGCTGCGCATGCCCTACCGCGAGGATTTCGTGCGGCCGGGCGGCACCGTGACGGGGCCGGCCCTGTTCGGCCTGGCGGACGTGGCGCTCTACGGCGCCGTGCTCAGCCTGATCGGCCGGGTCGAGCTGGCGGTCACCACCAGCATGACCATCAATTTCCTGCGCAGGCCCGGCCAGCGGGCGGTGATCGCGGAGGCGCGCGTGCTGAAGCTGGGCAAGCGGCTGGCCTATGGCGACATCCTGCTCTATTCCGAGGGCGAGGACGACCCGGTCGCCCATGTCACCGGCACCTACAGCATCCCGCCCGACCGCCCTCCGGTCACCATGCTGGCCTGAGGCGTGGGCGGTATAGAGATACCGTTAGATGAAACTATCGGGAAAAAGCTTTTTCGAACAAGGGGATAAGCATAGAGGTATTGTGGTACCGTCTGCTTAAATCCCTGCCCTGGCGGCGTTTTTCCGGTTGACTCAAGCCCTGCCGGCGCCCTAGAACAGCGCCCAACTTCGGCAGGGGAGTCCCGCTCTCGTGCCGTTACCGGTATTTCTTGAGAGAGTGGCAATGAAGACCCTGTCCCTGAAGCCGTCCGAAGTCGAAAAGAAGTGGTTCCTGATCGACGCGGAAGGCCTCGTCCTCGGACGTATGGCGAGCATCATCGCCAACATCCTGCGCGGCAAGCACAAGCCGTTCTATACCCCGCACGTCGACTGCGGCGACAACATCATCGTCATCAATGCCGAGAAGGTCCGCCTGACCGGCAACAAGCGCAATGACGACATCTTCTACTGGCACACCGGCTACCCCGGCGGCATCAAGGGCCGCTCCAAGGGTCAGATCCTGGATGGCAAGTATCCCGAGCGCGTGATCATCAAGGCGGTCGAGCGCATGGTTCCGCGCGGTCCGCTGGGCCGCAAGCAGATGGGCAACCTGAAGGTATACGGCGGCACCGCCCATCCGCACGAAGCCCAGCAGCCGGAGGTGCTGGACATCGGCGCCCGGAACCCGAAGAACAAGAGGATCGCATAATCATGGCGCAGGTCACCACCACCCTTGCCGATCTGAAGAACCTGACCGGCGGCGCCCCCTCCACCGTCACCGCCGTGACCGCCGAGGCGACCGCGCCCGAGCCGAAGATCGACGCCCAGGGCCGCGCCTATGCCACCGGCAAGCGGAAGAACGCGGTCGCCCGCGTCTGGATCAAGCCCGGCTCCGGCAAGGTGACGGTCAACGGCCGCGACATCGGCGTGTATTTCGCCCGCCCGGTGCTGCGCATGCTGCTGAACCAGCCGTTCGAGATCGTCGCGCGCATCGACCAGTACGACGTGACCTGCACGGTCGCCGGCGGCGGCCTGTCGGGCCAGGCCGGCGCCGTTCGCCACGGCATCTCGAAGGCGCTGACCTACTACGAACCGGCCCTGCGCTCGCCGCTGAAGGCCGCCGGCTTCCTGACCCGCGATGCCCGCGTCGTCGAGCGTAAGAAGTACGGCCGCGCCAAGGCCCGCCGCAGCTTCCAGTTCTCGAAGCGCTAACGGGTACCCAGGGCACCAAGCCCCGCATTTCTGTTATACTGCGGCAGGGCGTCCCGATCGGGGCGCCCTGTTCGTTTTCGTACAGTCTGCATATCTCCGCCTTCTGTCCCGCTCTTCGCCTTTGGGAGTTCGTTCCATGCCCGAAACGGTCGATCGGATCCGGATCGCCATCCTGGGAGCCAGCGGTTATACCGGTGCCGAACTGGTCCGCATGCTGGCCCGCCACCCCGCCGCCGACATCCGCGTCCTGACGGCCGAGCGCCAGGCCGGCAAGCCGCTGTCGGACGTCTTTCCCCATCTGGCTTACCTGAAGATGCCGGACCTGGTGAAGGTCGAGCAGGTCGACTGGTCGGAAATCGACTTCGTCTTCTGCGGCCTGCCCCACGGCACCACGCAGGAGATCATCCGCGCGCTGCCGCACTCGCTTCGGGTCGTCGACCTGTCGGCCGATTTCCGGCTGTCGGACGCCGCGACCTATGCCGAATGGTACGGCCACGAGCACCAGGCGGTGGAGCTCCAGGCCGAGGCGGTCTACGGGCTGACCGAGTTCAACCGGCAGGGCGTGCGCAACGCGAGGCTGGTCGCCAATCCCGGCTGCTACCCGACCGCGACCCTGATCCCGCTGCTGCCGCTGGTGTTGGACGGGCTGATCGAGACCGACGACATCATCGTGGACGCCAAGTCCGGGGTGAGCGGCGCCGGCCGCGACGCCAAGCAGCAGAACCTGTTCTGCGAGGTCGGCGAGGGCATGCACGCCTACGGCGTCGGCCGCCACCGCCACATGCCGGAGATGGAGCAGGAACTGAGCCTGGCCGCCGGCAAGCCGGTGACCATGGCCTTCACCCCGCACCTGATCCCCATGAACCGCGGCGAGTTCGTCACGACCTATGTCAGGCTGGCCGGCGGCAACACGCCGGACGATCTGCGCGCGGCGCTGGCGGCGCGGTTCGAGGCGGAGCCCTTCGTCCAGGTGCTGCCGGCCGGCGTGGTGCCGCACACCAAGCATGTCCGCGGGTCGAACCAGATCCATATCTCCGTGTTCCCGGACCGGATCAAGGGCCGCGCGATCGTGCTGTCGGTGATCGACAACCTGGTCAAGGGCGCCTCGGGCCAGGCGATCCAGAACATGAACGTGATGACCGGCCTGATCGAAACCATGGGCCTGGAGCAGGCGCCCCTGTTCCCGTGAGTCTGCCGCGGAGAGGCGGCGTCCCGCCGCCCATGGTGCGCGAGACGCGCACCCTCCGCCGAGGGCTTGTCAAAAGTGCGTCCAGCCTCGGGACGGCAGCGGCAGGGGTTGGCCGGCGGCGTCCAGGACGGTGACGCTTCCGGGCTCGCCGCCGGGAACAAGGCGGCCGATCTCGGTCACGTCGGCGCCCGAGGCGAGCAGCGCGTCGCGGTCCTCCGGCTTCACGGTGAAGACGATCTCGTAGTCGTCGCCGCCGGTCAGCGCCGTCGCCAGCAGGGTCGCGTCGGCGGCCAGGACGGCGCGGGTGGCGGCGGACAGGGGGACGCGGTCCGCGTGAATCACGGCGGCGCGGCCCGAGACTTCGCACAGGTGGCCGAGGTCGGCGACCAGGCCGTCGGACACGTCGAGGCCGGCCGTGGCGAAGCGCCTCAGCACGGGCACCAACGACAGGCGCGGTCGCGGGCGGCGGTAGCGGTCGATCAACGGCTGCGGGTCGGCGGCGGTCAGATTTCCCTGGAGCACGGCCAGGCCAAGCACGGCGTCGCCGATGGTGCCGCTGACGAAGACCAGGTCGCCCGGGTCCGCCCCGCCCCGGCGCAATGCTTGGCCGGCGGGCACAAGTCCGAAGGCGGTCACCGACAGCGTGACGGCGCCGGGCGTGGACACGCTGTCGCCGCCCATCAGGTGGATGCCGTAGTCCCGCTGGTCCTCCGCCAACTGGGCGGCGAAGTCGGCCAGCCACTCGTCGCCCAGGCCCGCGGGCAGGCTGGTGACCAGGGAATAGGCCAGCGGCTCGGCCCCCATGGCGGCGAGGTCGGACAGGTTGACCCGCAGCATCTTGGCGGCGATGTCCGCCGGCGGGTCGTCGGCCAGGAAATGCACGCCGGCGACCAGCGCGTCGGTGGTCACCACCAGCTCGTGCCCGGCCGGGACGCCGAAGACCGCCGCGTCGTCGGTCAGGCCGAGGGCGCCGGGGAAGCCCGCCGCCAGCGGCTTCAGGTATCGTTCGATCCGGCCGAATTCACCGAGCGGCACGGGAAGGGTCCGGCGTCGCCAGGTCCTCGGCCCGGATCGCGCGGGCCAGCTTGTCCAGCACGCCGTTGACCATGGCCGGCTCGCGCCCGGCGAAGAAGGCGTGCGACACGTCCACATACTCGCTGATCACGATGCGGGGATGGGTGTCCACATGGACCAGCAGCTCGAAGGCGCCGGCCCGCAGGATGGCGCGCATCAGCAGCTCCAGCCGGTCCACCGGCCACTGGGCGTCCAGGCAGCTGCCCAGCATCTCGTCCAGCTCGGCCCGGCGGGCGCTGGCGCCGCGCAGGATGTCGGAGAAGAGCTGGGGGTCGGCGGCGACATAGGTGTCGCCGTCCACCTCGTGCCCCAGCCGATGCTTGATGAACTCGCCCAGGACCGACTCCGCGTTGGTGCCGGTCAGGTCGATCTGGTAGAGCGCCTGCACGGCCGCCAGCCGGGCCGCCTTGCGGCGCGCCTTCGCGGAGCCGCCGCCGCTGCGGCGCGCCCCCGAACCGGAAGAGCCGCGCTTGGGCGGGGCGCCGTCGCGCGCATCGTCGGACTGTGCCATGGTGGAGCTTTTCAACCGCGTCTATGTCTGATCTGAACGTCCCGGTCAGGACGTGAGGCCGAAGTGGCGTTTCAACCGGATCATGTCAAGGCACGCGTTGGCGACCGCCCCGCCCTTGTTCTTCTGATCCACCTTGGCGCGCGCCCAAGCCTGGTCGTCGTTCTCGACCGTCAGGATGCCGTAGCCGATCGCCGCGTTGTGGCGCAAGGCGAGATCCTGCAACCCTCTGGCGCTCTCCACGCAGACATAGTCGTAATGGGTCGTCTCGCCCCGGATCACGCAGCCGAGCGCCACATAGCCGTCGTAGCGCGGCGCCGCGGCTTCGTCGTTCGCAGGGGCGTGGGCGGCATCGCCGCCGGCCTGGATCGCGAAATTGATCGCGGCCGGAATCTCGAAGGCGCCGGGCACCGCGATCCGGTCATAGGTCGCCCCCGCCGCCTCCAGCGCCAGGATGGCGCCGCGCACCAGCTCGTCGGCGATGTCCTCGTAGAAGCGGGCTTCGACGATCAGGACGTGGGGACCCATGATCTGGGCTACTGAATCGGGAACGGCGGACATGCCTCAGTCGGCTCCGGAAGTGGTTGGGTCAGGACTGGTCAGCGGGATGGGCTGCTGGCCGACCACGGTGAGGCCGTAGCCGTCGAGCCCGATGATCGTCTTCTTATGGTTGGACAGGAGAATCATCTCCCGCACCCCCAGGTCGAACAGGATCTGGGCGCCGATGCCGTAGTCGCGCAGCTCGCCCGCCGGGTTGGGCATGCCTTCGAGCTGCGCCTTGACGCGGCTGGACAGGCTGGTCGGCTGGGGCTCGCGCAGCAGCACGACGATACCGCGGCCGGCCTCGCCGATCGCCCGCATCGCCGCCTGGAGCTCCCCGCCCCGGCCGCAGGACCGGTCGTGCAGCACGTCGTCCAGCACGTTCAGCGCATGCATGCGGACCAGCACCGGGCCGGGCGCCGCGATGTCGCCCTTCACCAGGGCGATGTGCTCCGCGTACTGCACCTTGTTGACATAGACCATCATGCGGAACTGGCCGCCGTAGCGGCTGTCCAGCACCGTCTCCAGCGTGCGGTCGATGATCGTCTCGGTGCGGCGGCGGTGCGCGATCAGGTCGGCGATGGTGCCGATCTTCAGCCCGTGGAACTGGGCGAACTTCACCAGGTCCGGCAGGCGGGCCATGGTGCCGTCGTCGTTCATGATCTCGCAGATCACGCCGGCCGGGTTCAGGCCGACCATGCGGGCGACGTCGACCGCGGCCTCCGTGTGCCCGGCGCGGACCAGCACGCCGCCGTCGCGCGCCATCAGCGGGAAGACGTGTCCGGGGGTCGCGATGTCGTCGGCGCCCATCTCCGGGTCGATCGCGACCTGGATGGTGCGCGCCCGGTCGGCCGCGGAGATGCCGGTGGTGACGCCCTCCCGCGCCTCGATCGAGACGGTGAAGGCGGTCTGGTGGCGCGACGCGTTCTGCTTCGCCATCAGGGGCAGGCGCAGCTTCTCGATCCGCTCCCCTGTCATGGCGAGGCAGATCAGGCCGCGGCCGAACTTCGCCATGAAGTTGATCGCTTCCGCCGTCGCCATCTGGGCGGGGATGACGAGGTCGCCCTCGTTCTCCCGGTCCTCGTCGTCGACCAGGATGAACATCCGGCCCTGCCGGGCCTCCTCCAGGATCTCCTCGGTGGTCGAGAGATATTCGGCGTCGTGGGGGCTGCGCAGGCCCGCGACGAGGTCGGTCTTGTTGACGGTCCGCATGATCTAAAGGCTCTCCGCCAAGCGCGCGACGTAGCGGGCCAGCATGTCCACTTCCATGTTCACCCTGCTGCCGGGACCCAGCGTCCGGAAGGTGGTGTGGGCCCGGGTATGCGGGATGATGTTGACGCCGAAGCGGCGCCCCTCGACCTCGTTGACGGTCAGCGACACGCCGTCCAGCGCCACCGAGCCCTTGGGCGCCACGAAGCGGGCCAGGTCGGCCGGCACCTCGAACAGGTAGCGCCAGCTGTCGCCCTCCTGCGTCGAGGAGACCACGTCGGCGACGCCGTCCACGTGGCCGGAGACGATGTGCCCGCCCATCTCGTCGCCCAGCCGAAGCGCCCGCTCCAGGTTGATCTCCGTCCCCTGTCCCCAGGTGCCGAGCGTCGTCTTGGACAGGGTCTCGGCGGAAGCCGAGATGGTGAACCGGCCGGGCGCCTTGTCGATCACCGTCAGGCAGCAGCCGCTGCACGCGATCGAGGCGCCCATGTCGACGGTGCCCATGTCGAAGGCTGTCTCGATGGTGAAAAGGGTATCGCCCCGCCGCTCCACGGCGGCGACGCGACCCACGTCTGTGATGATTCCGGTGAACATGGGCACAAGCCTAGCAGCTTCGACGGATGCCGGCCACGTAACGGTAAGCCGCAGGGGAGATGACATGGCATCCGCCACGGTGCCAGTCAACTGCGGATGGGTCGCGGCGCAGCCTTCCCGACGGGACTGGCGGCACCGGGAAGGCCGACGGTTTCACACAGCCGGGAGCGGTACGCAAAGCATTTCGAACAAATACCCAAACTTCGACCCAGCCGTTATTCACGCACGCCCCGATCCGGCAAATAGCCTCTTCTTATACCTTGCATCACCAAAAATATATGTTGGAACCTTACCTGTTCCCGCCCCCTTTATCGAAACGAATTCAGTGATCTGAAAGACCTTCGCCATGCGCGATAAATTCAATATTGATGAATTGCGGGGACTCGCCTGCCTTTTGCTGGTATCGCTGCATGTGATCGGGCACGATCCATCCGTGGCGATGCGGGTCCCGGACGACAGCTGGTACCGGTACGCCGTGGACAGCTGGCTGTTCGTGCGGATGCCGCTCTTCACCTTCCTCTCCGGCCTGGTGTACGCGTTGCGGCCGGTTCGGCGGGAGCATCTGGCCGATTTCTATGGCAAGAAGCTGCGCCGGCTCGGCATCCCGCTGCTGATCGTCGCACCGGCCTTCTTCGTGCTCCAGGCGCTCACGCCGGGGACGACCGCCTCGCCAGACTGGTACGAGTTCCTGACCATCCCGGTGCTGCCCTACCAGCATTTCTGGTACCTGCAGGCGCTGCTGCTGATCTTCGTGCTCATAGGGTTCCTGGATGCCCACGGCGCGCTGTTCCGGCCCCGGCCGTTCCTGGCGCTGTCGGCGGCCGCGGTGGCGCTGAACCTGACCTTCGGCGGCACCCTGTACAAGACGGTAGACCTGTTCTCGGTCAGCCAGGCGGCGTACCTGCTGCCCTACTTCCTGCTCGGCGTCGCCTTCACGCGGTTCCACGGCGCCCTGTCCGCCCCGCCCGCCAGGATCGGGGCCGTGGCGGTGCTGGCGGCGGGCGCGCTGATCCACCAGGCCTCCCTGTGGCATCTGATCCCGGTGGAGTTCGGCCGGACCAGCCTGCTGGCCCTGGTCACCGGATCGGCGGCGGCGCTGGTCCTGGTCCGGGCCATGCCGGCGGTGCCGCTGCTGAACACCCTTGGCCGGCACTCCTACGCGATCTTCCTGCACCACATGTTCTTCCAGGCGGCCGTCCGCATCCTGCTGATGCGGCTGGGGGCCGACGACTGGCAGATCTTCCTGCTGGCGACGGCGGGCGGCTGCGTCGGGCCGATGGTCCTGCAGCGCCTGGCCTCGGTGAACCCCTGGACCCGGACCGCGCTGCTGGGAGCCGCCTGAGCGCCGCCGTCAGCGCCGATAGCTCTCCATCACGTCGTCGCCGGCGCGGCGGACGCCGACCCGGATGAAATCGGCGGTGTCCTCCAGCAGGTCCACGCCGAAGCCGACGACGGCGGGCAGCCCGTCGCCGCCGATCATGCGCGGCGCCCGGAACCATTCCAGCCGGTCGACCAGCCGCTGCTGCATCAGCGAGGCACTGAGCCGGGCGCCGCCCTCGACCAGCAGGCGGGTGGTGCCCCGGGTCGCCAGCGACTTCAGCGTCCCGGCCACGTCCAGCACGCCCGACGCGTCGGGCACCAGGGACACCACCTCCACGCCGCAGTCGGTGAAGGCGCGGGCGCGCTTGGGATCGACGCCCTGCAGGGTGAACACCAGGGTCGGCGTGGTGCGGGCGCCGCGCACCAGCTTGGAGGTCAGCGGCAGGCGCAGCCGGCTGTCCACCACGACCCGCAGCGGCGAGCGGTGGCCCAGGCCGGGAAGACGGCAGGTCAGCTCCGGGTCGTCGGCCAGCGCCGTGTTCAGCCCGATCATGATCGCGTCGTAGCGGGCCCTCAGCCCGTGTCCCCAGGCCCGCGCGGTCGGGCCGGTGATCCACTGGCTCTCGCCGGTGCGGAGCGCGATCCGGCCGTCCAGCGAGGTCGCGAGCTTCAGGGTCACCAGCGGGCGGCCGTCCCGGATGCGGCGGAAGAAGCCCTCGTTCAGCTCGGCCGCCTCGTCCGCGCAGAGACCCACGTCCACCTGGACGCCGCCGTCCCGCAGCCGGCGGATGCCGGAGCCGGAGACGCGGGGATCGGGATCCTCGCACGCCACCACGACGCGGCCGACGCCGGCTTCCAGCAGCGCCTCGGTGCAGGGCGGGGTCTTGCCCCAATGGTTGCAGGGCTCCAGCGAGACATAGACGGTGGCACCCCGCGCGGCGGCGCCGGCGCGCCTCAGCGCCTCGGTTTCGCCGTGGGGCCGCCCGCCCGGCTGCGTCCAGCCGCGGCCGACCACCACGCCGTCGCGCACGATGACGCAGCCGACCGACGGGTTGGGAGCCACCGTGCCCAGGCCGCGCCGCGCCAGGGCTATGGCCGACCGCATGAAGCCGGCGTCGGCTGGCGGGTACGATGCGGGCGGGGGCGGAACTGGCATCGGTCGCTGATCCTGGTCGGAAACCCGGATTGCCGGATCGTCAGGTGACTTCCGGCTTCAGGGTTCCGACGAATTCGTTGAAATCGGACGCCTCGCGGAAATCCTTGTAGACCGAGGCATAGCGGACATAGGCGACCTGGTCCAGGTTGAACAGGGCGTTCATCACCATCTCGCCGATCTGCTTGGACGGGATCTCGCTCTCGCCCGACGATTCGAGCTGGCGGACCAGGCTGTTGACCAGCCGGTCGATGCGGTCGGCATCGACCGGCCTCTTGCGCAGGGCGATGCGCATGGAGCGCAGCAGCTTGTCGCGGTCGAAGGGTTCGCGCTGCCCCATGCTCTTGATCACCGTCAGTTCCCGCAGCTGGACCCGCTCGAACGTGGTGAAGCGGGCCCCGCAGCCGGGGCAGAAGCGGCGCCGGCGGATCGCCGAGTTGTCCTCGGTCGGCCGGCTGTCCTTGACCTGGGTGTCGTCATGTCCGCAGAACGGGCAGCGCATCTAGGTCAACGCCTCTCAGGATGGGCCGGCGAGCCCTGGTAGATCGGGAACCGCCGGCACAGGGCGCGGACGCGCTCGCGCACCTGGGCCTCCACCGCCGCGTTGTCGCCGGAATTGCTGGCGGCCAGGCCGTCGAGCACTTCCGAGATCATCGCGCCGACCTGGGTGAACTCCGCGACGCCGAAGCCCCGGGTGGTCGCCGCCGGGGTGCCGAGCCGGACGCCCGAGGTGACCATCGGCTTCTGCGGGTCGAACGGCACGCCGTTCTTGTTGCAGGTCATGCCGGCCTGCTCCAGGCTCGCCTCCGCCGCCTTGCCGGTCAGGTTCTTCGGCCGCAGGTCGACCAGCACCACGTGGCTGTCGGTGCCGCCGGACACGATGTCGACGCCGCCCTCGATCAGGCGGGCCGCCAGCGCGCGGGCGTTCTCCACCACCGAGCGGGCATAGTCCTTGAAGTCGGGCCGCAGCGCCTCCCCGAAGGCCGCCGCCTTGCCGGCGATCACATGCATCAGCGGGCCGCCCTGCAGACCCGGGAAGACCGCGGAATTGATCTTCTTGCCCAGGTCCGGGTCGTTGGACAGGATCATGCCGCCGCGCGGGCCGCGCAGCGTCTTGTGCGTGGTCGTGGTGACGACGTGGGCATGGGGCAGCGGCGTCGGGTAGGCGCCGCCGGCGACCAGGCCGGCGAAGTGGGCCATGTCGACCATGAAGAAGGCGCCGACCTCGTCCGCGATCCGGCGGAAGCGGGCGAAGTCGATCTGGCGGGGATAGGCCGAGCCGCCCGCGATGATCAGCTTCGGCTTGTGCTCGCGCGCCAGCGCCTCGACCTGGTCGAAGTCGATCCGCGCGTCGTCGCGGCGCACGCCGTACTGGACGGCCTTGAACCACTTGCCGGACTGGTTGGCCGCGGCGCCGTGGGTCAGGTGCCCGCCGGCGTCCAGCGACATGCCGAGGATGGTGTCGCCCGGCTGGAGCAGCGCCATGAACACCGCCTGGTTCGCCTGCGCGCCCGAGTGGGGCTGCACGTTGACGAAGGCGCAGTCGAACAGGGCCTTGGCCCGGTCGATCGCGAGCTGCTCGGCGACGTCGACGAACTCGCAGCCGCCGTAGTAGCGGCGGCCGGGATAGCCCTCCGCGTACTTGTTGGTCAGGACCGAGCCCTGCGCCTCCAGCACGGCGGCCGAGACGATGTTCTCCGACGCGATCAGCTCGATCTGGTCCTGCTGGCGCGACAATTCGCGCGCGATGGCCGAGGCCAGCTCGGGATCGCTCTCGGCCAGGGCGGCGCCGAAGAAGCCGGAGGAGGGTGCGAAGGATTGGGGAAGGGAGGACATGGGGGGTTCCTTAGGATCTGCTGCTTCGGGCCGCCGGACGGAGAAGCCGGCACCGGGCACCGGAATCGCGGTAAAAAAGGCCGGTTCAGCCCATCTTGTCAACGCGGCGGCTGTGGCGGCCGCCTTCGAACGGCGTGGCGAGGAAGGTCGCGACGCAGTCCTTCGCGACCTCGATCCCGGTCACCCGGGCGCCCATGACGAGGACATTGGCGTCGTTGTGCTGCCGGGAAAGCCTGGCGCCCGTCGTGTCGTGGCACAGGGCGGCGCGGATGCCGGCATGCCGGTTGGCGGCGATGCTGATGCCGATGCCGGTCCCGCAGATCAGGATTCCGCGGTCGGCGGACCCGTCCCTGATGGCCCCGGCGAGGGCCGCGGCGATGTCGGGGTAGTCCACTGACTCGGTGCTGTGGGCGCCGAGGTCGATCACCTCGTAGCCTTGGCCGGCGAGCGAGTCCTTCAACGAAGCCTTGAAGTCGAAGCCGGCGTGATCGGACGCAATGACGAGTTTCTGTTTAGACATCGAACCAAACCCATTTCCGGAGACCCAACGGAACCCTCGTGGCCCGGCGGGAAGCCTCGGCCCCGCGCGTTCCCCTCCGAAAGCTGGCCATAGGGGCATTACTTGCGCGACACTACCAGATATCGGCGCGGCATGCCAGAATCGCACCGGGCGACGCTGCCGGGCAGACCTGCACGGGGCGCACGCCGCGGCAAGCCATGCGCTCAGCGCGTATCGGCCATGCACCCGAACAAACTATGCTTCTGAAGCAAAAGCGCTGTTCTCGCTTCCAGCCTCGAATTCGTGGCCAAGTGCCGGGTGGAGATCGGAGCTGAAATGCCATTCCGGCACCACTAAAATATCTTTAATGCTGCCCGCTCCTCAATCCGCCCCGCGAACTAGCGGTTTCCAATCTTGCCGTGTGGATGAAAACCTGGGCAGAGTCAAAATAACCTTTGAACCACTTGCGGAAATTTTATTGACACCCAAATCCCCATGTGCGACTTGAAGAGCATCGAACACAATGAATAATCAGGATACTGGGCATGAGTGACCAGCTTGAACACGACGCGCCGGATGGTGCCATTCTGAGGATGACGGCGGACATAGTATCCGCCTACGTCAGCAAGAATGTGCTTCCGGCGACCCAAATCCCGGAAGTCATCAATACGGTATTCTCCTCGCTGACCGGCCTGAACGGCCAGCCGCGGGAGGTTCAGGCCGAACCGCAGAAGCCCGCCGTGCCGATCCGCAAGTCGGTGACGCCCGAATACATCGTTTGCCTGGAAGATGGCAAGAAGTTGAAGATGTTGAAGCGGCACCTCCGGTCCACCTATGGCATGACCCCGGACGAGTACCGCGCGAAGTGGAACCTGCCGCCGGACTACCCTATGGTGGCGCCGAACTACGCTGCCCAACGGTCCGAATTCGCGAAGAAGATCGGCCTCGGCCGCTCTTCCGGTCGCCAGACCCGGCGCAAGGCGTCCTGATTTCCGTCGCTCCCCGGGTCCGGCACCCTTGCTCCCGTACGGGAGCAAGGGTGCCGGACCCGGGGAGCCGGAGGTCATCGGAAGCCTGCCCGGCGTTCTGACAGGTCGACAGGTATGAACTGACTGCCGGACAGGCAGGCCGGATGGGGAATCCGCCTGCCTGTCCGTTTTCGTTTCGCAGGCCGAGGACGCGATCAACGCGGCGGAGTCGACGCCTTCTTCGCCAGGACATATTCCAGTTTGGCCACGGCGGTCCGGCGAAGCATTTCCTGGCTGTGTGTCAGCGGGCCGAGCACGGTCACCTCGGTCAGCGTTTCCGGATCCATCGCGATCGCCTTCATGTACATGCCGACGCGCTGGAACTCCAGGAGGACCTCGCGCCCGGGTGGCTTGGCCATCACAGTTTCCCCTTCCCATATCCGGTAATCGAGCGCTTCGGTCCAGGTGGATAGTGCCGCGGGCGTTTCGATTCGGTAAATTCCCCCAGTGCCAGGCGCGCCTTTTCCGTCGCCTGGAGTTCGAGTCGGAGAATCAACAATGACCGCAAACCCGATCGTCGCAGCAACCGATGCGGCAAGAGGCGAGGAAACCGGGACGTCGGCGCAGGCCGCCCGCTTCCAGTGGGAAGACCCCTTGCTGCTGGAGGAGGAGCTTTCCGAGGAAGAGCGCATGGTCCGCGACAGCGCGCGGAGCTATTGCCGGGACAAGCTGATGACGCGCGTGCTGGAGGCGAACCGTCACGAGCACTTCCACCGCGAGATCATGACCGAGATGGGCGCGCTCGGCCTGCTCGGGCCGACCATCGAGGGCTACGGCTGCGCCGGGGTCGGCTATGTCAGCTACGGCCTGATCGCCCGGGAGGTCGAGCGGGTGGACTCGGGCTACCGCTCCGCCATGTCGGTCCAGTCGTCGCTGGTCATGCACCCGATCCACGCCTACGGCACCGAGGAGCAGCGGCAAAAGTACCTGCCGAAACTCGCCAGCGGCGAGTGGGTGGGCTGCTTCGGCCTGACCGAGCCGGACGCCGGCTCCGATCCCGGCTCCATGAAGACCCGGGCGCGCAAGGTCGACGGCGGCTACTCGGTCAGCGGCTCCAAGCAGTGGATCACCAACTCGCCGATCGCCGACGTGTTCGTGGTGTGGGCCAAGGACGACGCCGGCGAGATCCGCGGCTTCGTGCTGGAGAAGGGCATGAAGGGGCTGAGCGCGCCCAAGATCGAGGGCAAGTTCAGCCTGCGCGCCTCGATCACCGGCGGCATCGCGATGGACGAGGTGTTCGTTCCCGACGAGAACCTGCTGCCCAACGTCAAGGGGCTGAAGGGTCCGTTCGGCTGCCTGAACAACGCGCGCTACGGCATCTCCTGGGGCGCCATGGGAGCGGCGGAGTTCTGCTGGCACCAGGCGCGCGACTACGTGCTGGAACGCCGGATGTTCGGCCGGCCGCTGGCGGCCAACCAGCTGATCCAGAAGAAGCTGGCCGACATGCAGACGGAGATCACGCTGGGCCTGCACGCGGCGCTGCGGCTGGGCCGGCTGAAGGACGAACACCGCGCCCCGCCGGAGGCGATCAGCCTGATGAAGCGCAACAACTGCGGCAAGGCGCTCGACGTCGCCCGGGTCGCCCGCGACATGCTGGGCGGCAACGGCATCTCGGACGAGTACCACGTGATCCGCCACGTCATGAACCTGGAGGCGGTCAACACCTACGAGGGCACCCACGACATCCACGCCCTCATCCTGGGCCGAGCCCAGACCGGCATCCAGGCCTTCGGCTGACCCAGGGCCGCGGGGTGATCCGGTTCACCCCGCGGACGCCGCGGGAGCGCCGGCGGAGAAGCGGCACGCCGACGTGCCGGGCCGCCCCTCGGGCAGCCCGGCACGTCGGCGTGCGAACCGGGCCGCCCGGGTCAGGCGGCGGATGTGACCGGATAGCCGCTGTAATCCAGCGACGATGACCAGAAACGCTCCAGCTTGCGCATGGTCTCGTTCGCCTTGATCAGCTCCTCGTCGCTGAGGCCGGCCTTGTCCAGCGCCTTGATCTGGCGCTCGAACATGTTGCTGATCTTGTCGCGAAGATCGAGGCCCTTGTCGGACAGGCGGACCCGGACCGACCGGCGGTCGTGGGGCGAGCGCTCCTGGCCCAGATAGCCGTTCTCGACCATCTTCTTCACGTTGTATGACACGTTCGAGCCCAGGTAATAGCCCCGCGCGGTCAGTTCGCCGACGGTCAGCTCGTCATCACCGATGTTGTAGAGAATCAGGCTCTGGACGTTGTTGATGTCCTGGATTCCCAAACGGTCCAGTTCGGTCTTCAGCACTTCCAGAAAGTGTCGATGCAGACGCTCGATCAGGAGGATGCTGTCATAGTAGGGCTGTCGCACGGCGTTCTCCATTCTCCCGGTTCCGGAATTCCTCGAGGCCAAGGACTCCGTAGCCTTTCAAGTAATACGTTAGCTCAACAAGCTCCGCGAAGCATCTTTATAATCGCGGAAAAATCCAGTTTGCCATTGCCGTTATTGGCGAACACCGTATAGAGCGCCGCCGCTTCGGCTCCCAAAGGCGTCGCCGCTCCGGAATTATTGGCAGCCTGCTGTGCAAGCTTGAGATCCTTCAGCATCATTTCCGCCGTGAAACCGGGCTGGTAGTCCCGATTGGCCGGCGAGGTGGGTACGGGTCCCGGCACCGGGCAGTACGTGGTCAGGGACCAGCACTGTCCGGATGATTTGGAACTGATATCAAACAATTTTTGGTGGTCCAAGCCAAGCTTTTCGGCGAGGACGAAAGCTTCGCCCACGGCGATCATCGAGATTCCCAGGACCATGTTGTTGCAGATCTTGGCGGCTTGGCCCGTTCCGGGGCCGCCCGCGTGGATCACCGCCTTGCCCATCTGCGACAGGAGCGGCTCCGCCCTGGCGAAAGCGTCGTCCGGCCCGCCGACCATGAAGGTCAGGGTACCGGCCGCGGCCCCGCCCACGCCTCCCGATACCGGCGCGTCGACCATGGCGAATCCCGCCGCGGTCGCGGCCTCCGCGACCGATCGCGCGCTGTCCACGTCGATCGTCGAGCAGTCGATCAGCAGGGCTCCCGGCCTGGCCGAGGCGATCACCCCGCCCTCGCCCGCGTAGACCTGCCGGACATGCTGCCCCGCCGGCAGCATGGTGACGACGGCGTCCGCCCGGGCGGCGGCCTCGCCGGCGCTGGCGGCGCCGGTGCCGCCCGCCGCCGTCAGTCCTTCCAGGTTGGAAGCGGACACATCGAACCCGATGACCTCGTGCCCCGCCTTCACGAGATTGAGGGCCATCGGCAGTCCCATGTTGCCCAGGCCGATGAACGCTACCGTCGCCATTTCAGATGCCTCCCCGTCTTGTCATATGATCCAGGCGCTTCATGTCAGTCGGCGAAGCCGAGATCGCGGTCGCCGAGCGGCGCGAAGTGACGCTCCACGTCGGCCGCGCCGACCTCGGCCAGGGTGGCCGGACGCCACCTGGGCGAACGATCCTTGTCGACCAGCAAGGCGCGGATCCCTTCGTAGAAGTCATCCCCCCGGATGAATGCCTGACTCATCCTGTACTCCATGATCATCGCATCATCGAATGACAGGTTCTTTCCGAGCCTGACCTGCCGCAAGGTGACCTTGAGGCTTGTCGGAGACATCTGGCTCAAATTTTTCAACGTGGACACCGCCCAATCTGTTCCGTCCTTTTCCAGGGCGGCACAAATCTCTTCAACCGAATCAAAGCGGAAGCAGCGGTCTATCGCCTCGCGATGGGCCGCGAGCGGCGGCTCTCCGGCCGACCCGCCGGCCGCGGCGGCCAGGGCTTCGTCCACCACGGCCCGCCCGTCGCCCGACCAGTCGGCGCCGGCCAGCGCGTCGACCAGGCCGCCCACGGCGGCGCTCGGCAGGTAATGGGTGGCGAGCCCGGCATAGAGCGTGTCGGCGGCGTGCAACCGGGCACCGGTCAGCGCCAGGTACGTCCCGATCTCGCCCGGGCAGCGCGGCAGGTACCAGCTTCCGCCGACGTCGGGGAACAGGCCGATGCCGGTCTCCGGCATGGCGAACAGGGTCCTCTCGGTCACCACCCGGTGCGAGCCCGGCACGGAGATCCCGACGCCGCCGCCCATGGTGATGCCGTCGAGCAGCGCCACGTAGGGCTTGGACAGGGCGTGGATCCTGCGGTTGAGGACATATTCCTCGCGGAAGAAATCGCTGGCAAGATCGCCGCCCGCGCGCCCTTCCTTGAGCGCCCGTCCGGCATCCGCCACGGCGCGGACATCGCCGCCGGCGCAGAAGGCGCGGTCTCCGGCGCCCTGCACCACGATAGCCTTGACGGCGGGGTCCCCGGCCCAGCCGGCGAGGCGGGGATCGAATTCCCGGATCATGCCCAGGGTCAGCGCGTTCAGCGCCTTGGGCCTGTCGAGCGTCACGACGGCGATGGCGCCCCGCCGCTCGAAGGTGATCTCGTGCCTGGAGTCCGGCCCGTTCTCCGGAGTGCTCCCGGCTCCGGATGGGGAATTCGCTGTATCGGTCATGGCGTCCGTTCTTGGTCGTTGGCAGGCGTCCGATCGGAAAAGCGGGTCCGATCAGGAGAGGAGGTCAGGCCGAGAGCAGGCGGCGGGCAATGATCAGGCGCATGATTTCGTTGGTGCCCTCCAGGATCTGGTGCACGCGGACGTCGCGCAGATAGCGCTCCACCGGATACTCCTTGATGTAGCCGTAGCCACCGTGAAGCTGCAAGGCTTCGTTGCAAATCCTGAAGCCGGCATCGGTCGCGAAGCGTTTCGCCATCGCGCAATATAGCGTGGCTTCGGAGTCGCCGTCATCCAACTTCGCGGCGCCGCGATGGACCATCAGCCGGGCGGCCTCCAGGTCGGTCGCCATGTCGGCCAGCCGGAACTGGAGCGCCTGGAAATCTGCCAGCTTGCGGCCGAACTGGGTCCGTACGGTCATGTGGTCGCGCGCCAGGTCCAGGCAGGCGCGCGCTCCCCCCAGCGAGCAGGCCGAGATGTTGAGCCGGCCGCCGTCCAGCCCCTTCATGGCGATCCTGAAGCCCTCGCCCTCCGCCCCCAGCCGGTTGGCGACCGGAACGCGGCAGTCCTCGAAGATCACCGCCGCGGTCGGCTGGCTGTTCCAGCCCAGCTTCTTCTCCTTCTTGCCGAAGGAGAGCCCCGGCGTCCCCTTCTCGACCACGATGCAGGAGATCCCCTTGGGACCCGGCTCGCCGGTGCGGACCATGGCGACATAGACGTCGGACACGCCGCCGCCGGAGATGAAGGCCTTGGTCCCGTTCAGCACGTAGTGGTCGCCGTCGCGCTCCGCCCGGGTCTTGAGCGACCCGGCGTCGGAGCCGGCGCCCGGCTCGGTCAGGCAGTAGCTGGCGAAATGCTCCATGGATGTCAGCTTCGGCAGCCAGCGGGCGCGCTGGGACTCGTCGCCGAAACTGTCGATCATCCAGGAGGCCATGTTGTGGATCGAGATATAGGCCGAGGTGGACACGCAGCCGGCCGCCAGCTCCTCGAAGATCACGGCGGCGTCCAGCCGCGACAGGCCCGAGCCGCCGAACTCCTCGCGGCAATAGATCCCGGCGAAGCCCAGTTCCGCGGCGCGGCGCAAGGTCTCCGTCGGGAAGACCTGGTGCTCGTCCCACTCGGCGGCATGGGGCGCCATGTGCTCGTCGGCGAAACCGCGGGCGGTTTCCTGGAACGCGCGCTGGTCCTCGGTGAGGTCGAAATTCATGGCGGCCTTGCTTCCTCCCGTTTATCCGGATGCCCCGTTTGTTCGGACCGGATGATAAAGCCGGCGGAATGACTGTCAATCGAGGCGCACCCCGGCGGAGCGCGGGGCGGGAATGCGCGGCGCGCCGGGCCCCCTGGAACACCGGACCGGCACCCGTGTTGAACCCCAGGTGCGTGGATATTCTCCCTTTTCAAGCCGTTCCGAAGTGGAACCCGTCACATGAAAATCTCCGTGGTCCTCAATGGCGCCGCCGGATCGCTGGTGGGCCAGCCGATCGAAGAGTCGGTCAGCGAGGTGAAGCGTTTGTTCGAGGAGGCCGGGCACATCGCCACGGTCACGGCCGCGTCCGGCCCGGAGATCGTGGCCGCGATCGACCAGGCCGCGGCGTCGGACGCCGAGGTGGTCGTCGTCGGCGGCGGCGACGGCACGGTGGCCACGGCGGCCGGCAAGCTGATGGGCACCGACAAGGCGCTGGGCATCCTGCCGCTCGGCACGCTCAACCTCTACGCCAAGGACCTGGGCATTCCCCTCGACATAGCCGAGGCGGTGCCGCTGCTGGCGCACGGCCGGATCAAGCCGATGGATGTCGGCGACGTCAACGGCACCGTCTTCCTCAACCACTCCGTGCTGGGCCTCTATCCGCTGATGGTCCAGGAGCGCGAGGAGGTCCGGGAGGAGCGCGGGCTCAGCAAGTGGCCCGCCATGGCGATCGCCATGTGCAAGGCGCTGAAGCGCTATCCGCTGCTGCGCGTCCGGCTGGAGACCGACAGGGGAACCCGGCGGATCACCACGCCGATCCTGGCGGTCGCCAACAACCCCTATGACGAGGGGTTCGGTTCCTTCCTCAAGCGCTCCCACCTGGACACCGGCGAGCTGGCGCTCTACGTCGCCAAGCACCGCCAGCCGCTGCGGATGGCCCGGATGATGGTCGCCCTGGTGCTCGGCACCTGGCAGCGCGACGCCGAGCTGGAGGTGATGCACCTGACCGAATTCACCGTGAAGAGCCGCCGCAGCGCCCTGAAGGTCGCCAACGACGGCGAGGTCCACCGCATGAAGCCTCCCCTGCACTACCGGATGCTGGCCGGCGGGCTGAGGATGCTGGTCCCGTCCGAGGAGTCGGGCGTGCGGGCGGCGTCCCCCGGGGAGCGCCTGGCCGAGGCGACCGGGACCGCGCGGGCCAATGTCGCGCGGAAGGAAAGCGCCTGAACCGGCGCCGGGATCAGACCATGCGCACCGTCGCCCACATCTCCGACCTGCATTTCGGCCGCATCGATCCCCGGGTGGTCGAGGCCCTGGCCGAGGATCTGGCCGAGCAGAAGCCGTCCCTGGCGATCATCAGCGGCGACCTGACCCAGCGGGCGCGGCGGAACCAATTCCGCGAGGCGCGCGCCTTCCTGGACCGGCTGCCGATGCCCTACATGGTGATCCCGGGCAACCACGACATACCGAACTTCAACATCCTCGGCCGGTTCACCGACCCCTACCGCAACTACAAGCGCTACATCAGCGAGGACCTGTGCCCGATCCACCAGGACGACGAGCTGGTGGCGGTCGGCATCAACACGGTGAGGTCGTGGATCCTGGATTTCGCCGAAGGCCGGATCAACCGCGCCCAGATGAAGCGCATGCAGGAGGTGCTCCACGCCGCCGGACCGGACCGGTTCAAGATCTTCTTCACCCACCACCCGTTCCTGCCGCCGCCCGACGCGCCGGAGACCAGGCTGGTCGGCCGCGCCCGCGAGGCCCTGCGCCGGCTGGAGGAGGCCGGCGTCGACCTGATGCTGGCCGGGCACCTGCACCGGGCGTACAGCGGCGACATCATGAGCCACCACACGAAGGTGGCGCGCTCGATCCTGGTGGCGCAGGCCTCGACGGCCACCTCGACCCGGCTGCGGAACGAGCCGAACGCGTACAATTTCATCACCATCGAGGGGACCGGCGAGGACGCCAGGGTGACTTTCCTGGTGCGATCGTGGGAGGGCGCCCGTTTCACGCCGGGGCTGAAGAGCCAATATGTGAAGCGGGGACACCGCTGGGAGCTTCAGGCGCAAGATCCGGGATTGAGCCCGGCGTCCTGAACGGCGTACAGTCCCCGCCGGAGCCGGCAAGCCTTTTGCCGCGATACCGGGCGCCGACTCCGAGTTCCAAGCCCCCCGTTCCAAGCCCGAGTCCCAGGTCCGATGTTCACCAAGATGTTCAACCGGCAGCCGCCCCGGCCCGCCGAACTGCCGCAGACCGAAGCCGCCGCGACCCGCCAGCTGAGCCTGCGCATGAGGCCGCGCCGCAACCGCGCGGATGCCTGGACCCGCCGGCTGGTCGCCGAGAACCGGCTGAGCACCGACGACCTGATCCTGCCGGTGTTCTCGCTCGACGGCGAGAACCGGCGCGAGCCGGTGGCCTCGATGCCCGGCGTGGAGCGCCTGTCGCTGGACCTGCTGGTCGGCCACGTGGCGCAGGCCGTGGAGCTGGGCATCCCCGCGGTGGCCCTGTTCCCGGTCACGCCGAACGAGCTGAAGACCCCGGACGGCGCCGAGGCCGCCAACCCCGACAACCTGATGTGCCGCACGATCCGCACGCTCAAGGGCCAGTTCCCCGACCTGGGCCTGATCGGCGACGTGGCGCTCGACCCCTATACCAGCCACGGCCACGACGGGCTGGTGCGCGACGGCGTGATCCTGAACGACGAGACGGTGGAGGTGCTGGTCGCCCAGGCGCTGGCCCAGGCCGACGCCGGCATCGACATCCTGGCACCGTCCGACATGATGGACGGCAGGATCGGCGCGATCCGCGACGCGCTGGACGCGCGCAACCACCAACTCGTCCGCATCTGCTCCTACGCCGCCAAGTACGCCTCGGCCTTCTACGGCCCGTTCCGCGACGCGCTGAACTCCGGCGGGCTGCTGAAGGGCGACAAGCGCACCTACCAGATGGACCCGGCCAACACCGACGAGGCCCTCCGCGAGGTGGCGCTCGACCTCCAGGAAGGCGCCGACATGGTCATGGTCAAGCCGGGCATGCCCTACCTGGACATCGTGTCCCGGGTGAAGCAGACCTTCTCGGTCCCGACCTTCGTCTATCAGGTCAGCGGCGAGTACGCGATGCTGAAGGCCGCCACGGCCAACAGCTGGCTGGACAACGACAAGGTCGTGATGGAAACCCTGCTGGGCTTCAAGCGCGCAGGGGCCGACGCGATCCTGACCTATTCGGCGATCGAGGCCGCCAAGCTGCTGCGCCAGATGCGGGGGTGACCTGTTCCGGCTGTACAGGCATGCGCGGGAACCCTGATCCGGCGCATGCCTGCGGCCATCGCAGGGGATGACGTTACCGCGGGCTGAAGCCGACCCGGCTGAGCGGCGTGGATACCAACCCGGCAGCAGGTGCTGCATCCGGCTTTGCGTAAGCGCCCGTAACGGCCTTCATGCCGCGCAATTTGCCGGTGATCGCCTCGACCTGCCAGGGCTTCGCGCCCTCGATGATGAAGAAGGTGGAGAGCCCGCCATCCCGCCCTCGGATATGCTTATGCATGGGAACCAGCCTGACGCCGAGCGACCGGACGGTTCTGGAGATGCGCTGGGCTTCCTCATTCTCCTTGACGTTGCCTTCACGCAGCCAGCGCGCGGCCTCGGGCGTCACGGTAAGAACAATCTCCATACGCACCCTCCGACAAGACAGGTTATTCTCAACCCGCCCCATGAACCGAGACTCGCGCCGCAAGCGGGACCCGCGCGACGGTTAGTCGGTATGGGGGAGTCACCATAACACACCTTCCAAGCAGCGAGACAACTATCTTTAGCGAGAGTCAAGCGAGCCAAAAGGGCTGACGCCGAGCGATACTTCGCGCATCAGGCGAATGACAGCGCCAGCGCGGTCAAAGCCTTCAGATCGGGCCGACTGCCGATCCGTTCAGCAGCCGGCTTACCGGGAGCCCCTGCCTGCGGAGTCCCGCTGGCCCGAAGCAGGTCGCGCGCCTGACCCGGGTTCAACGGGGTAAGTCCGGCGGCCCGCCGGATGCCCTGGATACAGGCCAGCACGCCGGCGACCATCGCGGCGGCGCTCGAGGTACCGCTGAATCTTCCCGTATACCATCGATCCTCGTCCGCTCCGCCCTGGAGGTCCCCGTACCCGGCGGTGACCACCTCACGTCCCCAGCCCTGCGCATCGACGGCGCTTCCGTAGTTCGAAAAGCCCAGGCGCGAGCAGTTGGGGCCGTGACTGCCGCAGGGCGGCGCTCCCGCGCCGACGAGGATCGCACCCGAGTCGCGGGCACCACGACGGAAAGGATTGCGCCACTGGTGAGGAAAGCCCGGCATCGCGCTGTCGTAAAGGGGATCATCAAGATTCTCTCCCCCATTGCCTGCCACGGCGACGACGATGATGCCGTCGTCCACTACCTTGCGGATCGCGGTGAAATCATCGTCCCACCATTCCGTGGCGATGTATCCGCTCTGGTTGGACATCACCGAGAATTGTTGGCCGGGTCCCGGCCGGTGTATCTCGATAAGGATGATGTCACCCGGCTCTAACTTCGCCGCCGCGCCATAGATGGCCTCGGCGCTTCCAACCCCGCCATTCTCCCGAAAGATGGAGACGCCGCCGAACTGGCAGCCGGGCGCCACGCCCATGACGCCATGGGAACCACCAAGCAGCGCCAGAACCGCCGTGCCATGATTCCGCCATGAGGGATCTGTCAAAGACCCACGCTGCAATCCGACCGACCCCGCTCTCAAGGCTTCATGGGTGAACTGCCAGCCACCCTCGACATCAATGATCCGCACCTTCTCGCCACGCCCGCCCGGCAGGGACCAAGCGTGGAACGCATCGACACCTCCGGGAGCCGGTTCCAGGTAGGACTGGAGCCTCCTGAAATCGGATACCCCCGACGGCATAGGGCCTGACGGGACTTTGCCCTTGAGGCCCGGATCGACCCGCCCTATGTCCGGGGTCCCCAGCAGCGTGGCCGGAGCAGCAGGGGGCTTGACGTAGGCTGCGGCGATCTCCGGGCATGCGGCCAAACGCTCCGCGATCTCCTCCAACTGTCTTCGGCCCATCCGTCCGCCGAGGGGTTCCGCCGCGAAGAAAGCCTCCAGCCTCGAAACGGCGGACCGCTCGGCGTCGAACCACCGGTCAGCCGGCGCGTCCCCGCGGGATCCGTCCGCCCTGCCGAACAGTCTGCGGAACCGGATCCCGAATTTGGCCGCAATGTCCTGATGCGTTAATCCGGACATGAGGGCATCGGCCGGCATATGTTGCGACCAAGGTGTCTCGGGCGGCTCTTGGTTCAAGGTTATGATGAGCTCGCATCCATCTCCCGACTGCGGGTCATAATCAGAGATCGCTTCGCTCATCGTCGCACCATTGAACAGAAATTCCCGCAGGGCGGTCGCGGGCAGCCCGTAAGCTCCGCCCAGCTTCCTCTTAAGGTAGTTTGTTCCCACGGATATGCCACGAAATCAATATAAATATCCTGAGAAAGATGCGGTAAAATTGTCCTGCTGCAAATTGCCGACTCTAACGAAGCCGGTCACCCGACCGGCACGCCCTCCGGGTTCTCGCTGCCGCTTCGGTAGCGGTAGGTGCCCTCGCCCATGGCGATCAGGTTGCCCTCGGCGTCGAAGACCTCGCAGCTTGCCATGAAGATCTTGCGGCCGCCGCCGCGCCGGCGGCCGACCGCGCGGAGCGTGCCGCCGCTGGCCTGCCCCAGGAAGCTGGTGGTCAGAGACAGGGTGACGGTGCCGCGCTTGTTGCCCGGAACGGTGCAGAAGGTGCCGGCGAAGCCGCCGACGGTGTCGATCAGGGTGGCGAGCACGCCGCCATGGACGACGCCGCCGCGGTTCAGGTGGCGCGGCAGCAGGTCCAGCACCAGCACCGCCTCGTCGGGCTTCCATTCCGCCAGGCGGTAGCGGATCGTCCGCTGGAAGGCGGACGGCTGCTCCGGCGCGAGCAGGGGATCGGCGAACGGCTCCAGATCGTTCGGCTCTTCTGCGTGAGGGTTTGGCGGCATCGTCATGGGCTGGGTACCTGTACGCGGTGTCCGGAAGATGGAAACCAGAGGGTAACGCGCCGCACCCCCGTCCCGACAGCATGCGCTCGCGGCATACTGGAAATTCGCGGCCATCGGTTATCATCGGCGGGCACGTTCGACCGCTCCCAGCTTCCGGAGGCACCATGCGGCTCTACGACGATCCCTGCTCGGGCAACGGGTACAAGGTCAGGCTGATGCTGGCCCTGCTCGGGCAGGGCTACGAGTATATCCCGCTCGACATCGACAAGGCCGAGACCCGCACGCCGGAGTTCCTGGCGAAGAACCCGAACGGCCGCATTCCCCTGCTGGAGCTGGACGACGGACGGCTGCTGCCGGAATCGAACGCCATCCTGCATTACCTGGCGGACGGCACGGCTTACCTTCCGGCCGACCGGTTCGGCCACGCCCAGGTGCTGCAATGGATGTTCTTCGAGCAGTACAGCCACGAGCCGAACATCGCGACCGTCCGCTTCTGGCTGACCCACGGCGTCGAGATGACGCCCTGGCGCGAGGAATCCGTGGTCCAGAAGCGGATCGCCGGCTACGCCGCGCTCGACGTGATGGAAGCCCATCTGGCGCTGAACCGGTTCTTCGTCGCCGATACCTACACCGTCGCCGACATCGCGCTCTACGCCTATACCCATGTCGCCCACGAGGGCGGCTTCGACCTGGAGCCCTACCCGTCGGTGCTGGCTTGGCTGAGCCGCGTGGCCGCGCGTCCCGGGCACGTGGCGATCACCGAGGTTCCGGGACGCTGATCCAGGACACGGCCGGTCATCCGGGCAGCCAGATCTCGATCGTGCGCTCCCGCGGCTTCGGATCGTAATGGGTGAAGTCGATGACCCGGAAATCCTGCCCTCCGAACCGCTCGCCATAGAGTCCGCCGAGCCGCTCGGCGAGGCTCGCCGCCGCGTCCCGGTCCTCCGGGAAGAAATAGCGCACGTTGCCGGAGGAGACGCTGCTCCGGACGGTCCGCGTATCGATGACGGTCAGCCCTTCGGAGCGCAAGGCCCCGACCACGTCGGCGGCGACCGTCGCGAGCGGCGGGGTGGCGTAATGATGCACGAACAGGCGGGCGCCGCTCAGCGGCGTCGGGTCCGCCGGTCCGGGCGGCGGAAGGTCGGGCGGCGGAGCTTCCGCGGCCGGCGGCACCGGCGGCGGCGCGTAGGCTTCCTCCCCGCCCAGGGGCAGCGGGGCGCCCAGTATCTCCGGTTCGATGACGACCGCGTCCGGCGCCGCCGGACGGGCGGGACTCAGCACGTCGACGATCAGCACATAGGTCGCGAAGCCCAGCCCGATTCCCGCCAACAGGAAGCCCGCCAGAAATCCCAGGGCGAAGCGCCCGGCGCGGCGCGGCGGCGCGGGCGGCGGCCTGCGCGCCGGAGTCGGTTCCGCCGGCCCGGAGGGTTGGGCGGCGGCACCGACGGGCCGTTTGAAACGGGGGAACTCCTCGTCCGGCCAGTCCGCTGCTTTGGGAGGCGAAAGCGGTCTGCGCGAAGTCATGTCGAGAACCCGATCTGGCTGGCGGTCTCTCTACAACTCCGGATCGGGTCCAAGGTTCATGGAAAAGCGGCGATCTCCGCCGATCACGGCCTTATGGGTGATCGGCGGAGGCGTGTTCCCGTTACGCCCGCACCAGCGGCTTGTACTTGATGCGGTGCGGCTGGTCGGCCTCGTGGCCCAGGCGGCGCTTGCGGTCCGCCTCGTAGTCCTGGTAGTTGCCCTCGAACCATTCGACGTGGCTCTCGCCCTCGAAGGCCAGGATGTGGGTCGCGATGCGGTCCAGGAACCAGCGATCGTGGCTGATCACCACGGCGCAGCCGGGGAAGCCTTCCAGCGCGTCTTCCAGCGCCCGCAGCGTATCGACGTCCAGGTCGTTGGTCGGCTCGTCGAGCAGCAGGACGTTGGCGCCGGACTTCAGCATCTTCGCCAGGTGGACGCGGTTGCGCTCGCCGCCGGAGAGCTGGCCGACCTTCTTCTGCTGGTCGCTGCCCTTGAAGTTGAAGGCGGCGACATAGGCCCGGCTCGGCATCGAGCGCTTGCCCAGCTCGATCACGTCCAGCCCGTCGGAGACCTCCTCCCACACCGTCTTGTTCGGGGCCAGCGTGTCGCGGCTCTGGTCGACATAGCCCAGCTTGACGGTGTCGCCGACCTTGAAGCTGCCCTCGTCGGGCTGGTCCTGGCCGGTGATCAGGCGGAACAGCGTGGTCTTGCCGGCGCCGTTGGGGCCGATCACGCCGACGATGCCGCCGGGCGGCAGGCGGAAGCTCAGGTTCTCGAACAGCAGCCGGTCGCCGAAGCCCTTGGCGATGTTCTCGGCGTCGATCACCACGCCGCCCAGCCGGGGCGGGGTCGGGATGATGATCTGGGCGTCGGCGCCTTGCGCCTTGCCGCTCTCCGCCAGCATCGTCTCGTAGGCGGAGATACGCGCCTTGCTCTTGGTCTGGCGGGCCTTGGGCGACTGCCGGATCCACTCCAGCTCGCGCGCCAGGGTCTTCTGGCGGTTGGCCTCGGTCTTGGATTCCTGCTCCAGCCGCTTCTGCTTCTGCTCCAGCCAGGCGGAGTAGTTGCCCTCGTAGGGGATGCCCTGGCCGCGGTCCAGCTCTAGGATCCAGCCGGTGACGTTGTCGAGGAAGTAGCGGTCGTGGGTGACCAGGACGACGGTGCCCTTGTAGTCCTCCAGGAACTTCTCCAGCCAGGCGACGGACTCGGCGTCGAGATGGTTGGTCGGCTCGTCGAGCAGCAGCAAGTCGGGCTTCTGGAGCAGCAGCTTGCACAGCGCCACGCGCCGGCGCTCGCCGCCGGAAAGCTTGGTGACCTCGCTGTCGGGCGGCGGGCAGCGCAGCGCGTCCATCGCGATCTCGACCGTGCGCTGGAGGTCCCAGGCGTCGGCCGCCTCGATCTTCTCCTGCAGCTCGGCCTGTTCGTCGATCAGCGCGGTCATCTCGTCGGGGTCCTCGACCTCGCCGAGCTTCATGCTGACCTCCTCGAACCGGTCGAGCAGCGCCTTGGTGCCCGCCAGGGCCTCCATGACGTTCTCCTGCACGGTCTTGGACTCGTCCAGCTGCGGCTCCTGCGACAGGTAGCCGACGGTGGCTCCCTCCGCGGTCCAGGCCTCGCCGTTGAAGTCCTTGTCCATGCCGGCCATGATCTTCATCAGCGTGGACTTGCCGGCGCCGTTCGCGCCGAGCACGCCGATCTTGGCTCCGGGGTAGAAAGACAGCCAGACGTTATCCAGCACCTTCTTGCCGCCGGGGTAGATCTTGGTCAGCCCCTTCATGACAAAGACGTATTGATAGGACGCCATGCGTCTCTCCGACCAAATTCACGTGGATCAGGGTGCGACGGGACGCCACCGCAACGGCCTCCCGTCGATGTTGCGCCTTATGTAGCGCAAGGCGCGGGGATTGGCGAGGTTTGACTCGCCGCCGGGGAGGTTCGCGCGACTCAGTCGTTGGCCTGGATGATCATGCGCAGCATGGGATAGACCTGTCCCGACCAGCGCCGGCCGTTGAACACGCCGTAATGGCCGGCCCCGGCCTGGAGATGATGGTGCTTCAGGTGCGGGCGCAGCCCGGTGCAGAGATCCTGGGCCGCCAGCGTCTGGCCGACCGAGCAGATGTCGTCGTTCTCGCCCTCGACGGTGAACAGGGCGGTGCGGCGGATCGCGGCCGGCTCGACCCGTTGGCCGTGCCACTCCAGCGTGCCCAGCGGCAGCGCGTGCTCCTGGAAGATCAGCCGGACGGTCTGCAGGAAGAACTCGGCCGGCAGGTCCATCACGGCCAGGTACTCGTCGTAGAAGGTGCGGATCGCGCGGGCCTTCTCCTCCTCCCCGGCGACCAGATGCTCGTACATGTCGCGGTACGCCTTGACGTGGCGCTCCAGGTTCATCTGCATGAAGGCGGCCAGCTGCACGAACCCCGGATAGACCCGCCGCAGGGCGCCGGCATGGCGAAGCGGCACGGTCGAGATCATCTTCTCCTCGAACCACTCGATCGGCTTGGACATGGCCAGCTCGTTGACCTTGGTCGGGCTGACGCGGGTGTCGATCGGGCCGGCCATCAGGGTCATGCTGCGCGGCTGGGACTGGTTGTCGGACTGGGCCATCACCGCGACCGCCGCCAGCACCGCGACCGAGGGCTGGCAGACCGCCACCACGTGGCAGTCGCGCCCCAGGAACTGGAAGAACCCGATCAGGTGGTCGACATAGGAGTCGAAGTCGAACCGGCCTTCCGACAGCGGCACGTCGCGGGCATTGTGCCAGTCGGTGATGTAGACGTCGTGCTCGGCCAGCATGGTCTGGCAGGTGCCGCGCAGCAGGGTCGCGAAGTGGCCGGACATGGGCGCCACCACCAGGACCCTCGGCTCCTGCACCTGGATATCCTTGCGGAAGCGGACCAGCGAGCAGAACGGGGTGCGGCGGACCACCTCCTCGGTCACGCCGACCTCCCGGTGGCCCACGGTGACCGAGCGGATGCCGAAATCGGGGCGGTCATGGGTGGTTCCCATGCAGGACAGCACCTCCAGCGCCGCCGACAGCCGCCGCGCCACGGCGCCGGTGCCGATGCCCGGCCAGGGATGGCCGAAGACGGCGCTGGAACTCCTCGCCATCCAGCGCAGCGGATCGAGGATGTCGGACTGGTGCTGGTACAGCTGGTAAATCATACGCGTTCACCCGATCCGCTGAGTGGAGTGCTTTATTTTAGAACGAACGAAAAGCTCGCCGAAAACGTGATTGCACAAGAACTCGGCAGCCCGCCCAAGAAATAATCGCGCCCAGACCCCTGCCCTCGCCTATACGAAATGATAGGCAAAAGCCCCTTCAAGCAACAGCGTTTCTTCTGGACTTGCAAGCGCCGCGCACGCAATCCTTGGGGCATCGAACGGCACCCCGCCCGGAAGGGATCCCAGCCATGGCCGACGCCACCCTCGTCATCAGCAGCAAGAACTATTCCTCGTGGTCGCTCCGGGGCTGGCTCCTGGCACGGATGTCGGGGCTGAAATTCGAGGAGCGGATCATCTCGCTCGACGACTCCTCGGCCAAGGCGGAGATCCTGCTGCTGTCGCCGTCGATCCTGGTCCCCTGCCTGATCCATGGCGGCAACTCGGTGTGGGACACGCTGGCGATCGGCGAATACCTCAACGAGATCAGGCCCGCGGGCAAGGGCCTGCTGCCCGAGGATCCGGGCGCCCGCGCCCATTGCCGCTCGATCTGCGGGGAGATGCATTCGGGCTTCGCCGGGCTGCGCTCGGCCCTGCCGATGAACCTGAAGCGGCACTATCCCGGCTTCAAGGTATGGGCGGGGGCGCTCGCCGACATCGAGCGGATCGCCGACATCTGGCGCGACTGCCTGGGAAAATACGGCGGTCCCTACCTGTTCGGCGCCATGCCGACCATGGCCGACGCGATGTACGCGCCGGTGACCACCCGCTTCCAGACCTATGATGTAAAGCTGGACAAGGCTTGTTCGGATTACTGCGCCAATATCCTGTCGCTGCCCGACATGGCCGAATGGTTCGAGGCGGCGAGGATGGAACCCGACGAGCTGCCGGAGCTGGACGCGGAGTTCTGAGAACTCCGCGCCCCAGCCGTCACTCCGCCCAGAGATCGTAGTTCCCGAAGGTCCAGACATGGCCCTCGGGGTCGCGGCAGGTATAGTCCCTGCCGCCATAGTCCTGGTCCCTGATGTCGATGGCGATCCGCGCGCCGGCCGCCCTGGCGCGCGCGTAATGCGCGTCGATATCCTCCACCACCACATAGATGCCCTGGGTGTTGGCGCCGCCCAGTTCGTCCGGCTGGCGCATCAAGGCCCCATAGTCGCTCTCGACCGCCGAACCGAGCATGACCATGCCCCGGCCGCCGGTCCGGCCGGTGGAAATCTCGGCATGGGCGATGGTGCCGTCGCCGTTCGGATAGACCGCGTGCCGCTCGAAGCCGAAGGCATCGCACAGCCAGTCGATCGCGGCGGGAGCATCGCGATAGCGCAAGCAGGGGACCACGCTGCCGATCCCGGGCCTGGAAGAGCCGGCCATCACGCGCCCGCCGCGTCGATCGCCAGCGCGCGCTGGAAGGCCGGGCGGTCCAGGCAGCGCGCGACATAGTCCTCGAACGCGGGACGGCGCGGCACGAGGCCGATGATGTCCTTCCCGTAATGCAGGTCGATGCCGAGCAGCACGTCGGCGGCGGAGAAGCGCTCGCCCAGGATCCAGCCGCCCCGCGCCTTCACACCGTCCAGCGCCTCTTCCAGGACCGCGAAGACCCGGTCGAAGCTGCCCCAACCCGTCGCGGCGCTGTCGGTCGTCCAGCCGTTCATCCGCTCGCTGAAGGCGGGGTCCACGCAACCGGCGGAGAAGAACAGCCATTGCAGATAGCGGCCGCGCGCCGGGTCGCCGACCGGCGGCGCCAAGCCGGCTTCGGGAAAGCGGTCGGCCACGTAGGCGCAGATCGCCGCCGACTCGGCCACGACGGCGTCCCCGTCCACCAGCGCCGGGACCTTGGCCATGGGATTGATCCGGCGGTAGTCCGGAGCGGACTGGGCCCCGGTGGACAGGTCGACCAGGATCCGCTCGTACGCGCAGCCCGCCTCCTCCAGCAGCCAGAGCGCCCGCATCGACCGCGTCCGCGGCGTCCAGTACAGCTTCATCACAGTCATGGCCCTCGCCTCCCATAAGGTTCGAAAGACATCCAACGACAAGAACAATACGTGAACATTCATATCCTGTCCAGCCGCGCCGGAATGCTCCTGTCAGGCCAAAGGTATATGACTATAGTGTCCGCAGGATTACCGCCGAACCTGGGAGAGCACCATGGCGGCGTCACCGACGGACCGGAAGATCCTGGACTCCTGGCACGCCAACGCCGGGCGGTGGACCGCCGCGGTGCGGTCGGGCGCGATCGCCAGCCGCCGGGCGGGAACCGACTCGGCCATCGTCGAGGCCGTTGCCCGCCTGCGTCCCGGCCACAAGCTGGACCACGTGCTGGACCTCGGCTGCGGCGAAGGCTGGCTCGCCCGCCGGCTGCGCGCCGAGGCGGGCTGCCGGGTCACCGCCACCGACGGCAGCGCCGAGCTGGTCCGGCTGGCCCGCGAGGCCGATCCGGGCGGCTGCTATCGTCACGCCGACTATGCCGCGATCGCCGCCGCCCCGGATCTCCTCGGCGGTCCGTTCGACGCCGTCGCCGCCAACTTCGCGCTGCTGGACGAGGATCTCGCGGGCCTGCTCCGCGCCCTGGCGGTCTGCGCGCCGGCGGGAGCGCTGGTCATCCAGACGGTGCATCCCTGGACCGCCTGCGGCGACGGTCCCTACGCCGACGGCTGGCGGGAGGAGAGCTTCGCCGGGTTCGGCGGCCCCGGCGGCGATGCCTGGAGCCCGATGCCCTGGTACTTCCGGACGCTCGGGTCCTGGATCGGGGATCTGCGGGACGGCGGCTGGCGCGTGACCGACCTGCGGGAGCCGCCCGACCCGCGGACCGGCCGGCCGCTCTCGCTGGTGCTGACCTGCACGGGGATCGAACCGCGTCCCCGGATACGCAGCCTCCCCGTGGCAAGCCGGTGATATCGCCGTCGCATCGATGTCCCGGCGACGGCGCCCCGTCTGAGGATTGAAGTACCGCCCCGCCACCCCCACGTAATCCTTATCGGGGGTCCGGGCCCCTCTGGCGGCAGCTCCAGCGAGCGCCGCGATGTCGGACCTCTCCACCTGCACGCCGTGCATCTGGAGGGTTCAAGACATGGTTCCTTCTCAGAAACCGCAGGCTGTGGGTCACCGTCAGCCCTTTCTCGCGAGGAGACAACCGATGCCCGCCTCCCACCACAAGCATACAGTCCCGGAGCTCGAGGCTCCCTGTCCGTTCGACGCGACCGAGGGTTACGTGACCGCCCGGCGCAACCTGCTGCTCGGCCTCTGGGCCGGCCGCAGGCTGTCCCTCACCGGCACCGAGCTGGAGACCTACGCGCGGTCCGTCGTCAAGGCCGACCGCGACGAGCCGGGGCACCAGGACATGCTGCGCAAGGTGCGCGCGGACCTGGAGCAGGCCGGTTGCCCGGTGCCGGAAGACGAGCTGACCAGCCGGCTGGTCGCCTGCCATGCGGAGGCGAGCCGCCAGTGCGCCGCGACGGACTGATACCCGACTTCGCCGTCGGGTCCCGCTTCGAAGCCCTGCCGACCGCCCTCACCGCGGGCGGCACGGTGCGGCAGGTGGGGGTCGAGATCGAGTTCATGGGCATCGGCGTCGCCGAGGCGGCGCGGATCCTGGCCATCCGGCTGGGCGGCCTGCCGCTGGAGGAGGATCCCCACGCCTTCACGATCCGCGGGACGGAGATCGGCGACCTCGCCGTCGAGCTGGATCTCCGCCACACCCATCCCCAGCGCCACGCCGGCAGCCTGCGGCTCCGGCCGAGCCCTGCCGGCGCCGCCTGGCTGGGCAGGCTCGCCGGCGGCATCGTCCCGCGCGAGCTGATCACGGCACCGCTGCCGCCGGACCGGCTGCCCGAGGTGGACGAGGCCGTCGCGGTGCTGCGGGAGGCCGGCGCGACCGGAAACGGCGCGATCCGGTTCGGCTCGCCGGGATTCGGGTCGCCCCAGTTCGGTTCGCTGGGCCTGCATTTCAACGTCGACGTGCCCGGGCTTGAGGTCGGTTGCCTGCTGGCCCATCTGCGCGCCTTCATGCTGCTCGACCGCTGGCTGCGCTCGCCGCAGGCGGGACCGCACGGGACCCTCCCGGGGACGCGGACAGCCACGCCGCCGCCCTATCCCGAGGACTATGTCCTGCGGGTCCTGCATCCGGACTACGCGCCGGATCTGGCGGGCTTCGTGGACGACTACCTCGCGGCCAACCCGACCCGCGACCGCGGGCTGGACCTGCTGCCGCTGCTGCTGCACGTCGACCCCGCCCGCGTCCGGCACCGGCTGCCGCGGGAGAAGATCGCCGCCCGTCCCGTGTTCCATTACCGCGTGCCGCAGGCCCATGTCGGCGTGCCGGGCTGGAGCATCGCGCCGGAATGGAACCGCTGGGTCGCGGTCGAACGGCTCGCCGGCGACCCCCGCCGGCTCGACCGGCTCAGCCGGGCCTGGCTGCTGTTCCGGGGCCGCCCGGTCGCGGACCGGGACGATGACGGGGACGGAAGCGACCGGGATCAGGCGGACAGGCGCTCGTCCATCAGGCGCGCGGGCGGCAGCCCGACCTTGACGGTCGTGCCCCAGCCCAGCGAGCTCTCGATGACCAGCCGGCCGCCATGGGCCTTGACCAGATGGGCGGCCAGGGGCAGCCCCAGCCCCGTGCCGCTGTGGCGCCGGCTCAGGGCGCTCTCGATCTGGCCGAAGGGTTCCAGCGCCTTGGCGACGCCTTCCGGCGACATGCCGATGCCATTGTCCTCCACCCGGATCTCCACGCCGCCGTCGGCCTGACGGCCGACCCGGACCCGGACCTCGCCGCCGGGAGCGGTGAACTTGATCGCATTGGTCAGCAGGTTCAGGAGGATCTGGCGCAGCCGGAGTTCGTCGGCCCAGAGCAGCCGCACCGACCTGTCGGCGAACTGGGCGACGACGTCGATGTTGCCGTCGCGGGCCATGGGTTCCACCAGGTGCCGGCAGGTCGCGACGACCCGGGGCAGGTCGACCGCCTCCTCGTGCAGCTCGATCCGCTCCGCCTCGGCCTTGGAGAAGTCCAGGATATCGTTGATCAGCGCCAGCAGGTGCTGGCCGCTGCGGTGGATGTCCTCGGCATAGTCCTGGTACCGGGGGCTGCTGGCGCCGAACATCGCGTCCCGGATGATCTCGGAGAAGCCGATGATCGCGTTCAGCGGCGTCCGCAGCTCGTGGCTCATGCTGGCCAGAAACTCGGTCTTGGTCCGGCTCGCCTGCTCCGCCGACCGGCGCGCCGTCTCGCTCTCCTGGATCAGGCTTTCCACTTGGCGCAGCAGGGCGCCGAACTCCCGCGCGAGCGATCCGATCTCGTCCCCGCGGTCCGCCAAGCCGGGCCGGGCGAGATCGCCCGTGGTGCGGATCGACAGGATGTGGTCGGTCAGCGCCAGCACCGGCGCCATGATCAGTCGGTTGAGCATCAGCCAGAGGATCACCAGCGCGGCGCCGCAGGCGACCACCAGCAGGGCCATGGCCAGATGGACCGTCCGCCCCGCCGCCCGGGCGGCGTCGCGCGGCATGGTCATCCGGGCCATCATCGCGTGATGGCCGTGCATGTCGTCGATCATTCCGGTGGCGACCAGCACGTCGTCCCGGCGATCCAGCACCGGCGGATGGTCGTGCCCGCCATGCTCCGGGAAGGCCGCACCGGTCACCGGGTCGCTGAACAGGAAATCCACGTCGAGCTGGACGCTCCGGCGGACGGCCGCGACCGTCTCCGAATTGATCAAGCGCCCGAACACCAGCATGCCCAGGACGGGGCCGCTGCGGTCGGTCGGATGAATCGCGCGGGCCGCCATCATGACCGGTCCGCGGTCGCTCAGGACGATCCCTTCGGTCGCGCCGGACGCATCGCCGGGAGACGCCAGGGGGAGGATCTCGCGGGTCAGCCCGGCCGGCGCACCCTCGGTCAGCCGGTCGCCGTCGAGCGAGGTGCCGTAGACCAGGGAGCCGTCGGCCGCCACCACCAGCAGGATGTCGACGCCCATGTCCCGGAGGACCGCCGCGGTGACGTTGCGGTCCGGAAATTCGGGCAGACCGCCGGTCACGAAGGCCGCGGTCTCGTCCCACTTCGCCCAATCGTTCGTGTTCCGCCCGAACGCCTCGTTCTCCGCCGCCAGCGCCTGCTCGACCCGAAGCAGGTTGCGCCGGGCCTCTCCCGCCTCGAGCGCCTCGAATCCGGGAACCACGAGGGATTGCAGCAGGATCCAGCTCACGGCGATCATCAGCGCGGCGATCAGGGCCATCACCGAAAGGATCTTCAGGCGCAGCGACATCAGCGAACTCCGGGGCGGCGATCCCCAGGTGAGGAACACTCGAAACCGGTGCCTATTCTAGCACAACTTTAAACCGCTTTGTAGTGATAGGCTACCTATTAAGATAGTATTATGTGTCCATTGATTGAGTTCGGAAAATTCCTTGGCCGCGCAAGCTCTTTCCGGCGCCTCAGTCTCCGGTCCGATAGGCGCTCTCGATCCCGGCGATCAGCGACTTTCCCTCGGCCAGCAGGAAACGGCGGAGCTGGGTATGGACCGGCAGCAGGGGCATGTGGCGCCGCCAGGCCACGAACCAGCTCCGCATCAGCGGCAGGCCCTGCACCGGCAGGACGGTCAGCAGGCCCATGCGCAGCTCCAGCACGATGGTGTGGCGGGAGATCAGCGCCACGCCCATCCCCGCCATGACCGCCTGCTTGATCGTCTCGTTGCTGCTCGACGTCAGCGCGATGCGGGGCGTGAAGCCGGCGCCGCGGAAGAAGTTCTCCATCAGCGCGCGGGTGCCGGACCCTTCCTCGCGGACGATGAAGCGTTCCTCCGCCAGCCCGTCCAGGGGAATATCCTTCTGGCCCGCCAGCCGGTGCCCCGGCGGGGCGATCAGGACCGAAGGATGCGGGGCGAAAGGGTCGGCCGCCACGTCGGCGTCGTCGGGCGGCTTGCCCATGACCGCGATATCCACCTCCCCCGACAGCAGGGCCGCGATGATGTCGCGCCGGTTGCCCTCGTGCAGGTGGATGGCGATCCGCGGGTACTCGGCCTGGAAGCGCGACAGCATCCGCGGCATGATGTATTTGGCGGTGCTGACCAGGCCGATCCGGGCGTGGCCGCCGCTCAGCCCCTTCAGTTCCTGCATCCGCTCGTCGGCGTCGGTCAGCGCCTTCAGCACAACCGAGGCATATTCCAGCAGGGCCGCCCCGGCCTCCGTCAGGACCACCCGGCGGCCGACCCGCTCGAACAGGGCGAAGCCGCACAGCCCCTCGATCTGCTTGATCTGGAACGACACCGCCGCCGGAGTCAGCCCCAGCCGCTCGGCCACGCGGGCGAAGGACAGGGTGTGCGCCGCCTCCACGAAGACCTGGAGCTGACGGATCGTGGAATGCCGCAGGGTCATCGTCGCCTCACCATACTCAAGGGATCCCTAGGGTAAACGGTCAGAACATTTGAATTTTCCTTAACCTGATCCGCTGATACCGTCAAGGCCAAGTCAATCGTGGCACGCCTGGAAGCCTCCAGGCCGATCGCGGGAGGAAACGAATAATGGAAGTGGTCGCGGATCGCGTCATCACCGACAAGAAGGCCCGCTACAAGCCGGGTGTCCTCAAGTACAAGCAGATGGGCTACTGGGACCCCGACTACGAGGTCAAGGACACCGACATCCTCGCCGCCTTCCGCATCACGCCCCAGGACGGCGTCGATCCGGTGGAGGCCGCCGCGGCCGTCGCCGGCGAGTCCTCCACCGCGACCTGGACCGTGGTCTGGACCGACCGCCTGACCGACTGCGAGAACTACCGCGCCAAGGCCTACCGGGTCGACCCCATCCCGGGCGCTCCCGACCAGTACATGGCCTACATCGCCTACGACCTGGACCTGTTCGAGGAAGGCTCGATCGCCAACCTGACCGCCTCGATCATCGGCAACGTCTTCGGCTTCAAGCCGCTCAAGGGCCTGCGCCTCGAGGACATGCGCATCCCGACCGCCTACCTGAAGACCTTCCAGGGACCGGCGACCGGCATCATCGCCGAGCGCGAGCGGCTGAACAACTATGGCCGCCCCCTGCTGGGCGCCACCATGAAGCCGAAGCTGGGCCTGTCCGGCCGCAACTACGGCCGGGTCGTCTACGAGGCGCTGAAGGGCGGCCTGGACTTCACCAAGGACGACGAGAACATCAATTCCCAGCCCTTCATGCACTGGCGCGACCGGTATCTCTACTGCATGGAAGGCGTCAACAAGGCGATCGCCGAGACCGGCGAGATCAAGGGCACCTACCTGAACGTCACCGCCGCCACCATGGAGGACATGTACGAGCGGGCTGAGTTCGCGCGGGAGCTGGGCAGCGTCATCATCATGATCGACCTGGTGATCGGCTACACCGCCATCCAGTCCATGGCGAAGTGGGCGCGCAGGAACGACATGATCCTGCACCTGCACCGCGCCGGGCATTCGACCTACACCCGGCAGAAGTCCCACGGCGTGTCGTTCCGGGTGATCGCCAAGTGGATGCGCATGGCCGGCGTCGACCATATCCACGCCGGAACCGTCGTCGGCAAGCTGGAAGGCGACCCCAGCGTGATCCGCGGCATCTACGATACCTGCCGCGAGACCCATGTGCCCCAGCGGCTGGAGCACGGCATCCTGTTCGACCAGCCCTGGGCCAGCCTGAAGAAGATGATGCCGGTGGCGTCCGGCGGCATCCATGCCGGACAGATGCACCAGCTTCTCACATACCTGGGGGACGACGTGGTGCTCCAGTTCGGCGGCGGGACCATCGGTCATCCCGGCGGCATCCAGGCCGGGGCCGTCGCCAACCGCGTGGCGCTGGAGACCATGGTCAAGGCCCGCAACGAGGGGCGCGACATCTGGAACGAAGGGCCGGAGATCCTGGCCAGGGCGGCCAAATGGTGCCAGCCGCTGCGCGCGGCGCTGGACACCTGGAAGGACGTGACGTTCGACTACGCCTCGACCGACAGCGTCGACTACGTCCCGACCCCGACGCCCGCCTTCTAGAGCGGTGCCCGATCAAGTCGATCCGCCCGAGACGGCTGATCCGATGCGTTGCGCCATGGGCGCAACCTACGATCATCGGCCTGCATCACCTCGGCCCTGCATTGGGCCGTAGGTTGCGCCCATGGCGCAACGCAGTGCGGGGAGGAACGGCCGGCTGCGAGGACCGGAGCGGTTCAACCTGATCGGGCAAAGCTTTAGCGGTCGGCCGTAGGTCGACCTACGGAACTCCGACTCTCCTGCCCCTTCACCGCGACCTCAAGAAGGACCATTCCCATGCGCCTGACCCAGGGCCAGTTCTCGTTCCTTCCCGACCTGACGGACGACGAGATCAAGCAGCAGATCACCTACGCGCTCGGCCAGGGCTGGGCCGTCGCGATCGAATCCACCGACGATCCCCATCCCCGCAACACCTATTGGGACATGTGGGGCACCCCGATGTTCGACATCGCCGACGCCGCCGGCGTGATGATGGAGGTCAAGGCCTGCCGCAAGGCGAACAAGGGCAGGTACGTCAAGGTGCTGGCCTTCGACGCGAGCAAGGGCTTCGAGAGCATCCGCATGTCCTTCATCATCGACCGCCCGGCCGAGGAGAAGGGCTTCGAGCTGGTCCGAGCCGAGGGACCCGGCCGCCAGGTCAACTACACCGTCCGCAGCTACGCGACCGAGAAACCCATAGGCGCACGGTACTGAGGGAGCGGCACCATGAGCAGCGGCGGCTTCCGGATCGCCCCCAGCATCCTGTCGGCCGACTTCGCCCGGCTGGGCGAAGAGGTCGAGAACGTCATCGCGGCGGGGGCGGACATCGTCCATTTCGACGTGATGGACAATCATTACGTCCCCAACCTGACCATCGGGCCGCTGGTCTGCGAAGCGATCCGGCCCCGCACGCGCGCACCCATCGACGTCCATCTGATGGTCAGGCCGGTGGACGCGCTGGTGCCGATGTTCGCCAAAGCGGGTGCCGACATCATCTCGTTCCACCCGGAAGCGTCGGAGCATGTGGATCGCACCCTGGCGCTGATCCGGGATCATGGCTGCAAGGCGGGGCTGGCCCTGAATCCGGCCACCCCGCTCCAGCACCTGGACCATGTGATGGGCCGGCTCGACCTGATCCTGGTCATGTCGGTCAACCCAGGCTTCGGCGGCCAGGGCTTCATCCCGGAGGCCCTGGCCAAGATCGCCCAGGTCCGCCGCCGGATCGACTGCCACGCGGCGGAGAGCGGACGGGATATCTGGCTGGAAGTGGACGGAGGCATCAAGGCCGGCAACATCCGCGCCGTCGCGGAGGCCGGGGGCGACACCTTCGTCGCCGGCTCCGCGATCTTCGGCGCCCGCGGTGCCGACGGCTCCTACCGGGAGATCCTGGCCGACTTGCGGAACGCCATGGAACCGGCAAGGAGGGCGGCATGACCGCGCTGGCAACGGATACCCGGACCTCCGTCGATCTCGACGCGCTCTACGCCGCATCGAACATCGGCGAGATTTTGGAACAACTCGACCGCGAACTGGTCGGCCTCGTCCCGGTCAAGGCCCGCATCCGCGAGATCGCGGCCCTGCTGCTGATCGACCAGGCGCGCCGGCAGCTCGGCCTCGCGACCGACCCGCCGTCGCTGCACATGAGCTTCACCGGCAATCCCGGCACGGGCAAGACGACGGTGGCCCGGCGCATGGCCGGCATCCTCCACCGCCTGGGCTATATCCGCCGCGACCACGTCGTCTCGGTGACCCGCGACGACTTGGTCGGCCAGTATATCGGCCACACCGCGCCCAAGACCAAGGAAGCCCTGAAGAAGGCCATGGGCGGCGTGCTGTTCATCGACGAGGCCTATTATCTCTACCGGCCCGAGAACGAGCGCGACTACGGGCAGGAGGCGATCGAGATCCTGCTCCAGGTGATGGAGGACCACCGCGACGACCTCGTGGTCATCCTGGCCGGCTACAAGGACCGGCTGGACACCTTCTTCTCCAGCAACCCGGGCATGGGATCGCGCATCGCCCACCACGTGGACTTCCCCGACTTCCGGTCGGACGAGCTGTTCGACATCGCGGAATCCATGACGGGATCGATGCATTACCGCCTGTCCGGCGGGGCCGCCGCCGCCCTGCGGGAATATATCGAGCGCCGCATGGAGCAGCCCCGCTTCGCCAACGCCCGCTCGATCCGCAACGCGCTCGACCGCGCACGCCTGCGCCAGGCCAACCGGCTGTTCGCCCGGGGCGGCGTGCTCGACGCCGACATGCTCCAGACCATCGAGGAGGCCGACATCCGCGCCAGCCGCGTCTTTACTCAATAGCCCCGCCAAGCTTACAAACAGAAGCAAACAATAAGAACGACGACGATTTCCCAGGGAGAAGTCACATGCCGCATCGCAGCATGACGTTCGCGAAGTTCATCATTGAGGACCAGCGCCGACGCGGCGGTCCCGACGCCGAACTGACCGCGCTGCTGAACGATGTCCAGACCGCCTGCAAGCTGATCGGGGTCACCGTGTCGCGCGGGCCGCTCCACAGGCACCGGACCGCTCCCGGGACCGCCCCTGGGATCAACGTCCACGACGAGGAACAGAAGCCCCTCGACGTCACCGCCAACGAGATCATGCTGGATACGTGCAGTTGGGGCGGCAAGGTCTGCGGCATGGCGTCGGAGGAGATGGCCGAGTTCTACGCCGTTCCTCCGCCGCACCGGAAGGGCCGCCACCTGCTGGTGTTCGACCCGCTCGACGGCTCTTCGAACATCGACGTCAACGTGACGGTCGGCACCATCTTCTCGATCCTGCGGGCGCCGCCGGGCGACGCCGACCCGACCGAGGCCGACTTCCTGCGGCCGGGCACCGAGCAGGTGGCGGCGGGGTTCGCGCTCTACGGCCCGACCACCATGATCGTGGTCACGCTGGGCGCCGGCGTCCACGGATTCACCCTGGACCGCGAGGTCGGCAACTTCAACCTGACCCATCCCGACATGCGTGTGCCGGAGGAGACCGGCGAGTTCGCGGTGAACATGTCGAACGAGCGCTACTGGGAGCCTCCGGTCCGGCGCTACGTGGAGGAATGCGTCCAGGGAAAGGCGGGTCCCCGGGGCAAGGACTTCAACATGCGCTGGATCGCGTCGCTGGTCGCCGAGGTCTACCGCATCCTGATCCGCGGCGGCTTGTTCATGTATCCGTGGGACACGCGCGACGCCGCCAGGCCCGGACGCCTGCGCCTCCTCTACGAGGCCAACCCCATGGCGATGATCCTGGAGCAGGCGGGGGGCGCCGCCTCCACCGGCCGCGAGCGCATCCTGGACATGGTGCCGACCGCGCTCCACCAGCGGGTGCCGCTGATCCTGGGCTCGAAGGCCGAGGTCGAGCGCATCGTCCGGTACCACGAGGCCCACGACCGGGGCGAGGACCGGGTGTTCGACTCGCCCCTGTTCAACACGCGCTCGCTGTTCCGCCTGCCGGCCGGCGCAGCAGGAGGAACGTGATCCCATGTCCGTCAAGCACCCCATCATCGCCATCACCGGATCGTCGGGCGCCGGCACCACCACGGTCCGCCATACCTTCCAGCAGATCTTCCGCCGGGAGCAGATCACCGCCGCGATCATCGAGGGCGATGCCTATCACCGCTACGACCGCGCCGAGATGCGCCGGCGGCTGGCCGAGGCCCAGCGCCAGGAACAGACCAGCTTCAGCCATTTCGGCCCCGAGGCGAACCTGTTCGAGGAGGTCGAGGCGCTGTTCCAGGGCTATGGCGAGACCGGCACCGGGACGACCCGCAAGTACCTGCACAGCGCGGAGGAGGCGGCACCCTACGGCCAGGAGCCCGGCACCTTCACCCCGTGGGAGCCCCTGCCCGAGCCGACCGACCTTCTGTTCTACGAAGGGCTGCACGGTGCCGTGAAGACGGAGACGGTGGACGCCGCCCGCCATGCCGACCTGCTGATCGGCGTGGTGCCGATCATCAACCTGGAATGGATCCAGAAGCTCCACCGGGACAAGATCTCGCGCGGCCACAGCCAGGAGGCGATCGTCGACACGATCCTGCGGCGGATGCCCGACTACGTGAACTATATCTGCCCGCAGTTCTCGCTGACCGACATCAATTTCCAGCGGGTGCCGACGGTGGACACGTCCAACCCCTTCATCGCCCGCGACATTCCCAGCGCCGACGAGAGCATGCTGGTGATCCGGTTCCGCAACCCGCGGGGCATCGACTTCCCCTACCTGCTGTCGATGCTGAAGGACAGCTTCATGTCCCGGCCCAACACCATCGTCTGCCCCGGCGGCAAGATGGCGCTCGCCATGCAGCTGATCATCACGCCGCTGATCTGGCAGCTCATGGACCGCAAGAAGAAAGCCCACTGAAAAGGGCAATCGCAAGAAACGCCCGCGGAGGAAACGCGATGACTGAGACGCTGACCGCCGAGGCCCAGGCCCCGGCGACGGACCGACGCACCCTGGCGAACGCGCTCCGCATGCTCGCGGTAGACGCGGTAGAGAAGGCCAGGTCCGGCCACCCCGGCATGCCTATGGGCATGGCCGACATCGCGGAGACCCTGTGGAACCGCCACCTCCGCCACGATCCCGCCGATCCGCGCTGGCCCGACCGGGACCGCTTCGTGCTGTCCAACGGCCACGGCTCCATGCTGCTCTACGGGCTGCTGCACCTGACCGGCTACGACCTCCCGCTCGATGAGCTGAAGAATTTCCGCCAGCTCCATTCCCGCACCCCCGGCCATCCGGAATGGGGGATCACGCCCGGCGTGGAGACGACCACCGGCCCGCTCGGCCAGGGCATCTGCAACGCGGTCGGCATGGCGCAGGCCGAACGGCTGCTCGCAGACGAATTCAACCGCCCCGGCCACGCGATCGTCGACCACCGAACCTTCGTCTTCGTCGGCGACGGCTGCCTGATGGAGGGCATCTCCCACGAGGCCTGCTCGCTGGCCGGCACGCTGGGGCTGGAGAAGCTGGTCGTCTTCTACGACGACAACGGCATCTCGATCGACGGGCATGTCCAGGGCTGGTTCACCGACGATACCCCGGCCCGGTTCGAAGCCTATGGCTGGCGCGTGATCCGCGACGTGGACGGCCACGATCCCGCGGCCCTGGACGACGCCTTCGCCCGGGCCCTGGCTCCCGACGGCAAGCCCGTCCTGGTCTGCTGCAAGACGGTGATCGGCTGGGGCGCCCCGAAGAAGGCGGGAACCCACGACGTCCACGGCGCTCCCCTGGGCGCCGACGAGGCCGACGCCACCCGACAGGCCCTCGGCTGGCCCCATCCAGCCTTCGAGATTCCCGCCGAAATCCGCGACGCCTGGGACGCCCGTGCGCGCGGCGCTAAACTCCGGGAGGACTGGCGGCGGCGCTTCGACGCCTACGCCGCGGAGCATCCCGACCTCGCCGCCGAGTTCACCCGCCGCATCGCGGGCCGGCTGCCGGAGGATTTCGCCGAGCGCGCCGACGCCTTCATCGCCGCCACGGCGGAAGCGGCCCAGACCGCGGCGACCCGCAAATCGTCCCAGCGCGCGATCGAAGCGCTTGCCCCCCTGCTGCCCGAACTGCTCGGCGGCTCCGCCGACCTGACCGGCTCCAACCTGACGAACTGGCCGGCCTGCCGGACCGTCTCGGGGGTCGGCGGCGGCAACTACGTCCATTACGGCGTGCGCGAGTTCGGCATGACCGCCATCGTCAACGGCATCGCCCTGCATGGCGGCCATATCCCGTTCGGCGGCACCTTCCTGGTATTCTCCGACTATTCCAGGAACGCGCTCCGCCTGTCGGCGCTGATGGGGCTGGGCACGATCCAGGTCTTCACCCACGACAGCATCGGCTTGGGCGAGGACGGCCCGACCCACCAGCCGATCGAGCACGCCGCCAGCCTCCGCCTGATCCCGAACATGGATGTCTGGCGCCCCTGCGACGCGCTGGAGACCGCCGTCGCCTGGCGCGCCGCCGTGGAGCGCCGCGACGGCCCGACCAGCCTGCTGCTGTCCCGCCAGAACCTGCCCGCCCAGCCGGGCGGCGCCGACCGGGGCCGGGCGGCGGCACGGGGCGGCTATGTCCTGGCCGAACCCGACGCCGGAACGCCGGAACTCGTCCTGATCGCGACCGGCTCCGAGGTTCCCCTCGCCATGGCCGCGCGCGACCTGCTGGCGGCCGACGGTATCGCGGCGCGGGTGGTGTCGATGCCGTCCACCACGGTGTTCGACCGTCAGGACGCCGGCTACCGCAAGGCCGTGCTGGGAACCGACATCCCCCGTTTGGCGGTCGAGGCCGGCCGGACCGACGGCTGGTGGAAATATGTCGGGCTGGACGGCGCCGTGATCGGCATCGACCGTTTCGGCGAATCCGCCCCGGCGGAGGTGCTGTTCCCCTTCTTCGGCCTGACGCCCGGCCGCGTCGCCGAAACCGCCCGCGCGCTGCTCTGATAGAACGAAAACCGAAGATCCCCCGGAGGAAACCATGGCTCTCGTCGCGATGCGTCAGCTGCTGGACCACGCCGCCGAACACGGCTACGGCCTGCCCGCCTTCAACATCAACAACATGGAGCAGATCCGCGCGATCATGCTGGCGGCCGACGCCTGCGACAGCCCGGTGATCCTCCAGGCCTCGGCGGGCGCCCGCAACTATACCGGCGAGGCCTTCCTGCGCCATATGGTGGAGGCCGCGGTCGAGACCTGGCCGCACATCCCGATCGTGCTGCACCAGGACCACGGCGCCAGTCCGGCGGTATGCCAGCGCTCGATCCGCTCCGGCTTCACCAGCGTCATGATGGACGGCTCCCTACGGGAGGACATGAGGACGCCGGCCAGCTTCGAGTACAATGTCCGGGTGACCCGGCGGGTGGTGGAGATGGCCCACCCCGTCGGCGTCTCGGTCGAGGGCGAGCTGGGCTGCCTGGGATCGCTGGAGACCGGCCAGGCCGGGGAGGAGGACGGCTCGGGCGCCGAGGGCACGCTGGGCCGCGACCAGTTGCTGACCGACCCCGACCAGGCGGCGGACTTCGTCCAGGCCACGGGGGTGGACGCGCTGGCGATCGCGATCGGCACCAGCCACGGCGCCTACAAGTTCTCCCGCCGCCCGACCGGCGACATCCTGGCGATCGACCGCATCCGCGAGATCCACGCCCGCCTGCCCAACACCCACCTGGTGATGCACGGTTCCTCCTCCGTGCCGCAGGAATGGCTGGACGTCATCCGCGAGCATGGCGGCGAGATCAAGGAAACCTATGGCGTCCCGGTCGAGGAGATCCGGAAGGGCATCCGCTACGGTGTCCGCAAGGTCAACATCGACACCGACATCCGCCTCGCCATGACCGGCGCGGTTCGCCGCCTGCTGTCCCAGAAGCCGGACGAGTTCGACCCCCGCAAATTCTTCGCCGCAGCATTGACCGCCGCCAGCGACCTCTGCCGCGCCCGGTTCGAGGCGTTCGGCAGCGCCGGCCAGGCGTCCCGGATCCGGCCGATGACGATGGAGCGGGTGGCGGAGAGCTATATGGTCGCGGCGTGAGGGGGGAAGCGCGAAAGGTTTTGACTTGAAGGTTGGTCCGAATGCAGGAGTGACGTTCTCCGATCGAGATTGCAGGTGCCGAGCGCACGCCATGAACACTGTGCCGAACTCCCATCTGGCGGTAGTCGAGGAGAGCAAGATCAAAGGATACCTGCCATCCGAAAACCACCCGACAGGGCGCAACAAATCTGCCTACTTCCGTAGCTTTGGCTTTCGAGCCGACTCATCGAGCATCTTCAGCGATGCACTGCTCCTCCACCTGGGTACGAGTGACTTCATATCGGCAACCTCATCGGAGTTCGGCACAAAGTACATCGTTGAGGGGCCGTTGCTTACGCCCGATGGAAGAAATCCGCAGATTAAAGTGGTTTGGTTCGTCGCAAGAAGTACTATCATCCCCAGGCTGGTGACAGCCTATCCGGCACGTGGAGGTCAGCGATGATCAAGGAACTCGACCCCGTCGTCTTGACCAAGGACCTTCCCGAGGAAGGACTGCAAGCCGGTGATGTGGGCTGCATCGTGATGGTCCATGCTGGCGGAGCTGGTTATGAAGTCGAATTTGCCACGCTGACGGGCGAAACCATCTCCGTCGTGACTGTTCCCGCCCACGCGGTCAGGGCAGTAGGCGATAGGGAAATCCCCCATGCAAGGATGGTGGCTTAGAGCGGTCCCCGATCAGGTTGAACCGCTCCGGTCTTCGCAGCCTGCCGTTCCACTCGCCGCCCCGTGTTGCGCCATGGGCGCAACCTACGGCTCGATGCAGGGCGGAGGTGATGCGGGCCGACGGTCGTAGGTTGCGCCCATGGCGCAACGCATCGGATCAGCTGTCTCGGGCGGATCGACCTGATCGGGTACAGATCCAGAGATCACGGCTCTTTCCCCAAGAACCGACACCGACCGAACTCCGCCTCAGGAAGCACGCCTATAGAATTTGTCGAATGGAGGCTTGTCCAGGGGAGACGCCGTAGTTAGGTTCGGGCAGTGGGTTGCAATGACGTCGAAGGTTACGCCAAGCATCTCCTGATTGATATGGCGTCGCGACAGGACGTAAAGCAACTCGGGATGCCAGACCAGTGGACGAACCTTGAGGATCGTTTCGGATGCGAACCTGAGCGCCGCCAACTCCTGGAGCTTGCTGGACAGCTTCATCGCCCTCACGTCCGTCGATTTCATGCCCGACGTATTCACATGGACGATGCGATACCGTGAAAGCCGGAATACGAGTATTCCAGCCAGCTTTCCGATCGACAGCCCGTCGAACCTATCCGGCCCGCCAGACTTGGACGTCAGGGTAACGCGGCGCGCCAACATGATCATCAGATCCTTGCGAGCCTCGCTCAACGCAAGGGACAGCTCGCTACTTGAAACGTCGATCAGGGTGTCGGGCAACCCGTTCTCCTCCGCTATGGAAGAGACGGCTTCACAGAACAGGACCGCCAGCTTGTCCTGAACTTCCACCGGCAAAAGGTCCGAGTCCCGCATCAATCGAATTGCATCGCGTACTGGTAAAGAGGCTCCCAGTCCGGCTTTTCTGTTATGCGGTTGTTGATGATGGCGGATACGTCGGCTGCCGTGCGGACGCCCGAATTGACATGGACTTCGGAAGACGCGACCGCTCTGGCGGCTTGCAGTTCCTTGATGAATTGGCTGTTGTTCTTCTTGATGTCGGCCAACTTCATCGGTCGCGCTCTTCCCGGAATTTTACATGGAAACATACCACTTTCGACGCATGGATAGCAACGAGATGGCAGGTCGGTCAAGGGATTTCAGGGGACCCGAGCCGCCGCATAGATGCAGCCACTCACAGCCGCCCACACGCAAAAAGGGCGGGGTTGCCCCCGCCCTTCCCGGGAATATTCTGTTGCTAGGCCATTCCAGCCCCGCCTAGTTTCACCACGGCCACCGTTAGGCAGCTACGCGGAGATCCTGAGCATTGTGGTTGTCATTTGCGACATTCACAAGTTGTCGGACGAGCCTTTCCCCGAAGGGATCAGCGGGCGTACCTCACCCAACGTCTAAACGACCCTTATTCACCCACGTCGATCCTAATTCGCCCCCATCGGACAAGCCCTCACTCCGCAGAGGTTTGGCCTGATGGCCCGGAGGCCATGCCCCGCTCATCGCGAGGTCTTTTGGTGGAGGCGGGGGGCATTGCAGCCCCCGTCCGCCAGGTCTTATATGATCGCAGTCCCGGACGGCCCAAGGGCCGCCCTGCAACGCTATCCCCTAGATAAGCCTTGGCGCCGGGATTCGCAAGCCCTTCCCGGGACCGGCGCGGGCCTCACAGCCGGTAGGCCTGCTTCGCCAGGCGATAGGCCAGATCGACCGCCACCTCCCGCGCCTCGTCCTCGTCCAGCCGGTGCTCTGCCACCAGGCCGGCCAGATAGGCGCAATCCACCCGGCGGGCGACGTCGTGCCGGGCCGGGATCGACGGGAAGGCCCGGGTGTCGTCGTTGAAGCCCACGGTGTTGTAGAAGCCCGCCGTCTCCGTGGTCTGCTCGCGGTAGCGGCGCATGCCCTCCGGGCTGTCGTGGAACCACCAGGCCGGGCCGAGCCGCAGGACCGGATAATGCCCGGCGAGCGGCGCCAGCTCGCGCGCGTAGACCGTCTCGTCCAGGGTGAACAGGATGACGGTGAGGTCCCGCTCGTTGCCGAACCGGTCGAGCAGCGGCTTCAGCGCCGTGACGAACTCGCCCCGCACCGGGATGTCGTCGCCCAGGTTCGGCCCGAAGGTGCGGCGCATCCAATCATTGTGGCCGCGGTGGACGCCGGCATGGATCTGCATGACCAGTCCGTCGTCGAGGCTCATGCGCGCCATCTCGGTCAGCATCTGGCCGCGGAACAGCTCGGCTTGGGCGGGAGAGGCCCGGCCGGAGACGATGGTCTCGAACAGCGCCGCCGCCTGGTCCGGGGGCAGGTCCGCAGTGGACGCCGTCGGGTGGCCGTGGTCGGTCGCGGTGGCACCGCATGCCATGAAGTCGCGCCGCCGCCGCGCCAGGGCCGACAGGTAGCCCTTCCAGCCCAGCGTGTCCTCGCCGGTGATCCTGCCCAGCGTCTCCAGGTTGGCGAGGAAGCCCGGGGTATCCGGATCGACCACGGGGTCCGGGCGGAACGTCGTCACCACCCGTCCCCGCCATCCCGACGATCGGAGCGCCTTGTGGTGCTCCAGCGTGTCGAGCGGGGATTCCGTGGTTGCCAGCACCTCGATGTCGAAGCGCTCGAACAGGGCGCGCGGCCGGAACTCCGGTTTCGCCAAGCACTCGGCGATCCGGTCGTAGATCGCGTCGGCGGTGGCCGCCGACAGGCGCTCCGTCACGCCGAACACGCGCTCCAGCGAATATTCCCACCACAGCCGGGTCGGCGTCCCCCGGTACAGGTGCCAGCGCTCGGCCACCGTGCGCCAGATCCGCCGCGGGTCGGTCTCGACCGGGCCTGTCGCGGCGGCCGCCCCGTCCCGAGGCCGCACGCCCAGGCTCTCCAGCGGGATGCCCTGGCTGTAGAGCATGCGCAGCAGGTAGTGGTCCGGTACCACCAGCAGGGTTGCGGGATCGGGGAACGCCTCGTCCAGGGCGAACCAAGCCGGGTCGGTGTGGCCGTGCGGGCTGACGATGGGCAGGTCCCGGACCTCGGCATAGAGCCGGCGGGCGATCGCCCGCGTGCCGGGATCGGCCGGGAACAGTCGGTCTTCGTTCAGCATGGCGCTCTCACATCAGGGCGTTCGGCAGGAACAGGACCAGTCCGGGCCACAAGGCCAGGACCACGACCAGCAGCAGGATCGTGAAGATGAAGGGCAGCGATTCGACCACGTACTCCTCCACCGGGCAGTCCAGCAGGCTGCACACGGTGTACATCGCGACCCCCACCGGCGGCGTCATCGACCCCAGCGTGACGATGGTCATCATCAGGATGCCGAAATGCACGGGATCGACGCCCAGCGGCGTCACGATCGGCAGGAAGATCGGCGTCAGCAGCAGCACCAGAACCGTGCTCTCGATGAACAGCCCGGCGACGAACAGGAAGAACAGCACCAGCGCCACCACCAGGATCGGCTCGCGCGTCAGGCCGGTCATCGCCTCGGCGATGCTCTGCGGCGCCTGCTCGAAGATGATGGCGTAGCCGACCATGCCGGAGAACAGGATGATCAGCATGATCAGCCCGGTATCCACCACCGCCTCGTAGAGGGATTCCATCACGCCGGCCCAGGTCAGCTCCCGGTGCAGCAGGAATCCGACGATCGCGGCATAGATCACCGCGAAGGCGCCGACCTCCGACGGGGTGAACAGCCCGCCGCGGATCGCGACCAGAAGCGCCACCGGGAACAGCAGCGCCCACTTGGCGTCGGCGACCGCCCGACCGACCGACCGCAGGGTCGGCCGCTCCGCCAGTTCGGCGCGGTAGCCGCGCCGGCGCGCGATCAGCCACACGGTGACCATCAGCCCGGCCATCATCAGCAGGCCGGGGATGACGCCGGCCAGGAACAGCCGGCCGACCGACACGTTGCCGACGAAGCCGTACAGGATCAGCCCCAGGCTGGGCGGGATGGTCGCGGTGATCAGCGAGCCCACGGCGATCGTGGCGCAGGTGAAGCCCTTGGAATAGCCCCGGGCGATCAGGCTGGGGCCGAGGATGCGCGCCTCCATCGCCGCGTCGGCCACCGCCGACCCGGAGACTCCGCCCATCAGGGTGGACAGCACGATGCAGACCTGGGCCAGCCCCCCCGACATCCACGACACCAGCACGCTGGAGCAGGCGATCAGCCGGGTGGTGATGCCGGTCCGGTTCATCATGTGGCCGGCCAGCACGAAGAAGGGCACCGCCAGCAGCGGGAAGCTCTGGGACGCGGTCGCGACCTGCTGCACGCCGATCGACATCGGCATGATCTCGTTGGTCGCGAAGAACGAGAATCCGGCGATCCCGATCGCGAAGGCGATCGGCAGGCCGAGCCCCATCAGGAGGAAGAAAGTGACGGCGAGCAGGGTCACGGAACGACCTCCTCGGCATGGATGGCGGATGGGGCGGGAGCGAAGACGGGTTCCGGCCGGGTGCGCAGGCCGCGCACGGTCCGGACCATCTGCCCCAGCAGCGTGACGGACAGCAGCAGGCATCCGGCCGGAACCGCGCCCGTCACGAAGGCATAGCTGATCCCGCTGTCGCCGAACTGCCGTTCCAGGTTGAGCATGGTAAGCTCGTAGCCCATGACCACCATGGTCAGCAGGAATCCGAGCACCACGGCGCCCAGGACCAGGTCGAGCGCCGCCCGCGCCGTCGCGGGCAGGCGCTTGACCAGGTAGTCGATGCCGATATGGGCGCGCTTCCTCAGCGCCATGTCGGCGCCGAGGAAACTGACCCAGACGAACAGGAGTTGCGCCAGGTCCACCGACCAGACCAGGGGATGGCCGAACCAGCGCATGACGCCGGCGGCGAAGACGAGAAGCACGATGATGGCCAGGAGGAGCGTTGCCAGCAGCCCCTCCCCCTTGATCAGCCAGGATGTCATGGCGGCAATCCTTTAGACGGCGGGCCTTTAGACGGCGGGCCTTTAGACGGCGGGCCTGGGGCGGTCGCGTCAGTTCTGGAGGATCTTCTCGATCTCCTGATGGAGCTCGGTGTAGCCCAGCTTGTCGTAGACCGGCTTGGTGGCCTCGCGGAACGGGGCGACGTCGATCTCCGCGATCGTCATGCCCTGCTCCTTCATCTGCTTCTCGTAATCGGCCAGCGACGCCTCCGTCGCGCGCGACGCGTTGTCGCCCGCCTTGGTCGACTCCTCGCGCAGGATCTGGCGGTACTCGGCCGGCAGCTTGTCGAACCAGGCGGCGCTGGTGACGATGCCGGTGATCAGGTTGATGTGGCCGGTCTTGGTGACGTGGCTGGTCACCTCGTACAGCCGGGAGCCGTAGCTGGCCGGGTGCTGGGCCTCGACCCCGTCGATCACCTTCTGCTGGAGCGCGGTATAGACCTCCGACCAGCCCATCGGCGTCGGCGTGGCGCCCATGGCGCGGATCGTCTCCATCCAGACCGGGGCGCCCGGCGTGCGCATGCGGATGCCGCCGAGGTCCGCCGGCGTGGCCACCGGCTTGTTGGTCAGCACGTGGCGTTCGCCCTGCCACCAGTTGAACGACAGCACCTGGTGTCCCGAAGCCTTGCGCAGCTTCTCGGTCCACTGCTCGAACAGCGGCGAGGTGACGACCTTGCGGATGCCCTCGTAGCCCTGCGCCAGGTAGGGCGCGCCGAGGACGCCGAACTCCTTGGTGAAGACGGCGAGGCGGCCGCCGTCGACCACCACGGCGACACCGGCCCCGGCCCGGGCCTGCTCAAGCACGTCCTCGTCCTTGCCGAGCTGCGACCCCGGGAACAGGCGCACGGAGACCTTGCCGCCGGTCCGCTGCTCGACGCTCTTCTTGAATTCCTCCAGGCCCTTGTACAGCGGGTCCTGCTGCGCCAGGGCGGTGTTGACGCTGAGGGTGTAGTCGGCGGCGAAGGCGCTTCCGGCCAGGGTGGCCAGGGCCATGCCGAGCGTGGCGGCGCGCCACGTGCGCGTGATGAAGCTCATGTCTCCTCCCTCGAGGGCTTGCCTGTGTTGCAGAGGCGTTCTTGCTACTCACTGGTATGGTAGTATACAAGAATGGTATTGGCAATGCCCTTGCGACGGCGCAGGATGGGCAGCACCATTTGCCTTGCGGGGTTTGGTCGAGAGGGGGCGAAAGGACGGCGATGCTCAGCAGGATCGAATCGAACTCGGCCGAGCCGGTGGCGAAGCGCGTCTTCCAGGCCCTGCGCCAGGCCATCGTCACGATGCAGTTCAGCCCCGGCCAGCCGCTGTCGGAGCAGGAGGTCGCCACCCAGCTCGGCGTCAGCCGACAGCCGGTCCGGGAGGCCTTCATCAAGCTGGGCGAGTCGGGTCTGGTGACCATCCGCCCGCAGCGCGGCACCTTCGTGGTCAAGATCTCGGTCAAGCAGGTGATCGACGCGCGCTTCGTCCGGGAAGCGGTCGAGGTGGCGGTCGCCCGCAAGGCCGGCGAGGAGCCGCCGGCCGGCATCGTCCGCGACCTGCGCGATAACCTGGGGGCCCAGCGGGCCGCCGCCGAGGACAGCACGCCCGAACGCTTCCTCGACCTGGACGAGGCGTTCCACCGGACCCTCGCGCTGGGGATCGGCTGCGAATACGCATGGCGCGTGGTCGAGGAGACCAAGGCCCAGATGGACCGGGTGCGCTACCTGAGCCTGCCCCACGCGACGCCGCTCGATCGGTTGATCCACCAGCACGAGGCGATCGTGGACGCGATCGAGGCCCGCGATCCCGACGGGGCCGAGGCCGCCATGCGCCGCCATCTGCGGGAGATCCTGACCTCCCTGCCCGAGCTGGAGCAGCGCTTCCCCGACCTGTTCGACGGCGCCGCGGCACCCGCCGCGCGGCCCACCTGCGCCGCCTGACGGCTCAGGCCTGGATGACGGGGTAGCTCCGGTTGACGGTGTGGGCAACGAAGGCGGCCACGACGGCCTTGGCCAGGTCGCCGGGGATGAAGGCCAGGGAGCCGGCGGCGGCCTGGAACAGCGGCAGGCCGGCGACCAAGCTGACGCCGACGATGCCGATCGCGTAGACCACGAAGATCCCGCCCGCGGCGCAGGCGGCCAGCAGGCGGGCGAAGGTCAGGCGGGTGCGGAAGCGTTCCGTCAGCCAGCCGACCACGAAGGCGCCGACCGGCCAGGACAGCAGGAATCCGGCGGTCGGGCCGAAGAACACGCCAAGGCCGCCGCGCCCTCCCGACAGCAGCGGCAGGCCCACCGCCACCAGCGCCAGGAACAGCAGCATCGCGAGGCCGCCGCGTTTGGCCCCCAGGATCGAGCCGGCGAGCATGACGCCCATGGACTGGGCGGTGATCGGCACGGGGATGAACCCGACCGGGATCGGCGGCATCAGCCCCAGCGCCGCCATGATGGCGGCGAACAGGGCGATATGGACCATGTCGCGGGTGGTCAGCATGTCGGTGTGGTCCGGTACTTGGTTTTGATCGATTAATCGTAGGTCGGCCTCGGCCGAAGGCCGACAACATGGCCGGAGCGTTGACGCAGGATGTCGGCGTTCGCCCTGACGGGCGAAGGCCGACCTGCGGCACTTCGCTCCGCACCAGCAAGGCGGAGACATGGCGCGCCGGCGCGGAAAACTCAATCGGGATCGTAGCCGCGGGCTTCGATCGCGTCGGTCAGCACGCTGGCCATGCGCAGCGTCTTGACGATCAGCGGCACCGCCACGGCGGTGACGCTGCGCTCCAGGCCGCGCGACCGCTGGGCGGCCTGGATCTCGCGGACCAGATCGATCAGCAGCGGCACGAAGCGGATCGCGAGCGAGATCATCAGGCCGGCCTTGGCGGGATTGACGCCGACCCGGCGCAGGGGCCGGAGCCCCCGTTCCAGGGCCTCTACCATGTCAGAGACCCGGGTCGTCAGGGTGATCAGCACCGCCAGGGAAACCAGCACGGTGAAGCGCAGGACCGTGACCAGCCCGCTCTCCCAGCCGACCAGCAGCGCGTGGACCGCGAAGAAGAACAGTCCCAGCAGCAGCACCGGGCGAAGCTGGGCCGCGACCTCGCGGGGCGGCAGGCGCGCCAGGGCGAACAGGCCCAGGGCCACGGCCTGGACGACGCCGAGGACGCGGGGATCGGTCACCTGGATCAGGCCGACCGCCACCAGCATCAGCGCCAGCATCTTGGCGCCCGGGGCCAGCGCGTGGACCGGCGACTCGCGCTCGATATAGAGGCCCAGCATCAGGCCATCAGTTCTACATAACGGGATATGGCGGCGGAGGGGCGATCGTCGGCGACGATCCGGCCGCCGTCGAAGACCAGGACCCGGTCGAACCCGCCGAGCAGGTCCAGGTCGTGGGAGACGAAGACGGCGGCCTGGGGCAGTCCGGCCACCGTTTCCATGACCATGCGCTTGTTGCGCAGGTCGAGCAGCGTCGTCGGCTCGTCGAACACGACGTAAGCCGGTTCCATCACCAGCACCGAGCAGATCGCCAGCATCTGCTTCTGGCCGCCGCTCAGCAGGTGCGCGGGGCGGCTCCGGTGCCCGGCCAGCCCGTAGCGGTCCAGCACCGCGGCCACCCTCCGGTCGATCTCTGCGCGGTCCAGCTTCAGGTTCTTCAGGCCGAAGGCGATGTCTTCCTCGACCATGGGATAGACGATCTGGGTGTCCGGGTCCTGGAACACGAAGCCGACCTTGCGGCGGACGGCCTTGCCCTCCGTCCGGGTGTCCAGCCCGTCCACCAGCACCGAGCCCTCGTCCGGCACCACCAGCCCGTTCAGCAGGCGGGCGAAGGTGCTCTTGCCCGACCCGTTCGCGCCGACCACGGCGACCCGGCGCTCCGCCAGGGTCACCGACACGTCGCGCAGGACCTGATGGTCGCCGAACCGGTGGCTGACCTGCCGAAGTTCGATCACGGAGGAAAGGCCCGCATCGGGAACGGTACCGCGGGCCGGCCGTCAGACGCTGAAGCTCTCGCCGCAGCCGCAGCGGGCCTTCTCGTTCGGGTTCTTGAAGACGAAGCCGGACTGGATCTTGTCGTCCACATAGTCCATCTCGGTGCCGATCAGGAACATGGTCGCGGCCGGATCGATCAGGATCTTGACGCCCTTGTCCTCGACCACCTCCTCGAACTTCTTGATCTCCTCGGCGTATTCGACGGTGTAGCTGAGTCCGGAGCAGCCGCGCGTCTTGACGCCGACGCGCAGGCCCAGGGCCGGCTTCTCCGACTTCGCCATGATCTGCTTGACCCGCTCGGCCGCGGCGTCGGTGATCGTCATTGCCTTGGGAAGTGCCATCTCGTTCTACTCCGACTTCTGCATGCTCTGTCCGGTGCCGATTCCAGTGCCGATCCGCGGCATCAGAACATATCCAGGGCCACCTTGGCTTCTTCCGACATCATGCCGGGATGCCAGGACGGTTCCCAGACCAGTTCGACGCGGCATGACTTCACGGCGTCGAGATTCTCGATGACCTGCTGCACCTGCATCGGCATCTCGCCTGCCACCGGGCAGGACGGCGCCGTCAGGGTCATGTCGACCTCGACGTTCTTCTCCGCGTCCACGTTGACCCGGTAGACCAGCCCCAGTTCCCAGATGTTGACCGGGATCTCCGGATCGTAGACGGTCTTGATCGCGTCGATCACCTGGTCCATCAAAGTCTCGTTGTCCACCACGCCGGTCTGCTCCAGCACTTGGCCGCTCACATCGTCTGGCATTTCATCGCCTCCTCGAACCTGCCGCCCGTTCATTCGGTAGAAGCCTTGGCGCCGCCCGCCAGGGCCGCGTCCAGGGTGTGCCACGCAAGGGTGGCGCACTTGACCCGCATCGGGAACTGGCGGACTCCCGCCAGCACCTGGAGCCGCTCCAGGGCCTCCCCGTCCACGCCCCCGCCATGGACATGCTCGTGGTCGTCCTTGGTGCACATCTCGTGGAAGCGCTCGAACAGGGCCTTCACCTCCGCCTCGGTCCGGCCGGCGACCAGCTCCGTCATCATCGAGGCCGAGGCGGTGGAGATGGCGCAGCCCCGCCCCTCGAAGGCGGCGTCCTCGACGATGCCGTCGGGGCTCACCTTCAGGTATACGGTGACCTTGTCGCCGCACATCGGGTTGTCGCCGCGCGCTTCCCGGTTGCTGTCCTCCGGATGGCGGAGGTTCCGGGGGTTCTTGCCGTGGTCCAGGATGACTTCCTGGTACAGGTCCCGCAGGTCGTCCATCGTCGCTCCCGTCATCACCCGAAGATCTCCTGGACCCGGCGGAGCGACGCCGCCAGCGCGTCCACCTCGTCGAAGGTGTTGTAGAGCGCGAAGGAGGCCCGCGCCGTCGCCGGCACATTGTAGAAGTCCATCAGCGGCTGGGCGCAGTGGTGCCCGGCCCGAACCGCGACGCCGGCCCGGTCGACGATCGTTCCGATGTCGTGCGGATGGGCGTCGCCCAGCGTGAAGGACAGGATGCTCGCCTTGTTCGGCGAGGTGCCGTAGATCCGCAGCCCCGGGATCTCCGTCAGCTGCGCCGTCGCATAGGCCAGCAGGTCGCGCTCGTGCGCGGCGATCCTGTCCAGTCCCAGCTCCATCAGGTATTCCAGCGCCGCGCCCAGCCCGATCACCTCGACGATGGCCGGCGTTCCGGCCTCGAAACGATGCGGGATGCCCTTGAAGGTCGTTTCCTCGAAGGTGACGCGGGCGATCATGTCGCCGCCGCCCTGGTAGGGCGGCATGGCTTCCAGGATCTCGGCCTTGCCGTAGAGCACGCCGATGCCGGTCGGGCCGTACAGCTTGTGGCCGGAGAAGACGTAGAAGTCGGCGTCCAGGTCCTGCACGTCCACGCCCAGGTGGGTGACGCCCTGGCAGCCGTCGACCAGCACCGGGATGCCCTTGGCGTGGGCGATCCGGACGATGTCCTTGACCGGGTTGATGGTGCCGAGCGCGTTGGACATGTGGCTGATCGCGACCAGCTTGGTCTTCGGCCCCAGCAGCTTCTCGTACTCGTCCATCAGCAGGGTGCCGGACTCGTCGATCGGCACGATCTTCAGGACGATGCCCTTCTCGGTCCGGAGCATCTGCCACGGCACGATGTTGGCGTGATGTTCCATCTGCGAAATGACGACCTCGTCGCCTTCCCGCAGGTTGGTCCGCCCCCAGCTCGACGCCACCAGGTTGATCGCCTCGGTGGCGCTGCGGGTGAAGACCACCTCGCGGTCCTCGCGGGCGTTGATGAAGCGCTGCACGGTCTTCCGGGCCGCCTCGAACCGCGTGGTCGCGGTGGCGCTCAGCCAGTGGACGCCCCGATGCACGTTGGAGTATTCCTCCGTCATGCAGGAAACCATGGCGTCGATCACCCGGCGCGGTTTCTGGGCGCTGGCGGCACTGTCCAGATAGACCAGCGGCTTGTCGTAGATGGTGCGCGACAGGATGGGGAAGTCCTTGCGGACCTCCTCCACATCGTATCCCGTCGCCGTTCCGCTATCGAAACCCTGCCGCACCTTGGCGATCTCGTTCATGTCGATTCCTGATCCCTGGAAGCTTCAGACGCGCTGGGTCTTCAGCCAGCCGGTAACCATGCCCTGGAATGCCTCGCGCACCGTGTCGATCCGGACCTCCTCGATCGCGTCCGCCAGGAAGGCGGAGATCAGCAGGTTCCGGGCACTCTCCAGGTCGATGCCGCGGGCACGCAGATAGAACAGCTGGTCGTCGTCCAGTTCGCCGGCGGTGGCGCCGTGGCTGCATTTCACGTCGTCGGCGTAGATCTCCAGCTCTGGCTTGCTGTCGATCTCGGCCGTGTCGGACAGCAGCAGCGCCCGGTTCAGCTGGTAACCGTCGGTCTTCTGCGCGTCCGGGCGCACGATGATCTTGCCCTGGAACACCGCCTTGGCATTGCCGTCGATGACGCCCTTGTAGACTTCGCGGCTGGTGCAGTGGGGCTGGGCGTGGTCGATCACCGTGGTCGTGTCGCAGTGCTGCCGACCGTTCACCATGTAGGAACCCGACAGCCGGCATTCGACGCCCGTGCCGTTCAACACAGGCTTGATTTCATTGCGTGACAGACGGCCGCCCATGGTCAGCACGAAATTGTCGTAGCTGGCGTCCTTGGCCAGGTCGGCGGTGACCGTCGCCATGTGGAAGGCCTCGCGGCTTTCCCGCTGCACCTTGTAGTGATGCAGCCGGGCGCCCTCGCCGGCCACGATCTCGGTCACCAGGTTGGCGAAATAGACGCCGTCCCCCTGCCCGACATGGTGCTCGACCAGCGTCGCCTCGGAGTTGGCCTCGGCCACCACCAGGATGCGCGGATGGTGCATGGTCGGCTTGCCGGTTCCCGCACCGCCGCCGCTGCCGACGAACACGGCCTCGATCGGCTCGGCCACCGCGACGCCCTTGGGCAGGTGGACGACCAGCCCGTCGGCCAGGAACGCGGTGTTCAGCGCCTGGAACGGGTTGGCGTCGGTCACGCCGACATGGCCCAGGTACCGCTCCAGCAGGGCGGCATGCCCGGTCAACGCCTGCCTCAGGGAGGTCACGACGGCCCCCTCCGGCAGCGCTCCGACGGAGGAGAGGTCCGCGCGGAACGCGCCGTCGACGAACACCAGGCGGTGCGACGCCTGCCCGGCCGGCATGACGGTCGGCAGCACGTCGATCGACACGGCCCCGCCCGCGGCGGACGCCGGCTCGAACGCGACCTTCTCCAGCGGGCGCAGGCTGGTGTAGCGCCACGCCTCGACCCGGGCGGTCGGGAAGCCCTGCCGGCTGAACCGGGAGAGGCCGGTCTCGCGCAGCCCGGCCAGCCACGGCAGCTCGCCGCCGGGAAGGGCGGCAGCCACCCGGCCATGGTGGTCCAGGTAGGGCTGGATGGTCGCGGTATCGGTCGTCATGGAATTCTTCGCCATCAGGCCGCCTCGTCCACGCCGAACTCGGCGTAGCCCTTCTCTTCCAGCTCCAGCGCCAGGCTCTTGTCGCCGGTGCGCACGATGCGGCCGTTGGCCAGCACGTGGACCTTGTCCGGAACGATATAGTCCAGCAGGCGCTGATAGTGGGTGATCACCAGGATACCGCGCTCCGGGCCGCGCAGCGCGTTGACGCCGTCGGCCACGATGCGCAGCGCGTCGATGTCGAGCCCGCTGTCGGTCTCGTCCAGCACGCAGAACGCCGGGTCCAGCACGGCCATCTGAAGCACCTCGTTGCGCTTCTTCTCGCCGCCGGAGAAGCCCACGTTGACCGCGCGCTTCAGCATCTCGTCGGTCATGCCGAGCTGCTTGGTCTTGGCCCTGATCAGCTTCAGGAACTCCATGGCGTCCAGCTCCTTCTCGCCGCGCGCCTTGCGGATGGAGTTGAGCGCCGACTTCAGGAAGGTGGTGTTGGACACGCCGGGGATCTCGACCGGGTACTGGAAGGCCAGGAACACGCCCGAGGCGGCGCGCTCGTCCGGCTCCATCTCCAGCAGATCCCGCCCCTTGTAGGTCACGCTGCCCTCGGTGACCTCGTAGCCGTCGCGGCCGGCCAGCGCGTAGCCCAGCGTGCTCTTGCCGGCGCCGTTCGGCCCCATGATGGCATGGACCTCGCCGGCGCCGATGGTCAGGTCGAGACCCTTCAGGATCGGCTTGTCGGCGACGTTGACGTGGAGATTCTTGATTTCGAGCATCGTTGCGGTTCCGTATCGAATTGGGTTGGTGGCGGCGCCGTCAGGCGCGCTCGGGGGAGTCGGGTTCCGGAAAGCCGGCGTTCTCGGGCAGCCAGTCCAGGTCGAGAATCTGGTCGAGCGTGTAGGGGCAGTGGGCCGGAAGGATCGCCGGATCAGTATCGCCGAAGCTTTCGAAGCTCTTGGCCGCCAGCTTGCGGCCGTCGGCGTAGATCTCGTCCAGATCCGCCAGCTTGCGCAACGACTTGGCCCGCCGCAGAAGCCGGGCGGCGTTGACCCGGTGCGTTGCCACGCTGATCTTCCAGCCGCGGCGCGGCTCGGCGGCCTTGCCATGCTGCAGCTTCAGCAGGTGTTCCACGACACGGGTCAGCGCACCCTCGAAGGCATCGAGCTTGTTGTCACCCAAGTCCTCGATCTCCTCGATCAGATGGTCAAGATCGAGGCTGTCCCAGCGGCGGGAGCGGAGCATTTCGGCCTGCTCACGCGTCCACGCCACATAGTCCGTCTCATACTTGGTTCCGGGCTTGGTTCCGGGCTTGGATGCGGGCTGCCCTGTCATGGCCGGTTATCCCACGCTGCCTTCCAGGCTGATGCCGACCAGCTTCTGCGCCTCGACCGCGAATTCCATGGGGAGCTCCTTCAGGACCTCCTTGCAGAAGCCGTTGACGATCAGCGACACGGCGTCCTCGGAGGACAGGCCGCGCTGCTGGCAGTAGAACATCTGGTCCTCGCTGATCTTCGCCGTGGTCGCCTCGTGCTCGACGCGGGCGCTGCGGTTCCGGCTCTCGATGTACGGGACCGTGTGGGCCCCGCACTTGTCGCCGATCAGCAGGCTGTCGCACTGGGTGAAGTTCCGCGCCCCCTCCGCCTTGGGCAGGATCTTGACCAGGCCGCGATAGGTGTTCTGCGCCCGGCCGGCCGAGATGCCCTTCGACACGATGGTGGATTTCGTGTTCTTGCCGATATGGATCATCTTGGTGCCGGTATCGGCCTGCTGGCGGTTGTTGGTGATCGCGACCGAATAGAACTCGCCGACCGAATTGTCGCCCTGCAGGATGCAGCTCGGATACTTCCAGGTGATCGCCGAACCGGTCTCGACCTGCGTCCACGAGATCTTCGAGTTCCTGCCCCGGCAGGCACCGCGCTTGGTCACGAAGTTGTAGATGCCGCCCTTGCCGTTCTCGTCGCCCGGATACCAGTTCTGCACGGTGGAGTACTTGATCTGCGCGTCGTCATGGGTGATCAGCTCGACCACGGCGGCGTGCAGCTGGTTCTCGTCGCGCTGGGGCGCCGTGCAGCCTTCCAGGTAGCTGACATAGCTGCCCTCGTCGGCGATGATCAGCGTCCGCTCGAACTGGCCGGTGTTCTTGGCGTTGATCCGGAAATACGTGGACAGCTCCATCGGGCAGCGGACGCCCTTGGGGATGTAGACGAACGACCCGTCGGTGAAGACGGCCGAATTCAGCGTCGCGAAGAAGTTGTCCGAGTACGGCACCACCGAACCCATGTACTTCTTCACCAGCTCCGGGTGGTTCTGCACCGCCTCGGAGATCGGGCAGAAGATGATGCCCTTCTCTTCCAGCTTCTTCTTGAAGGTGGTCGCCACCGACACGCTGTCGAACACGGCGTCGACCGCCACGGACGGGCTGTCCCCGGCGCCCTCGACGCCGGCCAGGATCGCCTGCTCCTTCAGCGGGATGCCCAGCTTCTCGTAGGTCCGCAGCAGCTCGGGATCGACCTCGTCCAGGCTCTTGGGCTTGGACGCCACCTTGGGCGCCGAATAATAGTAGGCGTCCTGGTAGTCGATCGCCGGATAGCCCAGCTTCGCCCAGTCAGGCTCCTCCATGGTCAGCCAGTGGCGATAGGCCTTCAGGCGCCATTCCAGCAGCCATTCCGGCTCGTTCTTGCGCGCCGAGATGAACCGGACGATGTCCTCGCTCAGGCCTTTCGGAGCGGTCTCCGACTCGATGTCCGTGAAGAACCCGTACTTGTACTTCTGTTCCGTAACGGCCCGGACCTGTTCGACAGTCTCAAGCGTCGCAGCCATGCTTCTCTCCTATTTCCCTCATCGTCCGTCCGGTCCGACGGTTATTCATTGTCATGTCAGGCCCCACTTCGGGGAGCGGCAGGAATGTCGGCACCGCCGTCATGTCCGCCAGCGAAACCTCTTCCAGCGCGCGGCGCACCGCGCGGTTGACCTTGTCCCAGTTGCCCCGCATGGGGCACAGGCTCTCGACGTCGCAATTCCCCTCCGCGCCGTCGACGCAGGCGGTCAGGGCGATCGGCCCGTCCACCGCGCTGATGATCTCGGCGATCGAGATCCCCTCGGCGGCACGGGTCAGCCGGTACCCGCCGGCGGCCCCGCGGTGGGATTCCATCAAGCCGGCGGGGGCGAGGAGTTTCATGAGCTTGGCGACGGTAGGGGCCGGTACGCCGGTACGCTCGGCAAGCTGGGGAACGGTCTGGACGCAGGCGCCGTCGCGCGCCATCCGCGCCATCACGACGACCGCGTAGTCCGTCATCTTACTGAGCTTGATCATGCCGGCGCCTCAATCCGTACCAATCTGGTACTGATTAAGTGAGGAGCGCGGTCCGAAAGTCAAGGCGGAAGGTGGCCTTATCATAGGCCTTTCAGCAGGTTCGCGAAAGACCCACCGCATTTATGGGGCTTTCGGGGCAGGGCGGCAGACTGCGGCATTCCGCCGCGGTCACCCAGATCAGTGGCTCGCCTCACAGGGTGTTTTCACGCAAGCCCCGCGGACGGTCGAAAGCCGTATACATAAGGATGGCAGAGGGCTGCCAGCTTGCCTCCAAGATCCAAACCCGCTACATGTGACCAATTGATTGGTCAGGAAGCATAACCATGGATACAGTCAATCTTGCCGACGCGAAGGCTCACTTGAGCGAACTGGTGGCAAAGGCCGCCTCCGGAGAAACAGTCTGCATCGTTCGCCGAGGCAGGCCGGTCGCCCGGCTGACCGCAGTATACAGGCCCCGTTTGCCCATCGCCCTCGCCATGCTCCAATCCCATACCGATGCGATGCCGATGCAGACCGAGACCGCCGGTGACTTCGTCCGCACCATGCGCGATGACGACCGCTTTTAATGCGGTATCTCGACACCTCCCTGCTGATCGCGGCACTGACCAATGAAGTCGCCACCGCACGGATCCAGACTTGGCTCAGCGAACAGGACCCTGAGGGTTTGCTGATAAGCGAGTGGGTAGCGACCGAATTTTCGTCCGCCCTGTCGATCAAGGTCCGGACGGGACAGATCGGCGTCGAACACCGTGCCGCGTCACTGGCCTTGTTTACCCGGCTGAGCGCCGAATCCTTTACCGTGCTTCCGGTGACCGGCAGCCATTTCCGTACCGCCGCCCGCTTCGTCGACCAGTACGCCTTGGGGCTGCGCGCAGGCGACGCCTTGCACCTCGCCGTCGCCGGAGATAAGGGGGCCAGCCTCTGCACCCTAGACCGCCGGCTCGCCGAGGGAGGAATGGCGTTGGGCGTGAGCACGCTGCTGCCGTAGCCTGGATGTCCGAGGATCGGTCCCGGATCTTGGCCGCAAAGCTCTCCTCCTGATCCGGCCATGAAGAAGACGGGCAGCCTCCCGGCCGCCCGCCCCGCTCACTCCGTGCTCCTCCGTCGTCCAGTCAGAGCGTCAGCTCCGCGATCTGCACCGCGTTCAGCGCCGCGCCCTTGAGCAGCTGGTCGCCGCAGAGGAAGAAGTCCAGGCCGTTCTCGCCGAACACCGGGTTGGCGCGGATGCGGCCGACCTCGACGTCGAACTCGCCGGTCGCGGTCAGCGGCATCGGGTAGACGCCGTTGGCCGGATCGTCGGCCAGCTTGACGCCGGGGGCCTCGGCCAGCACCGCGCGGGCGGCGTCGGCGGTCACCGGGCGTTCCGTCTCGATGGTGACGCTCTCGGAATGGGCGCGGTATGTCGGGATGCGCACAGCCGTGCAGCTCGCCGGCAGATCGGGGATGCCCAGGATCTTCCGGCTCTCCCACGTCACCTTCATCTCTTCCTTGGTGTAGCCGTTGTCCTGGAAGGCGTCGATCTGGGGGATGACGTTGAACGGGATGGGGTGGCGGAAGAAGCTGTTGGTGACCGGGCGGCCGGACAGCTGGTTGCGGGTCTGCTCCTCCAGCTCGGCCATGCCTTCCGCCCCGGCGCCGCTGGTCGCCTGATAGGTCGAGACGATCACCCGCTTCAGGCCGAACGCCTGGTGGAGCGGACCCAGGGCCAGCACCAGGATGGCCGTGGTGCAGTTGGGGTTGGCGATCAGCCGGCTGGTGCCGAGCGCCCCGGCATTGATCTCCGGCACGATCAGCGGGATCTCGGGGTCGTAGCGGAAGGCCGAGGAATTGTCGATCACGACGGCGCCGGCCGAGGCCAGCGTCTGGGCGTGCTCCTTGGCGAAGTCGCCGGACACCGCCATCAGGACGATGTCGTAGCCCTTGACCACGTCGGCGTCGAAGGCGGCCAGCGTCTTGACGCCGAACGGGGTTTCCATCGTGCGGCCGGCGCTGCGCTCCGAGGCGAACAGGCCGAGCTCGCCCACCGGGAAGGCGCGGCGGTGAAGCACGCTGACCATTTCGCGGCCGACGGCGCCGGTGGCGCCGACGATGGCGACACGGCGGGGAGAGGGGTTTGAAGAAGGGCTCATGGTATCAAGTTCCGTCCTGTTGCATGCCCGTACTGAGCGCAGGACGAACCCCCGATACGACGAGGCCCCGTCCGTGTCCGGCGGGGCCTTCGTGGTGGATGAAGCGTCTCTAACCGATCAACGCATACCACCGACCGACGGCCCGCCGCAGCGGGTCGTTTTGGAGATGGTAGTCTTGATGGCGCGCGAACGGTTCATGGCAGGTCTGTTACCAAGGCTCCCGCATTTTGTAAAGCGTCCCTTTCGCCTCACCCCAGCGGGTATTCCCTCAACGGGTCATAGACCGGTCCGCCGCTGCCCGGCCGGCTCTCGAACAGGGTGAAGTGCTCCACCCGGATCGGCCCGGCGCGGAACAGCCCACGGTCCTGGATGAAGCGCCCGACCCGCTCCTGCGGCGCGTCGCGCAGGCGGGCCAGGGTCACGTGCGGGCTGTAGCGCCGCTCCTCGCGCGGCAGCCCGGCCCGGACCAGCGCCGATTCGACCTTCTGGTTCAGGTGGACCAGCGCGTCGTTGCGCTCCACCCCCGCCCACAGCACGCGCGACCGGCTGCCGCTGCCGAACTGCCCGACCCCGTCCAGGACAAGGTCGAAGGCCGGGGCCGAGACGCTCCCCAGGGCCGCGTCGATGTCGGGCAACAGGCCGTTCTCCACCTCGCCGATGAAGCGGACGGTCAGGTGCAGGTTCTCCGGCTCGGTCCAGCGGGCGCCGGGCACGCCGCCGCCCAGGCCGGCCAATCGCTCGCGGACGGCTTCGGGCAGCTCAAGGGCGACGAATAGACGGATCATGGCAGACGGAGCATGGCAAGGCGTCTTAGGCACCGGGATCAGGGACAGGGATTCGGGAAGCGGTCGTTGACCTCCTCGATTTCCTTCAACACCTCTTCGCCCAGGGTGATCCCGATCGAGTCGATATTGGTCTTCAGGTGCTCCATGGAGGTGGCGCCGATGATGTTCGACGTCACGAAGGGCTGCCGGGTGACGAAGGCCAGCGCCATCTGCGCCGGGTCCAGCCCGTGGCGCTTCGCCACCTCCAGGTACGCCCGCACCGCCGCGTCGGCGTTCACCTTGTCATAGCGCGACTTGCGATGGTCCAGCGCGCGCCGGGTCCCCGGCGGGATCCGGCCGTCCAGGTACTTGCCGGTCAGGGTCGCCGCCGCCAGCGGCGAATAGGCCAGCAGCCCGCACTGCTCGCGGACCGACACCTCGGCCAGCCCGTCCTCGTAGGTCCGGTTCAGCAGGTTGTAGGCGTTCTGGACGCTGACCACCCGCGGCAGTCCCAGCTCGTCGGCCAGCCGCAGGAAGGCCATGGTGCCCCAAGGCGTCTCGTTGGACAGGCCGACATGGCGGATCTTGCCCGATCGGACCAGCTCGTCCAGCGCCCGCAAGGTCTCCTCGATGGGCGTGGCCCCCTCGTCGGCGCCGCCCTTCCAGCCGCGGGCGCCGAAGCGGGCGGTGGTCCGGTCGGGCCAGTGGAGCTGGTACAGGTCGATATAGTCGGTGCGCAGCCGGGTCAGGCTGTCCTCGACCGCGCGCACCAGGTTCTCCCGGTCCAGCCGGGCCCTGCCGTCGCGGACCCACTTGAAGCCGCCGGGCGAGCGGCCGATCGCCTTGCTTGCCAGCACGACCTTGTCGCGCCCGCCCCGGCTGGCGAACCACGAGCCGATGATCCGCTCGGTCGAGCCGTAGCTCTCCTCGATCGGCGGGATCGCGTACATCTCCGCCGTGTCCCAGAAATTGACGCCGCGCTCCAGCGCGTAGTCCATCTGGGCGTGGCCCTCGGCCTCGGTGTTCTGGCGGCCCCAGGTCATCGTGCCCAGGCAGATCGCGCTGACCTGCACGTCGGTGCGGCCCAAACGACGGTAATCCATGTCTGTCCTTGGTTTCCTGCCCCTGTCCGGGAGCTTGAAGGTTCGCGGCCCCGGCGGGACGCTTCAGAGGAAAAGCGTGAGCACGCCGGTATAGCCGTAGAGCCTGTTGTGGGAAATCTCCCCATTGGCGAAAAATCCCACCAGCGGGAAATCCCCCAGCCGGTCCCGGATCGCCTTCAGCTCCTCGCTGTCGTCGCCGAACAGCGCCGGCCCGCGCGCCAGGCACGACACGTAGATGCCGCCGCGCGGCGGCCCCTTCAGCCGCTTCTTCAGAATCGTCAGCATGCGCTCCAGGTCGGCCTCGGCGCTCGCCCGGTCGCGGCGCGCGAACATGATGCCTCGGCCCGGCTCGACCATGTCGCCGATCGCGATCAGCCCGTTGTTCGGGTCGATGCCGACCAGGTTGCGCACCAGGTAGTCGCCGGTGTCGGATCCGGTGATCGGCAGGGCCGCGAAGATGTAGCCGGCGACGCGGCGCAGGTCCCGCGCCAGCAGTTCGCCGATGTCCTCCTTGAAGACCTCCAGCGCGGGCCGGCCGTCGATCTCGACGATGATGTTGTTCTGGGCACGGGTGATCTTGCGGATCGGCCCGATCGGCGTGCAGCCCTGGGTCAGGCCGGTCGCCACCGGCACCTGGCCGGAGAACAGCACGCCCGACACGCCGCCCTCGATCACCGGCGCCGTGCCCGGCCTGCCGCCGAATTGGCCGTAGTTGGTCCGCGACGAGGTCAGCCCGCCGACCAGGAACCCTCCCACGGCATCGGACAGCTCGGGGATGATCTCGTGGGTCCGCGGATTGCGCGGGTCGCCGTGGACCAGTCCCAGGACCGGGGCGTGGGTCTTCAGCCATTCCGCCGTCTCGGGTTCGAACCCCTCGATGCTCTCGGTGATCGGCGCCGGCAGGTGGAAGCTGCCGGGCGGAAGCCGGGCGGTCATCACCGCGATGGCCGGGCGGTCGAACAGCTCCTCGCCCGTGGCGCAGACGCCGATGCCGACCGTGCCGACCCAGTCCTTGATGCCGGTGACGCCGCGCATCAGCGTCACGATGCTGACCGCGTCGGCCGCCAGCGCGTCCGAGATATACAGGAACCCCAGATTGCACCCTTCGACCGGTCCCAGCTTGTCCAGGCAGGCCTTGACCGTCGTGCGCCAGTCCTCGCCGGTCGCGGAGGCCGAGGCGAAACGAGCCCCCGTGGGGGCCTCCATCCCGCTCATCCCTTCACGTCCCGCCGCGGGAGGTCGTCGAGCAGCCCGGTCAGATGGGGCAGAATGCCGTCCACCATGATCGCCACGCCCTGGGCATTGGGATGCATGCCGTCCTCCTGATTCAGCTTGCGGTCGAGCGCCACCCCTTCCAGGAAGAAAGGATAGAGGGGAACATCGTATTTCGCCGCGAGCTCCGGGTAAATCGCGTTGAAGCGCTCTCCGTAATCGCGCCCCAGGTTGGGCGGCGCATACATCCCGGCGAGCAGTGTCGGGACCTCGCGTTCCTTCAAGGTTGCCAAGATGGCGTCCAGGTTCTCGCGGGTCGAGGCCGGGTCGATTCCGCGAAGACCGTCGTTGGCGCCCAGCGCCACCACGGCTAGCTGGGGCTGGTCGGCCAGGGCCCATTCCAGCCGCGCCCGCCCGCCCGCCGTCGTGTCGCCCGACACCCCGGCATTGATGACGTCCGCCTGGTAACCCTTGTCGCGCAGCGCCCGCTGGAGCCGCGCGGTGAAGCCGTCCTGCTCGGGAAGACCGTAGCCGGCGGTCAGGCTGTCGCCCAGCGCCAGGATCCTGACCGGCTCCGCGGCCGCCGCGGGCCGTCCCTCCGGCACCGCGACCAGGGCCAGCAGCGCCAGTCCCGCCGCGGCGGCGGCTTTCGCACCTGCGTTGAAAAGCCGGTGGCGCATGCCATATCCGCTTGAGCTGTCACGAATGTCTGGAAGACCCATGGCGAAGTCCGATGCTGCTTCTCGGGATGACCTGATCGTCGAACTGGCCGACGTCCACCTAAAGCTGGCCAGTGCCGCCGGTCCCGTCAACATCCTGCGAGGCATAGATCTTACCGTCAGGCGTGGCGAGACGGTCAGCGTCGTGGGTCCCTCGGGCTCGGGCAAGTCGACCATGATGATGATCATGGCGGGGCTGGAGCGGCCGACCAGCGGCCTGGTCAGGGTCGCCGGGAACGACCTCGGGACCTTGGACGAGGACAGGCTGGCCCGCTTCCGGCGCGACCATGTCGGCATCGTCTTCCAGGCATTCCACCTGATCCCGACCATGACCGCGCTGGAGAACGTGGCGATCCCGCTGGAGTTCGCCGGGCTGTCCGACGCCTTCGACCGGGCCCGCGCCGGGCTGGAATCGGTCGGCCTGAAGCACCGCGTGACCCACTATCCCGGCCAGCTTTCCGGCGGCGAGCAGCAGCGCGTGGCGCTCGCCCGCGCCTTCGCCGCCGAACCGTCGCTGCTGCTGGCCGACGAGCCGACCGGCAACCTGGACGGCGAGACCGGCGCCCAGGTCATCAGGCTGATGTTCGACCTAGCCGCCAACCGGGGCGCCACCCTGGTGCTGATCACCCACGACACCGGCCTCGCCGCCCGCTGCGACCGGGCGATCCGGGTCGCCGACGGCAGGATCGAGAGCGCCGGCGACTCCAAGGCCGAGTTCCGTCCCGTCCGCGCCTCGGGCATCTGACCCCCGGCGCCCGCCTATCCGCCCCCGACACCCGCCCCGGCACCCGAGATGAACGCCATGTCCCTGTCCACCCTGTCCGTCGCCTGGACCATCGCGCGGCGGGAACTGCGCGGCGGGCTCAAGGGCTTCCGGATCTTCCTGGCCTGCCTGACCCTGGGCGTCGCGGCCATCGCGACCGTCCAGTCGCTGTCCGGCGGCATCATCGAGGGGCTGCGCGCCGACGGCAGGGCGATCCTGGGCGGCGACGTGGCGCTGCGCGTCCTCTACACCCCCATCGGCGAGGCCGAGCGGTCCTACCTGGACGGCCAGGGCCGCGTCTCGGCCGCGGCCGAAGCCCGGGCCATGGCGCGCCGCGAGGACGGCGCCCGCTCCACCCTGGTGGAGCTGAAGGCGGTGGACGACACTTATCCGCTCTACGGCGACTTCACCCTGCGCGAAGGCGGCGGCCTGCCCGACGCGATCGGCCGGCGGGACGGCGTCTGGGGCGCCGTGGTCGAGGAGACCGTGAGCCAGCGCCTGGACGTCGCCGTCGGCGACACGGTGCGGGTCGGCGAGACATCCTTCCAGGTCCGCGGCACCATCCTGCGGGAGCCCGACCGGGCCGGCGGGGGTGGCTTCACCCTGGGGCCACGCCTGCTGATCGATCTGGACGCGCTGGAAAGCACCGGCCTGATCCAGCCCGGCAGCATGATCTACTGGCATTACCGGATCGGCCTGCCGCCCGGCACCGACCTCCAGGCATGGCAGGCGGACCTCCAGGCCCGTTTCCCCGAGCAGAGTTGGCGGGTGCGCGACTTCACCAACGCCGCCCCGCAGATCGAGCGCTTCATCACCCGCCTGACCCTGTTCCTGACGCTGGTCGGTCTGACGGCCCTGCTGGTCGGCGGCGTCGGGGTCGGCAACGCCGTGCGCAGCTATCTCGACGGCAAAGTCGCGACCATCGCGACGCTGAAATGCGTGGGTGCTCCGGGACCGCTGGTGTTCCAGGCCTACCTGCTCCAGATCCTGGTGCTGGCCTCGCTCGGGATCGCGCTCGGCCTGGTCATCGGCGCCGTGGCGCCCCTGGTCGCGGCGGCCGTGCTGGCCGACGTGCTGCCGATCACGGCCCGCATCGGGGTCTATCCCGGCGGCCTCGCCATCGCCGCCGCCTTCGGCTTCCTGACCGCCCTGACCTTCTCCCTCTGGCCGCTGGGCCGGGCGCGCGAGGTTCCGGCCGGCGCGCTGTTCCGCGACGTGGTCTCTCCCGCGGGCGGACGCCCGCGCGGCGCCTACCTGATGGCCGGCGTGCTGTCCGGGCTGGCGCTGGCGGCGCTCGCGATCCTGACGGCGCAGGAGAAGCTGTTCGCCGCCTGGTTCGTCGGCGGCGCCTTCGTGACCCTGCTGGCGTTCCGGGCGGCGGCCCAGGGCGTCACCTGGGCGGCGGCGCGGGCCGGCCGGCCGCGCCATCCCGGTTTCCGGCTGGCGCTCGCCAACCTGCACCGGCCGGGCAACCCGACCGGCAGCGTCGTGCTGTCGCTGGGCCTCGGCCTGACCGTCCTGGTCGCCATCGCGCTGATCGAGGGCAACTTCTCAGCCCGCGTCAATGAAAGCATCCCGAAGGACGCCCCGGCCTACTTCTTCATCGACATCCAGCCGAACCAGCGGGAGGCCTTCAACGCGACGGTGCTGGGCGTCCCTGGCGCCAGCGACCTGCGGGAAGTGCCGATGCTGCGCGGCCGGATCACCAAGGCCAAGGGCGTGGACGCCGAGCAGGCGATCGTCAACCCGGAGCATTCCTGGGTGCTGCGCGGCGACCGCGGCATCACCTACTCGGCCCGTCCGCCCGCCGACGCCGACATCGTCGCAGGCCAGTGGTGGCCGGAGGATTACCGGGGCAAGCCGCTGATCTCGATCTATTCCGATATCGCCGAGGCGTTCGGCCTCAAGCTGGGCGACAGCATCACGGTCAACGTTCTGGGCCGCGACCTGACGGCGGAAGTCGCCAGCATCCGGGCGATCGACTTCTCCACCATGAACATCAACTTCACGATGATCTTCTCCCCCGGCATCCTGGACGGCGCCCCCCAGACCTTCCTGGCGACCGTCCGCGCCACGCCGGAGGCGGAACCCCTGATCCAGCGGGCGGTGACCGACCGCTTCGCCAACATCACGTCGGTCCGGGTCAAGGACGCGCTCGACACGGTCAACGAACTGCTCGGCAACATCGGCACCGCCGTCCGGGTCACCGCGGCGATCACCCTGCTGGCCGGCACCCTGGTACTCGCCGGCGCCGTGGCCGCGGGGCACCGGCGCCGGGTCTACGACTCCGTCGTGCTGAAGGTGCTGGGCGCCACCCGCGCCGACGTGCTGAAAGCCTTCCTGGTCGAGTACGGCCTTCTGGGGCTGATCACCGCGGCGATCGCGGGCGCCATCGGCACCGTCACCGCCTGGGCGGTGCTGACCCAGGTCATGGACTGGGAATGGACCTTCCTGCCGTCGGCCGTGCTGGTCACCGCCGCGCTCTGCACCGCGATCACGCTGGCCTTCGGCTTCGTCGGCACCTGGCGGGCGCTCGGCCAGCCGGCCGCACCGCTGCTGCGGAACGATTGACGCCGGAAAAAGCGTGTCCGCGCAAAAATCCCGGGATTAAAGAAACGGCTCGCGCGTAGCGCCGGCCGAGCCAATTTAATCGATGCAGGTCAAAGGGTTGCACGCTCGGGCAGGAACTTTCGAAGAATCCGATTTTTGTTGAATTGAGCGAGCCGCTCCCCAATATCCTTGCTCAAGTGACATCTACCTTTCGGATTGAGGATCACATGGCAAACGGCATGTTCAATCGGTACGCGACCCCCGGCCGCGCGGTCGATCAGGCCCAGTACGACGAAGGCCTGCGTCAGCACATGCTGAGCGTGTACAACTATATGATGGTTGGCCTCGGCGTAACCGGCGTGGTGGCCTTCGCGACGGCCATGCTGGCTGCCTCCAACCCGGCCTTCGCGCAGGCGCTCTACGGCTCCCCGCTGAAGTGGGTGGTCATGCTGGCCCCGCTCGGGTTCGTGTTCTTCCTGTCGGCGAAGATCCACTCCATGTCCATGTCGACGGCGCAGATGACCTTCTGGGCCTTCGCCGCGGTCATGGGCCTGTCGCTCTCGTCGATCTTCCTGGTATTCACCGGCGCCAGCATCGCCCGGGTGTTCTTCATCACGGCGGCGACCTTCGGCGGCATGAGCCTGTGGGGCTACACGACCAAGCGCGACCTGTCGGGCATGGGATCGTTCCTGATGATGGGCCTGATCGGCATCATCATCGCCAGCGTGGTCAACATCTTCATCGGCTCGACCGCGCTGCAGTTCGCCGTGTCGGTCATCGGCGTCCTGGTCTTCACCGGCCTGACCGCCTATGACACCCAGCGCATCAAGGAAGAGTACAGCGAAGGCTACGGCTCCGAGTCGCTCGGCAAGATGGCCCTGATGGGCGCTCTGTCGCTGTACCTGAACTTCATTAACCTCTTCACGATGCTGCTGTCGCTCTTCGGCAACCGCGAATAAACAAGCCGTACCGGGCGTCCCCACGCCGACGATTGTTGAGGAAACCCGGGCTTTCGAGCCCGGGTTTTTTCATGCGCGGACGCGACCATGCCGAGCCGGCGTGAAGCGGAGGATTTCCCGGAAGCCGTCTATGCCCTAAAGTATAGGAAGTTCCGCACCACGAAGAGGGCATGGGCGTATGCATATCAGGGTATGCTCACCGTAAGGCGATCCTCCGCCGGTTCCCTCCGCTTCCGGAGCGGCTCCCAGGACTGCCCCCGCGAACGGGAGGGCGGCCGGCAGGATGACCGCGCCGACCGGCGGCGGGCCCTCAACGTGACCATCGTCTACGCGCTCGCGGCGGGCTTTTGGATCCTGCTCTCCGACGGGCTCCTCAACCTGCTGTTCGGCAATGCCGCCTCGCTGGTGCTGTCCCTGTCGCAGACCGTCAAGGGCCTGACCTTCATCCTCATCACGTCGCTGCTGCTCCACGCGCTGATCCGGCATATCGGGGCCGCCGCCCGCGCCGAAGTCGTCCTGCGCCAGGATCAGGCGCGTCTTCTGGTCATGCTGGAGAACATGCCGGTGCTGGTGGCGGCCCTTGACGAGGAGGGACGGCTCGCCCTCTGGAACCGGGAGGCCGAGCGAATCACCGGCTACAGCGCCGCGGAGGCGATCGGCAACCCCCAGCTCCTGTCGCAGCTGCTGCCCGATCCCGACTACCGACGGGCGACCGCCGCCGCCTTCCGCCGCGCCGACCTGTGCTGCCGCGACTGGGAGCGGCGGATAACCTGCAAGGACGGGCAGGTGCGCACCATCGCGATCTCCTGCATCGCGCGAGACTTTCCCATCGCCGATTATCCCGGCGGCTGGGGGATCGGCGTCGACGTGACCGCGCGCCTCGCCCGCGAGCGGGAGCTTGCCGAAGCCCGCGACGCGCTGGAGCACGCCCGCGCCGAAGCGGAGGCGGCCAGCCGCGCGAAGTCCGATTTCCTCGCCCTGGTCAGCCACGAGCTGCGCACCCCGCTGACCGCCGTGATCGGCTTCGCCGACGTGATGCGGGCGGAGTATTTCGGCCCCCTGGGCTCGCCCCGCTACCATGACTATTGCCGCGACATCGAAGTCAGCGGACGTCACCTGCTGAGCCTGATCGACGGCATCCTCGAACTCGCCAGGACCGAGACCGGCCGCTACGTGCTCACCGAGAAGGAGATCGACCTGCCGGCCCTGGCCAGCGGCGCCGTCCAACTGCTCGGCGACCGGCCGTCCAGGAAGGGCATTTCCCTGACCGTCAGGATGGACCGGGACATGCGGGTCCGGGGCGACGAGATGGCGCTGACCCAGGTTTTGGTCAACCTGCTGGGTAACGCGGTCAAGTACACGCCCCCGGGCGGGCGCGTCGAGCTGTCGGCCGCCCCCGACGGGTCCGGCGGGCTGGCGCTCGTGGTCGCCGACACTGGCATCGGCATCCCGTCGGCGGAACTCGCCACCGTCCTGGAACCGTTCAGCCAAGCGAGCAACGCGGGCAGGACGGGCGAAAGCGGGTCCGGGCTGGGGTTGTCGATCGTGCGAACCCTGGTCGACCTGCACGGCGGCCTGCTGACGGTCGACAGTCACCTGGACGCCGGCACCCGGGTGACGGTCCGCCTTCCGGCGGAGCGTGTGCTCCCTTTCCCCTGACCTCACGGTAGGTTAAGGTTATGTGAGTATTCAGCATCCTCATCGATCCGGGCCATGCCGATCTCCGCGACGACACCGCCCCACGCCCCGAAAGCCGCGCGCCGCATCCTGGTGGTGGAGGACGAGACCCTGGTGGCCATGGATCTCGAGGATATGCTGGTGTCGATCGGCTGCGAAGTGGTCGGCCCGGTCGCCAAGGTCGCCCGCGGCCTGGTCCTGGCCCGCGAGGAGCCGCTGGACGGCGCAATCCTCGACATCAACGTGGCCGGCGAACTGGTCTATCCCATCGCGGAGGTCCTGGATGCCAGGGGTATTGCCCTGGTATTCGCCTCCGGCTACGACCGCGGCCTCAGCGTCCCGGCGCATCTGGCGGACTATCCCCGAATCCGGAAGCCCTACACGATCCAGGACATCGAGCGGTTGATCGACGGCTTTACCCGAAGCGGTTGAAGGCGATCGGACGAGCCCGGGGTTTCAGGTCGGCTTCGGAATGCCGAGATGGACCAGGATCGCATCGAGGCTCCGGTTCATGTGGAACTGGTTCTCGATCAGCATGGCCTGCCCTTTTTCGAGATTGGACAGCTGCTTGGTATGGGTCGCCAGCATTTCGCCATGCTCCCCCAGGATCCTGGTGTGCTCGTTCAAAGTTCTCGTGTGCTCATCCAGTATCCTGGTGTGCTCCCCCAGGATCCTGCCGTGCTCATCCAACTTTCTGCCGTGCTCATCCAGCTTCCTGCCGTGCTCATCCAGCTTCCTGGTGTGCTCATCCAGCTTCCTGGTGTGCTCATCCAGCTTCCTGCCGTGCTCCGCCTGGACGTCCAGAATCATGTCGACCTTCTGCCCAAGGCTTAAGGTGCTGACAGCCAGACGTGTGACCCTATCGCCGTCGCTCATCTTTAACTCCAAGATTCGCGGTTATTCTACACGCGAGCGCCGATCAGGTCCACACAGATGCGTGATATCCGTCCTACCCCGGCACTAAACGCAACCCTGAGGAACCATATGACCACAGATGCTCTCGTATGGCTGATAAAACAGGGTCGTGCGTTTTCTTGCCCGACCCTGTCGGCCGCGGGCATACTCGTCCGTCCTCGGTTGCGGGAACCCGGAAGGACCAGAGATGCTCTACGCCATCCTTTGCTACGATTCCGAAGACGTCGTCTGTTCCTGGACGAAGGAGCAGGACGATGCCGCCATGGCCCGCCTCGGAGCGGTCCAGCGGAAGCTTGCGGCGGACGGGCGGCTGGGGCCGGTCGCGCGCCTGCTGCCCACGACGGCGGCGACGACCGTCCGCAAGGGCGCCGAACCCCTCGTGATCGACGGCCCCTTCGCCGAGACCAAGGAACAGCTCCTGGGGTTCTACATCGTCGAATGCGAGACGCTGGACCAGGCGATCGAGACCGCCGGCGACCTGGCGCGCGCCAGCAGCTCGTCCGGCGCCTACGAACTCCGCCCGCTCGCCGTCTTCCGGCCGGGAGTCATCGGGGCGTGACGGACCTCGCCTGGATCGACGCGGCGCTGACCGCGGCGCGCCCCCAGGCGCTCGGAGCGCTGCTCCGCTATTTCCGCGACCTCGACGCCGCCGAGGAGGCTTTCCAGGAGGCCTGCCTGCGCGCGCTGGGGAACTGGCCGCGCAAAGGTCCGCCGCGCGATCCCGCGGCCTGGCTGATCCTCGTCGGGCGGAACGCCGCGATCGACCAGGTCCGCCACCGGGCGAGGCAGCGGCCGCTGCCGCCCGACGAGGTGATATCCGACCTGGAGGACTCCGAAGCCGCCATGGCCGAGCGGCTGGACGGGTCGCACTACCGCGACGACATCCTCAGGCTCCTGTTCATCTGCTGCCATCCCGACCTGCCCGCCACCCAGCAGATCGCGCTGGCGCTCCGCATCGTCTCCGGCCTGCCGGTCCGGCGGATCGCCCGCGCCTTCCTGGTCGGCGAAAGCGCCATGGAGCAGCGGATCACCCGGGCGAAGGCCCGCATCGCCGGGGCCGACGTGCCGTTCGAGGCGCCGGGTCCGGTCGAGCGCGCGGAACGGCTCGCCGCCGTCTCCGCGATGATCTACCTGGTGTTCAACGAGGGATATTCCGCCGCCGGCGACACGCCCCGCCGGGCGCCCTTGTGCGACGAGGCGATCCGGCTCGCCCGGCTGCTGCTGCGGCTGTTCCCCGCCGAGCCCGAGATCATGGGGCTGACCGCCCTGCTGCTGCTGCAGCATGCCCGCACCCCCGCGCGTTTCGACCCCGCGGGCGCCGTCGTGCTGCTGGAGGACCAGGATCGCGCGCTCTGGAATCGGGAGATGATCGCCGAGGGGCTGGCCCTGATCGACAAGGCCATGCGCCATCGGCGGACCGGTCCCTATCAGGTCCAAGCCGCCGTCGCGGCGCTCCATGCCCGGGCGTCCCGGCCGGAGGAAACGGACTGGGCGCAGATCGACCGGCTCTACGCCACGCTCGAACGGCTCCAGCCGTCACCGGTCGTGACGCTCAACCGGGCCGTCGCGGTCGCCAAGACCCGGGGGCCCGAGGCAGCCCTTTCCCTGATCGAGCCGCTGGAGCCCCGGCTGTCCGGGTATTTCCATTTCTTCGGGGTCAAGGGCGCGCTCCTGATGCAGCTCGGCCGCGCCGGGGAAGCCCGCTGCGCCTGGGACCGGGCGATCGCGCTGGCCAATACCGCGGCGGAGGCCGCCCATATCCGCCAGCATCTCGACCGGCTCGCCCGGGACCCGGACTGATCCGGGCCGCGGACGGCCGGTTCCCGTCACGCCCCCGCGAACAGTACCAGGAGCAGCAGGCCGGCGCTCAGGGCCAGGGCGATCTCCAGGCCGAGCTCCACCCGGTCGAAGCCGCGGCGGCAGTCGCGCACGGAAGTGAGAACCTCGGAAGCGAATTGCTGGGTGGTCATGGCGAACTCCGTTCTTTTTGTTCTTCCGCCAGCCTGGATTCTGCGTATCCCGCTTTGCGCATGGCTTTCTTGAGGTCCTCCCAGGCAAGCCAGATGTCCGCCGCATGGACGGCGGCCTGCTCATCGCCTTCGGAACCGGTGGCGTGATGCCGGAAGTAGTCGGCCGCTCGGCGCATCCGCGCCGCGAGGGTGCCGATGTCGTCCCGGATCGTTTCGGTCCGCAAGGCGGTTTCCCGTTCGGCAAGCCAGTTTTCGACTTCCGCCATTTCGGCCTGGGTGCAGGCCTTGCGCAGTTTCTCCGGGATGGCCAGGGCGTCCTTGTCGATCTTGCCGACCACCTCGGACCGGCCGCGCTTGAGGGCGGGGTCATAGGTGGTGCGGATGACCTGGATGACGCGGCGGCGCTCGCGGAACTGCATGCTGGCGGCTTTCTGACCAAGCGGGCCGTCCTATGCGGTCCGAACATGGGCAGTATAGTGCGCCGATCCGGGCCGCATATCAAGCCCGAAATCGGTCCGCATAACACTTTCTTGCAGGCGGAAAGGTCCGTCAGCGTCCCCGCCGGCCGGCCAGCGGCCAGTCGTTGCTGATCGAGAAGTTGCGGGCCAGGAACCGGTAGGTGTCCTTCAGCAGCGCCTCGATGTCGGGCGACCGCTCGACCGTCACGGCGGCCCACGGATTGATCATCTCGTCCCACAGCATCAGCCGGTGATGCAGTTCGTCGCGCATCTCCCGGATGAACTTGGTCTGCGCGCCGATGTTGCGCAGCACGGCCAGGATCTCGCCGGTCTGGGCGTCGGCCTGGGTGAACATGCTGTCGAAATCGGCCAGGGGCGCCCGGATCAGCACCTGCATGCGGAAGATCTCGTTCCGCACGCCGGGTTCGCGCTTGTAGAGCTTCGACAGGATGCCCAGCTGCGCGCCGATATACTGCACCCGGGTGTAGCGGTCGCGCAGCGCCTCGATATAGGACAGCTCGCGGCCCAGCTTGTCGATCATGTCGACGACTTCCTGCTTGCGGTCCGCGCCGATGCCCAGCTTCTCGGCGGCGCGGGCGAAGGCCTCCTGCACGCGCGCCTTGGTCTGCGGGTCCTCGGACAGCTGCTCCAACTGGGTCAGGTCGACCACCTGCGTCTCGCCGCCCGTAAGCCAGGACACCAGCTGCATGGTCAGGCGGTTGCGCGCGATGGTCCGGTGCTTCTCCTCGACCGTCCAGGAGGCGGTGCCGTCCAGCAGTTCGTGCGGAATCGAGTCGTTGGGCCGGATCTCCCGCACGTAGCGCAGCGACTTCTCGACGATCCCCAGCAGCTTGCCGTCCTTGGTGTCCGGGTTGAGGTCGAACTCCGACCGCAGCACCGGGATCGCGATCGATCCCTTGAGGTCGCCGAGCGGGATATGGAAAGCCGCTTCCTGGGTGTTCTTGACGTAGGAGAAGTAGCCTCCGTCCATCGAGAAGACCTTGTGCTCGAACTTGAAGGTCTGGCTGCGCTCATCGGAATCAGGGTCCGCCGCCGGCGTGGTGCCGGTCGCCTGCGAAAGCTGGTCAGCCGCGGTCATGGCCTGAAACTCATCCGTCCGATGGTGGTAACCACAACCGCGTTTATACAATGTCGGCGCGGTTACGGAAAGCACGGCTTTCGGGATAGCGCGGCGCTCCGTCCAGTCGGCATGCGACAATAGGCCGTCCGCCCTGTTAGGATGCCCCTACGGCCCGCCGTACCGGAAGCAAGCACGGGATCTCCCATGGACAAGAGCACCCCCCAGGCCATCCACCTGAAGGACTACGCCCCGCCGCCCTACCTGATCGACACCGTCGATCTGGCCTTCGACCTGGGCGAGGATGTGACGCGGGTCCGCTCCAGGCTGGCGATACGGGCCAATCCCGATGCCGCCTCCCCCGCCGGCGCGCTGGTGCTGGACGGCCAGGACATGCGGCTGGTCTCGGTGGCGCTCGACGGGCGGACGCTCGACCCGTCGGAATACTCGGTCGGACCGGAGAGCCTGACCATCCCCGGCCCGCCGGAAGCCTTCTCCCTGGAAGTGGTGACCGAGCTAAAGCCGCAGGAGAACACCTCCCTGTCCGGCCTGTACCGGACCAGCGGCAATTTCTGCACCCAGTGCGAGGCCGAGGGCTTCCGCAAGATCACCTACTTCCTCGACCGGCCCGACGTGATGGCGCGCTACCGCACCACCATCACCGCCGACGCGCTGAAATACCCGGTCATGCTGTCCAACGGCAACCTGGTGGCCTCCTCGAAGATGGAAGGGGACGGCCGCCACACCGTCACCTGGGAGGACCCCTTCGCCAAGCCCTCCTACCTGTTCGCCCTGGTCGCCGGCGTGCTGGTCCATGTGGAGGATAGCTACGTCACCCGTTCCGGCCGGACCGTGACCCTGCGGATCTATGTGGAGCCCGGCAACCAGGACAAGTGCGGCCACGCCATGGCCTCGCTGAAGAAGTCGATGGCCTGGGACGAGGAGGTGTTCGGGCTGGAATACGACCTGGACATCTTCATGATCGTCGCGGTCGGCGACTTCAACATGGGAGCCATGGAGAACAAGGGCCTCAACGTCTTCAACACCAAGTACGTGCTGGCCAAGCCGGAGACGGCGACCGACACCGATTTCCTGGGCGTCGAGGCGGTGGTGGCGCACGAGTATTTCCACAATTGGACCGGCAACCGGGTGACCTGCCGCGACTGGTTCCAGCTCAGCCTGAAGGAAGGGTTGACCGTTTTCCGCGACCAGGAATTCTCCTCCGACATGCATTCCCGCCCGGTCAAGCGGATCGCCGACGTGCAGCGCCTGCGCGCAGCCCAGTTCCCCGAGGACAGCGGCCCCATGGCGCACCCGGTGCGCCCCGACAGCTATATCGAGATCAACAACTTCTACACGACCACGGTCTACGAGAAGGGCGCCGAGGTCGTGCGCATGATCCACACGCTGCTGGGGGCCGACGGCTTCCGCAAGGGCATGGACCTCTATTTCGAGCGCCACGACGGGCAGGCCGTCACCTGCGACGACTTCGTCGCCGCGATGGAGGACGCCGCCGGCAAGGACCTGGGCCAGTTCCGCCGCTGGTACTCCCAGGCCGGGACGCCGGAACTGGCGGTGACCGGGGAATACGACGCCGCCGCGCGCACCTACCGCCTGACGGTGCGGCAGTCCTGCCCGCCCACGCCGGGCCAGCCGACCAAGCTGCCGTTCCATATCCCGCTGGCCCTCGGCCTGCTCGATCCGTCCGGTGCCGACATTCCCCTCCGCCTCGCGGGCGAGCCGGGACCCGCCGGCACCTCGCGCGTGCTCGACGTGACCGGGCCCGAGCAGGTGTTCGAGTTCGTCGACGTGCCGCGGCAGCCGGTGCCGTCGCTGCTGCGGGGCTTCTCCGCCCCGGTCAAGCTGCGTGCGCCCTATACCGACGACGACCTGACTTTCCTGATGGCGCATGACGGCGACGCCTTCAACCGCTGGGAGGCCGGCCAGACCCTGGCGACCCGGCTGCTGCTCGACCTGGTCGCCGACCGGGCGGAGAACCGGCCGCTGGAGCTGTCGCCCGGCTTCATCGACGCCTTCTCCCGGATCCTCAAGGATCCGGACCTCGACCCCGCCTTCGCGGCGCAGGCCCTGACCTTGCCGTCCGAAGGTTACCTGGGCCAGCAGATGCCGGTGATCGACGTGGACGGCATCCACGAGGTGCGGACCTTCGCCAGGCGCGCCATCGCCGGGCGGCTGCGCGACGACCTGCTCGCCACGTACCGCGCGATGGGCGGCAACGAACCCTTCTCGATCGACGCCGCCGCGATCGGCCGGCGCGCCCTGAAGAACCTGGCGCTGGGATACCTGATGGCGCTGGAGGACGCCGAGGCGGTCGAGCTGTGCGTCGGCCAGTTCCACAACGCCCAGGCCATGACCGACGTGATCGCGGCGCTGGGCCTGCTGGCGGACACCCGCCTGCCCCAGCGCGAGTCCGCGCTCCGGCGCTTCTACGACCTGTGGAAGGACGAGCCGCTGGTGGTGGACAAATGGTTCTCGATCCAGGCCATGTCGGAACGGCCGGAGACGCTGGACGAGGTCGCGGCCCTGCTCGCCCACCCCGCCTTCGAGATCCGCAACCCGAACAAGGTCTACGCCCTGATCGGCGGCTTCGCCGGCGGCAACCCGGTGCGCTTCCACGACGCGGGCGGCGGCGGCTACCGGTTCCTGGCCGACCAAGTCCTGGCGCTGAACCGTCTCAACCCACAGGTGGCGTCGCGCATGGTCAAGATGTTCGCCCGCTGGCGCAAGTACGATCCCCGGCGCCAGTCCCTGATGCGCGCCGAGCTGGAACGCATCGTCGCCACCCCCGGGCTGTCGCGCGACGTGTTCGAGATCGCCTCCAAGAGCCTGGAAGCCTCCTGACCCTGCGGCCGGGAACTCCCCGGCCGCAGGCTTACCCTCGCTTGTCTTGATCATCGAACCTGCGCGGACCACCCGATTCTCACGGGTCCGCCGGACATGCGCATCAGAGAGCATATCGACGGCATGTCCTCTCTTTTTTATTAAAAAATGCCTTGAAAATGCCCGCGGCGGTAAGCAGTATCGGGCATCTTGTGGGACAGGCTCCGAACGGGAGCCCGGCTTCATGCACGTTAATATTGATATTCCCGTAAGAGACACGCTTCCGGATGCGCTCGAACGGGATGAAGGTGGTGGAATGACTGTGCCAGTCGTGGACAAGCCCGGCAGCAGGGATTTCGCTTTGATCGACAATGGTATGGAGCCATGGGATCCCGATCAGGCCGAGCGTGACGAGTGCATCCGGGTGATGGAACTCAACGCCACCTCCCAGAACAGCAACGAAAACGCTGGCGTGGCGGTCGATAGCATTGTCGAGGTCACCAGACGCGTCGCTGCGGGAAACCTCACCGTCGCAGATAAAATAAACAGCCTGCTCGACTGATCGGTTTGCCGGAATGACGTCTCCGCTCTGCTCGGACCCGGCGAAAGCCATGGATCTCGCGATAAATCTCCAGCGCGCCACGGGCAAACTGCTTAGCGAGCGCATGGGTATTCGGGCAGATCTGTCCAGGCAACTCTTCCTCGACATCGCCGTGAACTGGTTTCGGGACTTTGACCGGATCAAGCTGGACGAAACCAAGGGTGTTCGTCCGGCCCGTCTGATCGCCTACCTGATGTTCTGGATCAGGAAGGTCAAGCCGGTGTCCGCAGCCTACCGGGAAGCCGACATAAGAGCCGCGCTGTCGTCTGGGCGCGCGGTACCCTCTTCCAAAGAGATCATCGATATCAATGAGCGGGTGGCCATCCTTCTCGCGTTCGAGTTCCTGGCGGATTATGCGAAAGGCAAGTCGATCATCGTCTACGATGCCTCGCAGGGCATGGACAGGCCGTACGTCTACGACAGAGCCAGGTTCGACGCCGCGGTCGACAGATACCTGAACCAGAGGCTCGGATCGGATGGCAAGTCCGTGCTCCAGACGCTGATCCGCGATATGCGTTACAAAGCATTCGGCCCGCACAATCTCGTCCATCTGATGGACCAGTTCGTTTTCAGGCTGGTATCCGAGTAACCGGAAACCATCCGCTTCCGCCCGCGGCACCGATAAACCCTTGAAATCGTTAAATCCGTTCGCATGTGCTGATTGGCACATGCCAAACCGGAGGCGACAAGGGTCTGGTGGCCCTCCTGGTCTTCAAAACCAGCGGCACGCCCCAAGCGTGCGGTGGGTTCGATTCCCATCCGCCTCCGCCATGTCCCGGCGCATCTGTACAAGCGGCATGCACCTTTGACATAGGGCCGGGCACTCCGTCGGCCATGTGACAAAAACAAGTCGGTAGGTTGATCATTATCTGAAAGAGTGAACGTTCCCCGAATGAGTTTGTTAGGAAGGGGGTGCGGCACAGCTTTCAGGCATGTTCGGAATGTATCCTACGCTTATGAAGAAACCCGGCCCGTCGTCCACGGCCCCCACCGTCGGCGCGGCCGATCGGAAGCTCGTGTGGGTGCCCAACGTTCCGACTCCCGTCGTCCTGGTCGAGCTTTTCGAAGGATGGGCCCTGGTAGAGGACCCGTCCGGCCAAGTCCACGCCGTCGATGCGGATCAGGTCGACTACGCCGAGCCCGCCTGATCCGCCCTCCCCTGTTCAATCCCAGCGCCGGTTGACCTGCGCGGTCGCGAGCCGCAACCCTTCCTTGGCCTCCGCGCTGCCGTAGACGTCGGCAAGCCGGCGGAACGCGGCCTCGGCCTCGGCGAAGCGGCTGCTCTTATAGAGGCTCCACGCCTCGATCATGGCGAGCGACCGGTCCTCCGGGGCGAGACGCTTCACCTGGGCCACCAGCCGCAGGGTCTCGCCATACTGCCCCCGGTTGAACGCGGCCAGCGCGTCCTGGCTCACGATGCCGGCCTCGATCCGGGCGGACTTCTCCGGCGCCACCGCATGGGCCTCGACCACCGCGCGGGCCTCGCGCGACAGGCCCTGGGCGTTCTTCGCCAGCGCCAGCCCCTGGGCCGCGTCGGACGCCCGGGCCGGATCGGTGCCGGCCTGCTTCAGGGCGGCCTCGAAGGCGCGGGCCGCCTCGGCATGACGGTTCAGCTTCATCAGGGTCCAGCCGCGCAGGCTCTGGCCGGTCGCCGCCTCCGGGCCGCGGCCGGGTTCGGTCAGGCTCAGCACGGTCGCGTAGTCGCCCGCCTTGAAGGCCGCCGCGGCGCCGGAACCGCCGCCACCCTCCAGGACCTGCTTCAGCTTGGGCGCCTTGCCGGCCCAGGCCGCGGCAAGCGTCCGGGCCTCCTCGGCGCGGCCGAGCTTCTGGTAGGTATAGACCAGCCCTTCCGCCGCCTTGGCCCCGTCCTTGCCGGAAGGTTTCCAGTCCAGCGCGGCCTGGAACCAGGTGCCGGCCTCGTCCCATCTCTTCGCGTTGAAGTGATGCCAGCCGATTGCCTGGGCGGCGCGCGCATCGCGCCTGTCGCGGGCGGTCCGGCCGATCCAGTCCAGCTCGGCCGAGTCCGAGCGCCCCTTGGCCAGCCGGCCCAGCGCCTCGCCCAGCTTGTCCTGCGCTACCGCCGCCGTCCGGGCGCCGGCACCGCCCTCATTGCCGGCTCCGCCGAAATCCTTCCGGATGGCGGCGAAGCGGACCTGCTGCTCGGCCGATTTCGGCAGTTCCGCCTCCTGCTCGATCAGCGCCTTCAAGGCCGCCGTGTCCCGGTTGGCGAGCGCCTTCTGAAGGGTGGACAGGCGCAGGTCGGCGGTCGGGCACGTCGCCATGGCGTTGCCGTAGGTGGCATAGGCCGCCTTGGCGTCGCCGGTCTTGAATTGCGCCTCCGCAAGGTCCCAGAGGTTCTCGACATGCTGGCAGGTGAACAGCCCGGGCTTGCCGGCGGCCAGCCCCACGACGGCGCCCCAGTCGCCGGCCCCGCTCGCCGCGGCGACGGCGTCGCGGGTCCGCCGGGCGTCCATCAGCTCGGTCAGGCGGGCCGGCGGCGTCCAGCCGGGATTGAGGCTGCGCAGGATCGCGGTCTCGCGGTCCACCGCCGCCAGGTCGCCGCGCTCCCAGCTCGCCCACAGCCCGCGCTCGTCGACCGCGGCGGCCTTCGGGGCGAACAGGTCGGTCGGCGGCGACCAGCCCGGATGCAGCGCCTTCAGGCGGCGGATCTCGTCGTCCACCCGCTGGTAATCGAAGCGGGTGGCGTAGGCCCGCAGCAGCGAGACGTCCACGTCGGCGCCGGCTTCCGGGCCCTGGAGCGGGCCGTCCGCCGGACCGGCGCGCTCGACCGTCAGGTCGACGGTCACGCCCTGGCGCATGGCGCGGTAGCGGTTGTCCATCTGGGCCTCGGCCGAGGCGGGGAAGACGGCGGGAGCGGCGGCCAGCAGCAGGGCCGCCAGGGCGGACGCGGTGCGCGGAGCGAGGGAGCTCATCACAGGAACCTTTCGGAGAAAGCGATTTTCGTGAGCAGAATGAGGGTGGCGGAGTAATAGTCGTCGGTATCGCCGATGCTCGGCAGCATGGGCAGCGCCTCGCCGCGGAACCGGGTCAGGACGCTGACCGCCCGGCCGCCGCCGGACAGGCCGTAGGGCGCCTTGGCATCGGTGGCGAGGTCGACCGTCGCCGGGATGAAGGGTGCGCCGTCATGGCCGCTCCACCAGGAGACGACCGGACGGTTCAGCGCGTCGGCGTCGTCCAGGCCGCCCCAGATCGCGTAGAGCGGCACGCGGATCGCGTTGAAGCCGAAGACCGTCTCGAACCCCGACGGAAGCCGCAGCTCGGTGCCGGCCAGCTCGACCCAGTCGGGCGGCAGCCCGGCCTCGCCGAACCGCGCCCGGGCGACCAGGGCCCGGCCGCTGTCCGACACGGCGCGCCACAGGTCCCGGTCATGGCGGCGGGCGAACGCGTCCAGCGCCGGGAAGACCCAGTAGGACGGGTTGAGCACCACCGACCCGTCGCGGACGAAGCCCTCCGGGCCGGGCAGCAGGACCTTGCCGAGGGAGGTCTCGACCACCAGCCGGTCCCGGACGTCGTCCAGGATCGCCAGCGCCGCCGCGCCGTAGCCTTCGTCCTTCCACAGGTCGGCCGCCCGCAGCAGGCCCCAGGCGATCAGGATGTCGCCGTCGGACGCGCTGTTCAGGTCGGTCGCCCTGGACGGTCCCGTCTCCCATTTCCAGGCGAACAGGTGGTCGCCCCGGACCTGCAGGTTCGCCGCGGTCCACCGCCAGAGCCGGTCGAAAGTTTCCCGGTCGCCGTAGGCGGTCGCCATGATCATGCCGTAGCCTTGGCCCTCGCTGTGGCTGATACCCTTGTTGCCGGTATCGGCCACCCGCCCGTCCGGCAGGACGAAGCGGGTCGCGAAGGCCTGCCACTCGGACCCATGGAGGGGAGAGCCGGCCGATGCGGCGCCGGCGCTTCCGAGGGCGGCGCCCAGCAGCGCCAGGACGAGGAGGATCCTCCGCATGGCTCAGGAGTCCTGCCGCCGGTTGAGCGCGGCCTGGGTCAGGACCGTCATCACCAGCAGGCCGGCCAGCGCCAGGAAGGTCCAGGCCACCGGGTTGCGGGCGAACAGGGCGTTGACGAACAGGATGCGCTGGTGCCAGCTGTCCGGGAGGGTGCCGACGCGGTAGCTCTCCTCGGCCGCCCAGGACTGCATCGCCAGGGTACCGGGGTTCCAGGCGACGGTGCCGCCCGACAGCCGGTCCCACAGGGCCGGCCGGACCAGGGCCGCGATACCCTCCTCCACCGCCGCGCCGGACGCCGCGGTGACCAGGGTCACGGTGCCCTCCGGCCGCAGCGGGTTCTCGAACGCGGTCATCAGCGCGCTGCCCTCGTCGATCGCGGACAGGCTCGACGCGGCCCGTCCGTAGCGGTCCGGCCATAGGGCCTCGCGGAACTCCCGGGACATCTCGGCGGTCCAGTCGATCGCCTGCTCCACCATCCTGAACTCGGCCACGGAGGCGGCCATGATGGCGCCGCGGGAGGCCCCGGTAGAAGCGGCCGCCGGGGCGGCGACCAGGCCGGAGGAGAGCCCCGGCAGGAACGGCGACGCCGGATCGAACGGTGCGAGAGCGGGGCGCAAGGCGTCCCGGACGGTGCCGGCGACCGTCGGCAGGCGCGACGCGATGCGGTCGTCCAGGGCACCGGCCGGGCCGACCATCAGCACGTCGCCCCCGTACCGGGAGGCCGACCCGACGGTGAAATTGTCGATCGGGTGGCCCGCCGTCCGGGCCAGCTTGGCCAGCAGCGTCCAGGCGCCGCCGATGGTGGCGTCGTCGTCGGCGGTCAGCACCACGTCGAATTCCCGGCGCGGGCCGGAACGGGCATCCGAGACCCCGGTATAGGGAAAGCCGCCCGACGCGAAGAGTTGCAGGTCCGGAAGCGAGGCTACCCGCGGCATGTCCGGGATCGTGACCACCGACTCGCCGGAGATCGCGACGCTCCTTCCGGCGCCCGGGCGGACCAGGCACCCGGAGGACCCGTCGCTGCCGATCATCGGCTCGAAGGCGATCGTGTTGGTGCCCGGCCGCAGCCGGTCGATCGGCAGCAGGACCCGCTGCTTGGTGACGGTCGCGCCGTGCGGATCGTTCAGGGCGACCATGGAGGCGTAACGGCCGTTGACCAGCACGTTCACGACGGAGTTGGGCGACAGGTTCGGCGCGTAGGTGTAGTCCAGCTCCAGCAGGATCTTCCGGCCGCCGGCCGGCAGCGTGTCGGCCGGCAGGTTCAGCTCCAGGCCCGTGCGCGCCTCGGTGCCGTTGCTGATCCCGCCCGAAACCGTCTGCAGTTCCCGGAAGCGGTAGCTGCGGCCTGGCTCCTGCAGCGGGCGGGTCCGCCGCTCGGACTGCCGGACCGCCGCGGCCTCCCAGTCCGCTGCGGCGGGCAGGACCGCCGACGGATCGGCGAACGCGCTTGCCGCCGCCAGGACCTCGGCATCGTTCCGCCCGGTGACGATCAGCAGCGGGCCGGCTCCCGGCATGCCGCGCAGGGCGACATGCGGACCGGAAACCCCGTCCAGGTCGCCGAAGGCGGCCACCAGGCCGCGCAGCGCCTCGACGGTGCCGATCAGCACCTTGCCGTCGCGGCCGGCCAGGGCTCCGGCCTCCGCCGTCCGGTGGCGCACCGCGATGCCGCTGTCCGGCATCCGCAGCGAGAAGCCCTGGGCGACCAGGGCGCCGGCCTTCAGCGTGGCCCCGGTCCGTCCGGCGGGCGTCAGCAGCTCGATCCGCTCGGCGCCGGCCCCGAAGAAGGAAGCCGGATCGGCCAGCCCGGCAAGGGTGCGGTCGCGCCCGCCATGGATCGTTTCCAGCGCGATGTAGGAGTTGGCCGGATCGAGCCGGGTCCACAGCGCCGCCGAGCTGTCGGCGTCGCACCCCCGGCTGTTCTCCTGCTGGACCCACAGGGACAGCTGGTTCTGGCCGGGCACCAGGAGCTCCGGCGGCAGGACGATGTCGGCCCGCAGCGCGTCGTCGCCACCGGTCAGCGGCAGCTGGGCGATGCCCTGCTGGTTCAGGTAGACCCACATCCTGGAGCGTTCGGACACTACGGCGTCGGCCGTCTGGTAGACCAGCCGCAGCCGGGCGTCGCGCACGTCGGCTCCGGCCTCGACCGGCACGCGGAACTGGAGCTGGCCGGCCTGGCCGCGCAGTTCGAGCTGGCCGCCCTGGTTGTCCACCGCCCGCAGCGGGATCACCCTCAGGTCGGTGCCGGCCGCCGCTCCGGCCGCGGCCGGTTCGGTGACGGCGGCGGGTGCGGCGGCGGTGGCGGGTGCGTTGGCGGCGGCCCCGGCGGCGCTCGGATACAGGACGGCGCCCAGACCGATCATCAGGGCCATCTTGGCGGTGTACAGTCTGTTCACCATGATCTCATTCCTCTGGAGATACTTCCCCGGAGCCTTGGGCCCCGGGAGTATTCGACCGGTCAGCGGCCGATCGGCTGTTCGAAGGAAGCGGCGCCCAGGGCCTCGGCCCGGCGGGAGGAGGGCCGGGCGGCACCGGCCATCGCCAGCGACCGCTTGAGGCCGCGCAGGAAGAGGCGCAGCACGCCCACCAGGATCGGCACCCGCTTCCGGCGGCTCTCCTGGAACGCGACCCAGACCGCGCTGTCGCCATAGCACAGGCGGACCAGGTCGCCGTCGTCCTCGGCGTCGCGGGGCATGTAGCGGACGTCCAGGACCAGGCCGTGCCCGGCGGCCGGCGCGCTGCCCACGACCATCACGGGGATGCTGCTCAGCTCGTCGCGGCCCGGCACGACCAGCTGTACCGCCGCCTTGCCGCCGGCCAGCGCCAGGGCCTGGGCCTGGACGCCCTCGACCAGGATGCGGCCGGTCTCGATCGTGGTCTCGACCAGGGTCGCCCGGACCGCGCCCTCGGGGGTGATCAGGTTCAGCGGCTTGGACCGGGGGATGGCGCCGGCCACCTGGTGGCGGGCCCGTTCGTACATCACGCCGAAGGCGCCGGTCGCCAGCACGATGTTGACCAGGTGCCAGACCATGACGATCATCAGGTGCTCGCGCTCCAGCGGGAAGTGGATCCAGCGGTAGACGCCGATCGCGGTGGTGCCGAGCAGGACCGCGAGGATCACGGCGAACGGCTTGGCCAGCTGCGAGACGAAGTTCTGGTCCACCGTCTCGGCCTTGGGCGTCACCTTGAAGGTCGGCTTCCGGGGATTGACGAGGACCGAGAGCAGGGCGCCGAAGGTGAACACCGCCTGGAGCAGTTCGTAGAGGTCGGAGACGAAGGGCCGGCGATGCCTGCCGAACAGGTAGTTGCTCATGGTCAGCGAGCAGACCACGTGGAACACCGCGAAGGCGTAGAATTCCTCCAGGTTGGCTTCGAACACCTTCAGGCCGAAGACAAGATAGAACAGCGGCGCCACCAGGAAGACCAGCCGGGCGAACGGGAACAGCCAGAAGGTCGAGCTGCTGAGGTAGCACAGGCGCTGGGCCAGCGTCAGGCCCCGCTTGAAGGCCGGGTTCTTCAGCAGCAGGATCTGGAACATGCCCTGGGCCCAGCGGGTCCGCTGCACGACGAAGGACGAGAAGGTCTCGGGCGACAGGCCGGCCACCATCGGGCGGTCGACATAGATGCTCTTGTAGCCCTTGGCGTGCAGGTCCAGCGCCGTCTCGGCGTCCTCGGTGATCGAGGTGCCGGCGATGCCGCCGACCGACATCAGGTGCGATCGGCGCAGCACGGCGGCCGAACCGCAGAAGAAGGACGCGTTCCAGCTGTCCAGGCCCTTCTGGATCACGCCGTAGAACATCTCGTTCTCGCCGGGCTCGGAACCGAAGGTGCCGAGATTGTGCTCGACCGGGTCGGGATTGATGAAGAAGTGCGGCGTCTGCACCAGGAACAGGTCCGGGTCCTTCAGGAAATGCCCGACCGTGCGCTGCAGGATGTCCTGGGTCGGCACATGGTCGGCGTCCAGGATCAGGATCAGGTCGCCCGACGTATGGGCCAGCGCCGCGTTGATGTTGCCGGCCTTGGCCGAGTTGTTGCGCTCCCGGGTCAGGTAGTTGACGCCCAGTTCCTCGCACAGGGCCTTCAGGGTCTCGTGCCGGTCCAGCGCCTCGGCCGCCTTGCGCGGGTCGGCGTCCGAACGCTTCTGGACCGTGCCGCCGTCGTCCAGCAGGTGGATGGCCAGCTTCTCCGCCGGATAGGCCACCTGGGTCGCCGCCATCAGGGTGACGCGCAGCAGCTCCGGCTCCTCGTTGTAGCTCGGCACCAGGATATCGACGGTCGGCAGCCGGTCCGGGTCCTGCGGCAGCGGCGCGTCGGCCCGGTTCAGCGGCCGGATATTGACGAACAGGCCGAGCATGTAGACGACCATGCCCTGCAGTTCGGCCAGGTACAGCAGCAGGCCGGCGATGAAGCCGGAGCTGTCGACCGGCGGGATGGTGTAGAGCGTGCGCCAGGTGAAATAGCGGATCGACACGAAGGCGACCAGCAGGATCAGCAGGACCCGGACCGCGCCGACGGGCTTGAAGAGGTGCAGCACGGCGAGCCCGGCCAGCGCCGCGGCGCCGAGCAGGTACTGGCCTTCGAGCCCGACGTCCTGGGCGGCGAACCAGACCAGGGCCACGGCGTGGACGGTCCACAGCAAGGTCAGGGCCAGCGGCGTGCGCCGGTGCGGCGCGGGTGCCCGGCGGACCGCGCCGGCTCCGGCGGGCCTTGTCTTCCTGGCTGCCGCCGCGGTGGAGATGAGGTGGTTCATGTCAGGTGTCCCGGCTCACAGGTCGAGGCGAAGGGAATCGAAGGCCGCGATCAGTTCGGCCGGCTGGGCCCGGGCGTCGCACACCCGCATCTGGATGCCGGCGCGGCGCGGCGCGGCGCCGCCGGCCTGGCGCAGGTCGGTGCCGTCGAGCACCTGCCAGGCCAGGACGCATTTCGCCTGCCCCGGATAGTCCGCCGAGACGTACCCGTAGAGCCCGTAGCCGTTCTTGCGGATCTGCGGTTCGCCCTGAAGGACGGCGCGCGGCAGCATCTCGGCGATCAGGTGGTTCAGCGATGCCGGTTCCATGGCGTAGCGGCCGACCTTGGCGGCATGCACGTCGGCCTGGAAGATGCTGGACGGGCCGTAGTCGAAGGCCGCGACCAGCTCGTTGTCTCCCGGCACCGCGGTGTTGTTCGGGAGCGTCAGCGTCTGGACCAGCTCGCCCTGGGAGGTCCGGAACTCGCGGGCCGCCAGGGCGCCCGGGGACGCCGGGACGTCCGCGGACGCCGGGGCGGCGAGCGCCACGCGGGCGCGGCCCGCTTCGATCGGCACCCATCGGCCGACGTCGCCGGATACCGCGGCGGCCGGATACGGGTCGGGGTTGGTGACGCAGGCGGAAGTCATCAGGGCGGCGGCGACGGCCGAGGCGGCGGCGATGCGGCGGAGGATTGGGGTCACGATACGCTCCTGGGGAACCTGGGCTGGCCGGCGCCGATCACCTGTGTCAGGTCGGTCACCGCCTTGCCGAGCCGGTCGATCTGTCCGTTGATCCGGGCTTCGGGGGAGTTCTGGTCCTGCGGCTGGTCACGAAGCACCATGGCGCGCATGAGGTCGAGAAGCTGCTTCTCGCGGCTGTCCAGGAACTGCAGGAACAGCTTCGTCGTCTCCAGCGCGCCGTCCTGGGCCGGCGCCGGCGGGGCTGGAGCCGGAGCCGGTGCCGGCGCCGGTGCCGGCGTCTCCGCCCCCGACCGGGCGCGGGGCGGATCGGCGGCCGAATCGGGTTCGGGCTTCCGCGCATCGGCGGGATCGGCGGGCTCCCCGATCGCGGCCATCGCCTCGATCGACAGCCGGTGGTACTCGGCGCGGAAGTCGGCCCCGCGCTCGCGCGCCCGGCCGATGGCGCGGGCGAAACCCGATCGGGCGGGACCGGGCTGGTGCGGAATCTGGGCGAAGCCGGCAGGCTGATGGACGGCGATGCGCCGGTTGACCGCATCGAGCGCCTGGTCCAGCAGAAGGGACTCTTTCGTGGAGGAAACGGTCCGGGATTCGGTAGACATTGGATACTCCGTTACGCGTTCTGATCGCCGCCTTCCAGGGCGGCCCGGCGCTGCGCCAGGGCGGGTCCGTGGCGCCAGGCGAAGATCGCGGCCTCGGTGCGGTTGCGGCATTGCAGCCGCGCCAGCAGCTGGCGCACCAGGAGCTTGGTGGTCGGCAGGGTGGCGCCGATGGCGCCGGAGATCTCCTCGTCGGTCATGCCCTGCTCGAGGAGCGGCAGCAGCGCCAGATGCGATGCGCCCAGCGTGTCCAGCAGGCTCAGCCGGTGCTGGTCGGCGGCCATGACCGAGATCATGGCCGGGGCGACGATCGCGTAGCCGGCGGCGGCCAGGTTCAGCTTGGCGCGCAGGTCGTCGGCCGAGCCGCTCCAGACCAGCCAGCCGTCGAGCAGGGTGACGAACTCGCGCACCCGGCCGAGCTGGCTCGGCATGAAGACGCCCAGCGTGTGGATGCCGCGCATCAACCCCGCGTTGCCGCTTGAAATGATGTCCTGGAGCCGGTCGAGGGAGCGCACGCTCAGCAGCAGCGTCTCCGAGCTCCAGCGAAGCGTTTCCAGATCCTGCAGCCCGTCGATCCGGCGCACCCTGAAGCCGATGATCTCGGTCAAGGCCGGCTGGACCTGGGGCAGCGCCGTCAGGCAACGCTTGAACGCGGCGAAGCTCTTGCCGGTCTGACCTTCCGAGCTCGGACGAAGTCCGGGCGTGGCGGCGCCGCGGGCCGCAGATGACAGGTTTGACACTCTACTGTCCTTTGGGTTGCTGTAATGTCGACGGGCCGGCTGATACTTGCTTCGCGGCTGCGTCCATTGTTGCTGGCAGGCTGGTCTTCTCGTCCTGTACTCACCGATCGAACGGTCGGGATCGCCTATCCGTTCGCACGATCTTTGTACCAGCTCTAATCCGAAAATGCGGGGAGAACATGAAGCATTTTAATTATTTTTTAAGCTAACCCGCGAGCTAGTTGCAGGTGCTATAGATTCTCTCGAAAGGGGTACGATCCTGCACGGATTGGTGGCGCTGCCCGAATCGCATTCCGGTCAGGGTCAGGCTGACGACTTGCGAATCAGGTCCGCTGGCTGCCCGTACTGGTCGTTACCCTTTATCCAGAAGCATGCAGGATAAACACTTGCTCTATCATCATGACCTGACTTGATCCCGTGCGGATTGTGACATATGGAATGGATGTCCCATGCGGAGAAAAACAATACTTGTTCTCTCGCGAACGCAAAGAGCGCGATCACAAGCACCAGGACCGCTACCTATTGCACGCCGTTCCACATGACGGGACCCTGACCATCCGCTTCGACCTCAACGCCCAACGTTACGCTGAGGAGGCGTCCGGATTGCAACTCTGGGAACGGTGCCGCGGCGGGTAACAGGAAGGATTTGGAGGAGCGATGGCATTGGATGAGAGCGTGTTCATGCATGGGCGTAGTGCCGAACTGATCACTCGGTCCGACCATGGCACGCGGAGCCGTCCGTTTTCCCGCGATGACATGCCATTCTTTCGGGAAGGCGGCAATGCGACAGCAATGGCAAGGCTTGCGGGCAAGATCATCCGGCAAACTCATGCCGGAGTGGTGGAAATCGACGTCCGGAAAGCCTGGACCTTCGATGAACCGGGTGCTTGATGCCCGGTCCGATCAAACCACAGCGCATTCGCGATCCCCTGCACAACGTGATCGAGTTCGGATCGGACCAGTTGGAGCATACCCTCTGGCAAGTGATCCAGACGCCCCCGTTCCAACGTCTGCGCCGCATCCGGCAACTTGGGTTTTCCGAATACGTCTTTCCCGGCGCCACCCACACCCGGTTCTCCCACAGCATCGGCGTGTTCCACACCGCCAGACAGTTGATGGCGATCATCAGAAACCACATCGTCAGAAGTGGCAATCAAGTCGGAGACCACCAGTCGCGGGTCGCGCTGGCAGCGGCCTTGGTGCATGACGTCGGCCACGGCATGTTCAGTCACGCCTTCGAGGAAATCGGCAAAAAGCTGGAACTACCGATGGCGCGCCATGAGACGGTAAGCGAAGAACTGATACGTGACAGCGAGATCAGCACGGCTTTCCGGCATATGGGAAGGGGCTTTGCCGATGATGTGGCGGATGTCATAAAGAGAGGCCGGCCCGGCAACCTCTACGACGCCGTGGTTTCCAGCCAGTTCGACGCCGACCGCCTTGATTACATGCGGCGCGACCGGTTGATGACAGGCGTCAGGAACAGCGCCATCGATTTCGACTGGCTGATGGCCAATCTGGAAATCGCGACCGTGCCTTACGGCATCGACGAACAACCTCTCGAGCCGATCGAGACCTTCGTTCTCGGACCCAAGGCATCCCACGCTGCCGAAACCTACGTCCTCGCCCTCTTCCAGCTTTATCCGACGGTCTATCATCACAAGACCACCAGGGCGGCGGAAAAGGTCTTCTCGGCCCTGATGCTTCGCCTGATCTCCCTGGTCCGGAACAAGCAGGTCAATAAGACCGGTTTGCCCAAGACCCATCCCATTGCACGTTTTGCCAGGGAGGCGGATAAGCTGGAGCATGCGCTGGCGCTGGACGATACGGTTTTCTGGGGAGCGCTCCCGATGCTTGCGGAAGCCGAAGACACCCTCATAAGGGACTGCGCGTCTCGGCTGCGAGACCGCAAATTGCCGAAATGCATCGATATCCGCAATCGCCTGATCGCCGAGATCGCGCCGCAAGGCACGTTGACGGGGAAATGCGGAGCGGATGGCAAAAAACGCATCGATCGCCTGACCCAACTGATCAAGGAACGATTGGAGGCATGGTCGGACACCAATTCCACGACCACTCCCCGCATCCTGGTGGATTACGCCTCGCGGACGCCTTACAAGCCCTTCCGACAGACGACCGGGCCATTGAACCAGATTCTAATCCGATCCGCAGATGGTAGAATCCTCGACATGGCCCAGTGCTCGTCCGTGGTTTCGGGACTTGAAACCTTTGAACTGTTCCGTGCGTATGTCCATGAGTCGGATCACGAAGCGCGGGCCGCTGTCGAAGCTGCGATCAGGGATGAACTCGTGAGGAAAGAAGATGCCTGACAAGACAGATCGCCAGAAGGCTGCGGAGATCGTGCGTGACGCTGGTGGCCAGATCGTGGGACGAACCCGGCTCCAGAAGGTGGCGTACCTCCTCGATCTCGCCGGACTCGGGGATGGCTTTCGCTTCGAGTATCACCACTACGGCCCCTATAGCGAGCAACTGGCGGAAGCCGTCAAGATGGCGGAGGCGTTCGACCTCGTTTCCGAAGAGGAACACAGAGCCAGCTGGGGGGGAACCTATTCCATTTTCAAGGTCACGGACCGGGCCGGAAAAGCCGACATAGGCGATCGCGCGCGTTTTGCTGCGGCTGCGGCGAAGGTCGATTCGATCGAACTGGAGCTTGCGGCGACCGCCGCCTATCTGGCGGCAGCTGAAAAGTGTCCCGAACCTTGGGAGGAAACCGTCCGGCGCAAGCCCGAGAAGGCTGCGGGTGGCCGCATCGACCGAGCGAAGGAAGCCTACCGTCAACTCCTCACACTGAATGCCGCGAAACACCTGCCCAAGATCGTTTGAGCTCGACAGGGATGCGCCGGGCCGCGGGTCAACCCCGAGGATAGCGAAAGAAGAGGCAAACGCCCTCCGGGGACACTCGATGCTCCAGTACCCATAACCGTGCCGGACCGCCGCGGACACGATCCCCGCCTCCCGTCCGCACCGGCCCGACCGGGAACAGGATCAGGCTCGCAGCGCCGCGACCAGGGACTCGGCGCCGTCGAGGCTGCCGTCGGGCCGCAGCACGAGGCGCAGGCCGGGACCGCGCGGCTGGGCCTCGCCTGAGAGTGTGACGACGCCGAGCAGCGGCTTCTCCGCCAGGGTCGAAAGTTCGTCCCATCCGACCGGCTCCGGCCCGGGATCGAGCCAGAGCACGGCCCTCACCGGCCTGGTCATGGCCAGGTGGCGGATGAAGGGCCCGTGGAAGTCGGCGGCCAGGATATGGCCGAGCGTGTAGCCGTCCGCCCGGGCGGGAGACCGGCCGGATCCGGCGGCCTTGCCGGCCCGGACCAGACACAGCGAGGCGCCGTCGCCCAGCGTGCGGGTGATCCGCTCCGCCGGCTCCGGCGGAGCGTCGCCGGACAGGACCAGCACCACCATCGGCACGTCCTGGTCGTACTGGCGGCGGTCGTCCAGGTTGGCGAACGGATCGACGACCGGGCGATCGCGATAGCCGCTGCGGACGGTCCGGCGGACGCCGGCATCCTCGAACACCTCGCGGTTGCGCCGGTAGATATGGTCGAACAGCTCGGCGTGCCGCTTGCGCGCCCGGTTCATGAAGGCGGCCGGATGCCTGCGGTAATTGACCAGCGGCTCGGGGATCACCTCGCCGCGGTGCCCCTCCGCCCCCAGGCGCAGCCAGAACTCCCAGTCCTCATAGCCTTCGCGCATGGCGGCGCAGAAGCCGCCGCCCGACAGCCCGGCCTCGCGCCGGAACACGGCTGAGATGCTGACATGGTTGTAGTAGCGCAGCCGGTCGAGATCGAGCGATTCGGATCTCCAGATCCGCTCCTCGCTGCCGGTGACGCGCAGCCAGGAATAGGCCAGCGACACGCCCGCGTTGCCTTCCATCAGGAGGACGCATTTCTCCAGGTATGTGGGCTCCATCGTGTCGTCGGCGTCCAGGCAGCAGACATAGAGTCCGGTGGCCAGCCGCAAGCCGGCGTTGCGGGCGGCCGGCGCCCCCTGGTTCTCCTGCCGCACCAGGATGACGTCGCCGGTCTCCTCCAGCGTTCCCAGTACCTCGTGGGTGACGCCGTCGGTCGATCCGTCGTCGACCACGATGATCTCCACGTCGCGCAGGGTCTGGGCGCGCACGCTGGCGATCGCCTCGTCCAGGAAGCGTCCGTAATTGTAGCAGGGGATCACGACCGACACGAGCGGCTGGCGCTCCTGGCGGCGCACCGGCGGGGCGTCGAGCCATTCGACGGGCGCCGCCAGCGGCTCGCGCGGGGGGAACAGGACCGTCCGCACGGTTTCCTTCAATCCCTTCGGGATCATCAGGACGAGCTGCTGGAGGATCAGCAGCCGCGTGACGGCGAAGCTCATGCCGGCTTCCCTCACCTGCCCGCATCCTCCGCGCCGGGAGCGTCCACGAGGCGGCGATAGAGGCCGGCGACCCGGTCGCCGATGACCGCCAGGGAAAACCGCGTCTCGACCAGCTCGCGCGCGGCGCCGCCGTAGCGCCGGCGCAACTCGTCGGAGGAGGCCAGCCGCTCCAGGGCGCGGGCCAGGGCCGCCGTGTCGCCCAGCGGCACGGTGAGCCCGTTGACCCCGTCCAGGACGACGTCGCGGCAGCCCGGAACGTCGGTCGCGACCATGGGGCGCCCGCACGCCGCCGCTTCGAGAAGGCTGACCGGCAGCCCCTCGCGGCGCGACGGCAGCACGGCGACATGGGCCCGGGCCCAGACCTCCTCGGCGATCCGGTCGACATGGCCGAGCCAGGTGATGCCGGGTTCCCGGTTCCAGGCTTCGAGTTGTTCCTCGGGGATGGCCGTCGGGTTGCGGCCGTCCTGCCGGCCGACCAGCAGCAGCTCCGCGTCCGGCACCGCCGCGCGCACCTTGCGGAACGCCTCGACCAGCGGGGCCAGGCCCTTGTCCTCGATCATCCGCGTGGTGATCGCGATCGTGACGGGACCGGCCGGGAAGGGCAGCACCGGGTAGCGGTCGAGATCCAGGCCGGTGCCGCCGATCACGTGGACATGGTCGGGCCGGCGGAGCTTCCAGCCCAACAGGACGTCGCGGTCGGTCCCGTTCATGGTCACGAGGTGGACGTCGTGCCCGGCGAAGGCGGCCCGCATGCCCAGCATCACCAGCGGGCGCAGCAGCCGCGCCTTCAGGTGGCTGGAGGAGAACAGGTAACCCAGCCCGGCGAAATGGTCGAGGATGCGGATGCCGCCGACGAACCGGGCGGCCAGGGTGCCGATCAGGATCGGCTTCATGCCGACGCAGTGGATCAGGTGGGGCCGCTCCCGCCGCAGGTAGGCCACCAGGGCCGACGCGATCCGGACGTCGTTCAGGACGTTCAGGCCGGAGCGGTCCAGCCGCAGCGGGACGACCTCGAATCCCGCCCGCTCGATCCGCGCGCGGTCGGTCCCGACATTGCAGATCACCGTGATCCGGTAACCCCGTTCCTTGAGCCGGAGCGCGAGGTTCAGCCAGTGCAGGCAGAACCACCAGTCCTCCGACACGAAGAAGACCACCTTCAGGGACTGCTCGGCCGGCCGGGCCGGGATGGCGGGGAGAGGCTCGGGCAAGTTCTCTTCAGGCATCGTCGGGCGTCGGCGAACAGTCCTGACATCCATGTTCCGCTCCGGGCGCGCCCGCCGATTTATGGAATTGGTGAGGAAGCATCGGTTAACTAATCGTGAATGGGATCGTTGTCAAAGATATCCGCAGGCGGCCAGATCGTCGTGCATATGGGCCGGCGGCGGCGCCACGGCCGAGATCGGCGGCACTCCCGGATGCAGCGGCAGCGTGACCGAGCCGGCGAGCAGCCGCAGCGTACCGGCGCAGCACTCGGCGTCGCCGCCGTAGAACGGATCTCCCAGGATCGGCGTGCCGAGCGACGCGCAATGGATCCGGAGCTGGTGGGTGCGGCCGGTCAGGGGGGTCAACTCCAGCCAGCTCATCCCCGGTGCGACGCCGAGCACGCGGTACTCGGTCGCCGCGGGCAGCCCGGCCGGGTCGGGCCTGATCCTCCAGCCGCCCGTCTCGGGCAGCACCTTCAGCAGGGGCAGGTCGATGCGCCCCCGGTCGGCCGGCGGCCGTCCGCGCACGACCGCCCAGTAGGTCTTGCCGACCATCCCACGCGCGAACAGCCGCCCCAGCTTCTTCAAGGCCTTCTGGTGGCGCCCCAGGACCAGGCAGCCGCTGGTATCGCGGTCCAGCCGGTGGGCGAGCGCCGGCGGCCGGGCCATCTCGAACCACAGGCCGGGCAGGAAGTCGCCCAGGCTGCCCTGCCCGCGCGGGCCGGGATGGACCAGCAGCCCGGCGGGCTTGTCCAGGATCAGCACGTCGTGGTCCAGGTGGAGCACCCGGGCGCGCAGTTCCTCGGCGGTCACGATCGGCAAGCCTCCGGCATCCCGGTCTCTCAGCCCGACGGGATGGTGATGACGGGAAGGGGCGAATTCCCCGATGTCTGCATGACGGCCGCCAGCAGCATCAGCAGGCCGAAGACCCGTTTCGACATGAAATCGTCGTTGCGAACATAGTACCAGACGCCGTCATATTCCACGGCGACGAAGGCGCCCTCGGGACGTGAGGATCGCGACTCTATGCGCAGGGAGTTGTCGGCCGGACGCAGGGGCGAGCGGGTCGGATAGGTCCGGCCCTCCCGGACGGCGGCCTCCGGCACCTCGATCTCGTCGGCGACGGTGTTCAGGATCTCGATCAGCGAGCGGGTATAGATCGATATCTCGTCCGGCCGGTCCTGGCGGAACCCGAACACGATCCGGAACCTGCGGCCGGCCGGGTCCAGCCGGAGCAGCCGAAGCAGCCTGTCCGCCCGGGGATCGAGCCTGCCCTCCGCTTCGTCGACCAGCAGCGAGACCTGCCGGTGGTCGCCATGGCCCCTGAATTCCAGGCCGAGCATGCCGGCGGCCCTCAGCTCCTCCATCAGTTCCAGCGCCTCGCGGTTGCGCCGCCCTTCCGGCCTCGGCCCCTCCGGCCCCGGCCCGACGGCGATGCCGTTCAAGCTCTTGATCGCCAGCCTCAGGGTCGCGTCGGCCGGAGCGCCCGTCGTCAGCATCGCGACCAGTTCGTAGGGCGGCAGCGGAGTCAGCAGCATCCGGGCATAGTCGGCGCCCCGGACGGGGTTGTAGGTGATCGTCGGGCGGTCGCTGAAGGTGCCGCCGATCCCGACCGAGACGTCGTCCCGGAACCAGTATTCGGGACGGATCAGGTCGGTGCCGAGATCGATCCGCCCCTCGACCGAGTAGCCGGCGACGATCTGGCCGACCGTGCTCAGGGTCGGGGTATCGCCGAACCGCAGCTTCACGATGTTCAGGAGCATCTCGCGCTGGGCGGACCGGGCGGTCGCCTGGGCATAGTCCAGGCCGTCCCAGCCGATCGCCCGGGGACCGACCCCGGAACAGCCCGACAGGGCCGGTAGTCCGCCGCATATGACCAGCCCCATCCAAATCAGTCCTGCCCATCGGGGGCGTCTCCGCAGGGGCATGCCCTCTCCTCTCCCGTCGCCTGGCGGGAGTGTGCAGCGCCGCGCCGGGATCGGCCAGCGCCTCCCGGCGGGGCATCGGGAGAGCCGGGGTTGCCAACATCCGGCTATAATGGATTAACTTCGCCCCGAACATGCTTCGACGGTGTTGAACAGACCCAACGGAAAGAACGTCATGGACTTCGTCACGCCCAACGACTTCACCGCCGACCGCGCCTGGGGAGCGCTCGACATCGCCGAGATCGACGGCGCGACGGTCCGCCTGCACTGGACCGACCGGCCCTATGTCTGGCACGTCAACGACGGGCCGGAGGTTTTCGTCGTGCTGGACGGCATCGTAGACATGAAGTTCGGCGACCCGGCCGCCCCGCTGGTGCGACGCATGACGAAAGGCGACATCTTCCACGCCGCCGAGGGCGAAGCCCACGTGGCCCACCCCGAAGGCGTCGCCCGCGTGCTGGTGATCGAGCGCAAGGGCAGTATCTGAGGTGGCGGGCGGGAAGACGCGCCGCCGCGCCCGCCGCCGCAAGCCGGGCGGCCTGATCCTCCACGTCAATTCAGGCCTCTCCCCCGAGAAGAAGCTGCTGGTCCGCGGAGGCATCATCCTGGCGCTGGTCGCCACCGTGATCGCCGTGTTCTGGTTCGACCGCGAAGGGCTGAAGGACAATCTCGACGACCATATCAGCTTCAGCGACATCCTCTACTTCACCGCCGTCACCATCACGACCGTCGGCTACGGCGACATCGTCCCGGTCACCGACACGGCGCGCCTGATCGACGCCTTCGCCGTCACGCCGATCCGCATCTTCATCTGGTTCATCTTCCTGGGCACGGCCTACGAGTTCGTCGTCCAGAAGATCGTCGAGGATTTCCGCATGAGCCGCATCCAGCAGAATCTCCGGGACCATGTCGTGCTGTGCGGGTTCGGGCACAGCGCCATGATCGCCGCCCGGGAGATGATCGCCAAGGGACATCCCGACGATGCGGTCGTCGCCATCGACGTGTCGGAGGAACGGGTCCGCGCCGCCGCCGACGCCGGCTTCATCGGCCTGCTCGGCGATGCCACCAGCGAGGAGCTGCTGACCCTGGCCTGCGTCGAGAAAGCCAAGGCGGTGCTCGTCAACACCCGGCGGGACGACACCAACATCCTGGTCATCCTGACCGTGCGCCACCTGTCGTCGAGCACCCGGATCGTCGCCAGCATCCGGGACGAGGAGAACATCAAGCTGGCCCGGCTGAGCGGCGCCGACCTGGTGGTGACCCCGACCCGGATCGGCGGCTACCTGCTGGCCGACGCGGTCGCCTCGCAGCATGCCACGCCGTTCCTGTGCGACCTGATGTCGGCCGGCGGGCACATGGTCATGACCGAGCGCCCGGCCGGTCCCGAGGATATCGGCAGGACCATGGCCCACGTGTCCTCGGGGGTGGTCGTCCACGTCCATTCCAACGGGCGGGAGATCCCGTTCATCGACCGCGAGCGCTACGTCATCCGGGAGGGCGACCGGCTTCTGATGATCTGCCCGTCGTCGCGGCACAAGCCGGAACCCGGCTGACCGTCCTCGGCCGGACTTGCCGGCGGTCCTCCTCAGCCGGACTTGCCGGCGGTCCGTCGGCGCGGCGGCTTGCCGTCCCCCTTGGCGGCGGGTTTGCCCGGCCGCTGGGGATGATGGTAGCGGTGCTTGGCCTGCGCCGGCCGGCCGGCGGCGCGGTCCTCCAGGCGGCCGGCATGGCAGGCATCGCAGATCCGGAACCGATGGGCCGCCTTCAGGGTGGCGCCGCAGGACGGGCAGGCGCGCGGCAGGCTGCGGGCGGCCAGGGTGCGCTCGATGAAGGCGTTCAGCTCCTGCCGCCGCTCCAGGCACAGGTCCATCTCGGGATAGGCGTCCGGGAAGCGGTAGGCCAGCCAGGCATAGGCGGTCAGGTCCTTCACCGCCTTCTCCGAGGCCTCCAGCTCCACGTCGGTGCCGGTGTCGTGGGTGAAGCGGCCGGAGACGCCGGGGCTCGGGTTGGGCTGGCCCCGGCCCTGGTTGACCGCCCACATGCGCAGCAGCCGGAGCTGGTTGGGGTCGCGCACGTCGATCGGGCAGCGGGACAGCAGGTCGCGGGTCTCCAGCGGCAGCTTGGCGTGGTCCACCGCCAGCGCCGCCTGGATGCGCCCTTCCAGGTCGGTCATCCGGAAGGTCTGGTGCGCGCGCAGCAGTTCCTGCCCCGCCGTGCGCAGCACCCGGGCGAGGCTGTCGGTCCCCAGCTCGTGCGCGATCGCCTTGACGTGCGAGGTCGCGGGCGAGATCCAGGGCCGCGGGTCCTCCGGATCGACCGGCTTGGAGGTCAGCGCGCGCCGGACCGGGCTGATGTTCTCGCCCTCCAGCACCGCGACCCGGCCCTCCTCGTGCATGCCGAAGCGCCCCGCCCGGCCGCCGATCTGGCGCACTTCCGGCGGCAGCAGGTCGCGCTCCTCCCGGCCGTCGTACTTGCGGGTGGTGGACAGGATGATCCGGGCGATGGGCAGGTTCAGCCCCATGCCGATCGCGTCAGTCGCGACCAGCACGTCGGCCTGCCCCTCGCGGAACCGGCGCGCCTCGGCCCGGCGCACCTCGGGCGACAGCGCGCCGTAGATCACCGCGACCGAATGGCCGCGCCGCAGCAGCTCGGCGCGCAGCCCCAGCACGTCGCGGCGGGAGAAGGCGACGAGCGCGTCCGCCCGGCGGATGTCGCCCAGGGAGACGCCGCCCTCCTGGACGCGGAGCGGCGACTTGCGGGTGAACTCGACGATCTCCAGCTCCTCCCCCGTCGCGGCGGCGAGCCGCTGGATATAGGGGATCGCGTCGGCCGACCCGGTCATGATGATCTCGGACGCGGCCATGCCGGCGACGGCGGCGGTCCAGGCCCAGCCGCGGTCGTAGTCGCCGATCATCTGGATCTCGTCGATGACGCAGACATCCATGACGCGGTTGGTGTTCGCCATCTCGATGGTGGAGGACACGAAGTCGGCGCCGGGCCGCACGTCGCGCTCCTCGCCGGTGATCAGGCTGCACGGCCGGCCGCGCGCCTCGATCGCCTCCTGCCCTTCCAGGGCCAGCAGCCGCAGCGGCGCCAGGTAGGCGCCCTTGCGGCCCTCGGCCAGCCGGTCCATGGCGGCGTGGGTCTTGCCCGAATTGGTCGGCCCGACGAACAGGCGGAGCTTCCGAAGCATGGCGCGGGCCGCCGCGAAGCTGTCGAGATAGACGCCCAGCCCCGACGCGGATTCCAGCGAGGCGCGGCGCACCCGCACGCCGGCGCGGGCCGCCGCCGTCGCGAAGGCTTCCTCCAGCGCGTCGAGCAGCGTCTCCAGCCGCGGGGTCCGGCCGCCGAAGCCCAGCACGCGCACCAGGTCGTCGGAGAAGGCCTGCGGCTTCCAGGTGCCGCCGAACGCCTTGGCGCGCTCGGCGACCGACTCGACCCACGCGTCGATCTGCGCCTCGGCCTCGTCGATCCGGCCGGAGCCCTTGACCGCCGCCTTGACCCGCTTCGCCAGCGCCTTGATCTCGTTGCGGCCAACGCCGTCGGGCGTCTCCAGCAGGTCGACCAGCTCGCGCTCGACGTCCTCGACCGGGCCGACCACGGTCCGGAAGCGGGATTTCAGGCGGCGCTTCGGGTTGGCGCCGGGGATCACGAAGTCATGGGTGCCGGCGATCGACCAGCGCGCGGGCACGACGTCGTGATCGACCTCGATGCCGTCTCCCCGCAGGATGGCCGCAATGGCGCGCAGCGCGTCGCGCCGTTCCAAGCTGTCCGTCAGTTCCGCCATGTCGCGACCATCATCCCCTGTCATGCTCCCCTCGTATGGTATGCGGTGGCGGGGATATCAACCATCGCGATGTGCGAATCGGCGCGGCCGGACCTGTTTTTTCCACCCCGCATGCTGGTAAGCTGCGTCACGGGCTGGTTCTTGCGGGAAGGCGATGGGGATGATCAGGCAGATCGGTATCGGGCTGGCCGGCTCCGCGGCCGTCGCGGGCGCCCTGTCGGCCGCCGTCCTCCTGGCCGTTCCGGACGAACTGCGCGAGCCGACCGACGAGGAGATCCGCGGCAGCGTCGCCGCGACGGTCCGCACCCTGGCCCCGCGCGCGGAGCTGGAGCGCCGTATCGCCGAAAGCCTCAACTCCGGCGACCCGGAGGACGCCGAGGACTGGTTCCACCTCGCCGAACTGACCGGCGTGGAGATCGACCCCGCCCTGCGCCGCCGGTTCGACGAGCAGACCGCACCCCTTCCCACCCTGCTGCGCTCGGCCGCCGCCGGCGCCTCGGGCTTCGTCACCGGCGCGGGCGACAGCACCGCCGCGACCGTGGGCGCCTTCGTGTCCGACCTGACCGTCGTCGGCGACCTGCGGGACGCGGCGGCCCAGACCGGCAACATGCTCCAGGGCGAGCCGGTGGACGAGGTGATCCTGGCCCTGTCCGCCGCCGGGATCGGGCTGACCGCCGCGACCCTGGCGACCGGCGGCACCGCCCTGCCGGTCAAGCTCGGCGCCTCGGTGGTCAAGCTGGCCCACAAGACGGGCCGCATGACCAAGGGCTTCGCCCGGTCGCTCGCGGACCTGGGCCGGCTCGGGGACACCGCGAAGCTGAATAGGTCGCTGGAGTCGCTGGGCGCCGTCGGCAAGGCCACCTCGCCGCGCGGCGCCCTGACCGTCATGCGCAGCCTGGACCACGTGGACGACCTGCCCCGGGCCGAGCGGCTGGCCACGGCCGTGGGCAAGCCAACGGCGGGCGTCTTCAAGGTCGCCGGCCGCCGTGCCCTCGACGGCTTGGCGAAGGTCGCGGTGCGGTCGGCCGCCGCGGTCTGGGCCCTGGCCGCGCTCCTGATCTCGGCCGCGGTCGGGTTCGTGGGGCTGGTCCTGGCCGCCCTGGGAATGCTTGGAACTCTCCGGATGCTGTGGCGAATTGTCGCCGGCCGGTCCGCCGTCAGCCGATCAGCCGCAACGCCGCCATGAAGGCGCCGGCCAAGGCGCCCAGTCCCAGGAAGAAAATGGCCGTCCGTCGAATGGTCTCGGTCACGCCCTGCATTGCTGATCCCTCCCCCAAAGTTCTGGCGGACGCTTTTGCATCCTTTGGTAGCCGCTTCAACAGGGCGGCGAGGGGATCGTCACGGATGTTTCCTACTACGTCAATAGACATTTGTGGGCCGCAAACGCCGCCTCCCCTGCCCGACGTGCTTCACGCGGCAGGTGCCTGGATCACGGATGAACGGGATGGGCACGGATGAACACGGATAAGGAGTCCCGTCCCCGGGCAGACGCCCGCCGGGAGGGCACGGCTCGCCCGCGAATCCGTGCCCATCCCGTTCATCCGTGATCCTTGACCTTACCGCCCATCAAGCTTCCGCCGCCTTCAGCAACGCCTGGAGCGGAGGTCGGCCTTACTTCTTCCCGGAGTTTCCCGACCCGGAATTCTTGGCAGCAGCGCTTTGGGCGCGCGCCGCGAAGCTTCCCTTGGCAACGCCGCCGCCCCCGGACTTTGCCGTCGCTCCCTGGATGCGTGACGCAGCGCCGGAGGTCATGGGGGGTCTTCCCAATCCGTCCGACGATCGCCTGCATGCTTGCCGACGAAATCGTCGCGCTTTTCCGGATGTCGCTCACCAGAGCGGCATCGTCCTCAGCTTCCTGGCGGGCGATATCCTCTTCCGTCGTCGCGTCCAGCTTTTCGCGATCGACCCTTGGGGTGATCTGCACCGTCCGCCCATCCGGGAGGATGCGGACCATGGTGTCGTCCTGTTCAAGCCTTACCCGCATGGTTTCCGTATCTCCTGACCTCCCGAACATTGGCCTTGCGCGCCGATATATTGGCCTTGCGCGCCGATATGATGCGTATTCGATCAGCCCGAAGGGTGTAGACAACCACAAAAACCCTGTTCTCGATCTTTCCGAGGATCCGGCGACGTACTTCGCCATATGGGCTCCGATCGTCGACTTATAACAGACGATCCGAATCCATGAACACCTGCGAAGCATATACGAAATCGAAGCCGCGCCTTCGATGGCAATCGGCGCTCTTTCGCTCATCCCACTCGAACTCCATCGAACCATCCGGGCAATATATTTAAAGGATTATGCCCCTCGACCATAAACCGATCGCCGCTACCCCGTCCATCCCCCCTCCGCCGCCACCGCCCTCGCCACCACGATCCATTCCTCCCCCTCCTCCGCCTCCAGCAGCGCCAGGATCGGGGGCCAGACCGGGAGCTTGGCGCGGCGGCGCTGCTCGACCAGGGTCTCGATCTCGTCGGGGGTCGGCAGGCGGTCGCCCTTCAGGATGTTGCAGCGGCGGTGGGCCAGCACCGTGTTGGCGATGTCGTCGATGCCGCCGTAGCATTGCGGGATGAAGTGGTCGACGGTGGCCTTGGCGCCCACCGGCTCGCCGCAATAGAAGCAGCGCCCCTGCTGGCTGATCGCCATCAGCTTCGGATCGCCCGCCTTCAGCATGCCGCCGGATCCTCCCCGCCTCAGTATTGCCGGTACTTCAGGAACTTCCCGCTGAGCGTGATGGCGACGCGGTCGCCGGCCGGGTCGGGCTTCCTGCTGATGTCCATGTCGAAGTCGATGGCGCTCATGATGCCGTCGCCGAACTCCTCCTCGATCAGGGCCTTGAAGGTGGTGCCGTAGACCTGGACCAGCTCGTAGAACCGGTAGATCAGCGGATCGGTCGGCACCGCCTGCCCCAGCGAGCCGCGCGACGGGATCTGCTGGAGCAGCTTGACCTCGTACTCGTTCAGGTCGAGGGCGTCGCCGACCCGCGCCGCCGCCTCGGCCGGCAGGGCCATCTGCCCCATCAGGGCGGCGGTCGTGAACTCCTTGGACAGCCCCGCCTCCTCCGCGATGCCCTTCCAGGTGAGGTCCCGGTCGATCTTGATGCGGACGATCTTCTCGGTCAGTTCGGCGCGCGTCATGGCGTGGTTCATGATGACTGTCTCCTCCCCTGGGACATGCTGAAACGTCATTCTACCAGGAGTGGGCAGCGGGGGTAAGCCGGTCCCGCGTGCCCGGCGCGGGACGCTTGCCAGACCGGCGGATTGTTGCGACGCTGCCGCGGTCGGCATCTCCGGGCCAGGACCATCGCGCATGCCATATCACCAGGACATCGGCGGCACCCGCCATTCCTTCACGGACCTGAAGGACCTGCTGGCGAAGGCCTCGCCGGCCCGCTCCGGCGATTACCTCGCCGGGCTGGCCGCCGACAGCGCGGAGCAGCGGGTGGCCGCCCGCCTCGCCCTCGCCGACCTGCCGCTCAAGGCGTTCCTGACCGAGGCGGTCGTCCCCTACGAGCGGGACGAGGTCACCCGGCTGATCGCCGACACCCACGACGCCGGGGCCTTCGCCCCGGTGGCGTCCCTGACGGTCGGGGGCTTCCGCGACTGGCTGCTGTCCGACGCCGCCGACACGCCCGCCCTGAAGGCCCTGGCGCCTGGCGTCACGCCGGAGATGGCGGCGGCCGTCTCCAAGCTGATGCGCAACCAGGACCTGATCGCGGTCGCCCGCCGCATCCGGGTCGTCACCGGCTTCCGCACCACGATCGGGCTGCCCGGCCGCCTGTCGGTCCGCATCCAGCCGAACCACCCCTCGGACGACGCGAGGGGCATCGCCGCCTCCATGCTGGACGGGCTGCTGTACGGCTGCGGCGACGCCGTGGTCGGGATCAACCCGGCGAGCGACAACATCCCGACGACCCTGCGGCTGCTGGAGATGCTGGACGAGTTCCGCCTCCGCTACGACGTGCCCATGCAGTCCTGCATCCTGGCCCACGTCACCAACACGCTGGAGGCGATCCGCCGGGGGGCGCCCGTGGACCTGACCTTCCAGTCCGTCGCCGGCACCCAGGCCGCCAACGAGAGCTTCGGCATCTCCCTCGACCTGCTGGCGGAGGCGCACGCCGCGACCCTGGCCCTGGACCGCGGCACGGTCGGCGACAACGTGATGTATTTCGAGACCGGCCAGGGCAGCGCGCTGTCGGCCGACGCCCACCACGGCGTCGACCAGCAGACCGTCGAGTGCCGGGCCTACGCGGTCGCCCGCCGGTTCAGGCCCCCCTGCTGGTCAACACCGTGGTGGGATTCATCGGCCCGGAATACCTCTACGACGGCAAGCAGATCCTGCGCGCCGGGCTGGAGGACCATTTCTGCGGCAAGCTGCTGGGGCTGCCCATGGGGGTGGACGTCTGCTACACCAACCATGCCGAGGCCGACCAGGACGACATGGACAGCCTGCTGACCCTGTTGGGCGTCGCCGGAGTCAATTTCGTGATGGGCGTGCCGGGCGCCGACGACATCATGCTGAACTACCAGAGCACCTCCTACCACGACGCGCTCTATGTCCGCTCGGCCCTGGGCCTGCGGCCGGCGCCCGAGTTCGAGGACTGGCTGCGCCGCATGGCGATCCTGGACCGGGGCGGCCGGGTCCGTCCCGCCCTGGCCGGAGGAGCGGCCGGCGAGGCCGGAGCCGGCGCCCTGCTCGGCTACGCGGAGGCGGCGCACCATGGCTGACGAGATCGAACACTCGAAGGAAACGCCCACGGACCCCGTCTGCGCGCCCGCCGATCCTTGGAGCGCGCTCCGCCGCCACACCGCCGCCCGCATCGCCCTGGGCCGCAGCGGCGACGGCCTGCCGACGCGCCATCTGCTCGATTTCCAGCTGGCCCACGCGCGGGCGCGCGACGCCGTCCACCTCGCCTTCGACCCGGAAGCCCTCGCCGCTTCGCTGCCGCCCGGCCTCGCCGCCGTCACCGTGCGCAGCCGGGCGCCGGACCGGGCGACCTATCTCCAGCATCCCGACCTGGGCCGCCGGCTCGACCCGGAGGACCTGCCCCTGCTGCGCCGGGGCGACTACGACGTCGCGTTCGTCCTGGCCGACGGGCTGTCGGCCCGCGCCGTCCACGACCATGCCGCCAAGCTGCTCCTCGCGACGCTCGACCTGCTGCCGGGCTGGCGGGTCGCCCCGGTCGTGCTGGCCCGCCAGGCCCGGGTGGCGCTCGGCGACGAGATCGCGGCGGCCCTGGGCGCCGCCTCGGTCGTGATGCTGATCGGCGAGCGCCCCGGCCTCAGCGCCGCGGACAGCCTGGGCGCCTACCTGACCTTCGGCCCGCGCCCCGGCCTGCAGAACGCCGACCGCAACTGCATCTCCAACATCCGGCCGGACGGGCTGGCGATCCCGCCCGCGGCCCGCAAGCTCGCCTTCCTGCTGGCGGAGGCGCGCCGGCTCAAGTTGTCGGGGGTCGGGCTGAAGGACGACGTCCCCGCCGAACTGTTGCAGCCCCCCGGCTTATGACGTTCCGGCTAGTCCTCCGGCCGCGATTACATTGGGTTTGCTTTCAAAGTTAACTTAACGTTAAGCATGTCGGCCCGACGATGGCGTCCGGGCATACCGTCTCATTCGCAGCGAGCACGTGCTGGTCTCCTCCTCCACCCCGCATGACATCCTGATCCAGCTGGCGCAGCATACCGGGCTGTTCGCGCTCCTGGCGCTCGTCTTCTCCCAGATCATCCATGCCTCCCGGCTGCACCGGAGCCGCTGGCGGCCGGTGTTCCTGGGGGGCACCTTCGGCGCCTTCGCGATCCTGTGCATGACGATCCCGGTCACCCTCGGCGGAGGGATGATCGTGGACGGGCGGATCGTCATGACGGCGCTGTCCGGGATGTTCGGCGGGCCGGTCGCGGCGGTGATCGCGGGGGTCGCCGCCGCCGCCTACCGCACCTGGCTCGGCGGGCCGACCGCCGCCGCGGCCTGCGCCGTCATCCTGATCAGCACGCTGGCCGGCATCGCGGTCTGGTGGCTGGCCGACCGGCTCGGCCGGCGCGCGCGGTTCGGCGACCTGGTCCTGCTCGCCGGGCTGGTTGTGATACCGGGCCAGGTCCCGGTCCTGATGCTCCCCTCGCCCGAGATGGCCTGGACCTTCCTGACCCTGGCGGCGCTGCCGCTCGCCCTCTCGACCGCCGGCGGCATCGTCGTGCTGGGCGCGCTGCTGCTGATCGAGCTGCGCCGGCTGGTCGAGGAGGACAAGCTGCGCCTGCTGGCGGCCCACGCGACCGACATCATCTCGCGCACCGATCAGGCCGGGCGGCACCTCTACGTCTCGCCGGCCTGCCGGGAGATCCTGGGCTTCGACGCCGAGGAGCTGGTCGGCGGCTCGATCGACTCGATGGTCCATCCCGACGACCTGCCCTCCGTCCGGGCCGTGATGGCGTCGCTGACGCCGCAGGCGCCGCGCCAGATCTTCACCTGCCGGGCCAAGCGGAAGGACGGCGGCCATGTCTGGGTCGAGGTGACCCTGCGGCTGGTCCCGGCGACCTCTTCCGACACCCTGTGGAACGGCCCGGCCGAGATCGTCAGCGTCGCCCGCGACATCAGCAAGCGCAAGGCGGTGGAGGCCCAGCTGGCCGCCGCCAAGACCCAGGCCGAGGCGGCGAGCCGCGCCAAGTCCGGCTTCCTCGCCAACATGAGCCACGAGCTGCGGACCCCGCTGAACGCCATCATCGGCTTCGCCGAACTGATCCGGACCGAGACCATGGGGCCCGTCGGCAACCGGACCTATTGCGACTACGCCAAGGACATCCACGACAGCGGCCACCATCTGCTCAGCCTGATCAACGACGTGCTGGACCTGTCCAAGATCGAGGCCGACCGCCTGGTGCTGGACGAGGAGACGGTCGACCTGAACGCCGTCGTCGCCACCTGCATCCGCATGTCGCGCACCCAGGCGACCCGCGGCGGCGTGACGCTGGAAGCCCGGGTCGATCCCGAGGCGGCGGTCGTCCGGGGCGAGCAGCGCCGGCTGGTCCAGGTGCTCCTCAACCTCGTCTCCAACGCGATCAAGTACACCAAGCCGGGCGGCTCGGTCCGGATCGCGACCCGGATGCGGCCCGACGGCTGCCTGGACCTGAGCGTGAGCGACACCGGCTGCGGCATCGACGAGCGCGACCTCGCGGCGGTGATGCAGCCGTTCGGCCAGATCGACAATCCCTACAACCGGATCAGCCAGGGCACCGGCCTGGGCCTGCCCCTGGCCCGCCGGCTGGTCGAGATGCATGACGGCAGGCTGGCGTTGGAGAGCAAGGTCGGCGTCGGCACCACCGCGACGGTGACCCTGCCCGCGGTCCGGGTGATCGAGCCGGTCGCCTGAAGGGCAGCCGAAGGATCCACCCCGTCCGGACGCCTCGGCCGTATGAAATTTTCGCACTGCGACAAAGCATTGTTTGGTCCGGGACACGCTTCATGGTAGTCCGGGCCATCGAATAAAGCTCGCGGTGATCCGCCATGGCCTCGCTCTCCTTTCCCTCCGGCAGGTCGATCGGTTCAAGACTGACCGTCCTGATTGTCATCATGGTGGTCGGCGCGGCCGCCATCGCCGGCTACGGCCTGCGGGAACTTCGCCTGACGCTGCTCGGCGACCGCCAGGACAAGACCCGGAACCTCGTCGAGATCGCCCACGGCATCGTCGAGCACTACGGCAGCATGGCCGGACGGGGCGAGATCGGCCTGGACGCCGCCCAGGACGCGGCCCGGACGGCGCTGCGCAATCTCCGCTACGACGGGAAGGAGTATTTCTGGATCAACGACATGACGCCCAGGATGGTCATGCACCCGTTCCGCCCCGACCTGGAAGGCCAGGACCTGTCCGCCAACAGGGATCCCGCGGGCAAGCTCCTGTTCGTGGAGTTCGTCCGGACGGTGGAGGCCCGGGGCTCCGGCTTCGTCGGCTACCTGTGGCCGCAGCCGGGCGCCACGCGCCCGGTGCCCAAGCTGTCCTACGTCAAGGGCTACCAGCCGTGGGGCTGGGTGATCGGCTCCGGCATCTACATCGACGACGTCGATGCCATCTTCGGCCGGCAGGCGGCGGTCACCGCGGCCATCGCGGCGGTGATCTTCACGCTGGCGGTGGTGCTGGCGCTGCGCATCGTTCGCGGCATCGTGCGGCCGGTCCGCGGCCTCCGGCAGGCCATGGCCGACCTGTCGGACGGCCACCTGGACGTCACCGTGCCCGGCACGGATGCCCGCGACGAGCTGGGCGACATGGCCCGCACCCTGGACGTCCTGAAGGAGGTCGCGGTCGCGGCGGTGCGATCGGGCAGCGGACTGGACCAGGTCGGCTCCTGCATCATGATGGTCGACGGCGCCGGCACGGTTTTCTATGCCAACCAGGCCGTCGCGGCGCTGTTCGGCGCCTGCGCCGGGGACATCCGCCGGGCGATCCCCGGTTTCGACCCGGACCGGCTGGTCGGGCTGCCGATCGACCGGTTCGGCGTCCCGCCCGGCGGGCCGGAGGGCGGCCTCCACGCGGCCCTGCTGGCCGGCGGCGAGGCTGGGCTGGAGTTGGGCGGCCGCACCTTCCTGCTGATCGCGCATCCCGTCGCGGGGCGCCACGGCGAGCCGCTGGGCACCGTGGTGGAGTGGCGCGACCGGACCGCGGAGCGCCGGATCGAGGCGGAGATCAGCGGCATGGTGGCGACCGCCGTGCGCGGCGACCTGTCGGCCCGGATCGCGCTGGAGGGCAAGACCGGCTTCTTCCTGACCGTCAGCGAGGGGATCAACCGGCTGGCCGACACCGTCGCCGGCGTGTCGGAGGAACTGGCCGAGGTGCTCGGCCATCTCGCCGGGGGCGACCTGACCCGGCGCATCGAGTCGAACTATGACGGCGTGTTCCTGCGCCTCAAGAACGACTTCAACAGCACGGCCGACACGCTGTCCGACGCGGTCGGCCGGATCGAGACGGCGGCCTCGACCATCGCGTCCGCCGCGGGCCAGGTCTCGGCCGGCAGCCGCGACCTGGCGGGGCGGACCGAACAGCAGGTCTCCAGCCTGCGCCGGACCGGCTCGACCATGGACGGGCTGACCGCCACCGTGCATGCCAACGTCGAGACCTGCGTCCGGGTCGAGGAGGCGGCGGTCGCCGCCCACGGGTCCGCCGGACGGGGGGCCGAAGTCGCAGAGGACGCGGTCGCGGCGATGCGGCGGATCGAGGAGTCGTCGGCCCGGATCGGCGACATCGTCAGCATGATCGACGAGATCGCCTTCCAGACCAACCTGCTGGCGCTGAACGCCGCCGTCGAGGCGGCGCGGGCGGGCGACGCCGGCCGAGGCTTCGCCGTGGTCGCGAGCGAGGTCCGCACCCTTGCCCAACGCTCCGCCGCCGCGTCGAAGGAGATCAAGCAGCTGATCCAGGCCAGCGGCAGCGAGGTCCATGAGGGCGTCGTCCTGGTCCGTGCCGCGGGCACGGCGCTGACCGACATCACCGCGTCGGTCGGCCGCGTCGCCGACCTGATCGGCCGGATCTCCCGAGCCACGTCCGAGCAGGCGAGCGGCCTGGACGCGCTCAGCGGCGCCATCACCGCGATGGACTCCATGGCCCAGCAGAACGCGGCCCTGGTCGAGGAAAGCTCCGCCGCCGCCGAGGCGCTGGAGTCCCAGGCCCGGGAGCTGACCAGCCTGGTCGGCTTCTTCGACCTGGACGGCGGGACCGGGGCGCCGGGCCGGCAGACGTTCCGCCGAACCGCCTCGCGCTGATTCCAAAAAAGTATTAATACTTTCTTACAGAAGATTTGCGCAGCCGGATATGAAAGACTCCCCTTTCGATAAACAGGGGCTGACGACATGGCGCTCATCCAGGGTACAAGCAACTCCGAAACGCTGTACGGAACCACCGGCGCCGACAGCTTGTACGGCCAGGACGGAGACGACATCCTGTACGGCCGTTCCGGCGACGATCTGATCCGGGGCGGGGCCGGAGACGACAGGCTGCTCGGCGAATCCGGCACCGATACCCTGTATGGGGAGGATGGCAACGACATCCTCCATGGAGGCACCGGCGTCTCGTATCTCCATGGCGGCGCCGGCAACGACCGGCTCATCTACGATCCGAGCGCGGCGGACATCGGGACGATCCGGACCTCCCTGGCGGCCAGCCGACTCAACGGCGATGCCGGCACCGACACCCTGGCCGTGATCAACCGGACGACCTACACCTCCGGAACGGCGGAACCGGCCGAGGCTCCGGCCCAGACCTACCTCTACATCGACGGCAAAGGGTCCGGCCGCATCCTGTTCACCAAGCCCGACTCGCAGTGGGACGCTTCCAGCATCGCCGTCGGCAACTTCACGGGCATCGAGAAGATCACGGTGAGCGGCGCCGGCGGCCTCAGCTTCGCCGGCGGCTTCCACGAGAGCACGGGCATCGACATCACCGGCACCGCGGTCGCCGACACCTTCCGGAGCGGCTACGGATCCGACATCATGCGGGGCGGCGCCGGCGACGACGTCTTTTACATCGGCGGCGGCGGCAACGACCGGGTCTACTCGAACGCCGACGACGCCGACAGCTTCCACCTCGACTTCTTCGATCCCGGCTCCCACGCCATCATCGGGTTCAACGGCGCCGGCGCCCAGGGCGGCGACCGTCTCTACATCCACGGGGACGCGGCCCTCAGGACGTCGGTGTCCGTCAGCGAAGCGGCCGGAAAGACCACGGTGACGCTGACCAATCACGACTGGGGAACGGTCGGCACCTGCGTGATCGACAAGGTCGGCCTGGTCGAAGGCGTGGACTATTTCTACGTCTGATCCCGCCGTCGGCCCGGTTCAGGCGTCCAGTGCCGTAGGTCGGCCTTCGCCCGAAGGGCGAACGCCGACACCGCGCACCGACGCTCCGGCCATGATGTCGGCGTCGGCCTCCGGCCGAGGCCGACCTACGGCCACCTGACCAGAACCAAGGCGCAGGACCTGGACGTCTGACCCCGCTCAGCCGTCCAGGAAGGCCAGGACGCTGTCGACGAAGCGGTCCGGCTGCTCGGCATGCAGCCAGTGGCCCGCATCGGCGATTCCCTCGATCCGCGCGTTCGGGAACAGCCGCCGGATCTCCTCGTGATGGGACGGCCGGACATAGTTCGAGCGTTCCCCATGGAGGAACAGCGTCGGCTTGTCGTAGCTGCGCCCGGCAAGGTCGCCGGTCGGGAAGGCTGTCATCTCGTCCATCCGGTCACCCAGCGCCTTCAGGTTGATCCGCCAGGAGAAGGTCCCGTTCTCCGCCACCAGGTTCTGCAGCAGGAAGCTGCGGATCGGCGCCTCCGGGATGGACGACGCCAGTTGCGCGTCGACTTCCCCCCGCCGGGTCACGCCGGACAGGTCGACCGCGCGCATCGCCTCCACATAGGGCATCAGCGTGTGGCTGTACCCGACCGGCGCGATGTCGGCGACGACCAGCTTGTCCACCAGGTCGGGCCGGGTCAGCGCCAGCACCATGGCGGCCTTGCCGCCCATGCTGTGGCCGAGCAGCGAGACCGGCCCGAGCCCCTTGCCGACGACCTTGTCCTCCATATAGCCGCCCACGTCGTCGGCCATGTCGGCGTAGCCCATGTCGTCCGACCAGGGGGAGCCGCCGTGGTTGCGCATGTCGAGCGCATGGACCCGATGGCCCGCGCCCAGCCGCTTCGCCACCGTGTTCCAGTTCCGGGCCGAGCCGAACAGCCCGTGAAGAACCACCAGCGGTGCCCCCTCCCCGGCCTCGAAGCCTGTCAGCGTCACTCCCATGGGTCCGATATCCTTCCTGTCCCGGCCGGCATGCCCGGCTCGATGACCTCAGATGTATCCGCCGAGGCGCCCGAGATCCAGAGGCTCTCGACGCTCACCTCGCCCGCCATGCTCGCCGGAACGATCCTTACGATAGGTTCGGAGTCATTTTCCCGTCCAGGGGCACTGACCGGAAGCGGGAGCGGTTCGGAGGGACGCTCCGACGCAATACCGACGGACCGTTTCCTTGCAAGTGAAAGCGGTGACGCCACCCTGGACACGGCGCAGGATCGGATCGACCCCTCCCGCTTGCCACCTCCGGTCAAGGGGGTTTCCCTTGCGACGTCCTGACGCGCGACATCCGGACAAGGCGGGCAGCATATTAGAGCAACCCATAATACCTTTCGTATCAAAGGCTTAGTTGAAACGATCTTTCCTTCAGGAGAAAGAAGATGTCGAAGCGTGTCGCGTTGTCAGTGCTCGCCGGCATTGTCCTGGCATCCTCCGCCGGCTCCGCGCCGGCGCTGGCCGCCGAGCCGATCCAGCCGATCGAACCGGCGAAGATCATGTCTCCCGGCATGGTGGAACTCGGCAAGAAGCTCTTCTTCGACCCCCGCCTGTCCAAGTCCGGCTTCATCTCGTGCAACTCGTGCCACAACCTGTCCATGGGCGGCTCGGACAACCTCAAGACCTCGATCGGCCACAATTGGCAGCAGGGTCCGATCAACGCGCCGACGGTGCTGAACTCCAGCCTGAACGTGGCCCAGTTCTGGGACGGCCGCGCGCTGACCTTGCAGGATCAGGCCGGCGGACCGATCGCCAACCCCGGCGAGATGGCCTCGACCCACGCGCTGGCCATCTCCGTCCTCCAGTCGATCCCGGCCTATGTCGCGGAGTTCAAGGCCGTCTTCGGCAGGGAGACGGTGACCATCGCCGAGGTCACCCAGGCCATCGCCGCCTTCGAGGAGACCCTCGTCACCCCGAATTCGCGCTTCGACAAGTGGCTGAAGGGCGACAAGGGTGCGCTGACCAACGCCGAGCTCGAAGGCTACGAACTGTTCAAGGATTCGGGCTGTACCGCCTGTCACAACGGCTCGGCGGCCGGCGGCAACACTTTCCAGAAGATGGGCGTGGTCGAGCCTTACCAGTCCACGAGCCCGGCGGAGGGGCGGGTCGCCGTGACCAAGGAGGAGGCAGACCGCTTCAACTTCAAGGTTCCGACCCTGCGCAACGTCGAGATGACCTACCCCTACTTCCACGACGGCGAGGCCGCGACGCTCACCCAGGCGGTGGACACCATGGGGCGGATCCAGCTCGGCCGGAAATTCACCGAGGCCGAGAACGCCAAGATCGTGGCGTTCCTCAAGACGCTGACGGGCGACCAGCCGGACTTCAAGCTGCCGATCCTGCCCCCCTCGACCGACGCGACTCCGCGGCCCAGGCCCTTCGACTGACCGCAAGGCGATTGACGGGAGGGAGAGACGGAGGACCGGGTGGCCGCGCCGCCCGGTCCGACTTCCAGCGGCGACCAGGGACGGACGTTCGGCATGGCATGGCAACGCTTCGGCATCACGGGGACCGTCATGGCCGCGGCGGTCGGAGGGATCCTGGCCGGCGTCATCGGCTGGGGCGGCTTCAACACCGTGATGGAGGCCACCAACCGCACCGGCTTCTGCATTTCGTGCCACGAGATGCGCGATACCGTCTATGCCGAATATACCCGGTCACTCCATTACCGGAACGGCTCGGGGGTCCGAGCGGAATGCGCCGACTGCCATGTGCCGCGCGACTGGACGCACAAGGTGGCCCGGAAGCTGGCCGCCACGAACGAGCTCTATCATTGGCTGGCCGGCTCCATCGACACCCGGGAGAAGTTCGAGGCCAAGCGGCACGAACTGGCCCGCCACGAATGGGACCGGATGCGCGCCACCGACAGCCGCGAATGCCGCAACTGCCACTCCTTCGAGGCGATGGACCCGCACCGGCAGTCCGCCAAGGCCGCCAAGGCGATGGCCGAGGCCGCAAGGGCCGGCAGGACCTGCATCGACTGCCACAAGGGCATCGCCCACGCCTTCCCCGACGTGACGGCCGGCCACCGGCGCGCTTTCGCGGAACTTTCGGCCGAGGCGGCGGCCCTGGCGTTGGAACCCGGCCGGAGAGCCTACGCCCTGGCCACGCTCCCGCTTCAGCTGGAGCGTCGGGAGCCGGGCTCCCCGCCGGACGGCGAGCTTGCCGCCGCGACTCCGGTCCGGGTGCTGGCGGTGGCCGGCGGGCTGGTGCGGGTCGAGGTCGTCGGATGGCGGCGCGGCGATGCCGCCGGGACGCTCTATGCGGAGGCCGGCAAGCGCATCCCGCGCGCCAGGCTCGGGGACGCCGCCGCCGCCGAGGATCTGCGCACGGTGACCGATCCGGACACGGGCCAGAACTGGACGGAGGTTCGCCTCGCCGTCTGGACGCCGGCCGGCGGCTATGTCCCCGCGATCGAGCCCTTGTGGGCGCAGGCCGCCCGGGTCTACGACGCGAACTGCACGCTCTGCCATGCCGCGCACCCGCCGACCGCCTACACCGCGAACGAGTGGATCGGCAACATCAACGCCATGAGACGCCTGACCAAGCTCGACGACGAGGAGATCCGCCTTTTGCAGGCCTATCTGCAACTCCACGCCAGGGACAGGGACAAGGCGGCAAAGACACCCTGAAACGAAAAACGCCGTCGGCGAGGAGGAGGAATGGGGTCAGAGTGATTTTTCAGCTCGCATCGGATGCGCGCCGCGCCCGCCGACCCTGCTAGAATGGATCTGCAAGCGGACAGGCCGAAGGATAACCCTATGACGGAACAGCCGGATCGCCGAACCATGTCCCGCGCAAGCTTCCGGCGGTGGCCGGAGGAGCAGGCCGGCGGCGCACGCCAAGAGCGGGTAGAGGGCGAACCGGCCGCCAAGGCCCCGGAGCGAATCATCCATGCCCGGTTGAAAGCCCGGGTCTGGCAGGCGCTCGACCGGCCGCTTTCATGTCGCGGGCGTTCCACCCTATGACGACACCGTCCTGGTCTGCGGCCTGTTCGTCATCGGCAACGGCCTGTCGTTCCGCGCCCTGCCGCGCTGACCGCCGCACCTGCGGTCACGGCACGGTAATGATCTCGAACGGTTCCCGTAGGTCGGTCTCGGGCGAAGGCCGACCAACGGCACGCTGCCCCGCCGCACCCTTTCATAAGATTGAAATCCTCAGTCATAAGGTATAATTCACCTGCGCCATCTGCCCGGAGAGTTCCCGCCACGGCGCCGCCGGCCGCCAGCCTCGCCCAGGCCACCCGGCTCTCCGGCTATGCCTGGACCAGCGCCCGCCAGACCGGGTCGCGCCTGATGCAGGACGGCTGCGTCGCCGCCCCCGTGGTCGAACTCGCCGCGGAGGAGGAGCGCCGCCGCCGGGAGGAGACCGACGAGATGGTCGCGGCGCTCAAGCGCGTCCCGTTCGAGGAGGTGGAAAAGCAGAACTGCTCCGCCGGTCGGCATCACCGGGACCATCGCCTCGGCCCTGGCGGAGGCGGAGGACAAGGACGACGGCACCCTGCCCGCCGATCCCGACCCGCCCATGCCGCCGGCCGCCATAGCCCCGGTCGAGCCCATGCGCAACCTGAAGGAGGCGCGCCAGCGGCACGCCGCCGCGGTCGAGCGGAACTCCCGGTGCCTCAAGCTGATCCTCGGCCGCCACAAGGACGACAAGGACCTCAAGGCCCGGATCGAGTCGTCCGACGATGCCCACCTCTTCTTCGACGCCGACACCGGCCCCGGCCGTGCAACCTCCGCCCCGTTCCGGCGGTTAACTGTCATGCGGCCATCAAGACCGGCCGCGCCCATCTTGCCGGAGACCGGAGCGACCATGCTGAAGGGCCTCGACCCGCTGCTCCACGCCGACCTGCTCTATGTCCTGGCCGCCATGGGCCATGGCGACGAACTGGCCCTGGTCGACAGGAACTTCCCCGCCGTGTCGCTGGGCGCGCGGGTGATCCGGCTGGACGGGGCGGATGCGCCGCGGGCGCTGGAGGCGATCCTGTCGGTCATGCCGCTGGACGACATGCTGGACACTCCCTACACCCGCATGGTCGACCTGTCGATCGGCGAGGCCGAGGAGTCGGAGATCTGCCGCCAGTTCGTGGACGTCGTCGAGCGTTTCGAGGGCCCGCGCTGGACCATCGGCCAGATCGACCGCTTCGGTTTCTATGACCGGGCGCGGGCCGCCTTCGCCGTCGTGGTCACCGGCGAGACCCGGGTGAACGGCTGCCTGCTGCTGGCCAAGGGCATCGTCCGACCGGCCCAGCCGGTCCCCGACCGGACCTCCTCCGGGTCCGGGGAATCCGGCGCACGGTCATATTCCCGCCCCGATCTTCAGGGGGAATCATCTTCGCGGGAGCGCCCGGTTCCTGTATCCTGAACCGGTTCTGCTGTGCCGACGCGGGTAGTTCTGGGGGGTGGGAGACACTGCCATGGTGGTGGGGCGCCGTTATCTGATCCGGCAGGCGACGGGCGACCTGGTCGAGCTGTCCCGCCGGGATTTCGACCGTGCGGACGACCGGATCGCCCCGATCGCCGGGCTGGCCGGCCGGTGCGTCGAGATGGTGTCGGTGGTGGTGGTCGAGTCGCCCCACCTGACGCCGGTGGTGTCCGATGTCGCCTTCACCAAGGTCTATTTCGACGACGACGGGTTCATCGACGTCTCCAAGCGCGACCTGATGATCCGGCTGATGGTCGAAAGCTGCGCCGACCAGCGATCCCAGGTGGCGCCGCCGCTCGATCAGAAATCTCTGGTGGTGTTCGCCCACCGGGCGCGCGGCCGGCTCGACCGCGAGTTCCGCTGGAGGCCCGACCCGGCCATCGTGACCGAGGTGCTGAACCGGTTCGACCTGCCGGTGTCCGACGGCCTCGGCCAGCGCCTCCTCGCGATGAGCCGCACGCTCCATTAGAGCTGTGCCCGATCAGGTCGATCCGCCCGAGACAGCCAATCCGATGCGTTGCGCCATGGGCGCAACCTAAGATCGTCGGCCCGCATCACCGCCGCCCTTCATCGAGCCGTAGGTTGCGCCCATGGCGCAACACAGTGCGGCGAGTGGACCGGAGCGGTTCAACCTGATCGGGCACAGCTCCAGCGGTGCTGCACAGTGGTTTTGGTCGATTCACCGTAGGTCGGCCTCGGTCGAAGGCCGACGCCGACAGCGTGGCCGGAGCCTTGACGCAGAGTGTCGGCGTTCGCCCTGACGGGCGAAGGCGGACCTACCGCACTCCGCTCCACGGGACTTTTCAGAACCACTGTGCCGGGCCACCAGCGCCGGGCGGGCTTCAGCCCAGCAGGTACATCAGAAGCGCCATTCGGACGAACAGGCCGTTCTGCATCTGGCGGAAATAGGCCGCGCGCGGGTCGGCGTCGAGCGACAGCGGGATCTCGTTGACGCGCGGCAGCGGGTGCATCACCGACATGGTCGGCTTGGCCCGCGCCATGTGGTCCTCGGTCAGGGCGTAGTGATAGTCGCCGGTCGACTCGAACCGCTCCTTCTGGACGCGGGTCACGTAGAGCACGTCGGTCCCGGCCAGCACCTCGTCCAGTTCGACGACTTCGCGGTCGGCCGGGCGGACCAGGTCGGGCGGCATGCGCAGTTCGGGCGGCGAGACATAGTTGACCGTCACGTCGTACAGGCGCAGCAGGCGCGACAGGCTGTGGACGGTGCGGCCATGCTTAAGGTCGCCCATCATGGTCACGCTCAGCCCATCGATCCGGCCCTGTTCGGCCAGGATGGTGAACAGGTCGAGCAGCGCCTGGGTCGGGTGCTCGCCCACGCCGTCGCCGGCATTGACGATCGGCACCGGCGACACGGCGGCGGCCCGGGCGGCGGCTCCCTTCTCGGGGTGGCGCAGCACGATGATGTCGGTGTAGCAGGCCAGGGTCCGGATCGTGTCCTCCAGGATCTCGCCCTTGGACACGCTGGAGAAGGTCACGTCGTTGATCGGCAGGACGCGCCCGCCCAGCCGGCTCATGGCGGCGAAGAAGCTGGACGAGGTCCGGGTCGAGGCCTCGTAGAACAGGTTCGCCAGCAGCTTGCCCCGCAGGTGGCTGATGCTGTGCCCCTTGGCCTTGCTGATCCAGTTGGCGTGGTAGAACAGCTCTTCGATCAGCGCCTTGTCGAACTGGTCGACGGACAGGACGTGGTTAAGCTTCATCGGAGGACTCCACAGGACGCGCGCGGCACCTATTGCAGCATATCCGGCCGGGATACAACCCGGTTGTGATCCCCGAACGAGGGGTGGGCCTCCCCTCCGAAGGCGTGACATGGATCACGCCGTTGCCATGGCCGGTACGCCATACTGCGCTACATTCCCTGATGTGCTTGATCCGAGTTTCGCCATGATTCCCCGCATCGCCGTCCTTCCCGCCCTGGTGGCGCTTCTGCTGGCGGCGGCCCTGTCGGCCGCGGCGCCCCCGCCCGTGCGGGCCGGCGGGTTCGACCAGGGCATGGCGCGCTGGGTGGCCGCACTCGAAACGCGCCTGGTCGCGCTGGAGGAGGAGTTGCCCGGCGCGCCGCCCGCCACGCGGATCGTCGGCGGGCCGGTGCTGAAGCCGGGCATGGTCGATACCCGGGTATTCGACCTGACCCGCAGGCTGGTCGAGCTGGGCTACCTGGAGCCCGGGTCGGAGCGGGACGCCCTGGACGAGCTGGTGACTGCCGCGGTCGTGAGTTTCCAGGCCGAGCGCGGGCTCAACCCCGACGGCAAGGTCGGCGGCGCGACCCTGGCCGCCCTCAACCTGACCCCGGCGGAGGAGGTCGCCTCGATCCGCGAGACCCTGTCGCGGATCGCCGAGTTCGCCGCCTCCGCGCCCGCCACGCTGGTGCTGGTCAACCTGCCGGCGCAGGACCTGACGCTGGTGCGCGACGGGGAGACCGTCCTGACCATGGACACGGTGGTGGGAAGCCCGTCCCGGCCGACGCCGCTGCTGACCGACACCATCACCCATGTGGTGGTCAACCCGACCTGGACCGTGCCGCCGACCGTGCTGAAGCAGGACAAGCTGCCCAGCCTGCGCCGGACCGGCCGTCCCGGCATCGACCACGCGACCGTCTGGCTCGACGGCGAGCCGGTCGATCCCGCCGCGGTGGACTGGACCGGCGTGTCGCCCCGGCGGGTCCGGATCGTCCAGTCGGCGGGCGACCACAACGCGCTGGGCCGCTTCCGATTCAACCTGACCAACGGCGACCACATCTATCTGCACGGCACCAACGCGCCGCGCGTCTTCGGCCGGGACCGGCGGGCGGTCAGCTCCGGCTGCGTGCGTCTGGCCGACCCGGAGGCGCTGGCCGACGACCTGCTGCGGTCCGCCGGCTTCACGCCGGAGCGGATCGCCTCCCTGGTGGGCACGGGCGAGACCCGCTGGCTGCGGCTGGCCGAGCCGATGCCGGTCCGGTTCGTCTATTGGCCGGCCGTGCTGCGCAACGACCGCGTCGTCGTCCTGCCGGACATCTACGGCATCGTTCCGCCCCCGGAACTGGTCGCGGCGGCGAACTGACATTGCGCGCTTGCCTCTTCCGGTCAGCCGGCTAACGTTGCGTCCGACATCGTAACGGGAGGAAAACAAATGGACCTCGGGCTTTCGGGCAAGCGCGCCCTGGTGCTGGGATCGAGCAAGGGCCTGGGCCACGGCATCGCCGAGATGCTGGCCGCCGAAGGCGCCCACGTGACCCTGGTCGGCCGCAACGAGGAACGGCTGGCCCAGGCGGCCGGGACGATCACCGCCCGGGGCGCCGGCACCGCCCGCTTCGTCGCGGTGGACATGAACGGTCCCGGCGCGGTCGACCGGCTCATGGAAGGGGTGGAGGGCGGCCCCGGCGCCATCGACATCCTGGTCAACAATTCGGGCGGGCCGCCGCCGGGCAACATCTCAGCGGTGGGCGCCTCGGACTGGACAAGACATTTCGAGAGCATGGTGGTGACCCTGATCGAGACCGCCGGCCGGGTGCTGCCCGGCATGCGGGAGCGCAAGTGGGGCCGCATCCTGACCATCGCCTCGTCGGGCGTGGTCCAGCCGATCCCCAACCTGGGCATCTCCAACACGCTCCGGGTCTCGCTGGTGAACTGGGGCAAGACGCTGTCGCTGGAGGTGGCCCCCGACGGCGTGACGGTGAACACCATCCTGCCCGGCCGCATCCATACCGAGCGGGTAGACCAGCTCGACCAGTCGGCATCGGACAAGCAGGGCAAGGACATCGAGGCCATCAGGTCGGCGGCGAGGGCCCAGATCCCGGTCGGCCGCTACGGCACGGTGGAGGAGTTCGCCTCGGTCGCGACCTTCCTGGTCAGCGCCCGGGCGAGCTACGTGACCGGCTCGGTCACCCTGGTCGATGGCGGACTGGTCAAATCCTGGTGACGATTCGCCGGCTTCCGCTGTTGTCCATGGCGTAACCGACAGGAGAACGACCATGGCAACGGAACCGATGGCACCCGGCGACGACGCTCCTCCCGGCACTCCCGGCACCGGCGAGAACATCTGCCCGGACTGCAAGGGCAGCGGCCGGCTCAATGGCAAGTCGTGCCCGACCTGCTCGGGCACGGGGAAGATCATCGAAGGGGTTGGCGGCGCCTGACCCGGGGCGCCTGACCCGAAACCCTAGGGGGCCGAGGCGGCGACCATGGCGGTGCGGAGCTGCCGGTCCATCCGCCGGCCCAGCGCCTCGGTCATGCGGTTGAACTGGCCCCAGGTCAGCCTGCCCGACGCCAGGGCCGCGTAGAGTTGCTCCTGCTCATGCCAGGTGGTCAGGATCGCCCGGCCGGCCGCCTGGTCGCGCGGGTTCAGGATCGCCTCGGTCCTGGGGGTGCAGGCGGCGACGGCCGAGAGATAGCTGCGGGCCAGCTCCTGCTCCTCCGGCGTCGGCTTGGCCGTGTCGCCCAGATTGGCCGGTGACATTTCGCCCAGCGGCGGGCTCTTGGCCCGCAGCGGCGCGAAATCGGGCCGGCCTTCGACCTCGGCGACGCAGGCGGCCGATGTACCGACCTCCATCGCCAGGGGGGAGGTGGACTGGGTGGTGCCGCAGCCGGCCAGAAGCGCCGCCAGGGGGAGGAGTGCCAGGAAACGGGAACCGATGATGCCCATGATGCCGCTCGTCAGATGGTCCAAGCCTACTTGCCCTTCATGGGATGGCAATACTGGCCCGTCGCCTTCAGGCCGGTACAGAATTCCGACACGTCGGTCAGCTGGGTGAACCCGTCCGTCATCAAGCGCACGAAGGTTCCCTGCCCCGGGATCTCGGCCTTGACCATGATCGGGGCCCGGTTGATCAGCAGGTCGCGATGCGATTTCTTCAGCGTCTTCCATCCCGCCATGGCGTGCTCCTGGTCCCGATAGGAGGCGAGATGGGCCAGGTATCCGCTCCCGGACGGCGCCTCCGTCCGGGGCTCCGCCGCCGGCTCGGCGGTCCGGTCGATCACGGCGGCCCGGGCGACCGGCACGGCTGACGGCACCGCGTCGGGCGCCGAGGCGACCGCCGGGGGCGGGGCCGCCTCGGGCGGCGGAGGCGGGGCCGCCTCGGGCTCCGGAGGCGGTGGGACCGGCTCCGGAGCCTGGGCGACCATGACCGGCGCGGGGGCGGACTGGGCCGTGACGGGGCCGGTGATGTATCCCATGGCCCGGTCGTCGCTGGTCAGCCAGGCGCCGGTCCAGGGATTGACCGTCATGTCGGCGGTGATCTGCATGTACCCGCGGGAGAAACCGCCGTCGGACGCGGAAGCCGTCGCGACCGATGCCGGCGGGGGCGGCGGGGTCGGCGGCGCGGTCAGCGGCATCACCGAGGCGGTGGCGGCCGCCGGGACCTCGGCCCTCGGCATCGTGTCGGGCCCGGGCGCCGCGACGGGAGCCGGAACCGGGGCCGCGACCGGGTGCTCGGGCATGGGCGGGACCTCCAGCTTCGCGACCCGTTCCGCCTTGGGCGGGTTGGCGGCGCGGCCGGCACCGCCGGTCCCCATGCCGCCACCGCCGCCGACCTGCACGTAATAGCCCGTCGCCGCCGTGGCGCCGAGCATGCCATAGGCGACAGCGATGAATTTGAAGCTCAAGACGCCTCTCCCCTCGAATGGGATACCGGGAGCCGCAGCGGCACGCCGCAGTCCGATGATACTTTCGATGGGGTTAAGGATTCCTGAGTGTCGCGTTCTTGTCCCGCCAGGGTCGGCGGCGCGCTTTTCCTGGAAACATTCCAAGCCTGCCCGGGTTTCTGCCTTGTGATCCCTTCAGTGCGGCTCCCACGGCCCGGGCATCGGACGCCCGAGGGCGGGCAGGCGCCCCGACCCTATCAAGACCCAGAAGACAGGAAGCAACCACGATGCCGGACAACAGGCTTACCAGCAGCCGCGAGACCGCGCGCTTCGCCGACCAGGAAGTGATCCGGGGCGAGGGCGGCGAAACCCATCAGGTGGCCGGCGGCGACGTGCCCGTCCTGACCACCCAGCAGGGCGTTCCCGTAGCCGACGACCAGAACTCGCTCAAGGTGGGATATCGCGGCCCGACGGCGCTGGAGGACTTCCACTTCCGGGAAAAGATCTTCCACTTCGACCACGAACGCATTCCCGAGCGCGTCGTCCATGCCCGCGGCTTCGGCGCCCACGGCTATTTCGAGACCTACGAGCCGCTGTCCGACCTCACCCGCGCCGACCTGTTCCAGCGCGCCGGCGAGAAGACCCCGGTCTTCGTCCGCTTCTCCACCGTCGCGGGCAACAAGGGCTCGGCCGACCTGGCGCGCGACGTGCGGGGCTTCGCCGTCAAGTTCTACACCCAGGAGGGCAACTGGGATCTGGTCGGCAACAACATCCCGGTGTTCTTCATCCAGGACGCCATCAAGTTCCCCGACCTGATCCACGCCGCCAAGCAGGAACCCGACCGCGGCTTCCCCCAGGCGCAGACCGCGCACGACAATTTCTGGGATTTCATCTCGCTGTCGCCTGAGGCGGCGCACATGGCGCTGTGGATCATGTCCGACCGGACCATCCCGCGCTCGTTCCGCTTCATGGAAGGCTTCGGCGTCCACACCTTCCGGCTGGTCAACGCCGAGGGTAAATCAACCTTCGTCAAGTTCCACTGGAAGCCCAAGCTGGGCATGCAGTCGGTGGTCTGGAACGAGGCGCTGAAGATCAACGGCGCCGACCCCGACTTCCACCGCCGCGACCTGTGGAACGCGATCCAGGCCGGCGACTTCCCCGAATGGGAACTGGGCCTCCAGGTCTTCGACCAGGACTTCGCCGAGAAATTCGACTTCGACGTTCTGGATGCCACCAAGATCATCCCGGAGGAGATCCTGCCGGTCCGCCGCATCGGGCGCCTCGTGCTCGACCGCTGCGTCGACAATTTCTTCGCCGAGACCGAGCAGGTCGCGTTCTGCACCCAGAACATCGTGCCGGGCATCGATTTCACCAACGACCCGCTGCTCCAGGGCCGCAACTTCTCCTACCTGGATACTCAGCTGAAGCGGCTGGGCGGCCCCAACTTCACCTACCTGCCGATCAACGCGCCCAAGCGGCCGGTCCACCATTTCCAGCAGGACGGGCACATGGCGATGGTCAATCCCAAGGGCCGCGCCAACTACGAGCCGAATTCCTGGGGCGGCGCGGCCGGCGGCCCGCGCGAGGCGCCGGACATCGGCTTCAGGTCCTTCCCGGCGGAGGAGCAGGGCGCCAAGCTGCGGATCCGCGCCGAAAGCTTCGCAGACCATTACAGCCAGGCCCGGCAGTTCTATCTGAGCCAGACCCCGGTCGAGCAGACCCACATCGCCGATGCCTTCACCTTCGAGTTGAGCAAGGTCAAGACCCCGGCGATCCGCGCCCGCATGGTCTCGCACCTGATGAACGTGGACAAGGGACTGGCGGACAAGGTCGCGACCGGCCTGCGGCTGGAGGAGATGCCCAAGCCGGCCGACGCCGCCCGGCCGACCCGGGACCTGCCGCCGTCCCCGGCGCTCAGCATCCTGCTCAACGGTCCGGAAAGCTTCAAGGGCCGCAAGGTCGGCGTGCTGGTCAGCGACGGCGTGGACATCGGCCTGGTCAAGGCGCTGAAGGAGGCGATCACCGCCGAGGGCGCCATGCTCGAGTTCGTCGCCCCCAGGGTGGGCGGCGTCAAGGCCAGCGACGGCACCTTCATCGAAGGTGACGAGAAGATCAACGGCGCGCCTTCCGTGGTCTATGACGCGGTCGCGGTGCTGCTGTCGGACGACGGCGCCAAGCTGCTGTCGAAGGAAGCGACCGCCCGCGACTTCGTGACCGACGCCTTCGCCCACGCGAAGTTCATCGCCTACAACAAGGAATCGATGCCGCTGCTGGAAAAGGCCTGCGTCGCCGCCGACATGGACGGCGGCTTCACCGAGCTGAAGGGTCCATCGGACGCCAAGAACTTCGTCCAGTCCTGCCGCAAGCTGCGCTTCTGGGAGCGCGAGCCCAAGGTGAAGCAGGTCTGAACCCCATGAACAGCAAGCCGATCAGCCCGCTGCTGCTGGGCGCCGTCCTGGCGCTGGGCGCCTGCCAGCAGCTCTCCAACGCTGGCACCGCCCTGTCGAACGACCCCGCCGCCGCGGCCCGGGGTGCCCCGACCCTGGCTGCGGCCGACGCCGACATGCGCTCCGTGCTGCTGGCCTTCCAGGCGCTGGGGCCGAAGCCGATAGAGACCCTGTCGGCCGAGGAGGCGCGGCTTCAGCCGACCATGGCCGACGCGGTCGCGAAGGTCCTGGAGGACGACGGCCGGAGCGCCGCCCCGGAGACCGTGGCGTCCGTGCGTGACGTGTCCATTCCGGGACCGGGCGGCGCCCGGCCGGCCCGCATCTATGTTCCCGGCTCCGCCCGGAGCCCGCTGCCCGTCATCGTCTACTATCATGGTGGCGGCTGGGTGATCGCCGACCTGGACACCTACGACGCCTCCGCCCGGGCGCTCGCCAACCAGGCCGGCGCGATCGTCGTCTCGGCCGGGTACCGCCAAGCGCCGGACTCCAAGTTCCCGACCGCCCACGAGGATGCCCTGGCGGCCTTTCGCTGGACCCAGGTGAACGCGCGCCAGTTCGGCGGCGATCCGGACCGCATCGCCGTCGCGGGCGAGAGCGCCGGCGGCAACATGGCGATCGGCGTGTCCCGCATGGCCCGGGAACAGGGCATCAACCCGCCGGTCCATCAGGTCCTGATCTATCCGGTCGCGGGCAACGACATGGAGACGGAGTCGTACCGGGAGCAGGCGGACGCGAAGCCGCTGAACAAAGCCATGATGGGCTGGTTCTTCGACAAGTACCTGCGCAGTCCGCGCGACGGCAACAACCCGCTGATCAATGTCGTCGACGCGCCGGACCTCGCCGGGCTGCCGCCGACCACCATCGTGACGGCGGAACTCGACCCGCTGCGGTCGGAGGGCGAGTTGCTGGCCCGGCGGCTGCGCAATGCCGGGGTCGAGGTGGCGTCCAACAGCTACGAGGGCGTCACCCACGAGTTCTTCGGCGCGGCGCCGGTCGTGGAAAAGGCGAAGGAGGCCCAGGCCTACGTCGCCGGCCGGTTGCGCGAGGCGTTCGTCGGGGGCTCGGCCGGGTCGGGCTCCTGAGGTTGCACGGTGATCGGGGAGAGGTGAGACGATGAAGCGGACCGTACTGACGGCACTGGCCTTGGGCATGATCCTGACCGGGGAGCCGCTGGCGCCGGCACGGTCCGCCTCGGCCGATCCGATGCTGGCGGACTTCGACTATCCCCACGAGGTGAAGCGGTTCGAGTTCACGTCGCAGGGCCAGCCCCTGTCCATGGCCTACATGGACATCCCGCCGGCCGATGCCGGGAACGGCGCGACCGTCGTGCTGCTGCACGGCAAGAATTTCTGCGGCGCCACCTGGGAGAGCGTGATCAAGCCGCTCGCCCTGGCGGGGTATCGGGTGATCGTCCCCGACCAAGTGGGGTTCTGCAAGTCGGCCAAGCCGCGGGCCTACCAGTACGGCCTGCACCAGCTGGCCGCCAACACCCGTGCCCTGCTGGACCAGGCCGGCGTCCGCCGGCCCATCGTCATGGGCCATTCCATGGGCGGCATGCTGGCCATGCGCTATGCCCTGATGTACCCGGACCGGACATCCGGGCTGGTCCTGGTCAATCCGATCGGGCTGGAGGACTGGAAGGCGGAGGGCGTTCCGGTCGCCACCGTGGACCAGCTCTACCAGTCGGAACTGAGGACCGACTACGACAGCATCAAGGAATACCAGCGGACCACCTACTATTCGGGCGACTGGAAGCCCGAATACGACCGCTGGGTCGAGATGCTGGCCGGCATGTACCAGGGCGACGGCCGCGACCTGATCGCCTGGAACCAGGCGTTGACCTCCGACATGGTGTTCATGCAGCCGGTGGTCCACGAGCTTCAGAACATCCGGGTACCGACCCTGTTGATGATCGGCGAGCGGGACACCACCGCGATCGGCAAGAACCGCGCCGAGCCCGACGTCGGCGCCCGCCTGGGCCGCTATGCCGAGCTGGGCCGCCGGACCGCGGAGCGTATCCGCGACGCCCGGCTGGTCGCCTTCCCGGAGCTCGGCCACTCGCCGCAGGTCCAGGCGCCGGAGGAGTTCAACGCCGCCCTGCTGGAGAACCTGGAGCAGGTCAGCGCGGTGGAATGAGGGGGACGATATGACGGAACAGGTGACCGATAACCCGGCCCGGAGCCGGTACGAGCTGGACGTGGACGGAAAGACGGTCTTCGCCAATTACCGCCGGGTCGGCTCCACCCTCCAGATCCCCTATGTGGAAGCGCCCCCGTCCCTGCGGGGAACGGGGGCGGCCGGGAGGCTGATGCGCGGCGTCATGGAGACCGCGCGGAGCGAGGGGATGAAGGTCGTTCCGATCTGCAGCTACGCCGCGGCGTGGATCCGGCGCCACCCGGAGTTCCACGACCTGCTGGCGTAACGAGACAACCTTCAGATGTAGTGACCTTTAGATGTAGTATTGCGACAGCGGCGCGAAGCCGTTGAAATTGACCGAGGCGTAGGTGGTCGTGTAGGCGCCGGCCGCGTGGATCCGGATCCGGTCGCCGATCGCCAGGTCGAGCGGGAGCTGGTAGTCGGCCTTCTCGTACAGCACGTCGGCGCTGTCGCAGGTCGGGCCGGCCAGGATCACCGAATCGGTGGCGCCGGACCGGGTCGTGACGATCGGATACTGGATCGCCTCGTCCATCGTCTCGGCCAGGCCGCCGAACTTGCCGATGTCCAGATAGACCCAGCGGCGGTTGTCGTTGGCCGACTTGGTCGAGATCAGGACGACCTCGCTCTCGATCACGCCGGCATTGCCGACCATGCTGCGGCCCGGCTCCACGATGGTCTCGGGGATGCGGTTGCCGAAATGGCGTCGGAGCGAGTCCAGGATGGCGTTGCCGTAGGCTTCCGACTCGGGCACGTCGCTGCGGTAGCGGGTCGCGAAACCGCCGCCGAGATTGACCATGCTGAGCGTGATGCCGAGCGCCTCCAGGTCATGGAACATCTCGGCCACCGTGCGCAGCGCGGTGTCCCACTGGGTCGGGTCCTTCTGCTGGCTGCCGACGTGGAACGACACGCCGTAGGGCACCAGCCCCTTGCCGGCGGCGGCGATCAGCAGGGTGCGCGCCATGGCGGGATCGCAGCCGAACTTGCGCGACAGCGGCCATTCGGCACCCTCGCCCGAGGTCAGGATGCGGCAGAACACCCGGCTGCCGGGAGCGGCTTCGGCGATCTTGTCCAGCTCGCCGATGCTGTCGAAGGCGAACAGCCGGACGCCCAGCTCGTAGGCCTTGGCGATGTCGCGCTGCTTCTTGATCGTGTTGCCGTAGGAGATCCGCTCCGCCGTGGCGCCGGCGGCCAGCACCATCTCGATCTCGGGGACGCTCGCGGTGTCGAAGGACGAGCCGCGCTCGACCAGCAGCGACAGGATCTCCGGCGCCGGGTTGGCCTTGACCGCGTAATAGATCTTCGCGTCGGGCAGTGCGGCGGTCAGAGACCTGAAATTCTCGTCCACGATATCGAGGTCAACCACCAGGCACGGAGTTGCAGGCTGCTGCTCCGCGAAAAAACGAGCAATCTTCTCGTTCATCTCAGTCTCCCGAGAACCAGAAAGGAGTGATGTGATGGGTGTGTGGAGTACGGTCAGGCCGCCGTCGGCGCCGATGCGCAGACTGAACCCTCAGGCCCGTTGGGGCCTGCACACAATCGACCGAGATGCGTGAGATGCGGCGGATGGGCTTTCGGCCCACCGACAACAACATGAAACATCGTATCCTCCAAGACGCCGCCTTGCTTAAGGGACGGTCGGGGGTTACACGTTCGTCGTTGCATAACCCCACTTGGAAGAACCGTGGGGGCCAGGGGCACGTGCTAGCGCGGAGCGATCTGATACACTGAAACCACTCCGCGCAAAAGGGTAAAATCGGCCTTCGGGGAAAAAAATTCCAGGGCGAAGCATCTCCGCGCCGGCGCTGGTGTTTCACGGCGCCCGCACCGGGTTTTCAGGCCGGGGCCGCGTGCTCCGCGATGCGCCGGGCCGCCTCCTCGATCCTGCCGTCGGGAGCGGCCAGCGAGATCCGCAGATGCCCGGCGGCGCTGGGGCCGAAGCCGTCGCACGGCAGGACCGCCACCCCTTGCCCCTCCAGCAGGCCGTAGGCGAACTCGTCCGAGGTGCGGCCGGTGCCCCGCACGTCCAGCAGGACGAACATGCCGCCCTCGGGCCGGGATGCGCGGAGGCCGGGGACGTTTTCCAACAGGGAAACCATGATGCCGGCCCGGCGCCGGTAGGCCTCGGCCATCTCGCCCACCTCCGGGCAGTCCGCCGTGAGCGCCGCCAGCGCGCCGTCCTGGATGAAGGGCGGCCCGCCATAGAGCATGCACAGCACCAGCCGGGACAGGTGGCCGGCCAGCTCCGCCGGGCCGATGATCCAGCCGAACCGGAAGCCCGGCACCGCGTGCGACTTGGACAGGCTGGACACCACGACGGTGCGCTCCGCCATGCCCGGGAGGCTGCGCGGGCTGACATGGGGTCCCGCATAGGCCAGGTCGGCATAGACCTCGTCCGACAGCAGCCACAGGTCGTGGCGCCGGCAGAACTCGGCGGCGGCCTCGACCTCGGCGCGGGTCATCACGGCGCCGGTCGGGTTGTGCGGGCTGTTGAGCCAGAGCACCCGGGTGCGCGGCGTCACGGCGCGCTCCAGGTCGTCGGGATCGAGATGGAATCCCCGCTCCGGACGCAGGGCCACGTTGACGATCGACGCGCCCGCGGCGCCGGCGACCGCCCCGTAGGTCGCGTACATCGGCTCCGGCGCGATCACCTCGTCGCCCGGGCCGGCAAGGCACTGCATCGCGCAATAGAGGCCGGCCTGGGCGCCGGGCACGACGACCACGTCGTCCGCCGGGGTCGGCACGCCGGTGCGCTCGGCGTGGCGGGCGGCGATCGCGGCGCGGACCTCCGGATAGCCCGCCATCGGCGAGTAGGTCGTCCGGCCCGCCCTCAGCGACTCGACCGCCGCCTCGATCACGCGGGCCGGCGGGGGCATGTCGGGGTCGCCGACGGTCAGCATGATGACGTCCCGCCCCTGCCGGGCCAGCTCGCGGGCGCGCCAGTGGATGCTCCAGGCGTCCGAGCCCTTGCCGGAGATCCGATCGACCAGGGGAGAGAACCGCATCGCCAAGGTTCCTTCACGGCGGGAGGTTGAAAGCACGGGGGAAGCAATAGCCGAACCGGGGGATTTCTCAATCGCTCATGGCGCGAAGCCGGGTTGCGGTTGCCAAGCTTGACCGGACGCGGGAAACTCCTCCCCGAAAAGAAGAAAAGCCGGACAGGAGAAGGCCCCGTGACGCTGGACCCCGACACCCCGAGGAATCGCCCCCTGGAAACCCCGCCCGGATACCGCGCCCTGGATGAGTCCAGCCTGCCCGGATACCTGGCGGGGATCGACGCCGTCATCGCCCGCCTGGGCGGCGGACCCGCGGACTGGCAGGTCCGCGAGGTCGGCGACGGCAACCTGAACCTGGTGTTCATCGTCACCGGCCCGGCCGGCGGGGTCGCGGTCAAGCAGGCCCTGCCCTATGTGCGGCTGGTCGGCGAGAGCTGGCCGCTGCCGCTGAGCCGCGCCTTCTTCGAGCACGAGGCGCTGACGGCGCAGCGGGCGGCGGCCCCGGCCCAGACGCCCGGACTGTTCCATTACGATCACGGAATGGCCCTGACCGTGATGGAGCTGCTGCGGCCGCACGTCATCATGCGGAAGGGTCTGGCGGCCGGCGTCCGCTACCCTCGGTTCGCCGGCGACATAGCTTGTTTCATGGCCCATACGCTGTTCGGCACCTCCGACCTGGCGCTGCCCGCCGCCGAGAAGAAGCGGCGGATGGCGGTGTTCTGCGGCAATACGGCCCTGTGCCGGATCACCGAGGACCTGATCTTCACCGACCCCTACCGGGTCGCCGAGCTGAACCGCTGGACCTCCCCCCAGCTCGACGGGATCGCCGCCGAGTTCCGCGCCGATACGGCCGCCAAGGCCGCCGTTTCGGAGCTGAAAGGAAAGTTCCTGACCTGTGCCGAGGCGATGATCCACGGCGACCTGCACACCGGGTCGATCATGGTGACCGAGTCGGATACCCGGGTGATCGATCCGGAGTTCGCCTTCTACGGCCCCATGGGATTCGACGTCGGGGCGGTGATCGGCAACCTGCTGCTGGCCTTCTTCGCCCAGGCCGGCCACGAGACCGACTCCGACCGGCGCGACGGTTACCGGACCTGGATCCTCGACCAGGTGCGGGAGGTCTGGACCCGGTTCGAGGCGACTTTCCTGGAGCTGTGGCGGAAGCACCCGACCGGCGACCTCTATCCCGCCGGCCTCTTCGCCGATGCCGCGGGGCAGGCGGAGCTGGAGCGGATCCGGGCCGCCTACATGGCGCGGCTGTTCTCCGATTCGGTAGGGTTCGCCGCCGCCAAGATGATCCGGCGCATCCTGGGCCTCGCCCATGTCGAGGAGCTGGAGACGATCGCCGATCCGGACCTGCGCGCGGCCTGCGAAACCGGGGCGCTTCGGCTGGCACGGGACATGCTGGTCAACCGGGGCAGCTATCCCACGATCGGCGACGTCACCGCCGCGGCGCCCGAGTTTTTAGAGAAAAGGAATTAATCCACTTGCGAAACAATCTGTTGCCGTACCGTAACTGCCTCATGCGCAAAGGATTTTCGCCAAGACCCGGTTCCGGGGAGCCAAGTCGTTGTCACGACACCTAAATTTCGCCACTTTCCACCCCTATATCAGGCCTATGCGGAGGGTCCCTACAGCGCGGTCACCAAGACCGACGAACAGCCCTTCACGCAGGCGCCCTCATTAAAGGGCGTCTCCAGCCTGGCCCCGGCTGGATCTACCGGCCACCGCATGAGCCCCCCGCGGTGGCCGTTTTCTTTTCCGCTTCCGGTATCGCTCCCCCGGCCCCGCCGCAACCTCCCGTCACACGTCCAGGTCGATCAGCACCGGGACGTGGTCGGACGGCTTCGGCTCCCAGCCGCGCGCCTCGCGCAGGATCTCGTGGCCGCGCAGGCTGCCCGCCAGCGGCTCCGTGACCCAGATATGGTCCAGCCGGCGGCCCCGGTCGGCGGCCGACCAGTCCTTGGCGCGATAGCTCCACCAAGTATAGAGCTTCCGGTCGTCCGGCACGAAGCGGCGGACCGCGTCCACCCAGCCGATCGACCGCTGCATCGCCGTCAGCCGCTCGACCTCCGCGGGGGTGTGCGAGACGACGTCGAGCATCTGCTTGTGCGACCAGACGTCGTGCTCCAGCGGCGCCACGTTGAAGTCGCCGACCACGACCATCGGCCGGTCCGGCGTCCGCTCGGCCGCCCACCACGCCGTCATCTCGTCCAGGAAGCGCAGCTTGTGCTCGAACTTGGCGTTGACCGCCGGGTCGGGAACGTCCCCGCCCGAGGGGATGTAGACGCTGTGGATCTCGATGCCGTCGACCACGGCGATGGCGTGGCGGCAGTCCTGCCTGTCGCACCAGTGCTGCACGCATCCGCCGGTCAGCGGCCGGCGCGACAGGATCGCGACGCCGTTGTAGCTCTTCATTCCGTGGATCTGCACATGGACGTAGCCGCGCTCCGCCAGGGGAGCCAGGGGAAAGGTCTCGTCGACCGTCTTGGTCTCCTGGAGGCAGATGACGTCGGGCGCCTTCTCGTCGATCAGGCGCAGCAGGAGATCCAGCCGCAGCCGGACGGAGTTGATGTTCCAGGTGGCGATTCGCAAGGCAGGCTCGGGACGGACACGGGACGGGAAGGGATGGTGCGGCACCATACAGCATCGCGGCGCGGCCGCACCGGAATAATCGGGAGGCGCCCCTTGATATCTCACCCCTTCCCACCGAAATACCATCCCACTGGATGGTCATAGGATGGCAAAGAGATGGCGAGCAACGTGCAGGACATCCGGTCCAAGGGGCCGGACAGCGAGAAGATCACGATCAACCTGGGCTACGTGGATCTCGGCCACGTCGATCTGCTGGTGCAGGAGGGGTTCTACTCCAACCGGACGGACTTTATCCGGACCGCCATCCGAAACCAGATCGAACGCCATGCCGACGTCGTCCGGCAGGCGGTGACCCGCAAGAGCGTGGATCTCGGCCTTCGGCACTTCACCCGCGCGGACCTGGAGGCGGCGCGGGATGCCGGGCAGATGCTCGATGTCCGCGTCCTGGGGCTGGCGACCATCGCCCAGGACGTCACGCCGGAACTGGCCCGCGCCACCATCGCCTCGCTCACCGTCCTGGGTGCCCTCCATGCCAGCGCCGCCGTCAAGTCGGCCCTGGCCGACCGAATCAAGTAAGCCTCCCCGGCAGGACTCCCGGGAACAGAAAGCACCCGACATGAACAGCAGATTTCCCTCCGGCATGCCTCCCGAATTCGCCGAGGCGACCCGCCTGACCGGCGCCGGAAAGCTGGCCGAGGCCACCGCCCTGATCCAGCGCATGCTGAACGGCGGCGGCGCGGCCCCCTCGGCGCCGGCCGATCCCGCTTCCACCGTGATCGACGTGGAGCCGGTGCGTCTCGACGGCGGACAGGCGAAACCCGCTCCCGGGCCGTCGGCGAAGTTCGCGGGCAGGCTGCACCCGCGCTCCGGTCCCCTGCCCGGCCTGGGCGAGACCTTGCGCGGCCTCGCAGCCCGCGGCATGCCGGCAGGGTTCGACATCGGCGGCGGTTTCCCGCGGCCGGCCGCCGATCCCCTGCCAGACGGCGCCTCCTTCGAGACGAAGTCCCATGCCGGCCCGGCCGGGACGCGGGACTACAAGCTCTATGTGCCCGCCAGCCGCACCGGCCGCCCCATGCCGCTGGTCGTCATGCTCCATGGCTGCACCCAGTCGCCCGACGACTTCGCGGCGGGAACCCGCATGAACGCGGCGGCGGAGGAGCTCGGCTTCCTGGTGGCCTACCCGGCGCAGCCGTCCTCCGCCAACGCGCAGAGATGCTGGAACTGGTTCAAGCCGGAGGACCAGGGCCGCGACCGGGGCGAGCCCTCGCTGATCGCCGGGATCACCCGGCAGGTCATGCGCGACCATCCGGTGGACCCGGAACGGGTCTATGTCGCGGGGCTGTCCGCAGGCGGCGCGACCGCCGCGATCCTGGGGGCCGCATATCCGGACCTCTACGCCGCGATCGGGGTTCATTCCGGCCTGCCCAGCGGCGCCGCCCGCGACCTGCCTTCCGCCTTCGCGGCCATGCGGCAGGGGGCGCCGGGAACGGGAACGGCGGGCGGCGGCGGCGCGGTGCCCACCATCGTCTTCCACGGCGACCGGGACGGCACCGTCCATCCCGGCAACGGCGACGCGGTCGCAGCCCAGGCCCTGGCGCATCCCGCCGCCCGGAAGGCTGGATTGCGCGCGACGGTCGAGCGCGGCCAGACGCCGGGCGGGCGGGCCTTCAGCCGCACCGTCCATGCCGACCCGTCCGGCAGCGCGCTGTGCGAGCAGTGGTCGATCGCCGGGGCCGGGCACGCCTGGGCGGGCGGCAGCCCGTCGGGGTCGTACACCGATCCGGCAGGGCCGGACGCGACGCGGGAAATGCTGCGCTTCTTCCTGTCGCACCGGAACGATCGGGCCGGCGCCGCCTGACGCGGGCGGGGACTCAGCCGCGCAGGCGCAGGGCGACGATGGTGACGTCGCCCCGGGGGGCGCCCGCGCCGGCGAAGGCGGCGGCATCCTCGCACAGGCTGGCGGCGACGACGTCCGGCGGGGCGGACAGCACGCTTTCCAGCACGGCGCGCAGCCGCTGCTCGCCGAACGTGGCCCCGGCCGGGTCGGCGGCATCGGCCAGCCCGCGGGTATAGACCACCAGCCCGTCGCCAGGCTGGAGCGAAATCTCGCCGCCCGAAGCCGCCTCGTCGCTCCCGTCCCCGCCGAGCGGCGGGCCGCGGCGGCCGGCGAGCGGCAGGACGCCCAGCATGCCGCTGAGCACAACCGGGGCCGGCATGCCGGCATTGGCGTGGCGAAGGGCGCCGCCCTGGGCCGGGAACAGGCCGACGAACAGGCCGACCGGGAATCCTCCGTCCAGTTCCCGGCCGACCGAGGCGACCACCTCCGCCGGGTCCGCGCCCTCGTTCACGGCGGCGCGGGCAAGCGCCCGGACGCGCGCGGCGGTCAGCACGGCGGCGACCCCCGAGCCGGCAACGGTGCCGACCAGGAAACAGGTGCCGCCGCCGGGGGCCGGCAGGACGTCGTGGAAGTCCCCGCCCAGCCCGGGCTCCGCGCCGCCGGCGCCGGACGCCGGTTCCGCCAGGACCGCGGCGTCCACCGGGAAGCCGGAGCCGGGAAGCGGGAAGCCCTGCCGCGCCAGGGCAGCCCGCAGTGCCCGCGCCGCCCGCCGGTCGATCGCCTGGCTCTCGCGGGCGACCGCCACCTCCTGCCGGAGCCGGCGCCGCTCCAGGCAGGCATCCACCCGCTGCTGAAGCTGCATCACGTTGAAGGGTTTCGCCAGATAGTCGGTGGCGCCCATCTCGATGCACTGGATCGTGTCTTCCATGTTGGTGATCGCGGAGATCACCACGACGGGAATGTTGGCCAGCAACCCTTCCTTCTTCAGTCGGCGGACGACCTCCGTCCCGCCGATCCTCGGCAGGTTGAGGTCGAGCAGGATCAGGTCGAAGGTGTTGGCCTTGGCCAAGTCGAGCGCTTGGCGGCCGTCGTTGGCGACCGTCAGTTCGGTGAAACCGGCCTTGCGCAGGTATAGCTCGATCAACTGCTGACTGAACTCGTCGTCCTCGACGACGAGCAGGCGCTCATTGCGGGATGCGATTAGGGCTTGGGCCATTGGGGGAGACCTCGATCATGCATGATCACCGGCGGCATCGGGGCCTTTCCGTTGGCTTTGCCATCGGGGTGGCACGCCACCGGTTGCTGGAATAGACGAGAAGGAAATCGACGGAGTCGCGGCAAGGCATCCGGAGCGAGGGCCGCCTTGCAACCCGAGTTAATCAGTATTCTAAGTGATATTCCGTATAGGTGCAATGCATATCGAACATGCTCCTTATAATAAGATCTATCATGCGAATGCAACCACGGCTAATCTGCGGCACCCGGCAAGATTACCCGGAGCATCGCGTTGGGCCGGGACTGCGCGGAGAGGGGAACGGAAATGAAGCGATTTGGATCAAGGTTCGCCGCCCTGGCGACCTCCATGGGATTGCCGTCCGGCGCCTGGGCCGGCGCCGCACTCGCCGCATGGCTCGCCGCGGCGCCGGCGCTGGCGGGCACCGTGCTCGAACAGAGCCTGGCCTCGCCGACGCTCGGCCGCGACTACCGCTTCACGGTCTACCTGCCGGACGGCTACGCCGACGCGTGCCTGTCCTATCCCGTGCTGTACCTGCTGCACGGCGCCAACGGCGACGAACATGACTGGCTGGTCAAGGGCAAGGCCGAATCGACCCTGGACGCGCTGATCGCCGGGGGAGCCATTCCGCCGACGGTGGTCGTGATGCCCGGCCACAAGCAGATGTGGTGGGTGGACGCCAACGCGGAAAAATCCCAGACCGTGCTGATGACAGAGCTGCTGCCGGAGGTCGAGCGCCGGTTCCGCACGATCGCCGACCGTTCCGGCCGCTTGGTGGCCGGCCTGTCGGCGGGAGGCCTTGCCGCGGCCCGCCTGTCTTTCCAGTATCCCGACCGGTTCGCCGCCGCCGGCGCGCTGAGCCCGGCGGTCTACGAACCGCTGCCGCCCGCCACCTCGTCGGCGATGAAGGATCCGCCTTTCCAGAAGGACGGCAAGTTCGATCCGGAATCATGGCAGCGCCTGGGCTGGCGCCCCCTGTTCGACGCCTACCGCACCCAGCCGCTGGTGGTCCCCTTCTATATCAACAGCGGCGACATCGACCGGTTCGAGATCGCCTACCACGCGGCCGTCCTGTTCCGGGACCTGAATCGGCACCAGCCGGGCAAGGCGGTCTTCCGGGTGGTCGCCGGCGACCATGAATGGCCGGTCTGGGCCGGCACGCTGGGCGATGCGCTGAAGTACCTGTCGGGCCATGCCAGCGCGCCGGTCGAAGCGCCGCCGTCGGCGTGCCCGCCGAAGACGTAACGGCGGGCCTCCGGTTTCCATGGCACCGTACCCGAGTCCTTCGAGGGGTACGGTGTCAAGGTGTCAAGCTTCCGAAAAGGAAAACCCCATGGCCCGTCGGCAGGGAAATGCCGGCGGGCCACGGGGCCGAGCAACTCCGGTCTATAGAGGCGGTCAGTTGTCCATGATGGCATCGGCCGGCGGCGTGATGCCGTGCTTTTCGGCCGCCGCCTTGGACATGAAGAATTTCGGCTTCGGCAGCAGGACCGGCAGGGTGGCAGGATTGGCGCCGTTCAGCACCTTCGCCATCTGCTCGGCGGCAGCGATGCCCATGTCGGTGGCGGATGCCCCGTAGGCCGCGAGCCAGCCGGCCTTGGTGTAGGTCTGGGTGGCTCCGAACAGCGGCACTATGTTGCCGATCGCGGCGTGGATCTCGCCCGCGACCGATCCGACGTAATTGTCGGCGCCGGCATAGACGGCGTCCACCTTGACCTTTCCCGACGTGATTTCCGCCAGCACTTCCTTCAGCGATTCGTTGCCGGGAGTGACGCGGCGGGACGTGATGTTGACTCCGTTCTTCTCGGCCCAGCTGCGAACCTCGTTCTCGACGATGTTGGAATTGGGCTCGCGGGAGTTGAACAGCACCAGGAGGGTCCTGATCGGTTTAAGCTTGGTCAAGGCGTCGAACTGGGTGGCGATCGGCACGCCGTTCGTGACGCCGGTAACGGTGCCGCCGGGCTCCTGCAGCGACTTTACGAGCTTGGCGCCGACTGGATCGACCACGATGTCGAACACGACCGGGACGCGGTCGCGGACCACGCTGGTCGCGACCTGGGTGGCGGGCGTTCCATGGGTATAGGCCGCATGGAAGGCCTTGGCCTCGATTTCGGCCTCGAGCGCCTGCAGGGCGGAAGCCAACGCGCCGCGATCCTGGTTGCCGTTTATCTCGCGGTAATTCGCCTTGATGCCCAGTTCCGCCAGCCTGACCTTGAAAGCCTCTTCCGAGGCGGTGAACCCCTTCCACAGGACGAACAGGATGTTCTTTTCCTGTGCCGCCGCAGGAACGGCGGAGAGCGGCAGTGCTACGAGCGCGCCCAGCAGGGCGGCAAACAGGAAGCGAACCTTCATGATACAACCCTCGTTAACATATTTGCGTATTTTAGGTCATCTTAATTCGCATTTATGGTAACTTGACCACCATTTGGGAGCAATTCAAAAATCCTTCTTCTGGAAAAAATGGTTCAAACCGGTAAGGCACTCCCCCGATGCCGGAAATTGTTGTCTCGACAACAACCTCCGTGTGGCTGAGCGTTCCCATGCATCTGCCAGAACCGACGCGCGGCTCCATACTGCAGGCTCGCGCTCATCAAACGTGAACGGCCGTATGTCCAGTCACTCCTCACGTGATGCCAGATCAGACTACACACTCCGTTCCGGGGTGCCTCCTGGGCGTCCCTCCCTTGATCCGACCCGCGGCCTTGCGTTCCGATCGTGGACTCAACTCTCAAGAACTGCGTCGGGCGGCATGACGACGCCATGCATCCCTGCCTCGGATTCGGATACGGGAAACTTCGGCGTGGGTCGCCGTGATCCCAAGTTCCGTGAGCTTGGCGTGGAAAGTCTTCTTCGAGTCGGTCACCCCCTTCCAGAACACGAGCAGGACGTTCTTGTCCGCAGTTGCCGTCGAAGAGGCGTCGAAAGACAATGGTAAAACTGCGCAATTATGCGCAGTCGGCCGAAGGCTCATCTTCATGATACAACTTTTATGCACAATAGCTTCATGCATAATGTTATTATAAGTAGTATTCAGGACATGTTTGTTACCAAAAAAGGAGCGGACCAGAAAACCTGACCGCAAAAAATAGGTTGTAAGCCATATAACTATCCTATAAATTAAAGTTAGAATATTTCGTAGGCGTAATCCTATATAGTTGTGAGATTCATGACGCCGGAAAACCTTTCGAGCTCCCTGCGGAACACACCTCTACCGCAAGACGATCAGAGCGCCGAAAGAGAGAGCCATGGCGCGTCAATCGCCGTGCGAGGAGTGCATGGACGGCAACTCCGCCTGATCCGGGGAGCGTTCTTCCTTTTCATCGCCGCCGACGCTTTTTCGAACGCCTTTCTTCCCGTCTACGCCCGCAATCTGCCGCTGGCGTGGCCGGGGCTCTCGCCGGAAGTCGCCGGCGGCGTGCCGGTGTCGGCCTTCTGGCTGATGGTGGCGGCCGCCCAGTTGACCACCGGCCTGTGGGAGCGGGGCCGTACCCACCGGACGCTGATCCTGGCCGCGATGGCCCTGTCGGGCACCGGCCTCGCGCTGGCGGGCTTGGCCGGAACCGTTCACGAATTGATCCTATGGCGGGGGGTCGGCGGGTTCGGGTACGGCATCGTCATGATCCTGGTCCAGGACGGAATCCTGCGGATCATGGGGCCGGAGGCGCGCACCCAGGCCTCGGGTAAATATCTCAGCGCCTTCTTCGCCGGGACGATTTGCGGCACCCTCGCGGGCAGCGCCGTCGCCGACGCGGCCGGTTTCGACAAGGCCTTCTTCGCCGCCGCCGCGGTCACCGCCTGCGCCCTGGTCCTGGCCCTGTTCCTGGAGGCGTACCGCGAGTCCGCCCCGCGCCAGCCGTTCCGCCCGCTGGCGCTGCTGCGCAATCCACTGGTCGTCGCCCTGGTCGCCTTCGCCGCCGTGCCGTCGCGCCTCGTGAACGGGGCATTCCTTTTCTATCTGCTGCCGCTGTACCTCCACGACGCCGAGGCGTCGCCGACCGAGACGGCCCGCATCGTGATGATCTATTCCCTGATCCTGGCGCTGACCGCGACGGCGTGGTCGCGGCTGGTCGACCGCACCGGCCGGCCGATGCTGTTCACGTCGGCCGGCATCGCCCTGTCGGCCGCGTCGATGATGATCATTCCCGTCTGGGGGCCGGGGGGCGACCTGGCGGCCCTGTCCGGAACGGCGGCCGCGGTGGCGGCCGTGGCCCTGCTCGGCACTTCGCAGGCGATCGGGATGTCGCCCCAGGTGACGGTGCTGTTCCGGGTGGCCCGCGCGGAGATCGACCGGTTCGGCCGGACCCCCGTGCTCGGCATCTACCGCGTGTGCGAGCGGGTCGGCCTGTTCGCGGGCCCGATGGCGGCGGCCTGGCTGGTCGGAGGCTACGGCTACGGTCCCGCGCTGACGGCGCTCGGCGCCCTGGCGGCGCTTTCGGTGATCGTGCTGCTGGCCGCCTTCGCGGTGGCCCCCACTCCCCTGCCGGAGGGCCCCGCGGCCCGTCCGGACGAAGCATCCGAGCAGGAGACGACAGTATGACTTCGGCTATCCATGAAGGTTTCGCCACCGACGACCTCGCGGTGATCCCCGACGGCTCCGGCAACGAGGGCGGCTTCTCCCTGCTGTCGTGGGGCGACGCGATGACGTGGGAGGAGTACGATCTGCTGGCCGGGCGGACCGCGGCGCCGTTCGACGGCCGGTTCGACCAGTGCTTCTACAACTATATCCATCCCAAGCGGCTGCAGGGGCACTGGCCGGCCCACCAGGTCAAGGACACCCCGATCCGGCTGGCCTTCACCGACTGGGGCGACCCGGACGGGCCGCTGGTGATCTGCGTCGGCGGGATCGCCAACACGGCGCGGCGCTGGGACTACCTGGCGCTGGGACTGTGCGAGGATTTCCACGTGGTCTGCCTGGACTGGCCGGGACGCGGCATGAGCGGCTGGATGCCGACCCAGGGCGACTACACGATCGAAACCAACGTGGAGGCGATGATCCAGCTGCTCGACTACCTGGACTGTCCGCGCGCCAGCATCATCGGCTCCTCCCTCGGCGGCAGCGTCAGCATGGCCCTGGCGGCCCGGCGACCCGATCTGGTTGAGCGGCTGGTGCTCAACGACATCGGCCCCTACATGCCGGCCGAACGGCGCCGGCGGCGCGCCGAGGCGGTCGCACGCCACTATGTCTTCCGGCGGCCGGCCGACCTGTTCCGGCGCCTGGGCGCCTCGGCCAAGAACGAGGGACCGGTCACCGAGGACGAGCTGCTGCACAACACCTTCTTCCAGACCAAGTGGTCCGACGGGCACGGCGGCCGGATCTACCGCCACGACCCGCGCGCGCTCCAGGCCTATGCCGAGGAGGCCCAGGTCAGCCTGGACCAGCGGGAGGACTGGGCCCGGCTGGAACTGCCCGTGCTGGTCCTGCGCGGGATGGTGTCGGACGCGCTGCTGCCGGAGACGGTCGAGGAGATGACCGCCAAGCCCGACGTGACCGCCGTGTTCGTGCCCAACACCGGGCACACCCCGGCGCTCAGCGACGTCAACCAGATCCATTTCGTGCGCGAATGGCTGCTCGGGCGCGGCCCGGCCCATCATTTCACCTGCCTCAACCCGCCGGCGACCCCGCGCCACCTGTTCGCCGGCGCGCCGGCTCCCGCGGCCCAGCCGACCCGGAGGGCGTGAGCGCGATGACGGCTCGACCGGCCGTCCAGCAGGCGCCCCGCGAGGCGGACGCCGCCCAGGGCGAGAACGGCGCCGGCGAGGTGCCGGGCGTCGAGGGGCTTCGGCTCAAGATCGATTCGGTGCTTGGCAACCTGCCCGGGCACGACCTGACCGTCGAGAGCGACACCCCGGTCGAGCGGATCGAGGAGCTGTTCGCGGCCCACCCCACGCTGCCGGGCATCCTGCTCAGCCGGAGCGGGCGCCATGCCGGCATGGTGCCGCGCGGCCGGTTCACCGAATGCCTGGCCCGGCCGCTGGGGCGCGAGTTCTACGCCGGCCGGCCGGTCGCGCAGATGGTCAGCACGGAGCGGATGCAGGCGCTGCGGCTCGATTCCAACGACCGGCTGGAGATGGCGGCGCAGATCGCCCTGCTCCGGCCGGGCGGCCAGTCTTACGAACCGGTCGTCGTGGCCTTTCCGGACGGCCGCCACTGCGTGCTCGACATGCAGGTCATCCTGCTCCAGCTCGCCCGCTTCTACGACATCGCGACCAGCCAGAACCGCGGCCTGCTGGAGAACGTCCAGGCCTACGCCGCCCGGCTGGAAAGCACCCTGGACGAGCTGCGCCGGACCGAGGAGCGGCTGGTCCTGGACATCCAGGTGCGCGAACGGACCGAGCAGCATCTGCGCGACAACCGCATCCGCCTGCTGCGCCAGACCACGGCCTTGCAGGAGATCGCGAAGCTCGACGCGATGCGGCTGTCCGACTTCGACCGGGCGCTGACCAACATCACCGGCGTGATCGCCATGACGCTGCGGATCGACAGCGTCAGCATCTGGATCATGGAGGAGGCGGCGGACGGCCCGGCGCTGACCAGGGTGGCCCAGCACCAGGCCTGCCGCGCCGCGGCGGGCGACGAGACCGGCGGCGGCGCGCTGCCGCTGAACCACTATCCGCTCTACCGCCGGGCGCTGATGCGGGACCGCTCGCTGGTGGTCGCCGACGTCGAGTCCGACATCCGCGTCGCCGAATTGCTCGACCCGGTGCTCCGCCCGTCGGGCGTCACCTCGCTGATGCATATCTGCGTCCAGGTCGAGCAGCGCCAGGTCGGCGTCGTCCGATGCGAGCACCGGGGCGCCCCGCGCACCTGGGCCGACGACGAGGTCAACTTCGTCGAGGCGGCGATCAACTTCGTGGCGCTGGTCACGATCGGCCGGGAGCGCAAGCAGGCGGTCCAGGCGCTGCACGACAGCGAGCTGCGCCTGCTGCACCTGCTGGAGACCAGCCCGGTCGGCGTCTGCATCATCGACCGGCAGGGCCGCATCCATTTCTCCAATCCCAGCCTGTGCGACCTGTTCGGCCGCACCCGCGACCAGCTGCTGACGACCGACTTCGAGGGGCTGTACCTGGACCCGGCGCAGCACGGCGACTGCCTGGAGGTGTTCGACGCCAACGCCTGCGTGCGCGGCGTCGAGACCGCGTTCCGCCGGGCCGACGGAGAGATCCGCTGGACCATCATGTCGTGGGAGCCGTCGGTGCTCGACGGCCGCGGCGTGATCGTCGTGTGGCTGTTCGAGATCTCCGGCCTGAAGCAGGCCGAGTCGTCCCTGCGCCAGGCGAAGGAGGAGGCCGAGGCCGCGACCCGCGCCAAGTCGACCTTCCTCGCCACCATGAGCCACGAGATCCGGACGCCGATGAACGGCGTGCTGGGCATGCTCGACATCCTCGGCCGCAGCCGGCTGGACAGCGACCAGCGGCGCTCGGTCGCGGTGATCCGCGAGAGCGGCGTGTCGCTGCTCAGCATCATCGACGACATCCTGGACTTCTCCAAGGTCGAGGCCGGGCGCCTGGACCTGGAGCAGGTGCCCATGACCCTGACCGACACGGTGGAAGGCGTCGCCGCGACCCTGACGCCGGCGGCCTGGCAGAAGGGGCTGCGCCTCGTCACCTTCATCGATCCGGCGATCCCGCGCTGGCTGATCGGCGACCCGATGCGGCTGCGCCAGATCCTGTTCAACCTGGTCGGCAACGCCATCAAGTTCACCGCGGGAGGCTCGGTCACGCTGAGGATCGACCTGAACGGCGTGCGCGACGGCAGGGCCGACGTCCTGGTCCGCGTCATCGATACCGGCATCGGGCTGACCCAGGAGCAGGCGGCCCGGCTGTTCCAACCCTTCACCCAGGCGGAAAGCTCGACCACCCGGCGGTTCGGCGGGACCGGGCTCGGCCTGTCGATCTGCCGGCTGCTGGCCCAGCTGATGGGCGGCACCATCGGCGTGGACAGCGCGCCCGGCAAGGGCAGCGCCTTCCGGGTCGAGCTGTCGCTGCCGGTCGTCGAGGGCGCCTGGACCGAGCACGCCATGGGCCTCGTGGATCTCGACGGGGTCGGCGTGGTCGTCATCGTGCCGGAGGAGGACGAGCGCGCGGTCGCGACGCGCTATCTCCAGGCCGACGGCGCCTCGGTCATGGGATTCGCGGAAGCGGCCTCGGCGGCTTCCTGGATCGCCGCGGCGGGAGCGGCATCCATGGGACCCACCCCCGTGATCCTGCTCGACGCGGGCGTGGCGGCCGGCTCCGCCCTGCCGGCCGTGCCGCGCGTGAGGCTGGGCTCGGATGCCAAGCCGTTCCGGCGCGGCGGGCTCAACCGGATGGTCGCGGTCGCGGCCGGGCGGCTGGCGGAGGACAGCGCCGACCAGCCCGACGCCGGGCTGCTGGAGGAGCAGGTCAGGCTGGCGCCCGGCGGGCCGATCCTGGTCGCCGACGACCACCCGATCAACCGCGAGGTCATCGTGCTCCAGCTCGCCCAGCTCGGCTGCGAGGCCGACGCGGTCAACGACGGGGTCGAGGCGCTGGCGGCCCTGGACCGGCGGCCCTACGTGCTGCTGCTGACCGACTGCGACATGCCGGAGATGGACGGCATGCAGCTGACCATGGCGATCCGGAACCGCGAGACCGCGGGCGGCCCGAGGCTGCCGATCGTCGGCATCACCGCGAACGCCCATGCCGGCGACGTGGAGCGCTGCATCGCCGGAGGCATGGACGACTGCCTGACCAAGCCGGTCGAGACCATGCGCCTGGGCCGGGCCCTGGCGCGCTGGCTGCCCGAGGCGGACGCCGAGCCCGACGACTGCGGCGAGGGCGGCGGCGAGGGCGGCGGCGAGGGCGGCGCGGAACCCGCCGGGGCGGCGCCGCCGGCCACCTCCCCGGCCCCCTCCCCGGCCGCGGAGCCGCCGATCGACACGCGGGGCTTCCGCGAACTGCTGGGCGACGACCACGAGGCGATCCGCGGGCTGCTGGCGCGCTACGTCCAGGCCAGCGCGCCGGTCCACGACGCGCTGGCCGGCGCGATCCGGTCCGGCGAGCCGGCCGACGCGGTGAAGCGCCACGCCCACAAGCTGAAGGGCGCCTCCGGGATGGTCGGCGCGTCGGCGCTCGCCGGCGTGTGCGAGGACCTGGAGCGGGCGGGAGCCGCCGGGGACGGGGCGGCGATCGCCGGCCACGGCCCGCGCCTCGCCGAGGAATGGAGCCGCGTCGCCCGCTTCATCGAACAGTTCTGATCCGGGCGGCGCAGCATGGCCGGCCGGTCGATACCCAACCTCCCGACCGAAGCTGCGAAGGGAAGCGAGATGGCCGACATCGTCGAGGCGGGGCGCGCCCTGCTCTTCATGCGTCACGGCGAAACCGAGTTCAACCGGCGGAAGGTGCGCTGCGGCGGGGACGTGGACATCCCGCTGACCGAACTGGGCGAGGCCCAGGCCCGCGCGGCGGGCGAACTGCTGCGGGCGTCGGCCGGCTCGATCGACGCCATCGTCGCGAGCCCGCTGCTGCGGACCCGCCGCACCGCCGAGATCGTCCGCGAGGTCGCGGGCATCGCCTGCCCGGTCACCTTCCACGACGGGCTGGTCGAGCGCCGGCTGGGCGGCTGGAACGGGCTGGACATCGCGGCCACCCAGCCGCTGCTCGACGCCGGGGAGGATCCTCCCGGAGGCGAGGCGGAGCCGGATTTCCGCACCCGGGTCGGCGCCGCCCTCGCGGACATCCTGGCCCGCCGGGACAACCTGCCGCTGCTGATCGGCAGCAAGGGAGTGGCGCGCGTCCTGTCGATCCTGCTTGCGGCGGATCAGCGCGGGCCGGCGCGGAACGCCGAGGTGCTCCGATTCGACCTGCCTGCCCGGGGATGGCCGGGAGCGCCGGTTTCCTGAGGATCGCCGCGGGCTGCCTGCGGCGGCAGGGGCGCGACCCGGAGAGGTGCCGATTATCGTGGTACGGAACATTTATATTGATGATATTAAAATTTCGGTGGCAATTTCAGGTTTATGCTCTCCTGGGAACGCTCCAGGCGGTCAGGACGCGCAAAGCGAGCAAAGGGATTCATGGAATGCTGAGCTTCTACAACCGAAGCCTGATGATCAGGGTAATCGTACCGATCGTCATCCTGCTGACGGCCATCGCGCTCGGCACCACGTTGGGCGTCGCCTACATGAACATGACCAAGGCGCAGAACGCCCTGTCCGAGCGCGCCCAGATGGTCACAAAGGTGCTGGTCGGCGGCGCCGGCGAAGCGGTCTGGAACATGGACGTCGGCGCGGGCGAGGCGACCCTGGCCGCTCTCGAATCCGACCCCGACTACCTGGGCAGCGCCATCTCCGACAAGGACGGCCGGGTCTTCGCCAGCCACGGCATCGCCGCGGCCGACCATGACGGCGCGATCGTCCGGCGGGCCGACATCGTGCGCGGCACCGGCTCGCGGGAGGAGACGATCGGCTCGGTCGAGGTCCGGCTGTCCCCCCAGCGCATCTACGACGACATCCGCGACCAGACGATCCACATCGCGGGCGTCTGCGCCGCGGCCCTCCTGCTGGTCTGCGGCGTGCTGGTCCTGATCGTCCGCGGGCTGACCCTGCCGATCGTCGACATGACCTCGGTCATGACGACGCTGGCCTCGGGCCGCACCGAGGTCGAGGTGCCGGCGACCAGCCGCAAGGACGAGCTGGGCCGCATGGCCGCGGCCGTGGTGACCTTCCGCGAGAACGCGATCGAGAAAGCCCGGCTGGAAGCCGAGCAGATCCGCCTGCGGGCGGAGGCGGAGGTCCAGCGCCGCCAGGCGCTCGCCTCCGTCGCCGAGAGCTTCGACACCGACGTCGGACAGCTGCTGGCGAGCGTCAACCGGACCGCCGGGGAGATGAGCCACGCCGTCGGCGACGTGGCGGCCAGCGCCGGCGATAACGCCAGCCTCACCCGGGAAGCCGCCTCGGCCACGACCGAGGTCACCTCCAACGTCGAGACGGTCGCGGCCGCCGTCGAGCAGCTCGCCGCCTCGATCTCCGAGATCTCCAACCAGGCCCACGCCTCCCACAACGTCTCGGGCAGCGCCAACGAGCGCGTCACCGGCACCGTGGAGCGCATGAAGAAGCTGGTGGACGACGCCAACCGCATCGGCGACGTGCTGACCCTGATCTCCAGCATCGCCGGCCAGACCAACCTGCTGGCCCTGAACGCCACGATCGAGGCGGCGCGCGCCGGCGAGGCGGGCAAGGGCTTCGCCGTGGTCGCGACCGAGGTGAAGAACCTGGCCGGCCAGACCGCCAAGGCGACGGACGAGATTTCCCGGCTGGTCGGCGCGATCCAGGCTTCGACCGGCGACGCCGCGCGGGAGATCGACGGCATCGCCGGGGTGATCGTCAGCATCAGCGAGATCAGCGCCTCGATCGCCGGCGCGGTCGAGCAGCAGAACGCCGCGACGGAGGAGATCAGCCGCGCCGTCCAGCAGGCGGCGGGCGGCACCCAGCGGCTCCGCTCCAACATGGAGGGGGTGGCGCAGTCGGCGCAACGCAACGGCCAGGCGGTCCACCGGCTGCACGAGGGGATCCGCAGCCTGGAGGACAGCTTCAACGCGGTCCAGGTCCAGATCGACCATTTCGTCGGCCGGCTGACCGCGGGATGACGGGCCGGCGGGAACGCCCGGCCAAGGGGGTGGCCGGGCGCTGAAGCTCCGCTGCGGGAGCCCGGATGCGGCAGGGGAAACCGGTGGCCGGGCGACTGCCTCCAGGGGAAGAGGCCTCACTTCGTCCAGGAAGGTGGCGGAGCGGCCGGTTCCGACCAATGCGCAAAACGCATATCAAGTATGCAATAAAATGCACCCCTCCCCCTGCGACATGGTAGCGGTTGCAACCCGCGCGCAAGGTGCGTTACGAGGGCATCATCATCCTCTTTCTTTAGCGATATTCGATAAACCATACCGGAACGCTTTTCATCCGGCCGACGCGGGGACCGGACCGGCACCCCGCTCCGCGCACCGGCGCCTCGATGCGCCGGGTGACAAATCGAGGGAGCAAACTTGCCTGACACCGCGAGACCACAAGTCCTGAAGCGTCCGCGCGCCCGGGATACCCGCCAGCCGAAGCTTGCCCTCGGTCTGCTGCCCGATCTGGTCGGCTACAATCTGCGCAAGGCCCAGATCGCCGTGTTCCAGAATTTCCAGAGCGCGGTGGCCCCCCACGACATCACGCCGGGGCAGTTCGGCGTCCTGATCCTGATCTGCGAGAACCAGGGCCTCAGCCAGTCCGAGCTGGGCACCGCGGTCGGGATCGACCGCTCGACCATGGTCGCCGTGATCGACCGCCTGGAAAGCCGCGGCTGGGTCGTGCGCGCGCCCTCGCCCAACGACCGCCGGTCCTATGCGCTGGAACTCAGCGCGGAAGGCGCCGCCCTGGTGGAGGAGCTGATCCCCCGGGTCCGGGCCCACGAGCGCGCCATGGTCAAGGACCTGAGCAAGGGGGAGCAGGCCGTCCTGATCGACCTGCTGACCAGGATCGCCCGGACCGGCTGACCTCAGGCCCGCGGACGCTCCGCCCTCCGGGCGCGGTTCGCGCAAGCCGCGCCGAAGGCCCGGAACAGGGCGGTGCTGTCCGGGCATTCCCGGAAGCGCCATTCCGGGTGCCACTGGACCGCCAGCGCGAAGGCGGCGGCCCCGGTCACGCTGACCGCCTCGATGATCCCATCGGGCGCCACGGCCTCGATGCTCAGCCCGTCGGCGAGGCGGTCGATCGCCTGGGCATGGATCGAGTTGACGCGGATTTCCCCGGTTCCCGCTCCGTTGCCCGCCCCGTCGTCCAGGATGCCCGCCAACACCCCGCCGGGAGTCAGGCGCACCGGGTGGACCTTGGCGTACTGCTCCTCCACCGGCCGGGAATCGTCGGCACGGTGGTCGAGGCGGCCCGGCAGTTCCTGGACCCGCTGGTGCAGGGTGCCGCCCAGCGCCACGTTCAGCTCCTGGATGCCGCGGCAGATCGCCAGCACCGGCACCGCCGCCGCGATCGCCGCGCGGATCAGCGGCAGGGTGGTGGCGTCCCGTTCCGGATCGTGCAGGGTGCCGGCGACGCTGGCCGGCCCGCCGTACCGCGCGGGTTCCACGTTCGACGGGCTTCCCGTGACCAGCAGCCCGTCGAGCCGGGCCACCAGTTCCTCCGGGTCGAGCGAGCCGCCCAGCGCCGGAATTACCATCGGCAGCGCCCCGGCACCGTCGGAGACCGCGCGGATATACTTGTCTCCGGCGATATGGAACGGATGGTGCCCCAGCGGACGGATGCAGGCGGGAATGCCGACGAGCGGAAGGGGCTTGGAAGCCGCGGACATGGGCGGGTCACTCCGGGAAAGACGACTCGGAAAGGGCACAAGGGGGGATCAATTGGCGAACATGGCCCAAAGCGGGAACCAAAACAGAATGACCGGGCTGTCCGACCGCGCTCGGACCGGTCACTCCTAGGCCTGCATCCTCAGCAGGTCGCGGGTCATGTCGCCGGTCGCGCGGACCACGGACAGGTTGGCGGAGTAGGCGCGCGAGCCCAGGATCTGCTGGCCGAACTCCCCGCCGGCATCGACGTTGGGGACGCCGACCATGCCCTTGGCGTCGGCGTCCGGCGACGAGGGGTCGTACTCGGCGACGACCGGCGTCGACAGGGGCTTCACCCCGCCCCGGACACCGGCCCCCTGCCCCTCCGGGCCGCGCACGTCGCCCTGGGTCGCGGCGACCGGCGCGTAGGGCGACCGCGCCCCGCCCGCCGCTCCGGCTTCCCCAAGCCTGCCGGTGGTGCGCGCGTTGGCGATGTTCGACGCGCTCGCGTCGATCCGCCGGGTTTCGACCGCCGCGCCCGAAAGCGCGATTCCCATGATGCCGTTCATCGCCGCCGCCTTTTGCAACCGTTTCAGCATAATCCCGAACGGGCCCGCGCCACAAGGGCCGGCGCCATGTCCGGCACGGCTCAGGCGCGCGGCAGGCGCACCGTGAAGACCGCGCCGCGGACCTCGTCCAGCCCGTCGCGGCGGTTGCGCGCGAAGATCTCGCCGCCGTGGGCATCGACGATCTGCTTGGAGATGCTGAGACCCAGGCCGGAATGGGTGCCGAACTTCTCGCCCGCCGGCCGCTCGGTATAGAACCGGTCGAAGATCGCCTCCAGCTTGCCGTCCGGGATGCCGGGGCCGTCGTCCTCCACCGTGACCTCGACCCGCTCCCCTTCCGGCGATGCCCGGACCACGGCCGCCCGGACCGTCACCGTGCCGCCCGGCGGCGAGAAGGAGACGGCGTTGGCGATCACGTTCTGGAACACCTGCACCAGCCGTCCTTCCAGTCCGGGCACCGTCAGGTCGCCGGCCGGCGGAAGCTCCAGCAGGACGCGGGGAGCCGAGCGCTCCGCCGCCGTGGTCTGGTGGATGTCCGCGAGCATGCGCAGCATGCGGCCGATATCCACCGGCTCCGCCTCGGCCCGGCTCAGCTCTGCGTCCAGGCGGGACGCGTTGGAGATGTCGCTGATCAGCCGGTCCATGCGCTGGATGTCGTCCTCGATGATCGACATCAGCCGGCGCTGCTGGTCCGGATCGCGCACCCGCGCCACGGTCTCGACCGCGCTCCGCAGGCTGGTCAGCGGGTTCTTGATCTCGTGGGCGACGTCGGCGGCGAAGCTCTCGATCGCGTCCATCCGCATCCACAGCGCCGCCGTCATGTCGCGCAGCGCCCCCGACAGGTCCCCGATCTCGTCGCCGCGGCGGCTGAAGTCCGGGATCTCGTGATGTCGGCCGTGGCCGCGCCGGACATGGTCGGCAGCCACCGCCAGCTTGCGGATCGGCCGGGCTATGGTGCCGGCGAGATAGAAGGACAGCAGCACCGTGACCGCCAGCGCCACCGCGAACACCTTGAGGATGTCCAGGCGGACCGAGCGGATCGCCGCGTCGATCTGGGCGCCGCCGCGCGACAGCATGACCGCGCCAAGCACCTGCTTGAACCGTTGCACGGGCACCGCGACGGTCAGCATCATGCCGTGGTCGTGGGTGGTCCAGACGCTGGCGCTCACGTCGCCGGCCAGCGCCCGGACGACGTCGGCGTACTTGTCCGCGACCTGGACCGGTCCCTCGCGGAACACCGGGAACTTGTCGCGGGACGGCAGCGCGTTGACGATGTCGTCGTACAGGTCGATCGCGAAGCGGGTGATCGGGCCGCCCTGGACCGGCGGCGGCAGTTCCTCGATCTGCACGACTCCGCCGGGGCCGATCAGCACGCGGCTGTCGGCCACCAGCGTCCCCGACGGGTCGAACAGCCGGGTGCGGGTATCGGTCGTCTCGACCAGCCGGCGGACCATCTGGCGCGCCAGGTCGTGCGACAGTTCGTTGGTCTCGTCGCCGCCGCGGGTGACCGCGGCTTCGCCGATGGCGCCGGCGAAGATCCGGGCCTCGGTGCGCAGCGCTTCCAATTCGCTTTCGATCAGCCGGTCCTGGTAGCGGCCGAGATAGAGCAGCCCGCCGACCAGGATGGCGAGCGCCAGCACGTTGACCGCCAGGATGCGCAGCGTCAGCGGCGACAGGGTCCGCCGGTACCGGCGCGGCTGGGTCCGGTCGCCCCCGTCGCGCCGGCGGGCCTCCGCCGGGTCGGCCCGGGACGGGGAGCCGGAGTGCCGGCCGGCCGGGACCGGCGGCCGCACCCGGGAGGCCACGCCGTCGTCAGGCATCGCGGTATCGGTAGCCGACGCCGTACAGGGTCTCGATCTGCCCGAAATCGCCGTCGATCGCCTTGAACTTCTTGCGAAGCCGCTTGATGTGGCTGTCGATCGTGCGGTCGTCCACGTAGATATGCTCGCCATAGGCGGCATCCATCAACTGGTCGCGGCTCTTGACGTGCCCGGGGCGGACGGCCAGGGCCTTGACCAGCAGGAATTCCGTGACCGTCAGCTCGATCGGCTGGCCTTTCCAGGTGCAGGCGTGGCGCGCCGGGTCGAGCACCAGGTCGCCGCGCACGATCACCGTGCTGGGCTCGCCGCCCGCCGACTTGTCCCGGCGCATCTGCTCCCGGCGCAGCAGCGCCCGGATGCGCTCGATCAGCAGGCGCTGGCTGAACGGCTTCTTGATGTAGTCGTCGGCGCCCATGCGCAGGCCCAGCACCTCGTCGACCTCGTCGTCCTTGGAGGTCAGGAAGATGACCGGCAGCCCGCTGACCTGGCGCAGGCGCGACAGAAGCTCCATGCCGTCCATGCGGGGCATCTTGATGTCGAGCACGGCGAGGTCGACCGGCTTGGCGGTCAGGCCCCGCAGCGCCTCGTCGCCGTCCGTATATGTCCGGACCTCGAAGCCCTCTGCTTCCAGCGCGATCGACACCGACGTCAGGATGTTGCGGTCGTCGTCAACCAGCGCGATAGTTTGCGGCAACGTTTGCCTCCTCTGCACCTCGAAGTGGAGCATCCGTCGGGATGCGGAAAATCCCTCTTCCGCGCCGGCACTGTGGTTTGCCAATATGGCACCATTGCGGCGCGAAAAAGGGTTGGCTCACCCCATCGACAAGGGGTCGGCCGCCCCGGAAAGAGGCGGGTTGCTTCGATGAATACCAGCACCGGACCGGGCCCGGCCCCGGACCCCGCCCCCGGAACCGGTCCGGACGTCGCCGCGGCGGCCCGCCGCGTGATGCGCGCGACCGGCCGCGCCGCCCTGTCCACCGCCCAGCGCGACGCGGCCGGCTGGCCCTATCCGTCGCTGGTGCTCGCGGCGCTCGACCACGACGCGTCTCCCCTGCTTTTCCTCTCAGATCTGGCGGACCACACCGCGAACATCAAGATGGATCCGCGCGTCGGCCTGCTTTTCGACGGGACCGCCGGCCTGGACGAGCCGCTGGCGGGTTCCAGGGTCTCGGTGCTGGGCCGGGCGGAGCGCAGCGACGACCCGCGTCATCGTGTCCGTTTCCTGGCGCGGCACGAAAGCGCATCCTTGTACGCCGGATTCGGTGATTTCGCGATCTACCGGATCGCGGTCGAGCGCGCCCACCTCGTGGCGGGTTTCGGCCGGATCCGCTGGATCGCGGGCGACGACCTGCTTTTTCGTCTCCCAGATATCGAGACACTGGCGCTGCGGGACGCGGATATCGTAGAGCATATGAACGAGGACCATGCCGACGCGGTCGAGCTGTACGCGACCGTGCTGCTGGGCCGGGAAGGCGGCGGCTGGAAGCTGACCGGCATCGACCCCGACGGATGCGACCTGCGCCTGGGGGGTCGGACCGCCCGGATGGATTTCGGCCGCACGGTGTTCGATGCCGAGGGCGCCCGGCGGGAACTCGTGGATCTGGTCCGGCGGGCGCGCCGGATTCGAGGGGAAACGCAGGCCTGAGCCAAGGCCGACTGTAATCCGGCAAACCGGACAGAGAAATAACGTGGAGAGAATGACCGTGAAGCAATTCGGACCGACCATCAGCAGCAACGGCCTCGACTATCTGGGCCTGTCCGGCCTCAAGGCGGCGCACTGGAACTACAGCGCGGCCGGGCTCTATGAACAGGCGCTGGTGAGGGGCGAGGCGACTCTCGCCAAGGGTGGACCGCTGGTGGCGATCACCGGTCAGCACACGGGCCGTTCGCCCAACGACAAGTTCATCGTGCAGGAGGACTCGACCAGCGGCGACATCTGGTGGGGCAACGTCAACAAGCCGATCACCGAGGAGCAGTTCGACCGGCTGCACGGCCGGGTCGCGGCCTACCTCCAGGGGCGCGAGGTGTTCGTCCAGGACCTCTACGCCGGCGCCGACCCGGAATACCGCCTGCCGGTGCGCATCGTCACCCAGCACGCCTGGCACAACCTGTTCGCCCAGAACATGTTCATCCGCCCGTCCGCCGAGGACCGGATGCATTTCGCGCCGGAGTTCACCGTGCTCCAGGTGCCCGACTTCAAGGCCGTGCCGGAGCGTGACGGCACCCGGTCCGACGTCTTCATCCTGTGCAACTTCGCGAAGCGCCTGATCCTGGTCGGCGGCACCTCCTATGCCGGCGAGATCAAGAAGGGCATCTTCAGCGTCATGAACTACCTGCTGCCGGCCCGCGGCGTGCTCCCCATGCACTGCTCGGCCAATATCGGGCCCCAGGGCGACACGGCGGTGTTCTTCGGCCTGTCCGGCACCGGCAAGACGACCCTGTCCGCCGACGGCAGCCGCACGCTGATCGGCGACGACGAGCACGGCTGGTCCGAGACCTCGGTCTTCAACTTCGAGGGCGGCTGCTACGCCAAGGTGATCCGCCTGAGCGCCGAGGCCGAGCCGGAGATCTACGCCACCACCAGCCGGTTCGGCACGATCCTGGAGAACGTCGTGATGGACCCGGACACCCGGGTGCTCGACCTGGACGACGGCCGCTACACCGAGAACACCCGCGCCTCCTACCCGCTCGACTTCATCCCCAACGTCAGCGACACCGGCATCGGCGGCATCCCGCAGAACATCGTGATGCTGACCGCCGACGCCTTCGGCGTGCTGCCGCCGATCAGCAAGCTGACGCCCGACCAGGCCATGTACCATTTCCTGTCCGGCTACACCGCGCGCGTCGCCGGGACGGAGAAGGGCGTGACCGAGCCGCAGGCCACCTTCTCGACCTGCTTCGGCGCCCCCTTCATGCCGCGCCACCCGGCGGTGTACGCCAAGCTGCTGGGCGACAAGATCGCCAAGCACGGCTCCAACGTCTGGCTGGTCAACACCGGCTGGTCGGGCGGCGCGTACGGCACCGGCAAGCGCATGTCGATCGGCCACACCCGCTCGCTGATCCGCGCGGCGCTGGAGGGCAACCTGGCCGACGCGCCGCACCGGCCCGACCCCAACTTCGGCCTGTTCATCCCCGAAGCCTGCCCGGACGTGCCGGCCGACGTGCTCCAGCCGAAGAACACCTGGCACGACAAGCGCGCGTACGACGAGACCGCCCGCGAAGTCGCCAAGCGCTTCGAAGCGAACTTCAAGCAGTTCGCCGACGAGGTCGAGCCGGGCGTCCGCGACGCCGGGATCAAGGCCGCGGCGTAAAACCGGCGGGGTACCAGGGACAGAATGAGGCCGGGGAGCACGCTCCCCGGCCTCTTTCGTTCGATCCGCATGGCCTTGATCGTCATCGATACCAACGTCTTCGTTGCCGGATTGCGCTCGGCCGGCGGGGCCGCTCGCGAAGTCTTGCGGCGGACGCTACAAGATGACGCCGGCCGAATGCCTGGAGCTTTTGCCATGAGCAAGCTGACGATCCGATTGACCGACGATACCGCCGAACGGCTCGAGGCGCTGGCCCGCAGCCGTGAACTCAGCGTGAACGGCCGGATCGAGGAGATGAGCGTCCAAGCGCTGGCGGCATGGGACGCGGAACGCCGTTTCAGATCGATGGCGGCCGAAGGAGATACAACGCAGGCCCTGTCGATCCTGGAGCGGCTGGATCCTCGGTCCGCCGAATAGGCTAGGCGCCCTAACCGGAACAACCACACCCCCCACGTGTTCGTGAAGCAACGCAGACAATTCGAAAGGTTGCTTCATGTTTTCCCTGACCGGTTCGGGTCTTCGACGTGCCGCCCTGGGTGCTTTCCTGGTCCTGGGCGTCCCCATGCTCGCGGCCTGCGATAACGAAGGCCCGGCGGAACGTGCGGGCGAGTCGATCGACAACAGCGTCAGCAACGCCGCCAAGCAGACCGGCGAGGCGATGGAGAACATCGGCAATGCCATCCAGGACAAGAGCCAGGAAGTGCGCCGGGACATGAACGACGACAAGCCCAACTGACCGGGCGACGACGTCGCACCATCCCCCCGAAAACGCGAAAGCCCGCCGAACGGCGGGCTTTCGTACGTTTGCGGCCTGGGAGCGGATCTCCCCAGGACCAATCCGGTCAACGCGTCATTTGGGAGCCAGGACCATGATCATCTGGCGGCCTTCCAGCTTGGGCATCTGCTCGACCTTGGCCATTTCCTGGAGATCGTCGCGCACCTTGACCAGCACGTTCATGCCAAGGTCCTGGTGAGCCATCTCGCGGCCGCGGAAGCGCATGGTGACCTTCACCTTGTCGCCTTCCTCAAGGAACCGACGGGCGCTGCGCATCTTGACGTCATAGTCGTTGTCATCGATGTTAGGACGCATCTTGATTTCCTTAACCTCGATGATCTTCTGCTTCTTGCGCGCCTCGTTGGCCCGTTTCTGCGCCTCGTACTTGAACTTGCCATAGTCGAGGATCTTGCACACCGGCGGATCCGCATTCGGGGAGACCTCGACGAGGTCGAGCCCTGCTTCTTCCGCGGCGATCAGCGCCTCGCGGAGCGAAACGACCCCGACCATTTCGCCGGCGGCATCCACCAGGCGGACGGAGCGGACATTGATTTCCCGATTGACCCGCGGCCCATCACGGGACGGTGTGGAGTCGGCATTTGGTCTGGCTATGGAATAGTCTCCCTCGTTGAAACCGGCACCCGGCGTTTCGGTCAGTCCCGGGCGGGGGCTCATGACCCGCCGGGACCCAGGCAACCGGTATTGTAGTCATCCCAGGCCACGAACGACCTGACCTGGATCACTCCAGGATTAGAATGGTGATTCCGGCGCGAGATTGCCAAGAGGCGACCTCGCTTCGGCCACAATTGTATTGACAGCGGCGTCGAGAGCAAGAACTTCCTGATCCTTGCCGCCCAGACGGCGCAATGCCACGGTCCGCTCCTCGGCCTCGCGCTTGCCCACCACCACCATCAAGGGCACCTTCGCGAGGCTGTGTTCGCGGACCTTGAAGTTGATCTTCTCGTTCCGGGTGTCAAGCTCCACCCTGACTCCGGCCCGGCGAAGCTCGTTGGCCACCTCGGCGGCATACCCGTCCGCCTCGTTGGTGATGGTCGCCACGACCGCCTGGAGCGGAGCCAGCCAGAGCGGGAACTTGCCGGCGTAGTGCTCGATCAGCATGCCGATGAAGCGCTCCATCGACCCCAGGATGGCCCGGTGGAGCATGACCGGCCGGTGCCGCTGGCCGTCCTCGCCGACATACTCCGCGTCCAGCCGCTCCGGCAGGACGAAGTCCACCTGCAGGGTGCCGCACTGCCAGTCGCGGCCGATCGCGTCGCGCAGCACGAACTCCAGCTTCGGGCCGTAGAAGGCGCCCTCGCCGGGGTTCATGGTATAGGGCAGGCCGGCGGCCTCGATCGCCTCGCGCAGCGCCGCCTCTGCGCGGTCCCACACCTCGTCGGTGCCGGCGCGGGTCTCCGGGCGGTCCGAGAACTTCACCGACACGTCGGTGAAGCCCAGGTCCTTGTAGACGCTGAGCAGCAGGTCGCAGAAGGCGATGCTCTCCGACGTGATCTGCTCCGGCGTGCAGAAGATGTGCGCGTCGTCCTGGGTGAAGGCGCGCACCCGCATGATGCCGTGCAGGCTGCCCGACGGCTCGTTGCGGTGGCACGAGCCGAACTCGGCCATGCGGAGCGGCAGGTCGCGGTAGCTCGTGATCCCCTGCTTGTAGATCTGGACATGGGCCGGGCAGTTCATCGGCTTCAGTGCCAGCACCTTCTCGTCGTCGGCGTTGGCGGTGAACATCGCCTCGCGGAACTTCTCCCAGTGGCCCGAGGCCACCCAGAGCGCCCGGTCGATCAGCTGCGGCGTCTTGACCTCGACATAGCCGGACCGCTGCAGCCGCGCGCGGACATAGTTCTCCAGCGTGCGCCACAGGGTATAGCCCTTGTCGTGCCAGAAGACGCTGCCGACCGCCTCCTCCTGGAGGTGGAACAGGTCCATCTCCCGGCCGAGCCGCCGGTGGTCGCGCTTCTCCGCCTCTTCCAGCTGGTGCAGGTGGGCCTTCAGCTCCTTCTCGTCGCGCCAAGCCGTGCCGTAGATGCGCTGGAGCATCTCGTTGCGGTGGTCGCCGCGCCAGTAGGCGCCCGCCACCTTCATCAGCTTGAATCCCTGGCCGAGCCGGCCGGTGGACGGCATGTGCGGCCCGCGGCACAGGTCCAGCCACTCGCCCTGGCGGTAGACCGTGATGGTCTCCGTCTCCGGCAGGTCGCGGATGATCTCGGCCTTGTACTTCTCGCCCCGCGCCTCGAAGAAGCGGATCGCCTCGTCCCGGTCCCATGCCTCGCAGGTGAAGGGCGCGTCCCGGGACACGATCTCGCGCATCTTCGCCTCGATCCGCTCGAGGTCGTCGGGCGTGAACGGCTCCGCTCGGGCGAAGTCGTAATAGAAGCCATTGGCGATCGCCGGGCCGATCGTGACCTGCGTGCCGGGATACAGCGTCTGGACGGCTTCCGCCATGACATGGGCGGCGTCGTGCCGGATCAGGCCGAGGACGTCCGGATGGTCGCGGGTGACGATCTCGACGGCGGCGTCCGAAGTGATGCGGGTGGCGAGGTCGCGGAGATTGCCGTCGACCTTCACGGCAAGCGCGTCCTTGGCCAGCCGCTTGCCGATCGATTCGGCGATCTGCCGGCCCGTCACCGGGGCATCATAGTCGCGCACGCTGCCGTCCGGCAGGGTGACGGCGACTTTCTGGATCTGTTCAGCCGTCTGCATCGTCAGAAAACAATCATCCCAATAAAGATGCCGCACTCTAGGCGCATTGCCGGTCGAGTCAAGCTTGGCGCGGCCCGCCGGAACCAGTGCCTTCGCCGCCGTTCCCCGCCGCCCGTTCCGCCATCAGCTCGCCATAGACGGCCAGGGTGTCGCGGCACATGCGGTCCCGGGTGAAGCGGCTGTTGACATAGGCCATGGCGCGCTCGCCCAGCACGGCCCTCTGGTCCGCGTCCAGGGCCAGCGCCTCGCCGAGCGCCTCCGCCAGGGCATCGGCGTCGTTCGGCGGGACCACCCAGGCCGTCTCGCCGGCGACCACGGTCTCGCGCACGGCCCCGTGGTTGGTCACGATCACCGGCCGGCCCATGGCCTGGGCCTCGACGATGACCCGGCCGAAGGCCTCCGGATCGCTGGACGCGGAGACCACCACGTCGGCCAGCATGTAGGCGGCCGCCATGTCGTTGCAATGGTCCACCAGCCGGACGACGCCTTCCAGCCCCAGGCGGCGCACCTGCTCCTCCAGCTCCTGGCGATAGCCGGCGCGTCCCTGGTCGGACCCGACCATCAGGCAGCAGACGTCCTTGCGGCCCAGCCGGGCGAGCGCGTCGATCAGCACGGTCTGGCCCTTCCACCGGGTCAGCCGGCCCGGCAGCATGATCACCTGATGGCCGTCGGGCAGCCGCCACGCGCGGGCCAGCTGGATCACCCGCTCGGGGCTGACCCGGTCGGGCGCGAAGCCGTTGGAATCGATCCCGCGGTGGATCACCCGGATGCGGTCCGGGTCGATCCGGTAGTTGGTCAGGATATGGTCGCGGATGAACTCGGAGATGGCGATCACCCGGTCGCCCCGCGCCATGACCGAATTGTAGAAGCGCTTCGACTTGCCCGAGAAGTTGTAGGGGGCATGGAAGGTCGTCATGAACGGCACGCCGGTCCGCCGCGCCGCGCCATAGGCGCTCCAGGCCGGCGCCCGGCTGCGCGCATGGACGATGTCGACCTTGTGCTCGCGGATGATCCGGCTCAGCCGGTCGACGTTGCGCCACAGGGTCAGCGGGTTCTTGCTGTCGAGCGGCAGCGTGAAATGCGGGATCCGCCAGCGTTCCAGCTCGCGCGCCATGGGTCCGCCGGCCGACGCGACCAGCGGCGTCCCCCCGGCATGGTGCAGCGCCGCCGCCACGTCGATGGCACCGCGCTCCGCGCCGCCGGTGACGAGGGCCGGCAGCACCTGAAGGACGACGGGCCGCCCCGGCGCCGAACCTGGCTCGTCCCGCCTAGCCTCCTCCGGCTTGGCCTCCTCCCGCCCGGAGTTGTCGTGCGGCCCGGCCGTGGTAGTGTTGTGTGCCCCGCTCATGGAATCTTTCGATATGACCGATCTGAACGCTTCGCCCGAAAATACCCTGGCGCATGAAGGCGCCACCATAGCCTATCGCCGCAGCGAAGGAAGCACTCCCGGCGTCATCTTCATGGGAGGCTTCAAATCGGACATGACCGGCACCAAGGCGGTCGCCCTGGAAAGCTTCTGCCGCGGCCGGGGCACGGCGTTCGTCCGGTTCGACTACCAGGGCCACGGCGCGTCGAGCGGCCGGTTCGAGGAAGGCTCGATCGGCCAATGGTCGCGCGACGCGCTGGCCGCGTTCGACCGGCTGACGGAGGGGCCGCAGGTCATCGTCGGCTCCTCCATGGGCGGCTGGATGATGCTGCTGACGGCGCTCGCCCGGCCGGAACGCGTCGCCGGCCTGGTCGGCATCGCCGCGGCGCCGGACTTCACCGAGGACCTGATCTGGTCCACCCTGGACGAGACCGACCGCGCCACGCTGACGGAGACCGGCACCTTGCTGAAGCCGTCCGACTACGGCGATCCCTATGCCTATACCCGCCTCCTGGTCGAGGACGGCCGGGACCACCTGCTGCTGCGCGGGACCATCCCGCTGACCTGCCCGGTGCGGCTGCTCCACGGCATGCGCGACGCCGACGTGCCGTGGCGCACCAGCCAGCGCATCGCGGAGCGGCTGGCCGGCGACGACGTGAGGATCACCCTGGTGAAGGACGGCGACCACCGCCTGTCGCGCGACCAGGACATCGCGCTGTTGTGCCGCACCGTCGGCGAGCTGCTGGACGGGCTCAGGACCGCCTGAGCGATCCCAGCGCCAGCAGCGCCAGCCCCGGCACCGCCAGCACAAGCGCTGCCGGCCACAGCAGGACGGTCAGGAGCACGGGATCCCACAGCTCCGGCATCAGATAGCGCTGCACCACCGCCTGGGTCAGGTTCAGGCTGCCGGGATGCAGGCGGTACCACAGCTCGCCGGCGGCGGAGAGATGCAGCCCGCCGGCCGCCGCCATCTGGCTCCCCATCTCGCTCCATTGCCACAGGTCCCAGCCCAACGCCGCGAGCCCCGCCAGCAGCAGGACCCCTCCGATCATTCTCAGGACGACCACTCGTTCCTCACCGCTGATTGACGCCGTGCCGGAACATGCGCCGCCACCCCGGGAGGCGCAACCGAACCCTTCTTCACTTTCCCGGGAGCCGACGTGAACGAAGTGCTTGAATCCGCCCCCGCCGTTGAGTATTTTCCGCGGCCTTGATGGAGGGGTGGCCGAGTGGTTGAAGGCGCACGCCTGGAAAGTGTGTATACCAGAAATGGTATCGCGGGTTCGAATCCCGCTCCCTCCGCCATCACTCAGAGATGCGCTACAACACACTGCGCTTCTCCGCCTTGCGCGGGGAACCGGCCGCAGTGGCGCACACGGTTCATTCAGCCGAAGAACTCGACGTTTTCCGGTGCTGGCCAGCGCTGATCGACACATGCCTTGCGGTGTGTGCGTTTTTAGTTGGATCGAAGACAGTGATTACGTCAGGGACACCGTCAGGGTCCGCACGACGACGATGACCGTCCGCCTCAGCGGGGCACTCCCCTTCTGAATGGGCAACCATGACCGCGATCCGCAACTCCGATCAACTCTCAGACGGGCTTTGAAAACGGTGCGGATCGCCGCACCCGTCAGTTGATCTACTGAGATTCCGTCTCCACCATCCTCATACTCTCCCGCCGTCGTAGCACGGATCGGGAGCGCACCCCCATGTCCCAGCCTCAAAGGCGGAAGTGGCGGACGATCGTTTCGGCAAGGAGATCCTGCGCCTTGCCGGCAGCCCCGGGTGCCCGGGCAATGACCAATTCATGGGCGGGCAGAGGCGGCAATCCCTCGTCCTGCCCGAGGATCCTCATGGCATCGGTGACGCGGGCGCGGTCGAGGATTCCGACGGCGAAGCCGCCCTCGATCGCCGCCTCGATGGCGGCGGATCCCGAGCTTGTCACGATCGTCCGCCACGAACGGCCGATCGCCGCCAAGGCATCGACCGCGGCGCTCCGGTAAGGGCAGCCGGAGCCGTGCAGGGCGAGGGGCACCGGGATATCCGCGGCGAGATGCGAACCGGCGCCCGCGACCCAGACGGGTTGCGTCGTGCCGAAAGCCGTGCCGCCGGGCCGGCGCGACTGGCCCGCGGGTTCCACGACGACGGCGAGATCCAGGCTGCCGCGCTCCAGCCGGTTCGCAAGCTCCCCGCTCGGACCGGTCTCGACCTCGAGTTCGACGGCGGGATGTTCAGCGGAGAAGAGGGGCAGAGCGTCGCGCAAGAGCCGGTGGGCATATTCCTCGGAGACGCCGAACCGCACCCGCCCGGTGGCCGCGGATGCGTCGAAGCCCGCGACGATCCGGTCATGGGCTTGCAGGAACTCGACGGTCTGGATCAGCAGGCTC